>JBIPPB010000109.1:0-4924 GCA_044368655.1 Chitinophagales bacterium | reverse complement strand
AACAAAGAGGTTACAGATAAGATAAATAGTGTGTCAGAGCAAAAAGACATTAGCATTTTAAGTCCAATTATTGATGCGGTTCCAAGTAATATTTTTTTGGCATTAAGCGATAATAGTAAAATGTTACAAGTCATTTTTTTTGCTTTACTGATTGGATTTAGTATTATGAAAATTAACAGTAAGGAAACAAAACCTGTTGTTGAATTTTTTAATGGATTATATCCTATTTTAATGAAAGTCATCGATTTAATTATGCTTTTTGCGCCATTTGGCATTTTCGCATTAATGGCTACATTAATGACTGAAATTCCAAACTTTAGTGTTTTAAAGGGAATATTTGCATATGGATTGACTGTAATTTTAGGTTTATTTATCCACACATTTATTTTTTACCCTCTTTGTATTTATATTTTTACAAAAAAAAACCCTTTACCTGTTTTCAAAAAAATGATTCCTTTTCAACTACTTGCTTTTAGCACGAGTTCAAGCGCAGCAACGCTCCCACTTACAATGGAACGAACAGTAGAACATATAGGAGTAGATGAAGATATTGCAAGTTTTGTTTTACCATTAGGAGCAACAGTTAATATGGATGGTACAAGTTTATATCAAGGCGTTGCAGCTGTTTTTATTGCTCAAGCTTTAAACATACCTTTGAACTTTGAAGCTCAGTTAATGATACTATTTACAGCAACTTTAGCTTCCATTGGTGCTGCAGCTGTTCCAAGTGCTGGGTTGTTAATGTTAATTATTGTTTTAGCTCAAGTAGGAATTCCAGAAGCAGGATTAGCGCTTATTTTTGCTTTAGATAGACCATTAGATATGTTAAGAACCACAACAAATGTAACTGGAGATGTAACTATATCTTATATTTTAGCTGAAAGAATGGGCAAAATAAATCACATTAAATTATTAGAAAATACCGATAACTAATTTTTTAAAATTAAAACGTAATATTATTATTATATTTGCGCATAGTAATTATTTTCAATAAATTATGTATAAAAAAATATTATCTTCCCTTTATATATTTCTTCTATTTTTTGTTTTTGAAAATAATATAATTCAAGCACAATGTACCCAAATATGTGGATCAACTCCAGTTATTGGTAAGATAACCCCAGATTCACTTTGGATTCCATGTGGTTTTTCAGGACCTTTAACTTTAAATTTCACCCAAACAAATGGATTTCCAGTCAGTAATTTTTGTAATTCAAGTCAGCTAGCACCTTTTTTAGTCAATAATTTAGTAAATTGGTATCCTTTTTGCAATTCACCTAATATTCCATTGCAGGATAGATCTGGCAATGGCAACAATCTAATTTCTGCAGCCCCTGATACTTTTTTAGGTGTGGTTTGCTGGCCAAATTTTAATGGAGGATTTCCAGATGATCGATTTTTATCTTCATGTTCTAGATCCTATTTTTTAAATTATTCACCAATAAATACACCGCCTTCAACTCGATTTGTTTCAAATACAATAAATCCAACAGTAAATTCATCTTCTATGAATCTTTCTTTTTGGTATAGAATTGAGAGATCTTATTCTTTTTTACAAAATCGAGCATTATTTGAGATGAGAAATGCATCAAACAATCCAGTAATGCAAATTTGGAATTCAAATGACACCTCTTCATGTTCAAGCTGTAATGCGGACACTTTGTTTATTAGACACCAAGCATTCTCAAATACAATAACGGTTCCTTTTAATTCTTTTAAAATCACTTCTACTTGGATTTTTGTTTCCATATCCATAAATGCTTCGGGATCAACACCAACTGCAAGTATATACATAAATGGCCAACTAGTTAAGTCTTCACCAATTAATTTAATGTCTAATGTTTTTGGAACAAATTATCAATTTGGAAGAATAACAAGTACAAATGGATGGACTCCACCTGGAGTTATGAATGCTTATATAGATGACATTTTCATTCATAGTAAAGCATTAAATGCCTATGAAAACCTTATTTTATTCAGAGGTTATAGAATCAGATGGAATAATTCTAATGCCGATAGCTCTAGTTCTTTTAACATTAGTTTACCAGGTAATCAACCTTTCTATACGAGTCAAGTATACATTGGAGCTAATACGTGTATATTAACAGATACAATTTTTATTAGAAATAAAAGACCCGAACCATTTCTTACGCCACCAACAGCAGCGGTATGTGTAAATGGTTCCATACTTTTCACATTAAGAGACACCATGAATACAGAAGATAAATATAGTTTTCAGTCTTCTGCTGGGATTAATTTACTTCCCTTTCCTTTTCTATGGAGGGAAATATATCTAAATGGGGTGGTCAAACAAGCCAAAGCACCTGTTTTTGATGGGCTTGGAGAAAGTTATTATACCTATACACCCGACACAGTTCCTGGAGTAGATACGCTATGGTTCAAAGAATGGAATTTTTATAATCAAGCAGGCTGTGATACGATTTCAAATAAAGTATTGATTAGAAAATTTCAATTACCACCTATTCCATCCGTTCGAGATACATCAATTTGTCAATTTAGACCCACACCTCCCATTGATTCTTTTATAAAGAAAAGTCCTTTAACCGCTAAGTATCGTTTAAGGTATTATGCCGATTCTACTATCTCAGATACACTTTTAAAACCCATTTTATCCACTTCTGTGCCCGGAGTTTTTACTTTTTTTGCCAGTCAAGTCAATGATACTACGGGTTGTGAAGGGAGACGAAAACGATTTACCTATACCGTACTACCTACTCCTTTATTGACGAGCGATACTATTTTGCCTTCAATATGTAGCGGCACATCGGTTACAAGCACATTTACAAGCAATTTATCCAATACCTCGTTTGCTTGGAATCGTTCTGTTAATGCTACACTAATTCCAGCTACTAGAAATGGAACGGGCAATATATCTGACTTAATTGTTTCTTCATCTACAGCCCCTGTTGTAGCTATTTATACCATTACGCTTACAAATATAAATGGCTGTTCATCAACTAGAGTAATTAGAGATACCATTTTGCCTAGACCTATCTTGAGCAATACAATTAAATTGAAAAATATATGCAATGGCACGCTTTATAGCGATACATTTAGAAGTGCAACCGTAGGAACTACTTTTTCTTGGACTCGAAATTTGAACGGAACTACAGGCACGGGAGCCGCATCGGGAACTTCTGCATTTTTATCAGATGTACTTTCAAATGCTACGGTTAATCCAATTGTTGTTTCATATCCCGTTACGATTGCTGCTAGAGGTTGTGTCAGTAATGATTCACTTCGTGTTACTGTCAATCCTACGCCAATTATGACGACCAATCCAAATCCTAATCAGATTTGTAGTGGACAAAATTATAGAGATACTATTAAAAGTTCAACTCTAGGAGCCACATTTTCTTGGTCAAGAAACACGACAGGATTAAATCCTATTTCAGGATCAAACGCTACCGCATTTATCAATGAAACGTTGACAAATTCAGGAACAGCTAAGATTGTAGCTAAATATGTAGTTTCAATGACAATTAATTCTTGCACAAAAGTAGATACTATTTTCTTAACGGTAAACCCAATACCTACATTGAGTTCGACCAAAACACCTACAGCTATTTGTAGCCAAAGACCTTTCAACTATTCAGCTACTTCGGCTACCAGAGATAGTGTTTTGACTTGGACAAAAATTGCAAATTCAAATATCTCTTCAAAAGGCCCCAATTCAGGATCAAATAATATCGTAAATGACACGCTAATTAATCTCACAAATACCCAACAAACTCAATCGTATGTATACACAATTGCGTCTAATGGTTGTTCCAAAACGGATACCGTTCGAGTGGTGGTCAATCCTATACCAAAATTATCTTCTGTAAAAAATATTTTGGCAAGTTGTACCGGATTGGTATCCTATACTCCTACATCTTCAATTAGCCCAATCGCAACAACTTTTAGTTGGTCTCGTCCTGCTGTAGCGGGTATATCCAATGGTTCTGCCGCTGGATCCAATAGCATATCAGAATCATTAATAAATACGACAACAAGTCCGTTAATAGTTCCGTATTTTTATACGTTGACTGCTAATGGTTGTTCTTTTATCGATACTATTTTTGCTACAGTCAATCCTACCGCTTCAATTAATAGTTCTAAATTTCCTACGGCAATTTGTTCGGGACAATCCTTTAATTATAAAGCTACATCTGCTACTTCGGGTGTGGTTTTTGGTTGGAAACGAATAGATACTAGTGGCATTACACCTACAGCTATTGTTCCTTTTACACCTACGGATACGATTTCAGAAGTTTTGACAAATTCAAATACATTTATTACTCGAGCTCGATATGTTATTTCTCTTACTTTTGGAGGTTGTACTCGATTTGATACGGTTTTTGTAAATGTAAACCCTCGTCCTAGATTTAATCCAACGCCAACTTTAAAAAACATTTGTAACAATGCTATTTATGCCGATACGATGAGAAGCCTTACAGCAGGTACTTCATACAGTTGGACAAGAATCCTTCCTTCGGGAGTTACAGGAAGTGGAAATGTTTCAGATACCAATCGCATCATTTCTCAGACATTGAACAATGCTAATACAGAACCTCAAACGGTAATTTATCCTACTGTTTTAACGGCTAATGGATGTACAAATCTCGATACATTTAGAGTGCGAGTAAATCCAACGTTAATTTTAAATTCAAATAAAAATTTACCACAAATTTGTAGTGGCGATACCGTTAGAACGACACTTACGAGTAGTACCAATAATGTTTCGTTTAGTTGGACAAGACCTCTTGTTTCTGGAATTTTGCCTCTTACCAAAACGGATACGGCAAGAATTTTAAGGGAAATGCTTTTGGATACTTCCGTGAATCCACGTATTGCCAACTATGTTGTAACGATGAGCTTGAACGGATGTAGCAATGTGGATACCGTAAAAATAACCATCCAT
>JBIPPB010000108.1:0-4943 GCA_044368655.1 Chitinophagales bacterium | reverse complement strand
GATATAAATGCTATAATTCCTTGATGATTAATCTTTTCGTGCTGGTAAAATGGATAAAGAATATAATTGATTTTTTCAATAGGCACTTTACGAATAGGAACATTTGCCTGAAGTGCTAATTCATAAATTTCTTTAAAATCTTTGGCTTGAGCCGTTTTTGAAATGTAAATTTGATCAATACTTGAGCCTGATTTTAAAGCTTCGGTTAATGTGTTTTTTCCAAATAATATATCTTTTTTTTTCATGAATTTGTTTTAATTATACTCAGTTACTTTTATAGGTGAAATTTTTGTTAGCCAAATCATTGGGATCAATAATGTGAAATAAGAAACCAAAATGCTTATTAAGTTAATGAAAATGACGGAAATCCAATCTATGTATATGGGCGCTTTATCTAAATAATAAGTAGCCGGATCTAAATTAATCGGATGCCAATTTAATTGAATATAAGCAATTATAAATGCAATCCCATTCCCCCAAATGACCCCTGTTAAAATGGTTTTTGAAAGTTGTATGAAAAATATTTTATATAGCCATCGGTTCGATGCTCCTAAAACTTTTAAAAGTCCAATTGTTCGTGCTCTCTCTAAAATATATATACTAATTGTATTTACAATATTAATCATCGCAACGAGCATCATGATAATAAAAATAATCGTTTCATTTTGCGACATTAATTTTAACCAATCAAACAATTGAGGAAACAATTCATAAATCGAAGTAAAGTGAATATCTGGCGATATGGTTGATAAATCATTTATAGTTTGCTGTATTTTATTTTTGTCATATAATGAAATTTCTACCGAACTTATAGAGTCTTCTGGCCATTGATTTAAATCTTGTACCATTTTTAAATCAGTAAAAATGTGTTGATCGTCAAATTCTATAATACCAGAGCTAAATATTCCTTTTATATATCCTTTTTTTGTAATATGATTTTCAGCTAAAAAACTTAAATAAATTGAATTTCCAAGCTTTGTATCCAATTTTTCTAACATTGACTTTGAAATAAAAACTGGAATATCATTAGAGTCTATTTTATTATTTGAGATCGATTTTATTACAATCTTATTTAATTTATTAATACCATTTTTATCAATACCTTTAAGGATTAATCCTTCGATATTATCATTATTTTTTATCAAAACGCCTTTATGAGCCGTTCGATGTATTGACTTTACATTGCTATGATTTTGAATTATTTGTAAATCTTGATTTGAAATTGAAATCGGATTTTCATTAAAATTATAAGCCATAGAATAAGGAATAATATGAATATTAGACCAAAAATTGATTATCTTTGCTTCGATTTCATATTCAAAGCCTTTTATAAAAAAAGAGGCAAGAAGAATCGTAGCAATACAAAGAGAAATGGATAATTTATTAATAAAAACAATTGAAAAACGAAACTTTCCGTTCTCTTTAACGTTGCTTAACAATCTTTTTATTGAAAATGGAGTCTTATTCATACAATTTAGCAAAAGTAAATATAAAATAAACAAACGCTTATGATTTTTTTAAAACAAACGCTTTTATTAATTGCTTCATTTTTTTTTATTTTTGATGTTCAAGCTCAAATCATTCCTGGGGCTCTTCAATTAGATGAATACATTCCTTTGTTAACTAGAGGTAAAGTAAAAGTTGGTGTAGTATGTAATCATTCGAGTTTAGTCGGTAAAACGCATTTGGTAGATACTTTAGTAAGCATTGGTATTGATGTAAAACGTATTTTTGTTCCCGAGCACGGTTTTAGAGGAGATGCCGATGCGGGCCAAAAAGTGGAGAATCAAAAAGATGAAAAAACAGGTATTGAAATTCATTCCTTGTACGGCGACAAATTTAAACCAACGGCTACCAGTTTTTTAGATTTAGATTATATCATTTTTGATATTCAAGATGTTGGTGTTCGTTTTTATACCTACATCTCAACGTTACAATATGTTATGGAAGTAGCAGCTCAAACCAATAAGTTTTTGATTATACTTGATCGTCCAAATCCAAATGGACATTATATTGATGGACCAATTCTAGAATCTAGTTTTACTAGTTTTGTAGGTATGCAACAAATACCTATTGTGTATGGAATGACCATAGGAGAATATGCTAATTTTCTTAAAAACGAAAAATTACTTGAAAACAAAGTACAACCAAAAATGAAAATCATAAAATGTCTTAATTATGATCATAAAATGAAAGTTTCACTTGACGTGTCGCCATCACCTAATTTAAAATCGGATTTAGCTATTGCGCTTTATCCAACTTTATGTTTATTTGAAGGGACTAATGTTTCTGTTGGACGAGGTACCGATAGACCTTTTGAAATGATAGGAAGTCCATTTATGGATGCTCAAAAATATTCATTTCAGTTTACTCCTGTTTCTAAAATAGGTGCTTCGAATCCAATGTATAAAAATAGACTTTGTTATGGAAAGGATTTTGCTGATTATACTCCCAAAAATGGTATTGATTTAGACTTATTATTAGAAACGTATAAAAATTGGACAAGTACCAATCCGCCTTTTTTTGCATTAAAGAATAACTTTTTTGATAAATTAGTTGGAACGGATAAGTTAAGAAAAATGATAACTTCCGGTCGACAAATAGAAGATATTAAAAAATCTTGGGCTTACGATTTAGCTACTTTTAATAAAATAAGGAAAAGATATCTTTTATACGAAGATTTTGAAGATTTATATAATCGTTAATTCCTTTTTTTTTACATTTGCATTCAAATTTATATGAATTTTTAAGAAAATGATAAATATTAAAGAACAATCTTCAGAAATGCCTTCTTTTTCATCAGAAATTATGTCAGAAATAAATCGAATTATTTCGCAATATCCTGAAGATAAACAAAAAAGTGCATTGTTGAGAGTTTTGCATATAGCTCAAGAAAATTGTAGTGGCTGGCTTAGTGTTGGTACAATGAATTATGTAGCTCAAATATTAAATATTAAGCCTATTGAAGTATATGAAGTAGCTACTTTCTACAGTATGTATAACTTAAAACCTGTAGGCAAATTTGTTTTTGAATTTTGTCATACCGCAACGTGCGAACCTAAAGCGAAACCCATTATTGAATATACTTGTAAAAAATTAGGTATTCAATCGGGGCAAACAACTTCAGACGGAATGTTTACAATTAAAGAGGTAGAATGTTTGGGTGCTTGTGGATACGCTCCAATGATGCAGCTAGGTCATTCGTATCAAGAGTATTTGACTAATGAAAAAATGGATACGATTATTGAAAAATTAAGAACTAAAGGCTCGCTTTAATCCTTTTTTTCGATTACATAAAAAACGCAACTCGTTAAAAAATCTCTTAAATAAGGAATTTTCGAAATAAATTTATATTGATCTTTAGCTTCAATGCCAAATTTATATTTATAAATCGGATTGATTAAGAAATGCTTTTCTGCTATGATTTTGTAATTTGTTTTAAAAACAATTCTTTTAAATCGGTTTATTGAAATTCCAGTTTCTTTTATTTCCATCAATCCTTCTATATCTTCATTAAATGCTTTTAAAATCATACGATATAAAAAAGCAGGTAAAATGTGAAAATAAGGTAATCTTGACAAAAAAGGACTTTTGCAGATTTGTTGATGTCCACCAAAAGGCATATTGAATGGAGGAAAACCAAAAAATATTTTTCCTTTAGGTTTTAAAAATTTTCTAAATTGGATTAAAACTTTTTCTTGATCGTGAATGTGTTCAATCACATCTTTTAAAACAATTAAATCAAATTTATTAGAAAATTCGGATTCAAAAGATGGGTCATAAATGTTTTTATCAATAATATCTAACTTCCCACTTTCTATAAATTCGCTAAGAAATTCTTTAGCCGTTTCGGCTCTACTTTTTTCAAGCTCTACACCAATCCCATCACAACCTTTTTTTATAAAAGCTTTGATTACGCCACCTTCGGCACAGCCGACTTCTAAGACATGAAGTCCAGCTTCAATAGGAAAAACGGTTTCTATAAATGGAATAACATACTCTTCCGTATTTATGGTTTGTATTTCAAAATACCTTTTTTTATCTTTATGAAACTCAAACATGAATAACTTTTTATGGCTGTGGGTAAAATGGAGAAATCATAAGATATACAATAACTCCGGTTACGGCTACATATAACCAAATTGGAAAAATTAATTTAGCGATTTGACGATGTTTTTCAAATTGTTTGGAAAGCGCACGGTAAAGTGTAAGCAAAATAAATGGAAAACTAACCGCAGCTAATATAATATGAGTAAATAAAATAAATAAATAAATCCATTTTACCATTCCTTCACCTTTATATATCGTATTTTCACTAATTAAATGATAAAATACATAATTGATCAAAAATACAAATGAGAAAAAACAAGCAATGTAGATGAAGTTTTGATGCATGCTTATCTTTTTATTTTTAATAGCGATTAAAGCAAATATTAAAGAAATGGAAACTATAGAATTACAAATTGCATTCAGTTTTGGAAGTTGATAGATGTCAAAATTAGGATAAGCCGATTTAAATGCGCTTTCGAAACCCGGAAAGATATACATAAATCCAACTAAACCCAAAACGATTGAAGTTAGCAGTGTTATTACAAGTCTTGCTTTTTTTTCTGATACGTTCATTGTATTTTTTTTTTGCAAATTTAGTTGGATTAAATTAAACGAAGTTGTAATTTTTATTTTAACATATAAACGAAGATTATTAGAAGAAATAAATAAACTCATTTAACAAAATAAAAAAACTTTTTGTAGGTTTGCACCTTCATAAATATATTAAAAAATGAGTAAAAATATTAAAACTAAATCTACAAAATCAACGACAAAACTGGATCTTAAATTGATGTCAAAAATATGTGAAACACCTGGAGCACCTGGATTTGAACAGCCGATTCGCGAAGTGATTTTAAAAGAAGTAGCGCCTTATGCTGATGAATTAACGGTGG
>JBIPPB010000041.1:0-17523 GCA_044368655.1 Chitinophagales bacterium | reverse complement strand
TCAACGTACTTAGCTTTAAAAAAAGCGCAAGCTTGTCATCGCAACCATCCCAATTTGTCGATACCGCTTCATTTAAGAAATGCACCAACAGTGCTTATGAAAAAATTAGATTATGGAAAAGATTATAAATATGCGCACAATTATGAAGGTAATTTTGTGGATCAAGAATTTTTACCGGATTCGATAAAAGATGAAATATTTTACAAGCCATCTAAAAATCCGAAAGAACAAGAGATTGCCAAAGATTTAGCGAGAAAATGGAAAAAGTATCAGTAATACTTTCTTTTGAAATTATTCTTCAGAGATAATAAAAAAACCATCTTCTCCTTGATTTTGATAGAGCGGCATTAAAATATAGCCAGAATATGGCGCTAAGATATTTCCATGTTTATTTTTTGCTAAAACTTGATCTTTTTCAATCTTGTCAAAATTTTTGAAACCGGGTAACATTTCAAAATGCTCATCGGGCTTAATGTGATATTTATATTTAAAAGAAGTTAATTTAGGTAAGTTTAGAGATGCCTCTTCTAAAATATTAAAATGACTATCCATCCATTCTTTATTAAAAGGTGCAATACCAAGTTGATCTAATAAAATATAAATGGCGGCTTCCATTCTTTGAATACTCATTGGATCCTCATGCTGTCCGGCTTCAAAAGCAATAGCAGAAAATTCTTTTTTTGAAAAAATACTAAGCGTGGTATTTTTAATCACATTTTGTAAGTGAAGAATTAAAGGCACTTGAAGCGATTTTGCCATTTCTACACTAAGGTCATTGCCATTAACAATAGTAAATAAACCGCCAGGCGCACTCGTTGTATGCAAATCTAAAAATAAAAAAGGTTGGGATTTTTGTCGATGGATGGTGAATTGTTCGAGAACATATAATAATTCTTTTTGTTCTTTTTCTTCGTGATTATCTAATAATTCGGAAGCGGTATTTCGCACTTTTTCAAGTTGATCTTCATGCCACATTCGATTTAAATCTTGATCAATAAATCGTTTGTTTTCATCAAAAGCCCTCAAGTTTCCTTTTAAAGCAAGGATACATCCATTAAAAATAGGCATTTGACTTTTTAGATATTTAAAAATATTTTCTAAAGCAATGACACCGCTTTTTTCATTTCCATGAACTGCTGCTAAAACAATTAATAAATTTTCGCTCATGATATCTCCATAGAGCCCGATAATTCGTTTTTTAATTTTTTTATCCCAAATCATACATGATGGTTAAGTTACAAATTTATATTTTTATAAATAAAATTGACAAAAAAATACGTATTACAAATCAAATTGAACTTTTTTTTAATTCTGCACATTTTTTTCAATAAAATTAAGTTTATCTTTTTAATTTTGCACCATATCAAGGTAAATTTACCATATCATTTTAAAAAGATCTCGTAATGTCGGATACACCAAATATTAAAGTAACAATTGATGGACAAACCATCGAAGTTCCAAATGGTACAACTATTTTAGAAGCCGCACGTAAGATTGGTGGTGAGCTGGTTCCTCCTGCAATGTGTTATTATAAACCTCTGGCCGAAAGTGGTGGAAAATGTAGAACTTGTTTGGTGCGCGTCGCAGCAGGTAGTGAAAAAGACCCAAGACCTATGCCGAATTTGATGCCAAGTTGTAAAACGATGGTTATGGACGGTATGATCGTAGAAAGTAGTGCCAGCGAACAAGTTACCGCGGCTCGTAATGGCGTTACAGAAATGCTATTGATTAACCATCCATTAGATTGTCCAGTTTGTGATCAAGCAGGAGAATGCAAATTGCAAGATTTGGCTTTTGAGAATGGTCTTCAAAAAACGAGATATGAGGAAGAACGTAGAGAATTTGAACCAACCGATATCGGTCCTTATATTAAATTGCACATGAACCGATGTATTATGTGTTATCGTTGTGTTTTTACAGCAAATCAAGTAACTGACAGTAGAGAGCACGGCGTTTTATATCGTGGAGATAAAGCAGAAATTGGAACATTTATAGAAAATTCATTAGAAAATGATTTCATAGGAAATGTCATCGATGTATGTCCTGTAGGTGCGCTTACGGATAAAACATTCCGATTTAAATCAAGAGTTTGGTTTACGGCGCAATATGATGCACATCGAGATTGTGATAAATGTTGTGGTAAAGTAGTTTTACACAAAACAGGAGATGAAATTGTTCGTGTTTCGGCACGAAAAAATGAATGGGATGAAGTAGAGGAGTGGATCTGCAATACCTGTCGTTTTGATAAAAAATCAAATAGCGATTGGAAAATTGATGGCGTTAGAAATAACAAAAGAAAATCGGTACAAAGTTTAAATAAATATCCATTGTCGATGCCATCTAAAAATGAGGTTTTAGACAAATAATGCATAAAATAATTAACGATCCGGTTCATGGTTTTATAAGTATTCGTCATGAACTTTTATTAAAACTTATTGACCATCCTTTTTTTCAAAGATTAAGGCATATTCTTCAACTTGGTTTAACAAACTATGTTTATCCCGGAGCCAATCACAGTCGTTTTCATCACGCTTTGGGTGCGGTGCATTTGATGATGCAAGCTTTAGATGTTTTGAAAGATAAGAAAATACAAATCTCGGATGAAGAATACGAAGCCGCTTGCGTGGCTATTTTATTGCATGATATTGGTCACGGTCCATTTTCTCACACGCTCGAAAAAAATATTCTAAATGGTATTCATCATGAGCAAATTTCGCTTTATTTAATGCATCAATTAAATGATTCTTTTGATGGCAAATTGTCATTAGCGATACAAATGTTTCAAAATCAATACGATAGGACTTTTTTTTATCAATTGATTTCAAGTCAATTGGATGTAGATCGATTGGATTATTTATCAAGAGATAGTTATTTTACAGGTGTTAAAGAAGGTAAAGTCAATGTAGATCGGATTTTGAAAATGTTGAATGTGGTAGATAATCAGTTGGTCATAGAAGAAAAAGGAGTGCTTTCTATAGAAAGTTTTTTAATAGCTCGAAAAATAATGTATTGGCAAGTTTACCTTCATAAAGCAGTTTACGGAGCGGAGATGCTCTTGGTAAAACTTTTTGAACGAATAGATGCATTACGAAAAGAAAAAAAATATATTCAAGTAGGAAATTCGTTGGATTATTTTTTAAAATCTTCAGAAAGTCATCAACTCAATGATGAAATCATCCATCATTTTATGCAATTGAATGATAATGCCGTTTGGCATTTAGTTTATAAACTTCAAGATCATGAAGATATCGTACTAAGAAATTATTCAAGAGCCTTGATTCGCAGGAATCTTTTAAAAAGTATCAAGAAGACCTCCAATACTTTTGATGAAGAAATAAAAGCCAGCTCATTAGATGCGTCAATTAAAAATTATTTTGTATTTGTAGAAAAAATTCGATTTAAAACCTATTCAAAAAAACAAGAAATTTTTATTTTGCCAAAAAATGGACAACCAATGCCATTAAGTCAATACAGCAAACATAATCATTTGGAATTAAATCTTAAAAAACAACAGTTTTTTTATTTTTTTTATCCAAAATTGGATTTTATTATAGAATAACCCTACACGCATCAGTTGTAACCTTTTTCTATTTTTTTGTTATATTTATTTAAAAATTAATAAATTTGTACCTCATATTTTTAAAAGTTGAGATGCAATTGCTTAAACACATAGATTTTTTAGAGAAGACAAAAGATTTTAATGAAGCTTCTCAGATTTGGATTTATTTTGCACCAAGTATTTTTTCTGAAGCTCAAATTCAACTAGTTAATCAAAATATGGATACTTTTTTAAGCCAATGGAATGCTCATAAAGTTTCTTTAGAAGCGGTAGGAATGATTTTATATAATCAATGTATTGTTTTATGTGTTAATCAAGAAACTGCAATTGCGAGTGGTTGTAGTGTTGATGCTTCGGTGCGATTTATAAAGGATTTAGGATTAAAAACACAAATCGATTTTTTTAGAAGAGATTTGTTTTATATATTAGAAAATGATAAGATCATTGCAGAAGATATTCAAAATCTTAATTCGTATTTTCAAACAAATCATGATGCCAATATCATGCAGCCATTTTATCAAAATATCAAGGAATTTAAAATTCAATTTACACAAAAAATACCTTTTTCCGTTTACAAACGCATGTTAAATTTTTAAATAGTTTTTATGAAGAGTAAATATACTTTTTTAATTTTATTATTGATTTTTAGTCATTTGAATGCTCAAATCGATACCGCTAATGTTCCAATTTGGCAATCGATGATGCAGGATCGAAATGTAAACTATTTTAAAACACTAAGTGCGTATAAAAAATATTACACAAATCGCCCAAAAGAACGCCACACCGGTTATAAAGCATTTGAACGATGGGCTTATTATTGGAGTAGTCGTATTTTATCAGATGGGTCTTTTCCGCATCCCATGCGAACGCATAATGAGTATTTTAAATTTTTACGAAATCAAATAAGAACGAGATCTGCAGCTGGAAATTGGAAAGCAATAGGCCCATTTAATAGCCCTAATGCTCCAATTACAGGTGCTGGGGTTGGTCGAATCAATGCATTGTTTGTCCATCCAACTAATGGTAATTATTTGGCCGGTGCGCCACAAGGCGGCTTATGGACGAGCACCAATCAAGGAGTCTCATGGACTTCGAATACTGATTATTTGCCTACTTTAGGTGTTAGTGCGATTGTGGTCAATCAAAATACCAATCCAGAAAAAATATTTATAGGAACTGGAGATCGCGATGCCAATGACGCTGATGGAAAAGGCGTTTGGGTTTCGAATGACAATGGTCAAACTTTTGTAGCTTCCAATACCGGTATGGGAGATAAAATTGTTAATAAATTAATGATTAACCCTTTGAATTCAAATCATATGGTAGCTGCATGTAGTGATGGCGTCTATTTTTCGTACAATCAAGGTGCCAATTGGACTAAACGTACTACTTTTAATGCGAGTTATAAAGATATTCAATATGCACCTGGCGATACTGCAACTCTTTACACAACAACAGATACTTCTTCTTTTGGAACCAGTCGTTTTTATCGATCTACAAATGGAGGAACGAATTGGACTGAAATTACAACCGGATTTACAGCAACTCAAAGAAATCGAATGGCAATAGGCGTTACTCCTGCCAATCCAAATATCGTATATTTAGTTACAAGTCAAACCTCAGATAATACTTTAGAATCTTTTTATAAATCAAGTAATAAAGGTGCGAGTTTTCAAATGATGCAAAATACATTAAATATTTTAGGAGGTGATGTTAATGGAGGAAATAGGGGGCAAGGATGGTTTGATTTAGCTATAGAAACGAGCCCAACAGATTCCAATTGGGTTATGGTTGGTGGTATTAATATTTTTACATCTTTAAATGCAGGTTTAAATTGGACATGTAAAGCAAGCTGGAAAGGAGAAAGCGGTGTCCCGTTAGTTCATGCAGATATACATGTGTTTTATAGAGATCCAGCTACAAGTCGAATTTTAGTAGGTCATGATGGAGGTGTCACTTTTACCGATAATAATGGTAATTCATGGACGGATCGAAATAATGGATTAACTATATCTCAAATATATCGAATTGGCTATTCGCCTCTAGATTCTAATAAACTTATTGCGGGTTTCCAAGATAACGGAACCAGTGTTTTTTTCGCTAATTCATGGAGCAATGAGGTCGGTGGCGATGGAATGGAATGTGAGATAAGTCCGTTTAATACGTCACAAATGTTAGGTTGTGTTCAGAATGGGGTACTACAACGAACTACAAATAATGGCGGTAGTTGGAGTTCTATAGCTGACGTCATAACTGAAACAGATAGACCATGGGTTTCTCCGTATCAATTACATCCAAGAGTGAATAATCATTTTACATTAGGTTTTAAAAGAATATACACTTCTAATAATCTTTTCACGTCTTCACCTCCAACATATATTATAGCGGATACTTTTACAAATTCAGATGCAACAGATGTTCGATATAGTAATGTTTCTAACAATATGGTTTATGTAGGTTTTGCAAATGGAACGGTTAAAAGAAGTAATAATATTTTAAGCAATAATCCTACTTTTGTTATACTAAATCCTCCAGGAGGAACATCTAGAGTTACATCTGTTGAAACCAGTCACCGCGATTCCAATGTAGTATTTATATCAAAAGGAAATAAAGTATATCGTTCTGCAAATATGGGTGCTTCATGGACGGATTATTCAGCTAATTTGCCAAATATTCCCATGTTATCTTTAGTTATAGATAAGCATTCGTTTAATGGCGTTTATGTAGGTACGGATGCCGGTATTTATTATCGAGATTCTTTAATGAATAACTGGATATTATATAATTCTGGGCTTCCTGTTGCCAGTGCAATAACAGATTTAGAAATATGGTATGATTCATTGGTAAGTGCACGAAATATATTGATGGCTTCAACCTACGGAAGAGGTGTATGGAAGTCTGATTTGAGAATTACGGAAACGCAACCTGTAGTAAATATCAATATTCCAAATGAAGTTTGTCAAGGAACAACTGTTCAGTTTCAAAATAATACCATAGCCGATAGTTTCAGATGGCGTATTACACCTTCAACGGGTGTCGTTTTTGCAAATGGAACTAAATTTAATGATTCGGATCCACAAGTTACATTTAATAATACAGGAACATATACGATAAGTTTATTTGCTTATAAACATGGCAATGGTTATAATTTTAGAACACAGACTATAACGGTAGGAGTTAATGGGAGTTTAGGTGTAACCAAAGATACCATTTTTACTTGTCCTGGTGATACACAAACGCTGCAAGCTACGGGAGCTATAAATTACGCATGGTCTCCTGCAACTGATTTATTAACCACAACAGGAAATAATGTAAAAACCGTTACCAATCAAACACGAATATACACTGTAATTTCGGATATGGGAAGTGGAGCATGTAAAGACACTGCAACGGTAACCGTTATTTTAAAACCAACTGTTAATTTATCCGTTCAAGGTAATCGTAAATTATGTAAAGGTGATACCACTACAATTCTTGTGTCGGGCGCGGATTCTTTTCTTTGGACACCAAGTACTTTTTTAAGTTCAGACACCGCTCGTAATATGAGATGTCATGCATTATCCGATATAACCTATAATATTAAAGGAAGTTCTTCTGGATTATGCTCTAATACGATTAATTTTTCAATAAATAGTCAAACTCGACCAACATTTACCTATTCCAAAAACCCCGACACTTTTTTATGTTCTAATGTTTCATTTGAAACGGAATATAAAGGCAATTTAACATCATATTTAATTGCTCCTGAAACGGGATTAACTCGTAATGGAGATAATTTGAAGTTTGAGAATACAACTACTCAAAAATATGTATTAAGCTTTCAAGATACGCAATTTTGCCCAATTTTTGACACGTTTACGATTCAACGAAAAGTTAAGCCTAATGTTGTTGTTAGTGGTATAAAATCACTTTGTGTTGGAGATAGTACTATTTTGAGTGCATCAGGTGCAGATACTTTTATTTGGACGCCTTCTACGTTTTTAGATAAAAATTTAGGGAAAAATGTAAGATCTAAACCAAGTTCAACGATTGAATATACCGTAATAGGCAAAATAGAATCGTGTATAGATTCGGCAAAACATACCATAACGGTTGGTACACAAAATGTAAATCTAATCATATCAGGAGATTCTTCTTTATGTGAAAATAATAGAACTCGATTAGTTGCAAGCGGTGCTTTAAATTATAGTTGGTCGCCTGCTCAATTCGTAGACAATCCAAATAGTGCTTCGGTTTTTGTTAAATCTCAAAATCCTGTTACGCTTACCGTTACAGGAACTATTTTTGGATGTGTAGGCCAAGCGTCAAAGTCTCTTACAGTTGGTCAAACTCCTGAAATTGAATATACCATAGAAAAAGGAGGGCTACAAATTTGTAAAGGAGATACTGTTCAGATTAAATTAAATCCTGAACTACAATATAATATTGAACCGCTTTATAATTATAAATTTGTAAATGATTCTCAATACATATTCTTCCCAAGAGATATTACAAAATATACGATTTATGCCAAAGGCCCAAATTCTTGTACCAATTCAGAAGATTTGGAAATTTTAGTTGAAAATCGTCCAACGGTTACCATAAATCCTGGTCCAACTACAATTTTTAGAGGAGATTCTATTTATTTACTAGCTGAAGGTGCGGTTTCGTATATCTGGAAAAGTAGTTTAGCACCAATTTCAAATCCAAATGTTCAAGGCTTTTGGGCTAAGCCAAACAATACAACCGTATATCAAGTAGAAGGTGCTACCGCTTTTGGTTGTAAATCGGATGCTTCTACTGTAATTTATGTCGTTAGAAATACGAATCCTACAAATGGTATTGATGATCTTTTAAGTCAAGTTCAGTTTTATCCAAATCCTGTTCAAAATCAATTACAAATAGAATCAACAGAGCCGCTACAATTTATATTAAGAACCATTGAAGGTCGAGATATCATTCAAGCTAATATTAATAAAGGGAAAAATTATATTGATTTTTCAAATATTGCTCAAGGTATATATGTAGCATGGTTTATAAAGGATCAAGAGCGCTTTAAAATTGAAAAAATAAACGTTATTAAATAAAAAGTCATTATATTTGCATCGGCAAGTCTTATACGACCAGCTCCTAATGAATCCCCCAGGATAGGAATATAGCAAGGGTAATTGGTTGTAGCGGTGCGATATAAGTAACTTGCCTTTTTTTATTTGTATAAATCGGTATCAATACTTCAATCCATGTTTGTATTAAGTTTTTTAGAAGGCGTCGGCAAATATCTTTTTATGTTGAGATCCACTATTTCCAAGCCGGAAAAAGTTTCCATGTATTGGAGAGAAACGGTGCGACAAATGTATGATATTGGAGTAGGTTCCTTTGGAATTATTGCAATTGTTTCCGTGTTTATTGGTGGTGTTACGGCGGTTCAGTTTGGATATAAATTTATAGAATTAGCATTTATTCCGATGTGGTGGCTTGGAGCTATCGTTAGAGATACGATGATTCTTGAATTAGCGCCTACGATTACAGCTTTACTTTTAGCTGGTAAGATCGGTTCAAATATAGCTACAGAGTTAGGTACCATGCGCATTACCGAACAAATTGATGCTATGGACATAATGGGAGTTAATACCACATCATTTTTAGTAGGTCCAAAAATTGTTGGTGGCGTTTTAATTGTCCCAGCTTTAGTGATGGTGGCAATGCTACTTGGAACCTATGGAGGGATGATTGCAGGAGAAATGGGAGGATTCTATACCGATCAAGAATATTTATATGGCTTACAAGATGACTTTAGGCCCTTATATATTCGAGTTATGTTTGTAAAATCTATTGTTTTCCCTTTTTTAATTACCTCTATTTCTTGTTATAAAGGATTTTATGTAAAGGGTGGCGCTTTGCAGCTGGGAAAAGCCAGTACCGAAGCCGTTGTTATTAGTTCAATTGCTGTCGTAATTGCCAATTTTTTAATAGCCTTTATAATGCTATAAGATGATAGAAGTTCATAATATTCAAAAACGTTTTGGTGAGCAGCTTGTTTTAAAAGGTATTTCTACAACTTTTTCTCCAGGAAAATGTAATATGATAATCGGAAAAAGTGGAGCAGGAAAGACGGTTTTTTTGAATTGTCTAGTTGGCTTGGTAACTCCCGAAGAAGGTGAAATCTTGTTAGATGATAGAAACATAGTTCCGATGAGCCAAAAGGAAAAATCGGTTATCCGAAAGGAAATGGGTATGTTATTTCAAAAAAATGCCTTGTTTGATTCGATGAATATCGAAGAAAATGTGATGTTCCCTTTGGATATGTTTACAAATAAAAGTCTTGAAGAGAAAAAAGAACGCGTTAATTTTTGTTTAGAGCGCGTTAATTTAGTTAATGTAAATAAAAAATATCCTTCGGAAATTTCTGGCGGTATGATGAAACGAGTTGCCCTAGCTCGAGCAATGGTATTAAATCCAAAATATTTGTTTTGCGATGAGCCCAATTCAGGCTTGGATCCAAAAACTTCGATTGTCATCGATGAATTGATTAAAGAAATTACTGAAGAATATAAAATAACTACCGTTATTAATACACACGATATGAATTCTGTTATCGGAATTGGAGATAAAATTATTTATTTTTACGAAGGCGAAAAAAATTGGGAAGGAACGAATAAAGAAGTTTTGAATACAGATAATGAAAATCTAAATGATTTTATTTTTGCGTCTAAATTTTTAAAAGAAATTAGAAATTTAAATAAAAAATAAACCGAATACTTTTAAAGATTTCAATTCAATTCTATAAAAAAAATACTATTTTTGCTCACATCAAATTTTAATAATTTTACAAACTCATGACGAATCAAATAGTAATTGAAGATCTTAAAAATAAATTTGGTGAAAAGATTATTGATGCGTCCGAATCCTACGGAATGCTTGTGATCGAAATTCCTTGTGAAGAAAATTATGCTGTACTAGAATATTTAAAGAATCATTCAACTTTTGACTTTAATTTTTTAACTACTTTGGCGGGTATTCACTATCCTGAAAATGATTTATTTCCATTTTGTGTTATGTATCAAATGCAAAGTATGGTAAATAATTTTAGAATTCGTATCAAATGTAATTTGCCTAAAGGTTCTATGGAAATTAAAACTGTAGTTGATTTATTTGCTTCTGCAAATTGGCAAGAGCGTCAAGAATTTGATTTCTTTGGAATAGATTTTATAGGACATCCGAATCTTACTCGTATTTTAAATGTTGAGGATATGGACTATCATCCAATGCGAAAAGAATATCGTCTTGAAGATGGAACGCGTGATGATAAAGAAGATAAATTTTTTGGAAGACAATAACAATTTTTAAAAATACAAACATAATGCAAAATAAAATTAGTCATTTAGAACTTGATAAATTAACATTTTTAACAGAAGTTCCAACATATGTAGCTTTATTAATCGCCTCAGCCGATTCTGAAATTTCCTTAAAAGAAACCTCTTGGGCGGAGAAAGTATTGTCATTTAGAATTAAATCAGCGCATCATACATTAAGAGCTTATTATCAAAGTGCTCATGATTTTTATAAAAATAATATAGAATCTATTTTAGCATCTTTACCTGTAAATCAGACGGAAAGAATGCAATATTTGTCAGATAAAATTGCTTCTGTTAATAGTAGTTTAAGCCAAATAGACGAAATCACTAAAGAACGAATGATTGATAGTTATAAATCATTAGCATTAAGTATAGCTGAGATTGATGGGGGCATTTTCAACTTTTTTGCTTCAAACCCTGAAGAAGAAAAATGGTTGCATTTACCTATGATTGCACATTAATAGTTTTATAAATAAATCATTTTGAAATTCCTATTTGATAAACTTTTTTTCGCATTAAGTGTTTTAATAGGTGTTTACATCATTTTGTTTTTTTTATTTATGGTATTGCCTTTAAGTTCCGAACAGAGTATGATGGGGCAAATGTCTAACAAAGCTACGCAGGAAGCTATTGCTAAGGAATATCGTTTGGATTTATCACCATCCTATCGTCTTCTTCTATCTTTAAACGATTTGTCTCCAATTAGTATTTATTCTAAAAATATGGAAAGTCGTTGGTTTTATATACAAGATCGTTATCAAGGTATTCCGATTTTAAATTTTTCGGACAAACTCATCTTTATCAAAAAACCGTATTTAGGTAAGAGTTTTCAATGGCAAGAAGATGTTAATGAATTATTAAAACAACGTTTTTTATCAACCCTTATCTTAGCATTTACTTCCATACTTATAGCTTCTTTTTTAGGAATATTTTTAGGAATTCTATCAGCCGTAAAACATAATACTTGGATTGATCAAGTTGCGCTTTCTTTTTCTGCTTTTGGAATTTCGGCGCCTTCTTTTTTTGTAGCCATTTTAATAGCTTTATTTTTCGGGTATTATCTTCATGATTTTACGGGTTTAAATTTTCAAGGTTCATTAATCGAATTTGATGACTATGGCAATCGTTTTTATAATTGGAAAAATTTAATATTACCCTCAATTGCGTTAGGTTTGCGTCCGGTAGCTATCATTACTCAAATTACTAGAAATAGTATGTTGGATGTGTTGAAAGAAGATTATATACGAACCGCAATAGCTAAAGGTTTATCTAAAAATGTTGTTTTTTTTAAACACGCATTGATTAATGCTTTAAATCCTGTGGTAACTTCTATTTCAGGCTGGTTTGGTAGTTTGTTAGCCGGCGCTTATTTTATTGAAATTATATTTGATTATAAAGGAATTGGAAATCTCACCGTAAATGCACTTATGAAGTTTGATATCCCACTTGTGATGGGCGCTTCTTTATATGTAGCTTTTACATTTGTTTGTATTTCTTTTATTGTCGATTTTTTGTATTTATGGATCGATCCACGTCTTAAAAAATAAAAATATGCAGTTTAAAACCAGTGCACCAAGCAATATTGCATTAGTGAAATATTGGGGTAAATATGATAATCAATTGCCAAGCAATCCAAGTATTAGTTTTACATTAAATGTTTGTAAAACCGAAATGGATATACAATTAAAACCTATTGAGTCTTCCAATGACTTAATTAATGTTTTTTTTGAAGGTAAATTGCAACCAAGTTTTGCAACTAAAATTGAAAATTTATTCCGAAAAATTTCAATAGATTATCCAGTTGTTAATAATTATAAATGGGAAATTCATAGTCAAAATACCTTTCCGCATTCTTCAGGAATTGCTTCAAGTGCCTCAAGTATGTGCGCTTTAGCCAAAGCGATTGTATTTTTTCAAAATAATCATCAAGATGCTCAAGAAATTTCAAAAATAGCTCGTATTGGAAGTGGAAGTGCTTGCCGATCGATTTATGATTATTTAGCGTGGTGGGGCAAGTCTCATTTTGTTCCAGGCTCGCATCAAGAATTTGCAATGGATTGTTCCGAATCGATTGATTCTATGTTTCATGAATATTGTGACACGATACTTATTGCTTCGTCGGATACTAAAAGTGTGAGCAGTTCGATTGGACACGATTTAATGAATCGTCATTTTTATAAAGAAAAACGATACGAACAAGCCAATACAAATGCCATCGAAATTTTAGGAGCCATGCGTTCGGGAGATCTTGATAAATTTGGAGAAATTGTAGAAGCCGAAGCACTTACGTTGCACGCATTGATGATGATGAGTAATCCGTCATTTATATTATTGAAGCCCAATACATTACAAATGATAGAGCGCATCAGAGCATTTCGTCAAGAAACGGATTTACCTGTATATTTTACATTGGATGCGGGACCAAATATTCATCTATTGTATCCAAAATCTATTGAAAATAAAGTGATGCCTTGGCTAAATGATCAATTAAAGCCCCTTTGTGAAAATGAGTTTTTAATACAAGATTACATTAAATATGAAGCGAAATAGTTATCCTTCTAAATTGTTATTATTTGGAGAATATCTAGTTCTAAATCAAGGAAGTGCTTTGTCTATACCTTATTCAACCTATTCACTAAAAGTTACTTCGAAGTCAGAAAATAATCTTTTGGATGAAGTGATTCAAAAGTTGTTTCATCATGCAAAACCAAAAAAAGAATTTGAAAATAGGTTATTTATTCATTCTTTAGAAAAATTTCAAAAAGAAATTACTTTGACTTCAAATATCCCTCAAGGATACGGAATTGGTAGTTCTGGAGCAATTGTAGCTTTTTTTTATGATTATTTTATAGAAAAGAAAGTGTCAGATTTAGTAGCGTTGAAAATAGAATTGGCTTTATTAGAAGATTTTTTTCATAACAAAAGTAGTGGAATTGACCCCTTAACCTCTTTTTTAAATCAAGGTGTTGTTGTTGAATCAAATGAGATAAATAATTTTGAAATTCATCAAGATTTTTTATCAAAATTTGAATTAATTGATAGTAAAAAAGATCGAGTTGCTAAAGATGCGATTTCTAAATATAATAATTGGCAAAGTGATTCAGAAAATAAAGTACGATTAGAAGAAGCGCTTCGAATTAATAATCAAATGATTCGTGATATTATTGAAAATAAAAATCCGATTAAATGGATTGAAGATTTGTCCAAATGGCAATTTGAAAATTGGCAATTTTTGATTCCTGATGCTATAAAAAGTGAATGGGAAGATGGATTATTAAACCGTTCATTTTTTTATAAACTTTGTGGGGCAGGAGATGGAGGTTTTTTTCTTAAATTTTATAATCATTAGAATATATGTTGAAAAAATCAATGGATACACTGGAGCGAATAAAGCCAGAAGCGTATGCCCAAAAATATCAAAATGGTACGATACTTATTTTAGATAATATTCGAAGCGCATTTAATGTAGGTTCCATTTTTAGGACTGCGGATTGTTTTGGGATTTATAAAATTTTTCTTTGTGGAATTACTTGTAAAACCGATAACCGTGAGCTTCAAAAAACGGCACTAGGTGCTGAAATTTCAGTTCCATCGGAATATTTCAGTACAACGATTGAAGCCATTCAATCTATTCAAAATGAATATCATATCATCGCCGTAGAGCAAACAAATCAATCTAAAATGTTAGATGAATATGCTTTTGATCATTCAAAAAATATTGCGCTTGTTTTTGGAAATGAAGTCGATGGTGTCGATTTAGAGGTTTTAAAACGAGTAGATGAAGTTTTAGAAATTCCTCAAATTGGCTCAAAACATTCTTTAAATGTAGCGAATTCATCGAGTATCGTCATTTGGGATATGTTTAATAAAAGAAAATAAGAAATTGCTCATTTTGTCGGTTTCAAAATTATTAATTTCTTTTTGCGTATATTTGCTTTTTATTTGATTAATCAACAATATTTGTGGAAAAGAAAAATATACGTAATCTAACAAAGCAAGAAATAGAATTTGATATAACTAAGTTAGGTTTACCCAAATTCAAAGCCCAACAAATATTTCTTTGGCTTTGGCAGGCTAATGTTTCTCATTTTGATGAAATGAAAAATATTTCAAAAGCCCATCAAATTTTACTTTCAGAGCATTTTGAAATTTTAAATACAACGGTATCCATTGAACAAAAAAGTACCGATGGTACAATAAAAGTGGGTTTTAAAACCTATGATGGTCATACGATTGAAGGTGTAATTATTCCTTCAGAGGATCGAATTACGGCTTGTATAAGTTCGCAAGTGGGTTGTTCATTATCTTGTACGTTTTGTGCAACCGGTTTTTTAAAACGAGAAAGAAATCTTTTTGCTTTCGAAATTTATGACCAAGTTTATTTATTAAATAAAATTGCGCTACATCAATTTGGGGTTCGATTAACCAATATTGTCTATATGGGAATGGGAGAGCCTCTTTTAAATTATGACGAGGTTTTAAAGAGTATTTATATGCTTAATGATGTGGAGAATGGAATGGGTTTGGGCGCCAAAAGAATTACTGTTTCGACATCAGGAATTACTCGTAATATTTTAAAATTAGCAAATGAAAAGATTAAAATAAATTTAGCACTTTCGCTTCACGCACCTAATAATGAAAAGCGTACACAAGTTATGGATATTAACAAAAGTAATCCAATTGAAGATTTGTTGGAAGCGCTCAAAACATTTTATTCGAAAACCAGAAATAAAATTACATACGAATACATCCTTTTAAAAGGATTTAATGATTCGGTTGAAGATGCCAAAGAATTAGCATCTTTATGTCAAGATTTTCCCGTATATGTAAATATTATCGAATACAATCCCGTTGAAGGCACGCCTTATCATCGGACTCCAAAAGAAGCAAGAGACTTGTTTTTACATACCCTTCGAAGTCATAAAGTAGAATCAAAAGTTCGTAAAAGTAGAGGTAAAGATATTGATGCGGCTTGCGGACAATTAGCAAATAAAGTATTTGGAAATCAATAAAATATGAATACATTTGGCAAATATATTCGTTTAACAACCTTTGGTGAAAGTCATGGAACTCAAATCGGAGGTCTTTTGGATGGTTTACCCGCCAATTTAAGTATTGATTTTGCTTGGATTGAAAAAATGATGCAAAAAAGAAGACCTGGTCAATCTAATTTAACAACGTCAAGGTATGAAGATGATGCTGTAGAAATTGTCTCGGGAATTAATGAAAATAAAACCACAGGAGCGCCAATTTCTTTTTTTATTAAAAATAAAAATCAAAAATCTAACGATTACGATTATCTCAAAAAAGTATATCGACCCTCCCACGCGGATTTTACCTATGCTCAAAAATATCAAAATTATGATGTGCGCGGTGGTGGAAGGAGTTCGGCAAGAGAAACGGCCAATTGGGTTGCGGCGGCGGCAATTATTCAACCTTTATTAAATAATATCGAATTTTCCACTTATGTATCTCAAATTGGAGATATTTCTCTAGAAAAAAGATATGAATTTTATCAAGAATCTCAAATTGATTTGAGTATTGTAAAATGCCCAGAACCAGAAATTTCAAAAAAAATGGAAGCATTGGTTTACCAAACAAAAGAAAAAGGCGATTCCGTTGGAGGGATAATTACTTGTATTATTCGAAATGTTCCAATTGGTCTAGGTCAACCAATTTTTGATAAATTAGAGGCGCGTTTGGCGCTAGCTATGCTAAGTATAAACGCGTCAAAAGGATTTGAAATCGGCGAAGGGTTTCAATCCGCATCAATGTTTGGAAGTCAACATAATGATGTATTTATTGAAAATAATAAAACAAAAACCAATCATAGTGGTGGAACGCTTGGTGGGATTAGTAACGGTATGGATGTTCAATTTAGAGTTGCTTTTAAACCGGTTTCAACTATTTTTATTCCACAAGAAACAAAAGATATAGATGGAAATGATACCGTTTTGATCAATAAAGGAAGGCATGATCCTTGTGTGGTGCCTCGTGCTGTTGTAATCGTTGAATCTATGGCAAAGTTAGTTTTGGCCGATTTTATTTTAGCTTCAAAATTAGATGCAATATGATCATTACAAGCCTCCAAAATCCTTCTATAAAAAAAATCATAGAATTAAGAGCCAAAGCATCCAAGCGAAAAAATGAAAATTTATGCGTAGTAGAAGGTTGGATTGAAATTGATATAGCTATTCAAAGTGGTTTTATTCCCGTTGGTTTTTATTTTGAAAAAGAAGACGAAGATCGTTTTTTAAATAAATACAATAATCGTTTTCAAAATATTGCATATTTTGTAAATAGTATTATTACAGAAAAAATTGCAACTCGAAAAGGCGAAATTATTGGCCTTTTTGAATGTAAAAATCAAAGTGAACAAGAACTTCAATTGCCTGAAAATCCATTTGTTTTAATATTAGAAAATATAGAAAAACCCGGAAATTTAGGTTCTTTATTTCGCACTTCAGATGCGGCTGGGGTTGATTTAATTATTTGTACAGAAATGCAAACGGATATTTATAATCCAAATGTGATTCGAAATAGTCTTGGTACTGTTTTTAGTAATCAAATAATAACGATGACCAACGAAGATGCTCATGCATTTTGTAAACGAAATCAAATTAATATCGT
>JBIPPB010000040.1:0-17557 GCA_044368655.1 Chitinophagales bacterium | reverse complement strand
GGCTATTTTTTCAAATTTCCTAGGACTGAAAAGTCGTCTTGAAGCCATCCCAAAACAAATGCATATCACTGTAGATTTTAGCAAAACAAAATTAGTAGATCATTCGGTGATAGATAGTATTACGCAATTTCAAAAAGAATATACAAAGGAAGGGGGAAATGTTAAAATTATAGGTTTAGAAAATCATCGTTCTTTATCAAATCATCCGCTTAGTACCAAAATTATTAAAAAATAAAAACTTGAAAAATCTTATACAGTTTGGTTTTAAAAAAGAATTTATTATACGACAACTCAAACATTTGGTTGTGAGTGTTGTATTCATTTTTACTTGGATAGTTGGGTACGATAGGTTATCACTTCCTAGGAGAATTAAACTGGGTTGATGCTTTTATGGATGCATCCTAGAGTCGCTGAGTTGTTTTTTCTATGCTGTTTAGGGTTGACCGGATTCCCTATCTCTCCAACTTTCGTCGGTGAAGATTTGCTTTATAGCCATATAGAAGCTCATCAAGTATTATTGGTATTTATCGTTTCATTTACTTTTATTATTGATGGACTTTCCATTATTCGAATTTACGCTCGGATTTTCATGGGTACGCATGTCAAAAAATATCATGAAATAGCCTTTAAAAGCAGTTGAAAAATAGTTAATCTAAATTACTTTATTTTTGTTTTAATGTTATTAAACAGATAAATTACATACTATTTTTTCTATTTTCATTAAGTTTGTATTCGATTTAATAAAATATGACTATTGCTGATATACAAAAACCATTAAAAGAACCTCTTTTGATTCTAAATCAAAAGTTAAGTGAAGCTACAAAAAGCAATATTTCTATACTAAATCTTATAACTAAGTATATTTTAAAAAGCAAAGGAAAACAAATCCGGCCAACTATTGTTTTTTTAACCGCGCAGCTTGTTGATAGTATACAACCAAAAACCTACACCGCGGCTACAATGATTGAATTACTGCATACGGCAACATTAGTTCATGACGACGTGGTTGATGATAGCAATATGCGTCGAGGCTTTTTTTCAATTAATGCAATTTGGAAAAATAAAATTGCAGTACTTATAGGTGATTTTTTATTATCAAAAGGATTGTTAGTTGCATTAGAATCGAAAAATTATGATTTACTTGAATTGGTCTCTGAATCGGTTAAAGAAATGAGCGAAGGCGAATTACTACAAATAGAAAAAGCAAGAAAACTAAATATTACCGAAGAGGTATATTACGATATAATTAACAAAAAAACAGCCTCTTTATTGAAAGTGGCATGTGCATTAGGCGTGGCTTCAGTTTCTGAAAATCAAGAACTTATTGAAAAAGCAAAATTACTAGGTACTTACATGGGAATGGCATTTCAGATTAAAGACGATTTGTTTGAATATGGAGATTATCAAACGGGCAAAACCAAAGGTGTTGATATTAAAGAGCAGAAATTAACCCTTCCTTTGATTTATACGCTCAATCAATTAAGTTTTATCGAAAAAGAAAAGATTAAATTTATTATCAAATTTCAAAATACCAATAAAGAAAAAGTGAATTATGTAATACAAAAAGTAATTGAAACCGGAGGCATTTCTTATACAGAGAACGTGATGTATCAATACGCCAATAAAGCACACGATGTACTTTCAAACTTTGAAGAAAGTGATGCAAAAAAAGCTTTACGTGAGTTGATAAATTTTACAATACAGCGCAAAAATTAATTTTTTTCTACCATTTTTTTATCCATATTAGTTTGATCTCTTTTCTTTACTTAGATTTAACCGACTGATTTGTACTTTTTTAATTACTTTTGCACCTTTTTAAAATTAATCGTAAAATAACATCAGTGAATAAGGATCAAATCAGAAATATTGCAATTATTGCACACGTAGATCACGGAAAAACAACACTACTCGACAAAATGCTTCACGCAGCCAAATTGTTTAGAGACAACCAACAAATTACAGAACTTATTTTAGATAATAACGATCAAGAGCGCGAGCGCGGTATTACTATTTTAGCTAAAAACGTAGCCGTAACGTGGAAAGGATACAAAATTAATATCATCGATACTCCAGGTCACGCGGATTTTGGAGGCGAAGTAGAACGTGTTTTGAACATGGCAGATGGGGTATTGGTTTTGGTAGATGCATTTGAAGGACCAATGCCACAAACTCGTTTTGTTACTCAAAAAGCGTTGGCTTTAGGTAAAAAAGCGATTGTTGTTGTAAACAAAGTAGATAAACCCAATTGCGATCCCGAAAGAGCATACGAAGATGTTTTTGATTTATTTTTCAATTTAGATGCTACCGAAGATCAGTTAGACTTTAAAACCGTTTATGGTTCAGCTAAAAACGGTTGGATGAGCGCTGATTGGAAAACCCCATCGGATAATGTAGATATTCTTTTTGACACGATTATTTCCGAAATTCCTGCTCCAAAAGTGAGCGAAGGTTCTTTACAACTTCAAATTACCTCTTTAGATTTCTCAAGTTATACGGGAAGAATCGCAGTAGGTCGAATCGAGCGAGGAGCGATTGAAGAAAATATGCCAATTTCTTTAATGAAATCTGATGGAACCGCAAAAAAAATGCGAACTAAAGAAATTTTCTTATTTGATGGTTTAGGTAAAGTTAAAGTTCAACGAGCAGAAGCTGGAGATATTGTAGCCGTTACAGGTATTGACGATTTTGAAATTGGAGATACAATTGCTGATTTTGAAAATCCAGAAGCTTTAGAGCGAATCAAAATCGATGAACCAACCATGAGTATGTTATTTACTATTAATAACTCTCCATTTTTCGGTAAAGAAGGTAAATTTGTAACTTCAAGACATATTCGTGATCGTTTGTATAAAGAATTAGAAAAAAATCTTGCTTTGCGTGTACATGACACCGATTCGCCTGATCAATTTTTGGTTTTTGGTAGAGGAATATTACACTTATCCGTATTGCTTGAAACGATGCGAAGAGAAGGTTATGAATTACAAGTAGGTCAACCACAAGTAATTATAAAAGAAATTGATGGAGTAAAATGTGAGCCTTTGGAAGTGCTTTCTGTTGATGTTCCAGAAAATTATGCCGGTAAAATAATCGAATTAGTGAGTCAAAGAAAAGGTGAAATGAAATCTATGCTACCTAAAGGCGATATGCAACGTCTTGAATTTGAGATTCCGACAAGAGGACTTAATGGTTTTAGAAATGAAGCTTTAACGCAATCTGCGGGAGAAGCTATTATTGCACATCGTTTTAAAGAATATGTTCCATTAAAAGGAGATATTCCAGCGCGTGCTAATGGTGTTTTGATTTCTAAAGAAACAGGAATGGCTACAGGTTATTCCATGGATAAACTTTCTGATAGAGGTCGATTTTTTATCGAACCGGGAGAACAAGTTTATAATGGACAAGTAGTTGGAGAGCAAATTAGACCAGGTGATTTAGTTGTAAACGTTTGTACGGCAAAGCAATTAACTAACTTTAGAGCAGCAGGTAAAGATGATAATGTGGGACTACCTCCAAAAATTGATTTTTCTTTAGAAGAAGCAATGGAATATATTGCAAAAGATGAATATGTGGAGCTGACTCCAGTTTCTATTCGAATTCGTAAAATATTATTAGACGAAAACGAGCGAAAAAGAGCTTCAAAATAATAAATTAAAAATTAAAAACCGAAATGAATTCATTTCGGTTTTTTTATAAATTCTTATCCACATGACCTCAACTAAAGCCGTCGGAATCCCAAGCTATCGCGAAATATTAAACGTGGCCACGCCTTTAATTTTCGGAGGTATCAGCGAGAGTATTTCAGCTGTGGTCGACACGATGTTTATGGGTTCATTGGGCAAAGAAGCTATTGATAGTGTTGGTTTTACAAGTATCATCTTACTTTTAGTGATGATGATTGGATGGGGAATTTCAAGAGCCGTTCAAGTCATTTTATCGCAGCTTTATGGTGCAAATAAATGGAATCAAGTTGGAGTCATCATCAGGCATGGCTTGATGATTATGATTCCGATTTCATTATTCATTTCAAGTATAGTTTATTTTTTTGCGTCGGATATCTCCAATTTCATGTTTTCAAACGAAGCTATATCTGTAATGAGCGAAAAATTATTTAAAATTCGTTCTTTAGGCTTTGGTTTTGTTATGATTACCGCTTTGATTAGCAGTTTTTTCATCGCCATTCATCAAACCAAAATCATTCTTATTATTCAAATTATTGCCGCTTTTTCAAATGTAATACTAAATTATCTTTTTGTTTTCGGAAAATTTGGATTTCAATCAATGGGATATTACGGAAGTGCATACGCTACTGTGATTGCCGAGTTTATAGGATTCATAATTATATTAAGTTATTTTTTTTATAAAAAGCATAAATATGATTCGGATTTTAAAATATTTTCATGGAGCCCTTTTGACCAAAAAGTATCCTTTCAAATCATCCTACTCTCCTACCCGATATGGTTGCAGCATATATTAAGTCTAGGATGTTGGATTTATTTTTTTGCATTAATCGAACGAATGAGTATTCAAGCGTTAGCCGTTTCTATCATTTTAAAACAAATCTTTTCTTTAGTAGCCATTCCCAGTTTTGCATTAGCAAATACCTCAAATACCTTTATCGGACAACTTGTTGGTGCTCGAAAAATGAATTATATTATACCAACCATTTATAAAATTTCATTTTTAGGAAGTATGATATTATTGTTATTTACAACCATTTTATTTATCTTCAAACCCTACGTTTTTGGACTATTTACTACCGACACGACGATACTCCAAATTAGTTTTTGGCCTTATATGATGCTGCTCCTCAGTTTTTTAATTTTACCCATAGCCAATATTTTCTTCCATAGTATCCTCGGTTTAGGAAATTCAAAAATCAATTTAATCATCGAAACCATAACCATTTTATTTTACTTTATTTATATTCATTTCATTCTTGAAGTTTTGCAACTAAACCTTACATGGGCTTGGACTTCCGAAATTTTTTATTGGGTCGTTTTGTTATGTACAGGTTTAATCTTTTTTAAATGGATACCTTGGCAACGATTTATTAAATATCATTAAGAATTTAAATAAAAAACTCGAGTAAAATTATATTGAAAAGTTAAATTTTTACGTATTATTTTATAATAGTTAGTTGATTTATGATTGATTAAATCGATATAAAAAAAGGCGTCAAAAAAATGACCTCTTCTCGTCCTCGTCTTAGCGAAGCGGTGACGAGGATGCATAAGTAATCATAAAAAGTCAATATACACAAGTCCTTTTTTATCTACATAATCTCTAGCACTGCTATAGACATATTCTTCTTCAATATCTATTATTCCTTCTAAAACTGGATTTTGATGTATATAATTTACTTTTTGATCAATAATTTTTATTTCTGATGGATGCAAATAAATGGCATGATTATCTTCTTTCCAAAACTTATATTTTGTAATTCTTTTATCTTTCTTGCCTTCTCGAATAAAATACCATAGCAACCATTCTTTTCGGCTTTCAATCCCCTTTTCTATTTCTTTTATAATAGTTTTTGCAGTATGTTTTTTAAAATCTCGAATAATTTCAGACAATTTATTACTTTCTTTAGCACTAATTATTAGATGTAAATGACTTGTCATTAAACACCAATACCGTATATGTACTAGTAATAGGTCAATAAATAATGACCTAAACTATTACTATCACGGTATTATACCTATTTTGAAATCGCTAAAATTTGTTACATAAATGCTATAACAATGCACTTTCAATCCTTTTTCTTTTATACAAAAATTCAAACTTTCAACAATGATATCCTTATAACTTTTTCGGATAAAAACATCCAACCAACCTACTACCGTAAAGGTTACAAAGTGCATGCCTTGCTGGTCATTTATCTTATATCTATCGCCACTCATAGTTTTTTTATTGCAAAAATAATACAAATTTTTAATTATAAAAATATGCATTTACTTTTTTCTTTTAACATCTATTTTGTAATACATCCTCGTTACCGCTTTCGCTCAAACGAGGACGAGTGGAGGTTACAAAGTGCATGCCTTGCTGGTCATTAATCTTATATCTATCGCCACTCATAGTTTTTTTATTACAAAAATAATACAAATTTTTAATTATAAAAATATGCATTTACTTTTTTCTTTTAATATCTATTTGGTAGTACATCCTCGTTGCCGCTATCGCTAAAACGAGGACGAGTGGGGGTTCTTCTTTTTCTTCTTCTTTTCTACCAATACCCCTTTTTCCCAATTTTCAGTTCTTATTTTATATCCAGATTCGTCAAATATCTCCCAAATACCCTGTTTATAAGAATAATGTAAATATACAATTGCATGAGGCTTTTTTGTACTCTCTATTTTTTTTACTTTCTCCCATAATTCTTTGGGTATTTTACTATAATCTACTTGCTGATATTTATTATATGTTGTATCTACAAAACTATCTACCTGATAATATCCTTTAGATGCTATATTCCCATTAATATGATATTCCTGCCATAAACCAATTTTTTGATAAAATCTATCAAAAAAACCATACTCTTTGATAAATCCTGTAGTCGTATCAAAACAATACTCTTCTCCACAAATATTATCTATATTACGACGGTAATCATATTTAATTTTTTCAACTCTATTGTTTATATTAAAAAATACTTCCAAACTTCCAAAACTATCTAATGTCACAGTTTTAAGATTATTTATCTTACTACCAGTTTTATCTTCCCAATCATTTGAAATTTGAAAATAGTTTTTTAATCCATATTTTTCCCCATTACTATGGATTTTATTGTTATTTTTTACTCCAATGCGGTAATCTAAAATAGTATTATCTTCAAATAAACTTAAAATATGATAAAATTCATAAGTCCTATTATAATTATAAAATCTAAAATCGTTCCCTTGATATTTTCCATTCCCAAAAAATGGATTACATTGATTCCCATTTTCTAAATATTGGGAGATTGCTAATGCATCTTTATTTTTTCTATTTAAAAAAATATTTTTATACATCGTATCTATACATTGAAATCCTTTTAAACTGGTATCGTTTTTTCTATAATAAACATCAACTGGATAACTTATGTACTTGTTTTGTTTAAAAGCGATACGTTTTATAGAACCATTATCATAGTATAGTGTATCTATGGGCTTTTTCTGCCCATAAACTACGACACAATTTAAAAATACAAGAAAAAAATTAAATAATTTCACTTAACCCTATTTATAATCTACTTTATTCTTCGCTTGTTACTTTTCCGCCGTCGCTCGCGTCTCGCGAGTGACTTCTTTAAAAGCGTCTCGCTTAAAAATTCTGTTTTCATACATTTTCAAAATATTTTAAAAACAAAAATACATTTTTTTTTGGATATCACAATCTATTTTATTTATATGATTTTTAAATAGTATATTTTTAACAATTAGAGATAATGATTTACACAGATTCAAAAAATTAGATTTTATCCATAAAAAAAGGCGTCAAAAAATTGACGCCTTTTCAAAAACAAGTAAATATTTTTTATTTTACTTCTTCAAATTCTACATCTTCAGGTTCATTGCTACCTGAATTTGTGCTTTGAGTATTTGCTTGATCCGCAGTTGGATTTTCTTGTTGCGCTTTATACAACTCCTCACTTGCTGCAGTCCAAGCTGTATTTAACTTTTCAGTTACTGCCGTTATTTGATCTAAATCTTTAGCATCTAAAGCGGATTTTAATTCCGTAAGCGCCGCTTCAATTGGTGCTTTTTTATCTGCACTTAATTTGTCACCGTAGTCTTTTAATTGTTTCTCCGTTTGAAAAACCAAACTATCCGCAGCGTTTATTTTCTCTACGCGTTCTCTTTCGATTTTATCACTTTCTTCATTAACTTTTGCTTCCGCTTTCATACGCTCAATATCTTCTTTAGATAAATTGGTGCCGGCTTCAATACGAACACTTTGCTCTTTACCGGTTCCTTTATCTTTGGCCGATACCTTTAAGATACCATTAGCGTCTACATCAAAAGAAACTTCAATTTGAGGCACGCCTCTTGGCGCCGGTGGAATTCCATCTAAATGGAAACGACCAATCGTTTTATTATCTTTTGCCATTGCGCGTTCGCCTTGCAAAATATGTATTTCTACCGATGGCTGATTATCTACCGCGGTTGTAAATACTTGCGATTTTTTAGTAGGTATTGTCGTATTTGACTCAATCACTTTTGTCATCACCGAACCCATAGTTTCAATTCCTAGAGATAATGGCGTAACGTCAACTAAAACGATATCATCTGTAACGTCTCCACTAATAATTCCGCCTTGAACCGCAGCGCCCATAGCTACAACTTCATCAGGATTTACACCTTTACTTGGTTTTTTACCAAAAAATTGCTCTACCAATTCTTGAACTTTTGGAATACGAGTACTTCCTCCTACTAATAATACTTCATCGATATCTGCAGCTGTTAAACCTGCATCTTTTAATGCTTGTTTACAAGGCTCAATGGTTCTTTGGAATAAACTATCCGCAATTTGTTCAAATTTAGCTCTTGTTAATTTTCGAACTAAGTGTTTTGGTACACCATCAATTGCTGTAATATATGGTAAATTTATTTCCACTTCTCCTGAGCTAGAAAGCTCAATTTTAGCTTTTTCAGCGGCTTCTTTAAGACGTTGAAGTGCCATTGGATCTTTTCTTAAATCCACATTATCCGAAGATTTGAATTCATCCGCCAACCAATCAATAATCACTTGATCAAAGTCGTCGCCTCCTAAAGTAGTATCTCCATTAGTTGATTTTACTTCAAATACACCTCCTCCTAAATCCAAAACAGAAACGTCAAAAGTTCCTCCACCCAAGTCAAAAACTGCAATTTTTAAGTCTTGATCTTTCTTTTCTAATCCATAAGCCAAAGCAGCAGCGGTTGGTTCGTTTACAATTCGTTTAACAATTAAACCTGCAATTTCTCCAGCTTCTTTTGTAGCTTGTCGCTGACTATCATTAAAATAAGCAGGAACCGTAATTACCGCTTCCGTCACTTCATGACCTAAAAAGTCTTCCGCACTTTTTTTCATTTTTTGTAAAACCATCGCACTGATTTCTTGAGGCGTATACATACGTCCATCGATATCAATTTTTACGGTATCGTTATCCCCTTTTACCACTTTATAAGGCATTTTAGAAACCTCATTTTCAATCTCGCTGTATCGACTACCTATAAATCTTTTGGCGCTATAAATCGTATTAATTGGATTTGTAATCGCTTGACGTTTTGCGGGATCGCCAATTTTACGTTCTCCATTTTCCAAAAAAGCAACAATTGAAGGTGTTGTTCTTTTTCCTTCATCATTTGCAATGACTACGGGTTCGTTTCCTTCGATTACCGAAACACATGAATTTGTAGTTCCTAAATCGATTCCAATAATTTTTCCCATTTTGATATAATTTAAATTTTTAATAATTTCTTACATCTTCATATTTATCAATTGCTATACCAAAATAAAAAAAATCGTTTTTTAGATAAAATGTCCGAAAACTATGACAAAAAGTTATTTAAATAGATCCATTTACCCATAAAATCATACATAATGTCATAAAAACGATTAAAACTAAAATCCAAATATTTATTATTTTTAAAATTCTACTTAGTTTACCGCTTATTATAAGTCCGCCATTTTGTCATACGTTTATTTTATCGTAAAACCGCTAAAACACAATAAATAACTGAAATCAAAAGAAGTTAAATCATAAGATATTCCAACATTTTTGTCAAAAATACATTATTTTTGTATTTCAATTATAAACTATTAATTATTATATAAATGAGTTCTATTGATACACAAATAGCCGCATCTACCGAATTAATCGAACCTTCCGTCTTAAAGAATGGCAAAACCTATTATATTGAAAGTTATGGGTGCCAAATGAATGTCAGCGATAGCGAAATTGTAGCATCGGTTTTAAATAAAAATGGTTTTTCGCCAATTCATGAATATGAACAAGCCGATATCATATTTCTAAATACATGTTCGATTCGAGAAAAAGCAGAGCAAACGGTTCGAAATCGAATCAAACAATTTAACCAACTAAAAAAGAAGAAGAAAGGATTGATGATTGGCGTTTTAGGTTGTATGGCAGAGCGACTTAAAACAAAGTTATTAGAAGAAGAAAAATTAGTAGATTTAGTCGCGGGTCCTGATGTTTACCGAGATTTACCGAATATGATAAGCGAAGTAGAAGGCGGCCAAAAAGCCGTAAATGTATTGCTATCAAGAGATGAAACCTATGCGGATATTAGTCCAGTTCGTTTATCAAGTAATGGTGTAACGGCTTTTGTGAGTATCATGCGAGGTTGCGACAATATGTGTTCGTTTTGTGTAGTACCTTTTACAAGAGGTAGAGAGCGAAGTAGAAGTACGGAATCGATTCTTGAAGAGGTCAAAATGCTTGTAGCGGACGGATTTAAAGAAGTTACTCTTTTAGGTCAAAATGTTGATAGTTATCGATGGTCCGAAGATCCAAAGATGAAAGGATTAAAACTTATTGAAAATAAATACGCTCCTGATGTTGTCAATTTTTCGAGATTATTAGAAAAAGTAGCTCAAGTGCATCCTCAATTACGAGTTCGATTTTCTACATCGCATCCGAAAGACATGACGGATGATGTTTTAGAAGTAATGGTAAAATATCCTAATATTTGTAATTACATTCACTTGCCTCTTCAAAGTGGAAGTAGTTCTTGCTTAGAAAGAATGAATCGAACGTATGACCGAGATTGGTATTTAGACCGCATCGAAGCTATAAAAAGAATTATCCCAAATTGTGCTATTTCTGCGGATATTATTTCCGGGTTTTGTGGAGAAACGGAAGAAGAACATTTAGACACCTTATCCATGATGGAATATGTGAAATATGGTACGAGTTATATGTATTATTATTCGGAAAGACCGGGAACACTTGCAGCAAAGAGATATGAAGATGACGTACCCGAAGAAACGAAAAAAAGAAGATTACAAGAAATTGTAGATTTGCAAAATAAACATTCCTTGGAACGAAATCAAGAACAGATTGGTAAAAGACAAATTGTTCTTATTGAATGGACTGCAAAAAAATCAAAAGAACAACTATTGGGAAGAGCCGACTCAAATAAAAAAGTGATCGTAGATAAGGGAAATTTAAAATTGGGCGATTATATAGAAGTTGAAATTGTAGATTGCAATAGCAATACGCTTTTTGGAAATGTGATACGTAAAATTTCTCCCGAAGAAGCCATAATACTATCTTAATAATTGTAACTTAAATTTATTAAAAAATGCAAGATTTACAAGATTTAAAAAACCGATTTGAAATTATTGGAAATTCGGATGCGCTAAATTATGCATTGACTACTGCTGAAAAAGTAGCTCATACAGATTTAACAGTTCTTATTAATGGCGAAAGTGGAACGGGAAAAGAAGCATTTTCTAAAGTCATTCATCAGTTAAGCCGAAGAAAAAGTAATCCATTTATTGCGATTAATTGTGGCGCAATTCCAGAAGGTACGATTGATTCTGAACTTTTTGGACATGAAAAGGGAAGTTTTACAGGAGCTAACGACAAGCGAAAAGGATATTTTGAAACAGTCAATAAAGGTACCATTTTTTTAGATGAAATTGGTGAAATGCCCTTAGGAACTCAAGCAAGGTTGCTTCGATTGCTTCAAAATGGAGAGTATATGAAGGTGGGCAGTAGCACTATTGAAAAAGTAGATGTTCGAGTTATTGCTGCTACAAATGTTAATTTGCTTGAAAAAGTTCAACAAGGTAAATTCAGAGAAGATTTATTTTATCGTTTAAACACGGTGCCGATTGAAGTGCCTCCGCTTCGAAATCGAGGATTTGATATCATAATGCTTTTTAAAAAGTTTTCAATAGACTTTAGCGAAAAAAATAAAATGCCCCGTGTAAAACTATCCGAAGAAGCCGAACAACTTTTGATGAGCTATCGCTGGCCGGGAAATGTGAGACAACTTAAAAATGTAGCCGAACAAATTAATTTAATGCTTCAAGGAGACACCATTTATCCTGAAGATTTAAAACGTTTTTTACCGATGACTTCGTCTTCGATGCAAAGTGTTAATTTACAAAATGATCCTTTTGAACAAGGAATCACCAATGAATTTTTATTAAAAATGTTGATTGAAATGCGTCAAGATATTTCGGATATTAAACGCGCATTTTTTCAAATTACTCAGAATAACTTTTCAAAAAATGACATATCTGATTTCAGCAAACCAAACTCGGTTCAACCATTAGCAATTGAAATGCCTACAAGTTCATATAAAAATCAAGTGGAAGAAGTGTCTAAAGTTTATGAAATTGAGCACAAAAAACCTAATTACCATATTGAAGAGCACGTAAATTTAAATTTAGCAGACATGGAGAAAAAGCTCATTATAAAAGCTTTGGAGAAACATAATGCAAAGAGAAAAAATGCAGCACATGAGCTTGGAATTAGTGAAAGAACGCTATATCGAAAAATTATTGATTACGATATTATCATTAAGCCCGTATAAGTTATGGATTTTTTATTACTATATAATCCATTTCTAAAAGAAACGATATTTTATTCTTTAACCAAAGAACAACTGAATCATTGCAGTATACAACTTTCTAATTACAACAACAATAGTACTTATTATGGCTATAAAAAAGAGGGATTTAATATTAATACGGAATCGCTAGAATTTATTGCAAAAGACTTCGTTGAAACGACAAAATCTGAATATACAAATTACCTAAATGCTATTTTTAAACGCATATCCGAGAATCGTTTAAAAAAAGTTGTAGCATCTCGAACTAAACTTGAAATCAAACCAAAACATTTTTGTCCAAAAACGGCATTTGAATCCTTAAAAACCAATTTCCCTAACACATTTGTTTTTTGGCTTTATATCAGAAATGAAATCCAAATGATGGGTGCTTCACCTGAAGTCGTTGGTATTTTTGAAAACAAGAAATTTTCAACATATTCCTTAGCAGGAACGATTTCTAAAAATGACAATTTCTCAGATAAAGAACATTTAGAACAAGAAATTGTAACCGATTCGATCAAAAACATTTTATCTAAATACCAATCTAATGTGGTTGTTACGCCAAAAGCGCATTTTAAATTCGGTGATATAAAACATATTTTAAATCAAATTGAAATTGAAATAGAATCAAAAGATTTTAAAAATATCATTAATGAAATACATCCGAGTGCTGCTTTATCCGGTTTTCCAAAAAATGAAGCCATTGATTTTATTAATCAAAATGAACCTCAAAATCGAACATTTTATACCGGAATTTGTCATCAAATCATTGAGGATGAAAAACAATATGCTTTTGCGTTCTTACGTTGTTTCGAAATTTTTGAAACACGCCTATTATTTTATGCCGGAGGAGGAATTATTAAAGATTCAAATATAGAAACCGAGTGGAACGAAACCGAACGAAAAATCAACAGTATTAAAAGTGTAGTATTGCAATAAAACTCGACATTATTGACTTAAGTTTTGACTCAAAAAAGATTGAATCTGAAAATGATTTTCAAAGACACCCAATGCATTTTCATGAAAAAAATCCATATTATTTTCATGATTTTGGTCAGGAATTGAAAGTACATTTAATCCTGCCGATTTAGCTGCACGAAGTCCATTTTTGCTATCTTCAATAACAATTACTTGTTCTTTGGAGCAATTAAAATATTTTAGAGCAGATAAATAAACCGCAGGATCAGGCTTGCCTTTTAATTCATCATATGCCGAAAATTTAGACTCAAAAAAATCATTTAATTTTAAAAAATCCAAAACAGCATTAATAATAAAATGGGATGAAGAAGTAACCAAAGCCCTTCGCCATTTTTTATGGTTTACCCATTCTAAAAGTTCATAAAGGCCTTCTTTTGGTTTTCCAAATTGAATAATTTGCTCCACAACCCGTTTTTCGATTTCAAAACCAATAGACGAGACATCTATGGATTGAATATCAAATTTTTTGGCATGAAGTGCAACAACTTCCGTTGTTTTTAAACCCATACTTTCTTCTAAATCTTTTTCAGAAAGTGAAATATCAAATTGCATTTTAAAAACATCAAATTCCGCTTTTTTCCAAAAAGGCTCCGAATCAATTAAAACACCATCCATGTCAAAAAAAATGGTATTAATTTCGAGAAAATTCATATTTAACTAAGTGAAATAGATTGTAAAACGGCTTCTGTAACTTCTTTACCTTTTTGACCTTTTGGTCCAAAAGTTCGTTCTAATGCTTGCTCTTTATTATTCACAGTAAGTAAACCAAATCCAATAGGAATATTTGTTTTTATTTGAAGATCGATCAATCCATTAGCTACCGCTTGATTTATATAAACATCATGGTCGGTTGCACCTTTGATGACACAGCCTAAAGTAATAATGCCAGAAACCGATTCAAAAGAACGAATTGCAACTTGGCTACCATAGACCAATTCATAACCACCTGAGACCTCAATCGTTTCAATCTTTTCTATTCCGTGTGATTTCAGAGTTTGAATTGCATCCTGATACATTGCATTAGTTATTTCTGAATGATATGAACTTTTCACAATTACCATTCTCAATTCATGAGCGTTTTTAAGTATAATATTTTTATTACTTGAATCTTGCATAATTTAACTCTAATTTTTTTCTATAATACCACCTGAAATTACATATTTCATAATATCACTTACTTTTCCAGATTTAACTGGAGTTATTTTTGAATGATGCATCAAAATTAACTCACCTGTAAATGCATATGAAAAAGGAAAATAAACGGCTATCACATCCAGATCCGTAATGTCTGAAAGATTTTCGTTTGTAATAAATCCTATACGAAAAATGCCTTCTGAAACTTCTGCGATAACAGGTTTTTCAAACTTTTTCTTATCGCTTACAAAAGCTCCAAAAATATCGCGCAATGCCTTATAGATTTCTTTAACTAAAGGTAATTTAAATAATAAAGCTTCCATTTTCTTTAAAACGGCATTAAAGAAAATATTTGAAGCAAAATAACCAACTAAAATTATTATTATTGTAAAAGAAACAATTCCTAATCCATAAATACGGAAATGAAAAATGGAATAGAAAACATCTTGTAAAGGTGAATCTATTATTAAAAATAATTTAAAAATGGCATAAACCGTTCCAAAAATAGGTGCGATTATAAAAACACCTCTAAGAAAATAATTAATTAACGATTTGAAATTTAACTGAAAACGAGCCATAAAATAATTTAAATACAATATGCAAATTTATGGATAATTAAATAAAGCTAACACACAAAAAAAGCAGCCCGTATTGAGCTGCCTTTAATCGAAAATTTTAAACAATAATTAACTTGAACATCACATGACTATAGGTCAATTTCTAGTTTTATTTAAATATATGACTTAAAAAGTTTAAAAAGGTTTAATGAAAAAATATTATTTTTATAAAAAATCTATTTTAATTTATTTTTAGTCCTATGCAAATCGATCAAATTCGGAATATGTGTCTTGAGCTTCAAGGCGTTGAAGAAAGTATAAAATGGGAACACAATTTATGTTTTACCGTTGGCAAAAAACTTTTTTTGATCCTAAATCCCGATAATTTTCCAATTGATGGTTCCTTTAAAACGACTAAAGAAACATATACTTTATTACTTGAAAATGAAGGCTTCTCCCCTGCCCCATATTTAGCTCGATACGATTGGATTTATTTTGACCAATTATCTCGTTTTCGAATGGAAGAATGGGAATTGCATATAAAAAAATCTTATGAATTGGTATTTGACAAATTACCTACAAAAATAAGAAAGGAAATAGGGAGCGAATAATTTTCTAAGATAATTTAAAATTAATCTACTTTTGTCAAAAAAAATATGTTTTTAACTATTTATCGAGCCACCTACACTTCAGAGCTTTTAATAATTAAAAGTAGATTGGAATCTGAAGATATTTCATGTTTAATTCTTGATGAGAATACCTTAAACTCTTATCCGATGTATTCACATGCTATTGGTGGCGCGCGTCTTCAAGTTGAAGAAAAAGATTTTATGAAAGCTAAAGATATTCTATTGGATTTAGGATATCCAATTCAAGAAATACAAGAAAAAGAAAATTGGTTGGATCGAGTCAATCAATTGGTTTTTAAAATTCCTTTTTTTCAAAAAATGCAAATTGAAAAACGATTACTTTTATTCTTTATATTAATAATTTTAATTGTCTTCTTCTTAACTTATATTTTAAATCATTTATAAATGAAATCCTTTTTAATTGTTTTTATAGGAAGTGGAATTGGAGGCATATTTAGATATGGATTCAATTTAATAATTGATTACTTAGGGCAAAAAAGCTATTATAGCACTTTTTTTTCAAATACATTAGCTGCTTTTATTTTAGGAATCTTTTTAAGTTGGAATACAACACAAAACCAAACCGAAAATAATTATCGATTATTAATAGCCATTGGAATCTGTGGTGGATTTAGTACAATGAGCACATTTAGCTTTGAATTATATGAGATGATAAAAAGTGCTAAATATGTTCTTTTTTTAGTTTACTTAATAAGTACAATATCCATTAGTATTTTAATGATTTTTTTGGGATATACATTACATCAAAAAATGTAATAAATATTTATCTAATTAACGTTATATCACCTTTTTGCGTTTTTATCTCTCCGTTTAGATAGAAAATTTGAGCTTTATAATAATATACTTCTGGAGCAACTAGAGATCCTTTATACGTTCCATCCCAACCATTAATAATTGCATTTTCTGTATCAAAAACTTTTTCTCCCCAACGATTAAATACGGATAAATAAGCGTATTTAATTCCTAATCCATAAACTTTAAATATATTTTCTTTTTCGTTTAAAGGATTAAAAATATTAGGAATATAAAATGGATTATTATTAAGAACTATAAGCTGAATGGTATCATAAGTTTTACAACGATTCCCATTATAAGTTACTTCTACTATATATTGAGAAGATTTATATGGTTGCGCAATTGTTTTAGCACACGTATTACATTCAAGGCCTTCTTGACTTGTCCAAATTTGCTCATTGATCCTCTCCGCTTTTCCTTCGATAACATCATAAGAAATTTCAAGTGATTCACCTAAATTAATCGTATCTATTTTTGGATTAGCTAAAATAGCAATTCGTTCCGCATTTCTAATTATTGTTGAATCAAACAATGTACATCCATTAGAGTCTCTCACAGCAAAAATATATTTACCAGAGTCTAATTTTCTAAAAAATTTGGTAAACGAAAATGTTTTTCCACTATCAATAGAGAATTGATAAGGAGCTCCTTGACCACCTTTACCTTCAAGAATTAACTCACCGTTATTTTCATCTGGACACGGCACATCTAAAGTTTTAATACTTAAAAATCCTATTGGACTTGGATCGACTAATCGATAACGAAATGTATCTAAACAACCATTTGCATCAGTAACTGCTACAAAATGATTTCCACTAGGAAGTGCATTATTTATTCTTGAATTACTGCCATCACTCCAAATGAAAGCGTAAGGAGCTATTCCTCCATTAAAAGA
>JBIPPB010000107.1:0-5041 GCA_044368655.1 Chitinophagales bacterium | reverse complement strand
CATCTAACAGTTAATGATACAACAAAAAAAGATTCCTTTTTTACGACATGTAGAAATCAGCCGATTGTATTTAATGGAATCAGCCGAAATATTTCTGGAATTTATAGAGATACGTTGATGAATTCGAATGGTTGCGACAGTTTTGTCTATTTGCATTTAACGGTCAATGATACGACAAAAAAAGATTCTTTTTTAACGATTTGCAAAAATCAGCCGATTGTATTTAATGGCATCAGCCGAAATGTAAGCGGAGTTTTCCGTGATACGCTAATGAATTCGAAAGGTTGCGATAGTTTTGTTTATTTGCATCTAACCGTAAATGACACCACAAAAAAAGATTCGTTTTTTACGACATGTAGAAATCAGCCGATTGTATTTAATGGCATCAGCCGCAATGTAACCGGAATTTACAGAGATACATTAATGAATTCCAAAGGTTGTGATAGTTTTGTCTATTTTCATTTAACGGTTAATGACACGACGAAAAAAGATTCGTTTTTAATTATATGTAAAAATCAGCCAATTCTATTTAATGGAATCAGCCGAAATGTAACGGGGATTTATAGAGACACCTTGATCAATTCTAAAGGTTGTGATAGTTTTGTGTATTTACATTTAACGGTAAACGACACCACAAAAAAAGATTCCTTTTTTACAACATGTAGAAATCAGCCGATTGTATTTAATGGTATCAGCCGCAATGTAACGGGAATTTATAGAGACACATTGGTGAATTCGAAAGGTTGCGATAGTTTTGTCTATTTGCATTTAACCGTAAATGACACGACCAAAAAAGATTCCTTTTTTACGACATGTAAAAATCAACCGATTGTATTTAATGGCATCAGCCGCAATGTAACGGGAATTTATAGAGATACGTTAATAAATTCGAAGGGTTGTGATAGTTTTGTTTATTTGCATCTAACCGTAAACGACACCACAAAAAAAGATTCGTTTTTTACGACATGTAGAAATCAGCCGATTGTATTTAATGGCATCAGCCGCAATGTAAGCGGAATCTATAGAGATACGCTAATAAATTCAAAAGGTTGTGATAGTTTTGTGTATTTGCATTTAACGGTCAATGATACGACCAAAAAGGATTCGTTTTTAACACTTTGCAGACCACAAACAATTGTATTTAATGGAATCATTAGAAATGCAACGGGAGTTTATAGAGATACGTTAATAAATTCGAAAGGTTGTGATAGTTTTGTTTATTTACATCTAACAGTTAATGATACAACAAAAAAAGATTCCTTTTTTACGACATGTAGAAATCAGCCGATTGTATTTAATGGTATCAGCCGAAATGTAAGCGGAATCTATAGAGATACGTTGGTGAATTCGAAAGGTTGTGATAGTTTTGTTTATTTGCATTTAACGGTAAACGACACCACAAAAAAAGATTCGTTTTTTACGACATGCAAAAATCAACCGATTGTATTTAATGGTATCAGCCGCAATGTAACGGGAATTTATAGAGATACGTTAATAAATTCGAAAGGTTGTGATAGTTTTGTGTATTTGCATTTAACCGTAAATGACACCACAAAAAAAGATTCGTTTTTTACGACATGCAAAAATCAACCGATAATCTTTAATGGAATTAGTAGAAATATAACAGGTATTTACAGAGATACGTTGGTAAATTCAAAAGGTTGTGATAGTTTTATGTATTTGCATTTAACGGTCAATGATACGACCAAAAAGGATTCCTTTTTAACACTTTGTAAGCCACAATCCGTAATTTTTAATGGAATTAGCCGCAGTGTAACAGGAGTTTATAGAGATACGTTAATAAATTCGAAAGGTTGTGATAGTTTTATGTATTTGCATTTAACGATTAATGATACAACTAGTAAAGATACATTTTTTACGACATGTAGAAATCAGCCGATTGTATTTAATGGCATCAGTCGCAATGTAAGCGGAATCTATAGAGATACGTTGGTGAATTCGAAAGGTTGTGATAGTTTTGTGTATTTACATTTAACCGTAAATGACACGACCAAAAAAGATTCCTTTTTTACGACATGTAAAAATCAACCAATTGTATTTAATGGACTTAGTAGAAATGTAAGCGGAGTTTATAGAGATACGTTGGTGAATTCGAAAGGTTGCGATAGCTTTGTGTATTTGCATTTAACCGTAAATGACACCACGAAAAAAGATTCGTTTTTGTCAATTTGTTCCAATCAATTTGTATTCTTTAATGGAAATCAAATAAATACGGCGGGAATATACAAAGATACATTGATCAATTCCAAAGGTTGTGATAGCTTTATGTATCTACATTTGACGGTAAATCTTTCAACAAATTCATTTATCAAGCAAACCATTTGTGAAGGAGATTCTTTTTTAGGCTATTCAAAAACGGGAACTTATGTTGATACACTATTGGGCGCTAACCGATTTGGCTGCGATAGTATTCGGACTTTAGAATTAATAATAAGAACTCGTGCATTAGTAGAATTTAAAACAATATGTGAAAATGAATCTTATAATGGTTATACGCAAACGGGCATTTATAAGGATACGATAATTGACAACTTTGGCTGTACTCGTTTTAGAACGTTAAATTTAACTGTAGCAAATAATGGTAAAATTATTGAAAATGTAACGATTTGTTATAATGATTTTTATAAAGGATATAAAAATGAAGGTGTTTATTTTGATACGTTTATTAGTGAAAATGGATGTACACAAATCAATGAATTGCGTTTGTCGGTAAGAGACAAACCTTTAAAACCTGTTGAGGATGTTTTTATTTGTGAAGGCAATCAAGGAAGCATAAATGCGGATCAAGGTATGGTTTTATATACTTGGCAAGATGGCTCTACAAAGCCGTATCTTGAAGTTAATAAATCTGGAATCTATTATTTAGTTGTAATGGATTCATTTAAATGCGTTGATTTTGATACAATAATAGTAAATCAATTACCAAAACCAGATATTAAAATAAATATCAATTCAAATGATGTTTTTGTTGATAAAGAAGTAGATATTGAAGCGATTATTTTAGACACTTTTGCTTTGGGTGCCTTGAAGTGGCAATCATTGAATCCAATAAATTGTGATAGCTGTCTTAAAACAAAAATTCAAGTTAAAAAATCCGCTTGGTTATACTTGAATTATACAAATCAAAATCAATGTAAAGCTACAGATTCTGTATTTGTTGATATTTTGTTGTCAAATCAAAATATTTTAGATTTTCCAGATGCATTTAGTCCAAATAAAGACCTTTTAAATGACAGTTACGGGCCCGATTATAAAAACATAAAACAAATTTATTGGCAAATTTTTAATCGATGGGGTGAAAAAGTTTTTGAAAGCAATTCGCCATCGGAACGATGGGATGGATATTACAAATCGGAATTACAAATAAGTAATTATTTTGTTTTGATTTGCGAAGCTATTTTTAATGATGGAAGCCAAAAAAGAATTTCTAAGCGATTACTGCTTACAAAATAATCCATTACGTATATTTTTCTTTTATCATTATTTTATAATCTTTTTGAATTAGATTTGCAAACAATAAATGATTTTTTATGAAGCAAAGCCTATCTAGTGCATTGTCGGATTTAGATAAAATAAAAACATATGCATTGGCTTGCAGTGGAGGCGTGGACAGTATGGTTTTGTTTGATTTACTTCTAAAAAAGAATTTTCATTTTTGTGTTATTCACTGTAATTTTCAATTAAGAAAACCCTATTGTGATGAAGAAGAAAAGGCTTTACAAGCTATTTGTGAAAGCTTTAAAATCCCTTTTTTTTCAGGCCGTTTTGACACATCATTAGAATCCAAAAAAAGAAAGGAATCAATTGAAATGGTTGCCCGGGAATTGAGATACGATTTTTTTAAATCTATTAAAGAAAAATTGCAATACGATTTTTTATTGACCGCGCATCATCAAAATGACGCCGCTGAAACGCAGCTTTTGAGAATCATTAAAGGAACGTCAATAGATGGATTAAAAGGTATTGCTTTTCAAAATAATAATATAATAAGACCTCTGATTTCTTCTAACAAAAAAGAAATTTTAGATTACGCTGTTCGTAATAATATCAAATATTTTCAAGATGAAAGTAATTTTGAAAATGTATATCAAAGAAATAAAATTCGAAATCAAATAATGCCAATTATAGAAGATCTGAATCCAAATTTTTTGGAAGCATTTGAAAAATTAGCTTTTAATGCAGGGTTGTATCATGATTTGCTAAATGAAACTTCATCACCTTTGGTTTTTGAATTTGAAAAAAACAATACAATTGATTTAAATTTCTATAAAGATAAATCATATTTAAATCTAATTGTATATGAACTTTTAAAAAAATATAAACCGACCAATGATCAAATTTTAAAACTATCTAAAGCGCTTTTTTCTTCGGAACGTAAACAAATCATTATTGATAAAGATGTTTTTTTTGTTAAAAATGGCGTTTTAGAACGAGAATTTATTATTAAAGAAGTAAATATAGCGATTCATCAAAATCAATTAAATAACTATTATGAAGATTTTATTATTGAACCCCTTTCTGAAATCAATATTTATGAAAATGGTAAAATTTATATAGATTTAAATCAGTTTAATCTTCCTTTAAAAGTTAAAGATGTTTCGTTGAATGAAAAAGTGAAGCCATTAGGCGCAAAGTCTTATAAAAGTATTGAACAGATTTTAAAAAGCTATAAATTAAAGGAATCACAAAAAAGGAGTCTACTTGCTATTGAAGATGCGAATTCTAATTTTATTGGAGTTTTAGGTTTGTTTCAGACTGAAATGTCAAGGATCAATTTGAATAAAGGTAGTTTTGTTGTAGTTTCTTTAAAACAATCTCTTAGTAAATAGCCATTTAATATTAAATTTGCTTTTTTTTAAATATGAATCAACCAAAAAGATATACTGTAACCGCAGCTTTGCCATATGTTAATGGATATAAACATATCGGACATTTGGCAGGAGCATACTTACCAGCGGATATTTATGTAAGAATGTTGCGCTCAAGAGGCGAAGATGTTATTTTTATTTGCGGTAGTGAT
>JBIPPB010000153.1:0-5047 GCA_044368655.1 Chitinophagales bacterium | reverse complement strand
CATTCAGCTCAACCAAGGCGACGCCAGCTACACCATGTACTCGAGCGACCTCTCGCCCGAGTACATCGACTTCAACCGATCCGAATACGCGTACTGGAAACAAGCACGCAAGGATGGATTGGTGTGATGGGGGGCTGACAGTTTTCTAAACTGTGCCTAGGCCCGCCCAAGTAGCCCAATCTCACTTGGTAACTTTGAAGCTCGTCGTTACTTCTCGCGCCGACATGTAATTGTCATTGCCCGCTTGGTTGGCGGCCAACACCACAGTACCCACGCCTGTGACGGTAACTGTGTTGCCCGAGATATTGGCGGGGCCTGATTTCACCTTCAAAACCACGGGCAATTTGCTACTGGCCAAAGGCGAGGTAACTGCAAAGGGTGCACTGCCAAGCTTCTTCGGTGAGATTGCTGTAAAGGCGCCGATCGTTTGGGTGGCCTTTGAAACCGTAAAGCTCGTCGTTACTTCAGTAACGGACAAATAGTTGGCATCGCCCGATTGGTTGGCCGCAAGGATCACGGTGCCCACACCGGTAATGGTCGCCGTGTTACCCGATATCGTCGCCGGTCCCGATTTCACGCTTAGGGTCACGGGCAGGCTTCTGTTGGAAGTCGGCACTGTGACCGTAAACGGCGAGGCACCAAAAGTCTTTGATGTTATGGTGGCAAATGCGCCAATCCTTTGGGTGGCCTTCGATACCGTGAAGCTCGTCGTTACTTCTGGTGCGGACAAGTAATTGGCATTGCCCACTTGATTCGCCGCAAGGACCACGGTGCCCGCGCCGGTAAGGGTCACCGTGTTGCCCGAGATCGTCGCCGGTCCCGATTTCACGCTTAGGGTCACGGGCAGGCTTCTGTTAGTAGTCCGCACTGTGACCGTAAACGGCGAGACACCAAAAGTCTTTGATGTTATGGTGGCAAATGCGCCAATCGTTTGGGTGGCCTTCGATACCGTAAAGCTCGTCGTTACTTCTGGTGCGGACAAGTAATTGGCATTGCCCACTTGATTCGCCGCAAGGACCACGGTGCCCGCGCCGGTGAGTGTGACAGTATTACCCGAGATCGTTGCCGGGCCCGATTTCACGCTTAGGGTCACGGGCAGGCTTCTGTTAGAAGTCGGCGCAGTGACCGCAAAGGGCGCTGCGCCAAAAACCTTTGGCGCTATGGTCGCAAATGCGCCAATCGTTTGAGTGGCCTTTGACACCGTGAAACTCGTCGTGACTTCTGGCGCAGACAAGTAATTGGCATTGCCAGCTTGGTTCGCCGCAAGAATCACGGTACCCGCGCCGGTGAGGGTTACTGTATTACCCGAGATCGTCGCCGGTCCCGATTTCACGCTTAGGGTCACGGGCAGACTTCTGTTGGAAGTCGGCGCAGTGACCGCAAAAGGCGCCGCACCAAAGGTCTTTGGCGTTATGGTCGAAAATGCGCTAATCGTTTGGGTGGCCTTTGACACCGCGAAGCTCGTCGTTACTTCTTGCGCCGTCAAGTAATTGACATTGCCCGCTTGGTTCGCCGCAAGGATCACTGTGCCCACACCGGTGAGAGCTACCGTGTTACCCGAAATGGTCGCCGGCCCCGATTTTACTTTTAGGTTCACTGGCAAGCCACTGCTGGCTACTGGCGCTGTGACGGTGAATGGTAAATCAGCATAAGCCTTGTTGCCAATAAGTGCAAAGCCGGCAATAGTCTGAGCAGCCTTCGTCACCGTGAAGCTCGTCTTCACCTCCGTGGCAGCGGTGTAGTTGGCATTGCCTGCCTGATTGGCTGCAAGCACCACCGTGCCCACTCCAGTCATCGTCATCGTGTTACCCGAGATGGTCGCCGGGCCCGACTTCACGCTTAGAGTCACTGGCAACCCGCTGGTTGAAGCTGGCGCTTTGACCGCAAAAGGCGCGCTACCAAAAGCCTTTGGCGAAATGGTGGCAAATGCGCTGATCGTTTGGGTGGCCTTTGACACCGTGAAGCTCGTCGTTACTTCAGCGGCGGCCAAATAGTTGGCATTGCCCGCCTGGTTGGCCGCCAGCACCACGGTACCAACACCGGTGAGGGTTACAGTGGTGCCCGAGATCGTCGCCGGACCTGATTTTATGCTAACAACAACTGGCAGCCCGCTACTGGCTGTAGGGAAGTTGATCAAAAATGGGGCATCACTATAAATGTTGTTTGGAATGAGCGTGAAAGATTCGATCCAATTATTTAATTTTGCGGGTATGCTTGCTGGATTACATGGATCGCTGCCTCTTTGAACCTCACCGGCATCTGAATGCCCATCGCCATCAGTGTCCGGAAGACTGGGATTTGTGTAATAGATCGCGAGCTCTTCGTAATTTGTTAAGCCATCGCCATCGCTGTCTGATTGATCAGGCTCAAAGTTTGCGCCAACGACCTTGTCGGCATCCATCGTGAGTGACAACGGGTTGGTCGTACCAGTAGCGTCACCTGTCCAGCCGGCGAAGATGTAGCCGGCGTTTGGAGTCGCTGTGAGAGTTGCGGTAGCGCCGGTATTGTATTCACCAGAGCCTGTGATGGCACCGTGGGTTGATGAGGCCAAGCTTAGAACTTTTTTAGGCAATTCGAGTAAATAAGAATAAACAATAGGTGATTCGACTATCATAATCCAAATTTCACCAGGTCTACGTAATGGATACCCTAGAAAGTCCATGTCAATTTGTCCGAAGCTAATCGAATCTGGATATCTACCTCCCCAAATTACCTTTTTGCATAATGATGCATCAATGAGCTGCATTTTTTGCATTTCGAGCATAACCAACCACTCATACCGTTCGTACTCGTTGGAGAAAACGGGCTCATTGTAGTCAATGTACTCCTCGTAATTAATTACTCCGTCTAATCCAGTCCACATTACTGGCCATGTACCCTGACTATGAAGGAAAGCAATGGCCTCATCAATCTTCTTCTGCGTATCTAACACCGCGAGCCTGCCACCACGAGCCTCCGCATCGGCTTTGGCCTCGTGCCAGGTGTAAGAGCCTTCGATGATTTGGAAGCGGGGAGCAGGCTCACTGGCCGGCTCCGTGATTTTCAAGGTGCTTCCGACAATATTGGGGTTGCTCAAGGAGCTCTTGAGGCCGCTTGGCCAGTAGACATTGATGAATTCCACATCATGACTTTCGCCGAGTCCGAAATGCAACCTGCTGGTGGGCACACTGCCCACATGGTTTGAAACCCACTGGCTCAGTGTTTTGCCGTTCGCACGCACTTCGACACGCGCCCCGAATCCTTTGGCGTGCGAGCTGGTTCCTTCCAGCTCGATCTTGAGGCATTTTGAGCGCTTCTGGTCGGCATTGTTTCGATAGACTGCATAATAGGTTTCTGAACCCCAACCATTCGAAGCTTGAACCACAAAATCTTGGTCTCCGTCATCATCGAGATCGGCCGCGTAACCATTGCTGCCCAGGTTGCCTGATCCGGCAATCTGGGATGTGATGATGCCCCATTCCACAGTTACATCGTTGAAGGAGAGCCCGCCTTTATTCTTCCACATACGAGGATAAATGTTGGAGAAGTTGTGCAAGCCGGTCCAAACAGCATCGAGATCGTTGTCTGCATCCGCATCGAAAATAGTAATGCCGTGATGATAGTAGTCACCCGAATGATAGACCGGAGAGCCTTGCTGGGCATAATTGCCGGCTCCGTCATTGATGTAGATGTGGGGATTCGAGACCCATCTCCAGTCGCTTGATCCATTGATCAGATCGAGATCGCCATCGTTGTCGATATCCCATGAGGTGAAGCGGCTCATTTCATTTGCGGCGTTGATTCCACAATCAGCCTTTTCCACGAAACCGACATAAGCATTGGAGCCTTCGGGATTGAGATAATCGTTTTGGTCCCTGCCAGTACCCAAATACAAAACTGCCGGATGGTCGGGATGGGTATCGTAGGGCCAGCTTCCGTTGGTTTGGAGAATGACAAGATCCGTGAGGCCATCGTTGTTGGCGTCGGTAAGGTCAAACTTTGCGAACTGCCATGAAGTTCGAACGAGGTAGGATTTTTGACCAAATTGCACATTTTGCGCTCCACGCTTGGTGATGTTCGGCAGGTAGGCAACCGCTCCGCCACCAAAGGGCGGGCTCACCGCGTAAATCAGATCGATATCACCATCGTTATCGATATCACCCGTCATAAGGTCCCGGTAAGAGCTCAAGTCGCCTTCGATAACTTGATTCAGATCGGTTTTCACATAATAGCCTTCACCATTGTTCGCGCGAATGAACGCGTATGTTTTGTCGCTGGCGATATCGAGAATGTCCTCGAGACCGTCATTGGTGAAATCGGCCACAAAGACGTTCTGAAGCCCATCCAATCCAGCGGCGGCAGTGATATCATCAAACTGGAAGCTGCCCGTCTGTTTGAGCAAGCGGGTTCCGGAGTCAGTCCCTACCAAGAGATCCTCTTTGCCGTCCCTGTCGTAATCCATGACAGCGACGATCGAATGCTTGGCCAGACTGAGCACCTCGGTAGTGATGTCCGTGAAAAGTGGGCCGGAATAAGCATTGGGAACGCTTCCCGGATCATTCGGGTTTGATCCCGATTGGACTTCATTTCCGTCCGAGTAGCCGTCCCCGTCCGTATCGGCTATCAATGGGTTGGTGGCGTGCTGATTGACTTCATCGCCATCTGTGAGCCCATCCGCATCCGAGTCAGCCTTGTTGGGGTCCGTGCCGGTGTTGTTCAACGAAACCCAAACGCCAGTGTTCGTTTCTACCGAATCCACGAGTCCATCTCCATCAGTGTCTACATTGAGATTATCAGAGGGCATCTCAAGCAAGTACCCCCAATATGATGAAGCATGGCCATCATTCCATGTAGCAGATGGAAAATAAATCATTCCATAGTCTTCATCGCCCTGGTTGTTAGGCTCTCCTATTTCCCAATTGGTCAAAGCAACCGGGCTTCCATCGATCCACTGCCATTCCCCTTCCTGCTGCTCATCTGTCATTCCTAAATGCAGGTGATTGCTTTGTTCCGTTGCTTGGAATAGATCGCGGACGGCATCCATCTTCTCCTGCGTATCCAACACCGC
>JBIPPB010000006.1:0-59506 GCA_044368655.1 Chitinophagales bacterium | reverse complement strand
ATAAGAGGCTCCGTCTAATTTACAGTAAATTGGCTTTTCGTTGGCCAAAAAATCGGCCATAATACCAATAAATATAATTACATATACAATTCGAAGCGACCATACCGCTACTCTATTTTTCTTAAATTGTCGTTTAACAATACTCCAATAACTTTGATCCGAAGCGTTTGTATTTATTTTAGCACTCATTTTTTATCTATTTCAATTTGCAAATATACTTTTTATTTCTATTTTTATTGCTAAAATTATTTGTTGTAGTTTCTATAGAATAATTACAGATTGATTTTCACACGTTTTATTCTAAAAAAAGACAACGATTGTTTTCTAGTCAAAAGAATTATAGATTTATAAAAACGATTTTTAATATATTTGTAGCGTTTTTAATTTAGAGAAAATAAGAAAAAATGAGTAAAGATTATAAAGCCCCTTTATTTTCAGATCATAGTATTGATGGTGAGATTGCTACACTTAACCTTGGTCCTACCCATCCTGCAACACACGGAATTTTTCAAAATATTTTAAAAGTAGATGGTGAACGCATTTTAAGCGCCGAGCCAACTATTGGATATATTCATAGAGCCTTCGAAAAAATTGCAGAGCGCCGGGCTTATTATCAAATCACTACTTTAACCGATCGAATGAACTATTGTTCTTCTCCGATTAATAATATCGGTTATATGATGGCGGTTGAAAAATTGGCTCAAATTAAAGTGCCAAAGCGCGTTGATTATATGCGAATCATTATGATGGAAATGGCACGTATCGCGGATCATATTATTTGTAATTCCGTTATTGGAGTAGATACCGGAGCGCTCACAGGTTTTACTTATTTGTGGCAATGGCGTGAGAAAATTTACGACATGTATGAAGAAGTTTCAGGCGCTCGATTAACGACAAATATGGGACGTATCGGCGGTTTTGAACGAGATTTTACTCCTATGTTTCATGAAAAAATAAAGGCTTTTATTAAAGAATTTCCAGCGGGTTTCCGCGAATTTTCTTCGATGCTTGAGCGGAATCGTATCTTTATGGATCGATGTATAGGCGCTGGACCGATTTCGGCGGAAAGAGCTTTAGAATATGGATTTACAGGCCCTAATTTAAGAGCCGCAGGAGTTGATTACGATGTTCGAATTGCAGAACCATATAGTTCGTATGATGATTTTGATTTCACTATTCCTGTAGGTGTCAATGGCGACACGTACGATCGTTTTATGGTGCGTCAAGAGGAAATTTGGCAAAGTTTTTATTTAATGAAAAATGCGTATGAAAATCTACCTGAAGGCGATTTTCATGCGAATGTTCCAGAATTTTATTTGCCTCCAAAAGAGGAAGTTTATAACAACATGGAAGCATTGATCTATCAATTTAAAATTATTATGGGTGAAGTTCCAATTCCTGTTGGCGAAGTGTATCACGCGGTAGAAGGCGGCAACGGCGAGCTTGGATTTTATATAATCAGCGATGGAGGACGCAGTCCATACCGTTTACATTTCCGTAGACCTTGTTTTATATATTATCAAGCCTATCCCGAAATGATTGTAGGTCAAGTACTTTCGGATGCGATTCTTACGATGAGTAGCTTAAATGTAATTGCTGGCGAACTCGACGCTTAAGAACTACAACTTAATCTTCCACAACCAATTTTATCTTTGGCCCAATGGGGCATTTTAGTCATGTATTTTTCATTCTCTTTAGAAATGGAGTACGGATTTTGAAGTAATTGGCATAAGGTTTCAAATTCACTATAATCTCCTTGTTCCGCCATTTCAATTGCATTTTGATACATGTAATTCCGAATAATAAATTTTGGATTTGTCGTTTGCATCAATGCAATTCTTTTTGAATCGGATATTTTATTCAACTTTAAAATAGTTTCATAATCTTCAATCCAAATTTGAAATTCTTTGCGAAAATCATTATCAACATGTTCGGAATAGGAGATCTTTGAAATGTCAAAGTTGGTAGATACGTCTTTTTCTAATTCAATAAAAAATAACGTAAAGTCCATTGCTCCTTGTTCTAAAAGTTGAATTAGTCGTTGGATGAGTTTTTGAATATTAGGATTGTAGGTTTCAAAACCTAGTTTTTGAGACCAAACGGTAAAAAAAGTATCATTAATAACCGCTTGAAGATGCGTTAATTCCTCTTCATATTTTTTTAAATTTGATGCGTCGAATTGGCCAAAGGCATTGGCCAGCATCAAAATGTTCCAATACAAAACATCCAATTGTTTGCCATATGCGTATCGTTTGCCCGCAGCATCGGTCGTGTTTGGAGTATAATCCATTTGAAATGCATCCAGAAATCCAAAAGGACCATAGTCTATCGTTTCGCCTAAAACCGAAATATTATCTGTGTTCATTACGCCATGCACAAATCCTACACGCATCCAATGTCCCACCGTTTCAATATTTAATAATGCAATCTGTTTCCATAATTGAAAATAACGATCGGGTTGATTTATATCAATTTGCTTAAAATGGTTTTTTAATAAATATTCGGCTAAATTGTTAAATAAGTTTTTGTCATTTCTGCTTGCAAAAAGTTCAAAATGCCCAAAACGAATGAAATCGGGAGCCACTCTACATACAATAGCGCCTTTTTCGTATGCGGCGTTTCCGTCGTACATTTTATCACGAAGTACTGAATCGCCTGAATCGATGAGGCTTAATGCGCGTGTCGTCGGTATATTTAAAAAGTGCATGGCTTCGCTACAAAGAAACTCGCGTATCGAACTTCTTAAAACCGCAAAACCATCCGCACCTCTCGAATAAGGCGTGGGTCCCGCTCCTTTTAATTGAAACGCCAAGCGCCCTTTTTGAGTATCTAAATATCCGAGGTTAATGGCCCTGCCATCGCCAAGTTGCCCTGCCCAATGGCCAAACTGATGACCGCCGTATGCCATGGCATACGAAGCGTCTTGATCTAAAAAAGATTGTCCGCTAAAATGTTCTAAAAAAGCCGTTGAAGCTAAAAATTCATGATCCCAACCCAATTCGTTAGCTAAGTAATCGGAGGCTTTGATTAATGTAGGATTTGAAAATTCTTTGGGTTTTACAAAACTATATGCCGCTTCAAAAACCTGCCTTGGATAATTTTCTTTTACCACATCGCCTGGAAAATATTCAGTAAATGGATTATTGAATTTTAGGGTCATTTATTATTTTTTTTGTAAGAAAATCAAAATATGTTCCATTCGGTAATTGAAATGCATCTTATATTTTAAAAAACGCTTTTATTTTTCAATTTGATACCCGCACAAAGATATTAAATATTTGAATTTTGAATTGATTTATTCAGTTTTGTTAAACGGTTTGCGGCTTTCTGAAGGAGCGGCGCAACTATACTGCACTCCGACAAATATACAAACTTTCGATACCAATCTATCATTTATTTTAAAGCCGTCACCCGCTCTTTTAGAAGACTGACAGTTGGGTTTAGTGAGTAGATTGTATTTTGTTTACTTTAAAATTAAAAGTCCTATTCTTCCTACTCCATTTACTTGGTTAGATTTTCCGAAAACTATCCATTCCTTATTGACTCGTTCAGTACTTCTGATAATATTATCATCAAGTTGAAAACCTTCTATATCAGTTACTGAAAATTTTCCATCAAAAATTTTCCCTACTTTTGTAGCACGAGTTATGTCAGATAAATCATTATTATTGCTTTCTAAATTCTCCAAATAATTACTTCCTACATTTAATAAAAAATTAAGACTATTTTCATTTTCTGTCATAAAAACTCTTGTACTTACTTGACCGTCGCCAGATGTAAAACTTGAACCAGTAGGTTTCTGAATAAAGTCTACTTTGATATCTTCCAAATTTATACTGCAATTAACAAAATAACAAGGGAAAACTTTTTTGTAATAATCATTTAATCCTTTTGGAAAATCACTTAAGGAAAAACTAAGATTATTTTCTGAAATTATTGCATCATTAACTTCGACATAAGTAGATTTAAAAGAACTAAATTGTTCAGTTAGAGTTATATTTTTTAAAATATTAAATTCATTATCTAATTTAATAATATTTAGTCCAATAAATTCATTTGCTAACTTTTTCTCAAGCGTATTTATAAAATAAATGTCTTTTTGGTTACTAAAAAATTTAGAACTCCCAAAAGAGTTTTCTGGAAGTTGAAAATTTACGTCAATGAGGTTATCAGTAGTATGTTCATATTTGAAGAAGTAGTATTGATTGTTATTGAAAATTTTAATTAATATGTTTCCATTATCATTAACTAATGTTTCTTTCACCCTTCCGAAAATGAAATTTTTTACAGGCAATTCAACTTGTTTCGACCACTTTAATTCTAAATTCTCATCAAAACATTTAAAATTGACTTTTTTTCCCTCACTTTTCAAATAAGTATAGAACAAATATGACTTACCATTAGTAGATTTTGACATATAAATATTTTGTATGTCATTAGGGTTACGTGCATTTTGATAAGTGTTTGCTAATGTCAATTTCGTATGTTCTAGCTTTCCAAATTCAACTAATTCATTTAAGTTGGATAAGAACGCATAATATAGAATAATAAATTCATCTTCTTCTTTAGCAAATATTACAACTGGAGCATTTTTTATAAAAGTAAAATCAATTAAGCTATATTTTTCAATAGACTTGCCATTAATTCTAGGTATGCTCAAAGATTTCAACTCGTTACTAAACTTATCAAATGAAATAATGTTAAGAGATTTAGGAGTGCTTTTAAAATTATCAAAACTAGAACTACGGGTATGAAGCCCATAAAAACCTGAGTCTGTGACTAAAAATCTATTTGGAAGAACTGATTGTATATTTGAACTGATAATTTTATATTGAGCGTTTAAATAGAGACTAAAACTTAAAATTACTAGCAAAGATGTATTTTTCATTTAGGAATTTTTTTATGATTATTTGTTAATAGTTCAGCACTCATTGAACCCAACTTAATTAAATTACGAAATTAAAACAAAAAAAGTAATTTCATTAAATGATTTTTAATTTTATATTAATTATAAAGAAATCAATTTGTTAAAAAAACACATTTTTAATAGAAATGAAGTATAGTGATTAATTAACTATGCTCAGCCTAACTTTCAGAAATATTTCTGATATAAATCATTATTTTCGGGAGTCTTGCATTTCATTTCTTTTAATTTTTTTGCCTTGTATTTTGTAACCGTATTATTAAAAAGTTGTTCAATATCATTCGTTTCCCAATAATGACAATCATCATTTACGATTAAATTTTCAAAATGATTTTCTACATGTTTTAAAATATGAATGATTTCAAAATGAGCTAAAATACTTGTTTTAAAAGAATTTAATAATGTATCTTGTAATATAAGTTGATTGTCGAACTCAAAATGAATGGATTGGTTACATTTTTTTTCTTTGTCAAAATATAAAAGTAAGCCTTTGGAGCTTCCCAAATAATTGTAAAAATGAAATGCTTCGACCCAATTTTCCTCTAAATAAGTGCGATATAAATATGTTCTGGATTTCTCAAATTGTTCATAAGAATAGTTTTTAATCTTTGCATAGTCTTTCAAATTTTTAGTAAATAATTCATATTCTAAATTCGATTTTAATTTACCATTTACGTATATATTTAATTCATCTGTATTTACGGTTTCGAAAGTATTTTTTAGACTATTATATTCATTCGAATAGTCTTCTTTTAGTTCAATATTACTAATAAATTCAACGCAATGTAATTGTCTTAACTCATTTAATTTTTCAAAAATAAAATGATTAACCGTTTTCGCAAAAAGTAAGTCTATGTTTTTTGTCAACCAATATCCTCCGGAGTCTTCCACCGAGAATGTTTCAAAAAAACATGAAACTTTCTGAAGCATTTCGGTTATTAAAATATGATTATCTAAAGTCAAGTTTTGAGTTTCAATGCTTTCGCTAAGATATAGGTTGTCATCAAATTCAAAATTCAAAGGAAAATCGAATTCATAATTGTTTGATAAAAAAATCACGATGCCTTTAGATTCCCCTTTGTATCTATCAATAATTTCCCCGAAATTATTCCATCTGTTTAAATGACATTGCGTATCACGATATACTTTAAGAGCGAACTCATTTCTGTTGGCAAATTCTACTAAAAAAATTACCAATTCATTATACGATTCACTTGATTTTAATGTTCCTTCATAACTTATAGACACACCTTTTGGACGTTTTTTATTGTCCGATTTCCCAAAAATACTGTAGTAATCTTCTCTCATTGTATTTCTCGTCCTAGTTCTTTAGATTTATGTATAAGCAACGCTATCGTTGTGTGATTCCATTCCGAAGCGTTTTTATCAAAAATAGTTCTTAATGTTCTATGTTTCCATAAACTACCTTTTGCAAAGATTTCGTCTAATTTAAAGTGTAAATGCATATTTTATTCCTAATTTATTCCAATTGTTTTTGTTTTTCAAATCTTCTTCACGCTTATAATTAAATTTTTGTCAAAAATATAATTTATTAGTGTCAAAATTTGACGTTTGTGAAATTAAATTTAGTTTAATAATGCGCTTAATGTATAAGTGAAAAAAGATTCCCATTAGAATTCAACAAGGGGTTCCTTATTGGCTCGTTGAGCCCAACGTCCTGCGAAGCAAAATATGAATTCCTTTAAAATAAATTTAGAGAGATGAATAAACCTAGCTGTTGGGTGCAGTGCTAATGTTTCGATGGTTTTCTTAAATCAAGATAATTATTCTTAATGTTTAATTTATATGAATACCCATTCCAGATATACTTATAATTCTGAAATTTAATTTCATTCTCTTTTAATTGCTTTTCTAGCAACTCATTTCTATATTGCTTTGTTCTGCTTTTTGAATATTTGGATTTTCCTTTTCTTAGCACAATTACTTTACAAAAGTCATCGTATCTGATGTAGGTTGGAAGAATAATGGTTCCTAAATCAATTATCGAATCATATATAGGGATATTTTTTAAAACGAATGGTAAAAATCCAATTGATTTAAAAGTAAGTTTAATTCTTTTCTTTAATTCCAATGATGGAATTTCAAATTGGAATGAACCATTCATTTTGGATACAGCTAAATAATTTATACCACCATTTAGATATATTCTACATCCAGCTATAGCTTCTAGCGAATCAAAATCAACGATTCTTCCAATTATAATAATTGAATTGTCTTTTTCTTTAGATTGCGCATCAATATTGAGGTCAAGAAGTAGTAAGCCAACAAGTATAAGTCTAAATATCATTCTGTGTACTTTTTTTGTGCATTGCACCCAACGCCCGTCGGCTTCGCGTAGGGCGGGTTTTAAAAGGTTACATTTTCGCATATTGACAAAGATAGTTTAAATTCCGAAACTTTTAATACCAAGCTTTACACTGCCTTTTGTATACCTAACAGATATTCACTTTGCTATTTTATTCAGGTCATTCTTTCGCGACTTCTAACAAAAATGGAGTTTCAGTTAAAGCAAAGAAAATTGATCCCTCTTCTTCAATAATTATTATTTCTATTAAAAGGAATTTATCTGATTTTCTATCTTTCCATTCTTGAATTATCAGCTTTTCTTTCTTTTTGTCAAATTTCCAATGGACATTTTTGAAAGCCATATCTTTTATTTCAAAGTTGAAGTCAAAATGTTTGTCTGTTTTGAATGAAAAACTTGAGTTTAAAAAACTCTGTTCAAGAGCTTTATATTGTTCAATTTCTTCACTAGAAGCCTTTTTATGGATAAGTATTTTAGAAACTCTCCAAGTTCCAATTATAGTTGAATCATTTAGTTTTTGTGAATTCAAACTTATTGATAACAATAATAAAAAGGATAAACAGATTTTTCTCATACTTTATTTATTTCTTCCGAACAGCTATGGTGAGGACACGAACCATTTTAGTGACTTTATTTAAATTTTATTGTAAAAATATTATTTTCCATATTACTTGCATGATTTATATTTACTATTTTAGCTTTTCTGTCTATTTCTACAAACTAAACAATATATTACATTTCGGTTCGTGTCCTCACTATATAAATCCAGTCAAACTACAACTTCAAAAAAGAAAGGATTTTTTGGTGCACGGCTTCGATAGAAAGCAAACCTTTGTTTGGGTCGCTGCAATCGAGTGCGATTAAATCTTCTTCCGATTGAGACAGATTTTTATATTGTTTATACACTTCCAATTGAAAATCCAAAGCATTTTCATGGATATCTTTTTTGCCATTTAAATAGTCGCGATCCTCGCCCGTGCGCTGCATTTTCAAATTCGATTCGATGATTTCAAACGGAACATCAAGAAAAACGGAAATATCGGGTTTTGGTAAATTTAATATTTGATATTCATAGTTTAAAATCCAATGGTGAAGTGCTTTTGCCTCCGCTTCATGCTTTAGTTTAGCACATTGAAACGCCACATTAGAATACACGTATCGATCTGCTAAGACATAATAGCCTTCTTTCAGCCAGTTTTCGATTAAATGAATATGCTCTTTGCGGTCATTAGCAAATAGCAACGCCACCAACTGAGGATGCACATTTTCTATCGTTCCAAAATCCCCTCGAAGAAACGCTGCGATTAAGTCGCCATAAATGCCTTGATTGAGCATTGGGAAATGAATAAACTTGGATGGAATGCCTTTTTGTTCGAAAAAATCTTGAAGCTTCTGGATTTGCGTCGATTTTCCCGAACCATCCAAACCTTCGATAACTATAAATTGACTCATAATTTTAATAAAGTAGCAAAAGTATTATTTTTAACTTCAAAATTAATAAATAAATAGTTTAATAATAGTTGTTCTATTTGAGATTCCCGATATTTTTGATAAAATTATGTTATTTTTTTTAAAGTTTTGGTCGCAAAAATTCGGGAAAGACGCAATTAATCCCAAATTACGCATTAGGTTATTACGAAGTAATAAAATAAGGCGTTAGTTGGGATTAACCCCGTAAATGGATTGTTTCAATCCCGTACGTATGGGATTGAATTACAAGACATTATACGATTAATCATTTTCTAATGATTAATTTGGGTTAATGAGATTTTGCCTCAATATCAAGAAACACAATTTGATTTCATGGAAATGTATAGCGATTTTATTTCACAACAATTCGTGCTCAAAACATTCTTTTCGAGACTTTCGTTCCCGAATCACAAGCTCTCGGGACTTGCAGCATCCTCGAAAATTTTCAGCAATAATATATTAATTTAGAAATCTTAATTAATATTGAAAATTTATCGGGGATCTCTTTTAGCCCAGAATAATCATAATAGAATAATTATTTATCTCAATTTACCGAATACGTGTAATTTTGTTTTCTTAAAAAATAAATTATGAACTTCTTTGATATAAAAAAGGACAATCCGCATTCTATAAAATCTTTTGTTATCGCTTTTTTAATAGGCGCTACCATTTCGGTATTTCTAACCGCATTGTATTTTATTTCAAAAATGAATATCGCCGATTTTACATCAGGACAAAATCCTACCGTTCAAGATATGCATGGAAGTGATTTGATTAATATCCAAATCATCAGTATGGTAAGTTTGTTTTTTATATCCACTTTGATATATTCAAAATTAAGGTCTTTAAATTTTTACACAACTTTTGATTTACTTCAAAAGCCTCGGATTCCGTTTTTAATATTAGGAATTGTTTTTGCCATAAGTGCATTTCCTTTTTTAGTTTTTTTGGAAAATATCTCACATTCGTTTCCGCTTCCTCAAAATATTTTAGAATGGGCAAAAAATCAAGAATTAAATAACGAAGCACTTTTTAAAAAGTTTTTTGAGGTTAATTCCATCTATTCATTTTTCAAAACATTTTTGGTCATCAGTATTTTTGCGGGTATTTGTGAAGAGCTTTTTTTTAGAGCGGCGCTCCAAAATATATTATTGAAGTATTTTAAAAACCCTCATATTGCGATATGGATTCAAGGCATCGCCTTCGGATTGTTTCATTTTAATTTGTATCAAATGATTCCAATCGCATTAATAGGAATTTGTTTTGGCTATATTTATTTTTATTCCAAAAATATTTGGTACACGATAATTATTCATGCGGTGTATAATGGAATTCAGGTGGTTTTATATTATCTTTATATCAATAACGTTTTAGGATTTAATATCGATAATACTTCGGATGTATTGTGGTGGCAAGGATTGTTATCTTTTTTAATTGCATCAAGTCTTTTTTATCTACTTTTACAACTTTTAAATAAAAAATCATAACATAAAGCTTTCGGAATGAAAACGTTTTATACTCGCGCGATCACAGCAGTTTTTTTTGGAATTACCGTTATTTTTTCAATCTCATATCATGAAGTCAGTTATTCGTTACTTTCTTTAATCATACTAATCGGATGTCTTTTTGAGTTTTATAAAATTTCAAATCCATTATTTAAAAAAGATGGACAAAAGTCTAATTTTTTCAAATTTATATCATATAGCTTAGGCATTTTTTATTTTTTAATGTTTTTTTTGGTGTCCAAAAATGTATTAAATAATAAAGTTTTATTTTTAATTCCAGTACTGACGAGTGTTTATTTTATAATCGAACTTTTTTTGAAATCCAAAAATCCGTTTCGGAATATCGGAATTAACCTTTTGGCTTTATTTTATATCGTTTTACCTTTAAGCATGATTCACTTCATTGGGTTTTACCAAAATCAATTTACCGGTTCGATTGTTTTAGGAATTTTATTTATAATTTGGGGAAATGACACGGGCGCCTATATTATCGGAAGTTTAATTGGTAAAAATAAATTGCTACCGCATGTTTCGCCAAATAAATCGATTGAAGGATTTATTGGAGGGGGCTTGTTTTGTTTTTTAGTGGCTTATTTAAATATCCATTGGTTTTCAAAAATTTCTTTATTGGAAACAATGCAATTCATTAAACCACATGTTTGGTATTTAATAGGTTTGGCTACCTTTTTATTTGCTACCATTGGCGATTTGGTAGAAAGTTTACTCAAACGAAGCTTAGGCATCAAAGATAGTGGCTCAATTCTTCCGGGTCACGGTGGATTTTTAGATCGTTTTGATGCATTTTTATTTGTTATACCGTTTGTATTGGCGGTTATCATGTTGTTTAACTAATGAAAAACGGTTCGCTTCAAAAAATTGTTGTTTTAGGACCCGAATCTACCGGAAAAAGTAGTCTTTGCCAATCGCTGGCGCTTCATTTTGACTGTCTTTGGGTTCCCGAAGTCGCCAGAACATATCTTAAAGACATTCAATTAGATTATACATATCAAGATATTCTAAACATTGCAAAATTGCAGTATCAAACTGAACAAGAATACCAAAAACGCGCTCTTGAGCAAAATCACAACTATTTATTTATCGATACCGAATGGATTACAATAAAAATCTGGCTCGAATTTTATAATTTCCCCATTCCCAATTGGTTAATTGAAGGAATTCAAAGTCATGATTATGACTTATTTTTACTTTCGGATATTGATATTGCATGGCAGCCCGACCCATTACGGCAAAATAAAAATGACCGAAAAGCCCTTTTTAAGCGATTTGAAGACGAATTGACGCATTTTAGTAAAAATTTTTTAGTAATAAATGGTCTTGAAAATCAAAGATTTGAGAATTCTTTAAAAAAAATAACGTACAAATAAAATAGAGTATGAAAAAATAAATTAATTTTGCTCTAAATTAAAAAATTATTAAACCCATGTTCACCGTAAAATTATTTAACAACGAAAAACAAATTAAAAGTAAAGAATTCGAAGATCTTGAAGATGCAAAAGATTTCGCGCACGATTATTTAGGCGATGCCGCCGATTATTTTGAGATTTCTGACTCAGAAACTGGCGAAGTCATTGAAAAAGAAGAAATGCGTATTGACGATGATTTAGATTTTGATATGGATGATTTCGGTCAAGAAGGGTTTGATGAATTTGATGCTTAATTATAAAAAATGAATGTAAAAACCCTCGTTGCAGGAAATTGGAAAATGAATAAAACGCTTGATGAATCTATATCGTTTATAGAAGCATTAAGCCATATTCCAGCACCTCAATGTGAGGTTTTACTCGCCGTGCCTTTTATTTATCTAAAACCATTGCAAGATATTGCACCAAAATGGTTAACGATAGCCGCTCAAAATATAAGCGATAAAGAACAAGGCGCTTATACCGGCGAAATTTCAGCAAAAATGCTAGAATTAATAAGTATTAAATCGACTTTAATTGGTCATAGCGAGCGAAGACAATACTATGGAGAAACCAATGCCGTAATCAAAGAAAAATTGCAACAAGCTTTTCAAAATGCGGTGATGCCCATTTTATGTATTGGAGAAACGTTGGATGAGCGAAAAAATAATTTAACCGAACACGTAATTGAAAATCAATTAGCAAGTGTATTGACCAAAGCGGATGCAAATAAATCGTTGCATATTGCGTATGAGCCTGTTTGGGCTATCGGAACGGGAGAAACCGCTACAAAAGAACAAGCAGAAGCGATGCACCATTTTATTTATAATTGGCTAAAAGAAAATGTTTCAGAAACCTTTGCGCAACAAACTAAAATTTTGTACGGAGGCAGCTGCAATACTCAAAATGCAGAAGAATTATTTTCGATGCCACATATTCACGGTGGATTAATCGGAGGCGCCAGTTTAGATGTCGATTCATTTAAGCTGTTAATTGAAATTGGAAATACCATAACAAATAAAAATAATTAAAATTTTCAGATCATGAAAAATCAATTACCAAATATTACAAAATCAACAGAGATGTATCACCGCGCAAAAAAGTTGATGCATCCCATTACCCAAACTTTAGCGAAAGGTCCAGGTCAGTTTACGTTTGGCGTTGCTCCGGTTTATGTTGAATCTGCAAAAGGTGCGCGAATTACGGATGTAGACGGTAATGAATATTTAGATTATTGTATGGGAATTGGTCCAATTTCTCTTGGATATGCGTATAAAGAAGTGGATGATGCCATCAAAAATCAATTAGAAAAAGGAATTACCTTTTCTTTGATGCATCATTTGGAACTTGAAGTTGCCGAAAAACTAAATCAAATTATTCCAAATGCCGAAAGTATTCGAATCAGTAAACAAGGTGCGGATGTTTGTAGTGCAGCCGTTCGTGTGGCAAGAGCTTTTACAAAAAGAAATAAAGTAGCGGTTTGTGGATATCATGGATGGCACGATTGGTATATCGGAACAACCACAAGAAATGCCGGAATTCCTAAAGAAATTATTGATTTAACGGTAAATATAAAATATAATGACATTGAAAGTGTCAAAGCCGCAATGTCTCCTGATTTAGCGTGTTTGATTTTGGAGCCAATCGTTTTTGAAGCGCCAAAAGATAATTTTTTACAAGAATTACACGCGATTTGTAAAGCGAATGGTACCTTACTTATTTTTGATGAAATGTGGACGGGATTTCGTTTGGCATTGGGTGGCGCTCAAGAATTTTTTGGTGTTACTCCTGATTTAGCAGTTTATTCTAAAGCATGTGCCAATGGAATGCCTATTGCGTTTCTTACTGGCCGTGATGATGTGATGAAACATTTTGAAGACGATGTATTTTATTTCACTACGTTTGGTGGTGAAGCGCTTTCGCTTGCAGCTACGTTAGCCACAATTTCAGAAATGGAAAAACATAACGTGCCTCAATATCTTGCCGAAAAAGGTCAAATGATTAAAGATGGCTTTAATGCCTTATTGGAAGAATTTGAAATGACCGATTTGATGAGTATTTCGGGATATCCTTGTCGTAGTATCGTAAACTTTGCCGAAAAAGCAGGTGATGGATTGGTTTTAAAAACCTACTTACAGCAAGAAATGATTAAAAGAGGTATTTTGTGGAGCAGTTTCCATAATATGTGTTTTAGTCATACCGATGCGGATATTCAGTTTACTTTAGACGTATATCGCGATATTTTCCCTACATTTAAGCAATTAATTTTGGATGGAAACGTTGAAACTGCAATTCAAGGACAAGTTTTAGAGCCTGTTTTCCGTAAGGTGAAATTCTAATTTTTGATATCCAATCATTTGATTGCCCAACTACAAGAACAATTAAATAAAACACTTCCTGGCATGGCGTCGCAGTATAAAATGGCAGGAAGTTATAGGCCTGTTGTTTCCATCAAAGAAGCTTTAGAAAAACAAGCCAAGACGGCAGGAATTCTCATTTTGGTAACAAAAATGGATGAGGATTTTCATTTTTTGATGATTCAAAGAACGACGTATGACGGCTCGCACAGCGGTCAAATGGCATTTCCGGGGGGTAAAAAAGAGCCTCAAGATGCTTCCATTTTAGATACCGCCATTCGAGAATGTTATGAAGAAATTGGCATCCATGTATCCAAAAGCGATATTTTAGGTGCATTAACGCCGTTGTTTATTCCCGTGAGTCATTTTGTGGTATATCCATTTCTCGCATATATCGATTCGCCGCTTCAATTGATAAAAGATCCGACTGAAGTTGAAGAAATTTACTTGTTTAACATTCAAGATTTTTTCAAACCCGAAAATATCCAAGATTTTTCGTTTCAAAATCAAAATCAAACGATGACGGTACCTTCCTATCGATTTCAAGAGCAAACCGTTTGGGGCGCTTCCGCGATGATATTATCCGAATGGTATGATTTGATGCAAAATTTACAAGACTAAAATATTGACAATCAATTTTTAATAAAATAAAAAACAAATTTTGCCAAACGTTCGTTTGGTTTTTTGTATTTTTACATACTTTTTAAAAATAAAACAATTGATATATGAAATTTCTAGTTTGTGTAAGCAAAGTGCCTGATACAACGGCAAAAATTGCTTTTAAAGACAATAATACCAAATTTGCGGGTGACGGCGTTACCTATATTCTAAATCCAACCGACGAATGGTACGCTTTAGTTCGTGCGCTTGAGTTAAAAGAAGCGAATGGCGGTCATGTTACCGTTATTAATGTTGGACCTGCTGAAAATGACCAAATCTTGCGTAAAGCATTGGCTATTGGTGCGGATGATGCCGTTTTGATTGAAGCGGATGAAGAAATCGAACCGTTTTATGTAGCGCAATCAATCGCAGATTATGCTAAAAACAATGGATACGATATTGTTGTGACAGGTAAAGAAACGATTAACTACAACAGTTTTTCTATTGGTGGTATGATTGCAGAATTTATGGACTCTGCGTTTGTAAGTCAAGTTTCTAAATGGGAAATGAACGGTAATGTAGCGGTTTTAAATCGTGAGATTGAAGGTGGTGAGGAAGTTGTAGAAGTGGCTGCGCCTTTTGTTTTATCCGCTCAAAAAGGAATGGCAGAGCAACGTTTACCAAATATGAAAGGTATTATGGGTGCCAAAACAAAACCTTTAGCCAAAGTAGCAGCTGCTACAGGCGATACGATGGTTTCTTTAGTGGCTTTTGAAAATCCTAAACCAAAAGCAGCAGTGAAACTAATCGATGTAGAAAATGTAGAAGAATTGGTACATTTATTACATACCGAAGCAAAAGTTATCTAATTTATTTTATCATCTGAAAATTTAAGAATTATGATTTTAGTATATATTGAATCAAATGGCGAACTACTAAAGAAAAGCTCTTTAGAAGTATTGACGTATGGAAAAAAAATGGCGGATAAAATGGGCGTTGCAATGGGCGCTATTTGTCTTGGGCCATTAAACAATACCGATCAAGCGGGGCAATATGGCGCCAGTACGTTATGGTTGGCCAATGATGCCAAATTACAAACGTTTGACAGCCGATTATTTACCAAAATAATTGCCGACACGTTTACTGCAAATAATGCAACGGTTTTAGTTTTACCTTTTAACCAAAACGGTAAAGCATTAGGACCACGTTTGTCGGTTCGTTTGAAAGCAGGATTGGTAGCAGGCGCTTGCGCTTTGCCAAATGATCAAATGCAATTTGCAAAAAATGTATTTTCGGGAAAAGCCATCGCGCACTATGCGATAGCGTCGAATCATAAAATTGTATCGGTAGCGAGCAATTCGATTCCTTCCGAAGCAGCACCAACTTCTTGTACCGTAACGCCTTTAAATGTTAGCATTTCTGATGCTGATTTTAAAGTAAAATCGATTAAAGTTGAAAAAGTATCTGGCGATATTCCATTGAGCGAAGCCGAATTGGTGGTTTCAGCAGGAAGAGGTTTAAAAGGTGCTGAAAATTGGGGCATGATTGAAGATTGTGCTAAAATTTTAGGTGCAGCAACAGCGTGTAGCCGTGCGGTAGCCGATGTACACTGGAGGCCTCATCACGAGCATGTTGGACAAACCGGATTAGCGATTAGTCCAAATTTATATATTGCTGTAGGTATTTCGGGAGCGATTCAGCATTTAGCAGGTGTAAGTAGTTCTAAAACCATCGTAGTCATCAATACCGATGCCGATGCGCCATTCTTTAAAGCGGCGGATTATGGTATCGTTGGCGATGCCTTTGAAGTCATGCCAAAACTCAACGAAGCCTTAAGAAAATTCAAATCGAATAATTAATAACGAAAGCTCCTGAAAAGGGAGCTTTTTTTTTGGCTAAAATAATCTAAGAATTAGAATTTACTATAAATTACTTATTTTTACTTTTTTAATTTGGGTTGATGTATGCATACGCAGAGGTAGTTTTACCTTTAAAACTTAGGACTTCTTTTACCTATACGATTCCAGAAGCGATGCAAGATGCTGTCGTTGCTGGAGTTCGAGTGTTGGTTTCGTTTGGTGCTAATAAATTTTATGCGGGCATGGTTTTATCTTGTCATAATCAGGTGCCGAGTTATACCCGCATCAAGCCGATTTTGGAAGTTTTGGATCAAAATCCAATTTTGCATAAGCCTCAAATTCAGCTTTGGCAGTGGATGTCCAAATATTATATGTCTAATTTAGGCGAAATTATGGATGCGGCTTTGCCCAATGCATTCAAACTTTCGAGTGAGCGCATTTATCAAATCAAACCCAATTCGAATTGGCAAGAAATTCCCCTCGATACCGATGCGCAAATGTTGGCGGAAGCCATTGCGAGCCAAGGGCATTTGAAATCTAAAGAAGTTCAAACCTTTTTTGAAAAAAAATCGGGTATTGCCGTGCTCAATCAATTGATTCAGTTGGGAGTTGTGGAACCTCTCGAAGAGGTGAAAGATAAATACGTAGCGCAATACGAAAAGTATATTGTATTGCATCCCGACCTAAAAAATAATTCGGAAGCACTTAATAACGTTTTTAAATCCCTTGAAAAAAAGAAGAAGGAATATCAAGTATTACTCAACTATTTTACGCTAGCTAAAACGGATGTGCGTGTTTTAAAATCGGATTTAATTATCAAGTCCGAAGCGACAAGTGCCCATATCAAGGCCTTGCGCGATAAAAATATTTTTGTTGAAATTCTACAAGCCAAAGATCGCTTTGATGTTCAAGTACCTAAATCCGACAAACAAGTCGTTTTGTCGGAGCCGCAACAATTGGCTTTTGATGCGATGAAACAGGCTTTTAAAAATCATCAAACCGTTTTGTTTAGAGGTATTACGGGTAGTGGTAAAACCGAAATTTATATCCGCTGGTTACAGCAAATTTTTGAAAAAGGAGGCACCGCACTTTTAGTTTTACCTGAAATTGCCTTAACGACTCAAATTGTGAAACGACTCAAATCCTATTTTGGAGAAAGTATGGTGGTTTACCATTCGTTGGTTTCTCAAAATATGAAATATGAAATTTGGAATCAAGTGGCGCAGCAAAAAATACAGTTTATTGTTGGTACACGTTCGGCGTTATTTCTACCGTATCAAAAATTAGATGCCATTTTGATTGACGAAGAACACGACGGTTCGCTTTCGCAAATGGAAGTTTCGCCCCGATTTAACGGTCGCGATTGTTTGATTTATTTGGCGCATCAAATGCAGTCTAAAGTCCTTTTGGGAAGTGCTACACCTTCTTCCGAAAGTTATTATAATGTCCTTCAAAAAAAGTACGGTTATGTCGAATTATTGGTTCGTTATCAAGATGCCGCAACGCCAAATATTCATTTAATCGACCTCAAAGAACGAGAGAAAAAACACTTGATGAAAAGTTTATTTTCGCCCGAATTGTTTCAAGAAATTCAACAAGAAGTAGAGGAGCAAAAACAAATTTTGTTATTTCAAAATCGGAGAGGTTATGCGCCTTATATCCAATGTGAAAGTTGTAATACGGCGATTCAATGCGATCAGTGCGATGTGCGATTGACCTATCACAGTACAACAAATATGATGGTTTGCCATTATTGTAGCAAAACGTTTAAACTCAAAAATGCATGCCCAACTTGCGGTGCGCAAACGTTAAAAACAAGAGGTGCGGGCACGCAAAAAGTTGAAGAAGAGTTGGGGCTGCTATTTCCTGCGTTTCGGATTTCAAGAATGGATGCCGATGTAGCCAAATCTAAAAAACGAATTGAGGATATTTTAAATGCATTTAATCAAGGCGAAATTGATGTATTGATTGGTACTCAAATGATTAGCAAAGGCTTGGATTTTGAAAAATTAAATACGGTTGGCGTTTTAAATGCCGATACCCTGATGTCATTTATCGATTATCGCACCCACGAAAAAGCTTTTCAAACCTTGATGCAAATTATTGGTAGGGCTGGGCGACGCGCTAATTCTTCGTCGAATGTATTTCTTCAAACGTATCATATTAAAGATAAATTATTGGATTTTGTAGTGCGTCAAGATTGGCAAGGTTTTATGGATTTTGAACTCCAAATGCGAAAAGAGTTTATTTATCCGCCGTTTTGTACATTTATAAAAATTGAAATGAAACATGTTCGTGAAGAGCTTTTATCGATTTATTCCGAAGCCGTTTCTAAAAAAATAAACCAAACCATCAAAGCGATTGTTTTGGGGCCTACCAAACCGATGATTGCTCGAATCCGAAATCAATACATCCGTCATATTTATATCAAATTGCCCAAAAATAAAGACCTTGCGCAGTCTAAAATCCAAATTCAGGAAATTATAGATAAAGAGTTATTGCTTTTGAGCAATAAAAATTTCAGTATTGATATTTTTGTAGATTGTTAGTTTACTGCTTCTACAGTTGGTATTTCACGTGGCGTTGCATACGTATGGATTCCAAAATTTTGCGTTTGGCTTAACTCTGGATTTTTAATATGCCATTCAAACTCTTCTCTAAAATGACGAATCGCACTTGCTACGGGCCAAGCTGCTGCAGGACCTAATGGGCAAATTGTTTTTCCATCAATATTTTGTTGAACACTCCACAATAAATCAATATCGCTCATTTTACCATGACCATGTTCAATTTTATGTAAAATCTTTTCAAGCCATCCGGTTCCTTCACGACAAGGGCTACATTGTCCACAACTTTCGTGATGGTAGAATCGAGCCAAAGACCACAAATTTCTAACAATACATTGGTCTTCATCTAAAACCATAAATCCTCCTGAACCCAACATCGAGCCCGTTTCAAATCCACCATCGGCAAGACTTTCATAACTCATTAATCGCGTTTCGCCTTTAGCTGTTTTACAAACTAAATTGCCTGGCAATATTGGCATCGAACTACCACCCGGAATACAAGCTTTTAATTTTTTGCCATTCGGAATTCCACCGCAATATGCGTCAGAATAAATAAATTCTTCTACCGATAAATCCAACGGAATTTCATAAACACCTGGATTGTTGATGTTTCCAGAAGCGGAGATTAATTTCGTTCCAGTACTTTTTCCAATACCAATTTGAGCATATGCATCACCCGACATTTCAATAATCGGAACTACTGCCGCTATCGTTTCCACATTATTTACAACGGTTGGACATTGATACAATCCTTTAACCGCAGGGAAAGGTGGTTTCATTCGAGGATTACCTCGTTTTCCTTCTAAGGCTTCTAATAGAGCCGTTTCTTCGCCACATATATACGCTCCAGCACCTGGAGTAACATAAATTTCTAAATCAAATCCACTACCTTGAATATTTTTACCCAACCAACCCGCAGCTTTTGCTTCGGCAATGGCTTTTTCAAGAATAAAAACAATCCACATATATTCGCCACGAATAAAAATATGTCCGGTATTGGCACCTAATGCAAAACAAGAGCAAATCATACCTTCGATTAATAAATGAGGGATATTTTCCATCAAATATCGATCTTTAAATGTCCCTGGTTCGCTTTCATCTGCGTTGCAAACTAAATAACGAGGCACACCTTCGGGTTTTGCTAAAAAACTCCATTTCATTCCCGTTGGGAATCCAGCACCACCGCGTCCTCTCAATCCTGATTTTTGTACTTCGGTAACAATTTCTTCGGGCGTCATTTTAAATGCCTTTTCTACCGACGCATAGCCACCATGTTTGCGATAAACTTCGTAGGTATTAATTCCTTCAATGTGTGCGTTTTTTAATAACAGTTTTTGAGACATAATTTTATATTGAAATATATGGACGTTATAAAAATTCTTTAATATTTATTAATTGGCAAATTTAAAAAGAAAAGATCAAAACTATTCAAAAATCAATTGAATTTTCAAAAAAAAAAAGCCTTAATCCAAAAAAGATTAAGGCTTTGATATTTTTAGAATTTTTCTTTAGAAAATATTGAATTTTTTATTTAAACTTTTTCCAGTCTTTGGATTGCTAATGTTAATCATGTAAAATCCTTTTCCTAATTCATTAGAGTTTAAATCAATTTTGTAACCATTCGAACCATCTTTTTTTACTTTGAATGTACCAATTACCTTTCCTGATAAATCATAAACAGTAACTACCCAATCGCCATCTAAATCATCGCCACAGCAACGCTCCAATTCTTCGATATTTAAGTTAAAAGAAATAATGCCATTAGAGAACATGGAGTTAAACGATGTACTCAAAAATAAGAATAAAATTAAAATAAATGACTTCATAAACATTAAATTAAAGAAGTTAAAAAACTATTTTGTCTCCTTTTGTAGCAAAATTAAACTAAAAAATTAACAATTAGAAGTTTTTTTTTGCTTTAAGCACAAGATTTATAATTCGTGAAACATAATTTAATAATTACTTTGGAGATATTAATTCTTCAAAAATATTATTGCTAAAAAAGTAGAGCTTTTGATTCCATTCAATTAAATCTGATTTTTTCTCAAAATTAATTTGATTTATAATGTCCATTTTTTCTAAAGTCATTGTATCTATATTTACAATAAATAAACCGTCTTCTTTTAGAATAACAAGTTGATTGTTAATATTATAGGTATTTTTTAAGAGTTTGATTTCTTTTAAAGACTTTAAATTCCCAAAATGATCTAATATTAAAATTCCATAATTATAATCGACCAAACAGAGATATTTTTTGAAATCTATAAATTGGCTTGGATTAAATTGATTTGGAAAAGCTTTAGAAATGTTTGTGTTTTTATACTTAACTTCATTGTTTTCATTAATTTTCATTAATATTTTATTATCCGAATCATAACACCAAATTAAACCATCGGCGGCATATTGTACCCATTCTGCTTGATATATACCTAATGCATCCAAGCGCGTATTCGATATGACTCCCATTCGATTATTTATAATCACAAAACGATTCGAATTTTTAAAAAATAATAATTTTTTATGTGGAAATCGGGTGTCTAAAAAGTGCAGATTGCCAAAATTGCCATATTCAAATGAATCCTTTCTATTTTCATCTTGCGAATATCGAACTAATTTATTTGGATATAAAAAATAGAGGTTTTGTAAAGGGTCCGATTGAACACTTTGCGCGCCATTGTAGGAATCCTCAAGGGTAAACAAATCACCTTGAGCTTGAATATTTTGAATAAAGAAAAATAAAATTAAAATCTTTTTCATCATTATATTTTTACATACCTTCAATTCCAGAATCCCGCTGTTCTTGCTTTTCTAATTTTGCCGTTTTTTTACTTGGATCTGATCCAAAATTATAACGGAATCCTAAGGTAAATATTCTTGACTCTCGTTTTCTGAAAAAATAACTGGTGAAATAATCATCACGTACATTGATTTCAAATCGTCTGTCGTCCAGAATATCGGTTACGCCAAAAGTAATTAATCCTTTTTGATTTAAAATTTTCTTACGAATCGTTAAGTCTACATTGCTCATATAATCGATGCGGCCTTGAGGCGAATTAAACGGCGATTTATAAAATACGATACCTTGAAAATCCATATCCAAAGGTAGTTTTACATTGACAACACTTCGCGTTTGTAAATTTAAATAATTGTTTTCATACAACGTTCCGTTATTGCTATAACTTAACGTATTATATGATAAATTCGCATTAAACGATAGGTTAAACCATTTATTTGGTCTATAACTTACGATCCATTCCCAACCGCTCATATTGAGTGCTCCAATATTATCTATAACAACTCTGGCTACACCCAAACTATCTAATTGTAAAAATCGAGTAATTGAATTATTAGAACGTTTATGATATAGCGATGAAGAAAAGTTTAGTTTTTTATTTACTTCATGACCATAACCTATTTCAAAACTATGAACCAATTCGGGACGTAATTCTGGATTACCAAATCGCTGACTTTGTGGGTCGCTGACATCTTGAAGTGGATTCAACATACCCGGACTTGGCCGATTGATACGCATCGAATAGGAAGTACTCAAATTGGATTTTGGATTCAATTTGTAATTGAAAATCGCTGATGGAAATGCATTAAAATAATTGTAATTATAGATAGGAACCGTATCAAAATTAGTACTTTTTGTATTGGTTTGTTCTAATCGTAGACCAATTTTACTTGTTAATTTTTCGGTCCATTCACTACTGACAACACCATATAAACTATAAACATTTTCTTCATAATTAAAATTGTTCGTTAATGAAGCAACCTCAATAAGTTCGCCATTCGCATTTTTGTCTTTATACAGATTGGTAAATCTAAAATCTCTAACGGAGCCTCTAAGTCCTGTTTCTAAATCAAAGATTTTAGAAACAGGCATTTTGTAGTCCACTTGAAGCACATTTGTGATTCGTGTTTGTAAATTTTCAATCGTATTGAAATTGGTGCTATTGTCCACTAAATTATTTTTAATATTGAAACGATTTTCAAAAGAAGATAATTTGTTATTATTATTTCCATTAATACTGTATTCAATTGATAAACTATTGGAATTATTTGGGTTTTTAAGCGAGTAGGATAGGGTAGCGTCAAATAACGTATTTTCATCATTTTCCCAAAATAAGCGATCCCAAAGATTTATCGTATCTTTTAATGTTCCAAGATTTATATTATTTCTAGTTTCGTAGTCGTTTTGCCATTTTTTACTTATACTACCCGTAAAAATTAGTGTTTGGTATGGATTAATAACATATTCGGCGCCTAATCTAAAAAAATGATTTGGATTAAATTGGTCACCAACACTATTTTGATTAAAAGCCGTTGAGCTGTTATTATTAAAAAAAGTTCTATTAGCTAAACCGTCTTTATAAAATTCTTCATATCTAAAACTATATGCAGTAGAAAATGCAAATTTACTTACCGAAAAATTATAACCTAGTTGCCCATTATATTTATGATTATTTCCAGCGCTTAATGCTATAAAGCCGCTATTGAGTTGATTGTATGCTTTTTTTAAGACGATATTGACTACACCTGCCGAACCTTCTGAATTGGTTTTTGCTGTTGGGTTTGTAATAACTTCAACCCGCTCGATAGCGGAAGCCGGAATTTGACTTAAACTTTCGCCTGTTAAAGATGAAATTTTCCCATTAATCAAAACCGTTACATTATCGTCGCCTCTTAAACTTAAACTGTTGGATTCTCCACCTATTGCAAGCGAAGGAATATTTCCAATAACTTCAGCAGCCGAAGCATTTTGAGCATTTAGTAGTTGATTTGGACTGTATTCTTTCTTTTCTATATTAGAAGCTTTGCTTGTTTTATTTGCAGAAACTAAAACTTCACCAAGAGTGGCATTATTTTGAGTTATGATAATTTCACCCAAATTGAGGTTGTCTTTTAGTGAAAATGTTTTTACTTCTTTGCTTTTATATCCCAAAATTTTGACAACAATTTTATATTTCCCCGCTTCAATTTTTTGGAATGTAAATTGCCCTCCATTTGTTGTTTTAATTAATTGAACGGGTTTGTTATCATCGGTAGATAATGCAACCGCAGCAAATTCAACAGGTTGTTTTTTATTGTCTTTTACAATACCCGTTATCTGATATTGTGAAAAAAGAATTTTAGGAATCAAGGTTCCTAATATCATTAATTGTTTGAGCATTTTTTGAATCTGTTAATGTATAGTTGAAATGTACTATCCTGGTATTCTTGCGATATAACTATCAAGTTGTTTGATTTGATCTAAAATTTCTTTAGATTTTGGTTTAGCACTTTTCGCATTTTTAAAATGCATTTTGGCTGTTTTATTGTCTTTACGAGTAAGAAAAATATTACATAAAATCAAATGTGCACCGGCTAAACTATCGGATTCGGTAAGCCCTTTTGAAATTGCTTCGCGAAGTTTAAGAATGGCGGTTTTATTATCTCCTTTTTGAAATGCAATGGTTCCATGCTGGAAAACGGCCATCGCATCCATATCTTTCATTGGCATACCAAGACTTGTTGATTTTTTGATAAACTCTTCTGCTTTTGAGTAATCTTTATTTCCTAAAGCCATATTACTTTGAAGCATATAGAAAATAGAACGAACGGGCTTAATCAATAAACTAGGATATTTTACTAAAGATAATGCTTTTTGAGCTTTTTCTAAATCGCCTTTTTCTACCGCTTTTTGTACCATTCGAATAGGACCTAATAAAAAATGTGCTAATAGCATTATTGAACCCGTAGCTACAAAAAACCACGCAAACGTCCACGAGTCTAATATGCCCCAAGTGATTCCAACTCCGATGAGTACAATACTAATTACAATTCGATTAAAAACATAAAAATCTAACAATTTCTCTCCCATTTTTTTTATTTAAGGCTACAAATTTACTAAATTTTGAATTAATTTGAGGTATTTAAGCGTTTAATTTTGTTTTGTTAACGTAATTTAATTTAAACCCAATGGTTACAACTTTTTAATTTTAAAAAAGAGCCGTTTGAATGGATTCGATAACTTCAAAATCTAAAGTATAGATTTTGAAGCATCAATAATTATTTTACTATTGGATTTTTGAAGAAACGACATCAAATACGATTAGTTTCATTCTAAAAGTTTTGAATTAAACGAGGCTCTTGATTTTCCCAAATCCACTCTTTTTTAGCATTTAGTATTGCGTCGTTGAAATTTTTGTTTTCAGTAAATGAAAATAAAACATTAATGGCTTCAATTAAATTTATTGGCTCTAAATTATCAACAGTAAGCCCAACTTGATGCTGAGAGAGGAAGTACTTATATTCGGGAAAGTTCATGTTTAAAGATGGAATTTCGCTTTGAACGTAATCAAAAAACTTATTAGCAAGCGAAAAATAATAACTTAATCCTTTGTTTTCTAATAAATTAATGCCAATATCAGCTTGTAATGTAATTTTAGCTAATTGTTCGGGTAGAACAACTCCTTTTAAAAATACTTTATGTTCAATTTGTAATGTAGTAATTAAATTTTTTAATTTTTGATATAACAATCCATCTCCAACAATCCAAAATTCAGCATCAATTTGTGGCATGATTTGAATCATTGCTTCAAGCCCACGACCTTCATTAAGGTCACCTTGATAGAGTATTACTTTTTTCTTATTGTCATTGTTTTTAATAGAGGTCTCTTTGATTTTCAGAGGCATATTGTAAATTACATCACAATTTATCTTATATTTATTTAAGTAAAAATCTGAAATGGATTGGCTAACCGTATACACTTTTGAAGCGTTTTTTAAAGCTACGTTTTCAATAAGTTCCCAAATTTTTTTAGAAAATATACGATTGTATAATTCTGGAACTTCGGGAAATAATTCATGGCAATCTAAAATATAAGGTTTGTTTTTAACTTTCGAAATCACATAAGCTGCAATTGAAGTGTCAAGGTCTACCGCAAGAATTTTGTCAAATTTTTTAAAAAGTAAATACCAAATCATTCGAATTTGAAGTTCGATGTAAAACAATTTACCTTTATTAAAAAATAAATCAAAACGATGTGTTTTGAAAATATCATTTTTGTAAATTCTATTTTTTTTTCGACCAATAAATGTCACTTCAAAACCATTTTTTTCTAATGTCCGCGCTGTTTTTAGCATCCTTTGGTCATAGGATACGTCATTACTAATTAAAATAACAATACGCATATCTTTGGATAAAGTTTATTCCAAAATAGTAGTTGTATGACCTTCAGATAGCTCTATATCTGTAGCACATTCTTTTTCTTCTTCTTTATTTTTTACAACAACCTTGATTTCGGGTAATTTTTCTTTTGAAGCAGTATTTGGTTTCGGCATTTTAGATTTTATCGCTTCAATCTTTTCTTTAAGCTCTTTAACTTTTTCTGTTTTTGACAAAACTTTATCTTCCAAAACTTTGATTTTAGCCTCACGAAGCTGTTGCTCTAATTTGGTATTCGTTTGGGTTAATTTCTTGGTATTAAAATCCAAATCTTTTTGATCTAATCGCAAAGAATACTCTAATTTATTCAACATTTTTTGAATACCTTCCATTCTATTTTCGATGCCACCGCTCAAAACTTGATCGCGTTTTGCTTTGATTTCATCAAGCGCTTTATTTACTTTGTCAAAAAGAACTTGTTTAGCACTAAACTTAATCTCTTGCTCTCCGATCTTTGTTTTTAATTCTCTTAGCGTATCCAAAAGCGTCTTAAAATGAACATTTGGAGTTTCTGCCTTTTGATAAATATCCGCAACCGTTTCTTCAATTTGTTTAGAAATTTTTTCAGCAATCTCATCCTTTTCTTTCCACATCGACTCTTTTAGAATCTTCAAATGTTCGAAGACACTGTTTATTTCTTCTTTTATTCCGTTGAGTTTTTCTTGACTAATTTCACGTTCTTTTCGATATTCCAATACTTTTTCCCAGAATTGTTTTGCCTCTTCAAAAAGCTCACCTTTATATTGATTGGATTCAAACGTTTTTTGTTTAATTTCTTCTAGCTCAATCATAAATTGTGAAAAAAGCTTTGTACTCAATAGTAAATAGGACCATTCGTTTTGCAATTGTCTTATAGCACCTGATTTGCCGTCAACTTTGATTGAATCTGGAAGAATAGACTCATCTGTAAAACTTCTTTGAAAAGTTTCATTGGGTTCAGGTAAATCCATTTCAGCACCTTTGATCCATTCTTTTTCAATTTTATCGGAAAGGTTTGAATCAATTTGATTTTCATTAAATGTTTTAATCTCTACATTAAATGTGTCAACATTCAATTCTAAAGTTACAAAAATCTTTTGATCATTTTTATTCAGTGCCCAAATGGCAAATCGATTTTTTTGCATGTTTTAATTAGATTGAGAATTTTTATTTAATTCAATTTTATACATCCAGTTATGCGTATCTTCAATTTCTCCTTTTTTAATTATTTCTAATTTCGCTTTTAATTTTTGAGAAATTTCACGATCTAAGTTTGTTAAATCATATTCTTTTTCTTTATATACAAAGCCACTAATTGGCTGAACAACTGCCGCAGTTCCTGCGCCAAACATATCTTGTACTCGGTGTTCTTCAACCGCTTTTATAAACTCCTCAACGGTTATTTTTCGTTCTTCCACTTTATAACCCATTTCTTGTGCTAAAACAATTAAAGACTTTCTAGTAACGCCTCTCAATATGGTTCCTTCATTGAGTTCAGGTGTCAAAATCGTATTGTCAATGACAAAGAAAATATTCATAGTTCCAATTTCTTGAAAATACGAATGCGTTAATCCATCCGTCCATAAAATTTGAGCACATCCTCTTTTTTGAGCTTCTAAAACGGGCTGCAATGTAGCGGCATAATTACCTGCAAACTTTGCCTCGCCAGTCCCACCTGGAAATGCTCTTACGAATTCATCTTGAATCCAAACTTTTACCGGCGCACTGTAATAAGATCCTACAGGACCTAAAATTACCATATATCGGAACGTTTCACCAACACGAACGCCTAAAACCGGGTCTGTTGCAAATAAAAAAGGTCGAATATATAAGCTTGAATTAGCCTTTCCTTTAGGAATCCATTCATGGTCAATTTCAATCAATTTGTGAATTGATTCTAAAAACAAATCTTTTGGAATGGGCGGCATCGCAAGTCGTTCCGCAGATTTATAAAAACGCTCAGCATTTTCTTCTGGACGAAACAATAAAATATCATTATTTGGACTCAATTCGGCCTTTAACCCTTCAAAAATACTTTGTGCATAATGTAATACAAACGCCGCTGGGTGCATCATGATGGGTTCAAATGGCACAATTCTACAATCCGTCCATGAGCCATCTTTATAATCTGCAATAAACATGTGGTCTGTGAAATCTTTTCCAAACGCCAAATTGTCAAAATCCGTTTTTTTGATTTTACTTTCCAGATTTTTTGTAACTTTGAAGTCCCAATTCATATTATTATTTTATGCTTTTAATAAATAAAACCGCTCTTTTCAAACCTAAAGAAATTCAATTAGAAACCGATTCTAAGACCGCAAATATAGAAAAAAAAAATGATATCGTTGGAAATTCTGAGGCTTCAATTTGTTTATTTACCTTCACAAATGAAACTTTTGAAAATTCGTATCAAAAAAATGTAATACACCGCATTATTAAGTCTTTAAATTCGGATATTTCGGTTTTTTTAATTTTAAATAAAAATGAAATCAATTCTAAGGATTTTAATGCATTTGTTTCCGAAAATAATCAAATCAACACCTATATTTTTTTTGGAACGGAAAGTGTATTGAATCATATGCCTATCGAACTTGAAAATAATGCATCAAAGTTTCATAAAGATTTTCGTTTTCTTTTAACGGATTCGATCGATTTCATTAAAAAAGAGGCAACTAAAGAGCAACAAACCTTGAGCTGGAATGCAATTAAAAATTTCTATAGTGCGGTTTCTAAATAACCATAAAGCGATTAATTATAAAATTTAAAATGACTAAGAAAAAAATTATTTTAATGGCTTCGGGAAGCGGAAGCAATGTACAGCAAATCTATGAATATTTTAAAAATTCAGATGCTGTAGAAATTGCTATGATTATTACCAATAAACAAAATGCAGGCGTTATTGCTCGAATGGAATATGCAAAAATTCCAATTTTGTGGATCCCTAAGTATTATTTAAATTCCGAAGATTTTATTCAATTACTTAAAACCGCAGATTTAATTGTCTTAGCTGGGTTTTTATTAAAAATTCCAGAACAAATGGCACAAGTTTTTGATAAAAAAATTATTAATATCCATCCGGCATTATTACCAAAGTATGGGGGAAAGGGAATGTATGGGCATTTTGTTCATGAAGCGGTAATCCACAATAAAGAAAAAGAATCCGGAATAACCATTCACTATGTGAATCAACATTATGATGAAGGGCAAATTATTGCTCAATTTTCATGTGAGGTCAACGAACAAGATACTCCCGAAACACTATCCAAAAAAATTCAATATCTCGAACATCTGCATTTTCCAAAAACGATTGAAATGTTATTGTTGGGAGTGTAGATAATTTATAATATTAATCCTACAAAGGAAATATTTTACTTCCCAATACAAAACTTTCCAAAAATGGTTCCTAAAATATCTTTATCGACATCGATAGCACCGGTTATTGTTCCAATATTTCTGAGCGCATCTTTGAGATGATAAGAGAGTAGATCGCCACTTAAACCAATAGCTAATCCATTTTTCACTTCAAAAATGGCTTTTTGAGACTCCGACAATGCTTCATAATGTCTTGCATTCGAGATGATGATGTCTGATTGAGGCTTATTTTGGTTAAACGCGTCTAATAATGCTTTTGTTAAGTTATTTTTATGTTCAAGCGGCATTTCATGAGCCTGAAGCATCAATACTTGTTGGATTCCTTGTTGTTTTAATTGCGCTATTTGCGATTTTTTTTCATTTTCCGAAATCAGTTCGGTTTTATTAGCAATAACAATAGTTTTATCTAAATCTAAATTCCAATTTTTCATTTCAGTTGAAATTTGCTCGACTTCTTGATTGGTTGCATCATAGATATATAAAATAATCTGAGCACTTTCTATTTTTTCAATCGTTTTTTGAATTCCTAAATGTTCTACAAAATCATCCGTTTTTCGTAATCCTGCCGTATCGATAAAACGAAATAAAATACCGTCAATATTAATAACCTCTTCAATTGTATCTCTGGTTGTTCCTTCAATATTACTAACCAAAGCCCTGTTTTCATTTAAAATTTCATTAAGAAGCGTTGATTTTCCTGCGTTTGGTTTACCAATAATTGCAATTGGAACGCCATTTTTTATGGCATTTCCATATTTAAAACTCTGAATTAATTGGGAAGTATGTTCGTTAATAATATCAAGTAATTCAAAAAGCGCTTTACGATCCGCAAATTCTACATCTTCTTCGCCAAAATCAAGCTCAAGTTCAATTAGAGCCGTAAAGTCTATTAATTTTTGACGTAAAAAGTTGAGTTCGTTTGAAATCCCGCCTCTCAATTGACCAATAGCGATTTGATGCGAAGCTGCAGTTTGCGAAGCAATTAAATCGGCAACTGCTTCAGCTTGGCTTAGATCTAATTTGCCGTTTAAAAAAGCTCGTTGTGTAAATTCGCCATGTTGAGCCAGTCGTGCACCATTTTCTAGTAAAAGTCTTAAAATAGTTTGAGAAATATAAGGTGAGCCGTGGCAAGATATTTCAATGGCATCCTCCCCGGTATAGGATTTTGGATTTTTAAAAACAGAAACTAAAACTTCATCAAGAATTTGGTTTTGATACCAAATCGTTCCGTAAATAATCGAGTTACCATTGGCTTCTTCAATTTTGTTTTTACTTTTTAATAGTTTTGAAATAATAGCTATTGAATCGGAACCACTCAATCGGATAATTGAAATGGCGCCGGCTCCTTGCGGCGTAGCTAATGCTACTATCGTGTCATTCATTTTTTTAGTTTGAAAAACAAAAGTAAATCAATTCGTTTAAAATGATATAAAAAAAGGTTTACGAAACTCGTAAACCTTTACATCTATTTTTTTAATCTTTCAATCGTTGATATAGCATTTTCCGGAATTCATTTTCAAGCCCTTCCAATTTCACTAATTTACTTTCGGGTATAACTTGACTTAATTTTTGATAATATTCTTTTTGAAGATTTAATACTTCTTGTTTTTGATCTAAAATTCGTTCTACTCGCATTTCTTTATCCGAACCATTCGAAACTTCTCTTTTTAGTGCTTTTTTTAATTCTCTTTTTTTACTATCATATTCATTATAGATTACAAAAAACTTATCGGCCTCTTGAGGAGATAAATCTAAATTTTCAATAAGAAAAGTGCGTTTTAATTGTTCAATTTTACCATCTTGACCAATTGCAAATTGAACTGTAAATAAAAATAATATGACTAATGAAAATTTTAATAATTGCATATTGATGAATAATTTAGAGATTATTTAATTCTACTTCTTCTATTTCTTTAATATATTGAATAATTTCGGTTTCTGAAATCTTGTCTAAAGAATCTGAAATTTTTTGTTTGGCATCTTCTTTAATTTCAAAATTAGCTAAAGGATTTCCAATTACAGTTACCTCTTGTTCTTCTAGATAAGTTTCGATGTCATTATCACTTAGTTGGAAACCCGCATTTTGAGGATTGATGATATTAAAAACCATAAAACCAACAATGGCCAAACTGACTACAGCCGCTATAGATTGATTGATTGAAAATCGAGACCAAAAAGATGCTTTAGGTTTTGTTGGTTCAATCGATATTTCAGTTGATCTTAAATTTTCAAAAAAACGATCCTCCATGTCTTCAAAATATCCGTTAGGCACTTCATTTTTAGGAAGTTCTACTTGATATTGATTGATCAAAGGGTAGTTTTTTAATTCTTCTTTTAATTCTATTTTTCTCATAACCTTTTGCTTTTAAGTTTCTTATAACATTTAAGCGTTTCTCCGTAGTTTGACTATTTTTTTTATAATTCGTTTAATATTTTTTTACTTTTTCTTCAATTTTTTTTACAGCATGATGAAAAGACGCTTTCAAGGCACCTTCTGAAGTGCCTGTAATCTCCGAAATTTGTTGATACGGCATTTCTTCAAAATAACGCATATGAAAAATTAATTTTTGTTTTTCAGGTAAAAGTTCAATCGCTTCTTGAATTTTTTGTAAAATTTCTTCACGGTCTCTTCCATTAATTTGAGGAATTTCTTCTTCGGTATTTCCTTCAATCATTGGCATTACCGATTCCCAATCGGCCAAATTTTGTTTTTTAATATTTTGAATGTAAGATATCGATTCGTTATATGCAATGCGATACAACCATGTAGAAATAGCACTTTCCGCTTTAAATTTATCGATATTGAGCCAAATTTTAATCCAAACATTTTGTAATACTTCATCCGCGTCATCATGATGCGTTACGATGCGCTTTATTTGCCAATATAGTTTTTCTTTATATTGACGCATCAAATGACGCATTCCCAATTCTTTGGTACTTGCATTTTCAAAAAACTTTAATAAATCTTGATCGGAAAATTTCAAAGTAAAATTAGTTTTCTTTTATACTATTAAAGATTTTTTCGAATTCGGTCTGGAATTTCAATTTGCGACTTTCGCCACGTGTCCACATCGTTACTTCATAAATATTATTTTTACCCATTAAGGTATGATGATAAAAATAAATAGGCTCTTTCTCTTTTGGATAATTTCCTTGAATTTCTTTGGATCGATTTATCTTTAAATTTGAAAACCAAGAAATAGAATCCAGTTTAACACTATCTAATTGCGCCACAATACGTTGCGTACCTATTGAATCAATTGCTGCTATATTTTTATTGTTCTTGTGTTTTAAAATCACAATATAAAAATTACGGTAACGGTTCGCAAATTCCATAAAACCATCTGCTGCCAATTCCTCTTCTTCTGCAAATCCAGGTATCGTAATGGAAAACCCTTCTTTTTCAATTACTTTAGGTGTTTCGTAATCGTTACAAGAAGATATCAAAAAAATACTAATTATTAAAGAAAATAAAATTTTCATATTTATAAATATATTTAATTGCAAAAATAGTAATTAATGTTTTGTTAGGTACTTTTTTTATTCGATTCAATATAAACTAGGAACTATTTTAGACTCTAGGTTGTTTTGTAACTAAAATATTATACAATGGCATTAAATTTAAATAACGACAATTTTAAAGAAACAATTTCTCAAGACAAATTAGTTTTAGTAGATTTTTGGGCAGAATGGTGTGGACCTTGTAAGGCTTTGTCTCCAATTATTGATGAGTTAAGTCAAGAAATGGGCGAAACGATGACAGTTGCAAAAGTAGATATAACAGAAAATCAAGATATTGCGGTTGAATATGGCGTTAGAAACATTCCAACCATGTTATTTTTCAGAAATGGAGAAATTGTAGACAAACAGGTTGGAGCAATGCCAAAAAGTGCGATTCAAGATGTCATTAATAAACATTTGAATTAAGAATATAGGTATATAAGTTTTTAATAATCTATAAATATGATCAAGAAATCAGATATTTCTTTGTATCCATCGTATTATGATACGTACTATTTCCCAATATTGCCTGATTTGGATATTTTGGATTTATTAAAATGGAGAACGGAGCATGTGGTTTCATTTTATAGTCAAATTCCTGCAGAGAAATGGAGCTTTAGATATCAACCCGAAAAATGGTCTATCAAAGAAATTGTGCAACATATTATGGATGCCGAACAGATTTTTAATTATAGAGCTTTGTGTTTTTTGAGAAATGAAAAAACACATTTACCATCTTACAATCAAGATGAATATGTTGTAAATTCGAATGCAGATTCAAAAACGCACGAAAATTTATTAAATTCGCTAACCATTCAAGCGATGTTTACCTATAACTTTTTTAAAGATCTCCAAAAAGAAGATTTTCTTAAAAGTGGAATTGCAAATGATGCTTCAACGCAGGTTGGCGCGCTTTTACTTGCTATAATTGGTCATGATATGCACCATCGAATGGTTATTGAAAATAATTATTTGTAATACAAATTGAAATAATAAAACACTAAAAAATGAATTCTAACGAAGTTATAAATAACACCACGACCTTAGAGTATAAATATGGTTTCACCACAGATATCGAACAAGAATTCGCTAATGTTGGTCTTTCTGAAGAAACGGTTCGTTTTATTTCTGCAAAAAAAGAAGAACCCGAATGGATGCTCGAATGGCGTTTGACGGCATTCAGACAATGGCAAAAAATGGAAGAACCAACGTGGGTTAATGTTAAATATCCTGAAATTAATTTTCAAGATATTATTTATTATGCGGCACCTAAGAAAAAGCCAAAGTTGAATTCTCTAGAAGAAGTGGATCCCGAAATTAAAAAAATGTGGGATAAACTTGGAATTAATACTTTAGAACAGAAGAAAATGGCCAATGTGGCTATGGATTTTGTTATGGATAGTGAAAGTGTATTTACTTCGTTTAAAGAGGAGTTAAATGAACGAGGAATTATTTTTTGTAGTATTTCGGATGCGATAAAAGAACATCCTGAATTGGTTCAAAAATATTTAGGAACGGTAGTCCCTACTCGAGATAATTATTATTCGGCGCTTAATTCAGCCGTTTTTAGTGATGGTAGTTTTGTTTATATTCCAAAAGGGGTTCGTTGTCCGATGGAATTGAGTACTTATTTTAGAATTAATGCGGAAAATACAGGACAATTTGAGCGTACATTAATTATTGCGGATGATGATAGTTATGTAAGTTATTTAGAAGGTTGTACAGCGCCGCAGCGCGATGAAAATCAATTGCATGCTGCAGTTGTTGAATTAGTTGCTATGGATCGTGCTGAAATCAAATATTCGACCGTACAAAATTGGTATCCTGGAGATGCTGAAGGTAAAGGCGGAATTTATAATTTTGTAACGAAAAGAGGAATTTGTCAAGGATATAAATCAAAAATTTCTTGGACTCAAGTAGAAACAGGCTCTGCAATTACATGGAAATATCCTTCATGTATTCTAAAAGGCGATGATTCTATTGGAGAGTTTTATAGTGTAGCGGTTACTAATAATATGCAACAGGCTGATACGGGCACCAAAATGATTCATATCGGGAAAAATACAAGAAGTCGAATAGTAAGTAAAGGAATTTCGGCAGGTAAGAGTCAAAATTCGTATCGAGGATTGGTGCAGATTAATAAAAATGCGGAAAACGCCTATAATTTTTCACAATGTGATTCGATGTTGATGGGTGCAGATTGTGGCGCGCATACCTTTCCATATATTGAAATTAAGAATAAAACAGGAAAAGTAGAGCATGAGGCAACAACTTCAAAAATTGGAGAAGAGCAGTTGTTTTATTGTAATCAGCGTGGAATTGGTGATGAAGAAGCGATTCATTTGATTGTCAATGGATTTTGTAAAGAAGTTTTCAAAGAATTACCAATGGAATTTGCTGTAGAAGCTCAAAAATTACTTGAAATAACACTTGAAAATAGTGTGGGTTAATTTTTTAAATTAAATTTATATGCGACTATTAGTTTTCATTTTTCTTTTTATAATTATTTACTCTTGTTCTAAAAATTGTAATTCTAACAATTTAACTTGTAACGATTCACCTCCAACAGATGAACTTTGCGATGCATATTTTACGAGATGGTTTTATAATAAATCCAAAAATGCTTGTGAGGAAATTAGTTATAGCGGTTGTTCTGCAAAGGGTTTTGAAACTAAAGCAGCTTGTGACTCTTGCAAATGTAAATAACTACATTTTTAAATAAAACGCTTGAGTCAGTTTAATGTATTCCTTAGTATAGGAATTGTCTAAGTTATAAATCGTCAGGTTTTCTTCTATTAATGTTTCTTTTTTCGTGTTATATTCTATTAAGACTCGATTTGCTTTTTTATCTTCTTTTGGATAAATTGTGCAACATTTTGTTAAGAAGAAACCATGTTTTTTGCCTAACAATTCAAGCGCAGCACGTTCAAGAAAAGGAAAAATAATGTAGATTTTACAGTCATTAGCAGCCCATTTTACGGAATATTTCAAAATCGCTTCTAAGTCTAAGTTTTCAATATGTTTTGCATTTTTTAATACCTCAGATTTTGGTTGAAGCGCATCTTTAAAGAAAGGCGGATTGCAAACAATAATGTCATACATTTTATTTGGTTGCCAATTGGTAATATCAGAATGAAACGCTTTTGCTTTTTCGCATTGATTCATTTCAAAATTATAATTCGCTAATTGGGTTGCCGCTTCTGAAATGTCAATGGCTTCAATGCTTGACATTTCTAACTTTTTGTTTAGAATAGTAGCAATAACACCCGTTCCCGTTCCAATTTCCAATACATGTTCAACATTTTCTTTTGGTATCCAAGCTGCAAGCAAAACCGCATCGGTACCCACTTTAAATACCGATGGTTCCATTGCAATTTTGCAATTTTTAAATTCAAAAAAAGAGCGCATAGTTTTTTTTAGATCTGCAAATTTAAGAAAATTAATTTCTTAACGGCTTACCAGAAGTTAATATACTTTGAATACGTTCTAATGTTTTTCGTTCGCCAAGTAAACTTAAAAAAGCTTCTCTTTCTAAATCAAGAAGGTATTGTTCGGTAACTAGAGTGGGCATACTCAAATCACCGCCACAAAGAATCCAAGCCACTTTTTGTGCTATTTTTTTATCATGTTCCGAAGCGTAATTACCTAATACAAAGCCTTCAATTCCAGCATATAATGCTCCGAGTCCAGAACGTCCCATCACGCGAATATCGGCTCTTTGTATTGGTTTTACATATCCATTTTCGCTAAGCATAATTGCTTTATTTTTAGCTTCTAAAATGATTCGTTCTCTTTGAATACAAACCTCATCTTTATTAGGAAGTAAAACACCAATTTCAAAACCTTCATATGCCGAAGTTGCTGTTTTTGCTGTGGCTATAGCGGTAAATGCATCCGCTAATTTTGGTAAAATAGGGTCACTGTCGGTGCACGCATCCGAAACGCGAAGCGCCAATTCTTTAGTGCCACCACCGCCTGGAATTAATCCAACGCCTACTTCAACTAATCCTATATATGTTTCAGCCGCCGCTACAACAGCATCGCAATGCATCATCATTTCACAGCCACCACCTAAAGTCAGTCCATGTGGCGCACCAACAACAGGAATCGAAGAATATCTTAAACGCATTACCGTATCTTGAAACATTTTGATCACCATATTGAGCTCGTCGAACTCTTGCTCAAGCGCTAGCATATATACCATTGCAAGATTTGCACCTGCAGAAAAATTGGCCGCATCATTTCCTAAAACCACACCTCGAAATTCACCCGCTTCTGCCAAATCAATTGCTTTATGAATTCCTTGTATGATTTCGGCACCAATGGCATTCATTTTGGTATTGAATTCAACATTAATAATGCCATCACCAAGGTCAATTAATTGGCAGCCCGAATTTTTCCAAACGGTTTTTTCTTTTCGGATGTGGTCTAGCTTGATGTTATTAGAAGTACCAGGAACAAAATCAAAATCTTGTTTTGAAATATTGTAGAATTGTCTTTGACCATTTACCAGAGTATAAAAATGATTGTTACCAGAATCAATAAGTGTTTTAACCCATGCGGCTGGCTTAAAGCCCATAGCTATCATTTCTTCATAACAAGCCGAAACGCCTAATATATCCCAAGTTTCAAAAGGACCAAATTCCCAGCCAAAACCGGCGCGCATGGCGTCGTCGATGGCATAAAGATCGTTTGAAATTTCTGGAATACGATGGGTCACATATTCAAAAATCTTATAATTGAGCTTTTTAATAAATTGAGCGGCTACATCTTTTTGAAGATGCATTAATTGGATTCGTTTTTTTAAATTTTCTTCACTTTTTACCGCACCAACGGAAGCAAATCTTGTTTTTTCTACCTTTTGATATTCTAAAGTTTTGGTATTTAAAGATAGAATTTCCGTTTTACCGGAATCGTTTTTTGTTTTCTTATAAAATCCTTGCCCTGTTTTATCGCCTAAAAAATTATTTTTAGTTAAAAAATCAACAAAAGCAGGCATTTCAAAAGTATGTTTTTGCTCATCATTCGGGCAAAAATTGCGTATTCCTTCTGCCACTTTTACTAAGGTATCAAGACCCACAACGTCAGCCGTTCGAAAACTTGCTGACTTTGGTTTGCCCAATAAAGTTCCGGTTAAAGCATCCACATCATCGATACTTAAATCCATTTCTTGCATCAAATGAAACACCGACATCATACTAAATACGCCAATTCGATTGGCAATAAAAGCGGGTGTATCTTTACATAAAACGGCTACTTTGCCTAAATATAAAGGGGCGTATTCTAAGAAGAAATCAATAACTTTTCGATTCGTTTTAGAAGAAGGTATAATTTCAAATAGTTTTAAATATCGAGGGGGATTAAAAAAATGCGTACCACAAAAATAATCTTGAAAATCTTCACTACGTCCTTCAATCAATAATTCAATAGGTATTCCGGATGTATTTGTAGAGATTAAAGTGCCTTTAGTGCGGTATAATTCTACTTTTTCATACAAACTTTTTTTAATATCTAATCGTTCAATAATTGCTTCAATAATCCAATCACAGTTTTTAATTTCTTGAAGATGGTCATCAAAATTTCCCGTTTTGATTCTAGAAACAAACTTTTTAGAATAAATAGGAGAAGGATTACTTTTAACGGCTGCTGCTAAGGCATCGTTTACAATTTTATTTGGATGATTGTTTTCGTTTGCTTTGATATCTAATAATAAAACATCTAAACCAATATTAGCAAAATGACAAGCAATTCGGCTTCCCATAACACCTGAACCTAAAACGGCAACTTTTTTAATTTTGATAGTACTCATATTTATATTATTTATTGATTCGTATGCAAAGATAAAACTTTTTTTTAATTTACCAAACGTTTGTTTGATAAATTAAAAAACATTATTTTTCTTGAAATATAAAAAAGAATATTTGAATACGAAATACTAAAAATTAGGTTTGGCTTCTTTTATAATTTCATAAACCGCATCATAAATGTTTTCTGCATTTGGTTTAGAAAAATAATCACCATCGGTACCATACGCAGGTCTATGATCTTGAGCTGCTAATGTTTCTGGTTTACTATCCAGAAAACGATAGGCGTCTTGTTCTTCCAATATTTTGGAAAGAATATAAGCACTCGCACCGCCCGATACATCTTCGTCTACTATCAATAATCGATTGGTTTTTTGGATCGATTTTACAATGTCTTGCGCAATATCAAAAGGATAAAGCGTTTGAATATCAATTAATTCTACCGATATACCTCGTTCGTTTAACTTTTCTATAGCATCTTGACAAATTCGTAGCGTAGACCCGTAAGAAACCATTGTGATATCATTTCCTTGGTTTAATACTTCAATTTGTCCTAATGGAATGGTGTATGAACCTATATTTGTTGGGCATTTTTCTTTAAGTCTATAACCATTTAATGGCTCAACAACAACAGCTGGTTCGTCAGAATTTAAAAGTGTTTCGTACATTCCTGCAGCTTGTGTTAGATTTCTTGGAACGCAAATATGAATGCCTCTCAAAGCATGCAACATCATACCCATTGGGCTTCCCGAATGCCAAATGCCTTCTAATCGATGTCCACGCGTTCTTACGATTAATGGCGCTTTTTGACCACCTTTTGTTCGGTACTGTAAAGTTGCTATATCATCGCTTAATGGAACAATTCCATATAATAAATAATCCAGATATTGAATTTCAGCTATAGGTCTTAAGCCACGCATCGCAAGTCCTTGTCCTTGCCCGATGATGGTTGCTTCTCGAATTCCGGTATCAAAAATACGTTCAACGCCAAATTTTTCTTGTAATCCTGCCATTCCTTGATTGACATCTCCAATTTGACCTACATCTTCACCAAAAGCAACAACATTAGAACGTTTGTTAAAGGTATGATCAAAATACATATTAATAATTTCATGACCAGGTTTTTCTTCTTCTCCAAATTCTGGTGCTATATGTTGAACATTTTCTGTACTATGTTTACTTTGACTGTATAAATGCGAATTGAATTGCTCTTTAGCAATATTTAAAATGTCTTGGTACCATGCGAATAGATTTTCTTTTGAATCAATAGCTTCTTTTTCGGTAATCTGTAAAATTTGATGAACCGCTTTTAAAATATCTTTACGGAATAAACTTGGATTCGAATCTAGTTGTTTTACAATTAAATCAATTTCGCTCTTTGATTTTGAAGCATTTGATACAAAATTAATAAATGTTTTTGCTTCTTCTTTAAGATGTACTATTTCATTTTGATACGATTCAAAAGCTTCTTTTTTGGCTTCATTAACATCGTTTAATGCCTTTTTTTCAATTTCTTTTAACTCCTCTTCATTAGCGATTTTATTTTCTAAAATCCACTCTTGAAACTTAGTGATGCAATCAAAATCTTTTTCAAATTGAAGTCTTTTTTCATCTTTATATCTTTCGTGAGAACCCGAAGTAGAATGTCCTTGAGGTTGTGTTACTTCAATAACATGAACCAACGCTGGGCGGTGCGTCTCTCTTGTTTTTTCAGAAGCTATTTTGTATGTTTTTACTAACTCGGCATAATCCCATCCTTTAACCACATAAATATCCATTCCATTGGTATCATCATCACCTGCTTTCATTCCCATTAAAGCTTCTGAAATACTTGATTTGGCGGTTTGATATTTTTTTGGAACCGAAATTCCATATCCATCATCCCAAACATTAAAAATAATTGGAATTTGCATGACACAACTAGCATTAACAGCTTCCCAGAAAATGCCTTCACTTGTAGACGCATCGCCAATTGTAGCATAACAAATTTCATTTCCTTCATTTGAAAACATGTCTACATTTTCAATGTTTTTTACATTACGATACACTTTAGAACTTAATGCTAAACCAACTGCTTTGAGCATTTGAGCGGCAGTAGGAGATAGGTCCGCCGCAAAATTCTTCGATTCTAATTGGTTTTTCCAATTACCTTCATCATCAAGCAATCTTGTAGCAAAATGTGCATTCATCATTCTCCCGCCACTGTTAGGGTCTTTTTCTATAGAAGGATGTGCATATAATTGAGCAAAAAGCGTTTGCAAAGTAGCATTTCCAGTAGCTAATGCCATGGTTTGATCGCGGTAATATCCTGAGCGAAAGTCTCCATTATTGAAAAACTTACATAGTGCAATTTGAGCGAGCTCTTTTCCTGCTCCAAAAATCCCGAATTTAGCTTTTCCTGTCAAAACTTCTTTTCTTCCAACCGTGCTTGCATGTCTGCTTTGCCAAGCTAAAAGATAGTCTGCTAAAACTTCAGCTTTAAATTCTTCAAAAGAAATAGGATTTGTAGTTTTGGAATTGGATTGTGAACGACTCATATCAATGTATTCAGAATATAAATATAAAATTTAATGATAGGCAAATATAATAAATTTAGCATAAATCGATTTCTTAAAAAGAAAATAATTAGTTTAAGAATTTGGCAGTGTGTCCTTTCGTACATTTTTTAAAATCGCTCAAAGTACCTTCAAAAATAAGCTCACCGCCTTGGTCTCCTCCTTCTGGTCCTAAATCGATAATCCAATCTGCATTCTTAATGATATCCATATTATGTTCGATGATTAACACCGAATGTCCTTTTTCAACGAGTCTTTCCATTGCGTAAAGTAATTTTTGAACATCATAAAAATGTAACCCTGTTGTAGGTTCGTCAAAAATAAAAAGATGATTGGAAATATTGGATTTAGGATTTAAATAACTGGCTAATTTGACCCGCTGGGCTTCGCCTCCACTCAATGTGCTACTACTTTGACCGAGTTTGATATATCCAAGTCCGATTTCTTGTAAAGGTTTTATTTTATCGTAAATAGTGTAATTTTCTTTAAAAAAATCCACCGCTTCATCTACGGTCATTTCCAAAATATCATTAATGTTTTTGTTTTTATATAAAACTTCCAAGACATGAGGTTGGTATCGTTTTCCTTTGCAATCTTCACATACTAATTCTACATCAGCTAAAAATTGCATCGAAATTGTAGTAACACCATCACCTTTACAATTTTCACATCGACCTCCAGCTACATTAAACGAAAAATCTTTTGGTTCAAGTCCTTTTGTTTTAGAATCTTTAAGATTAGAAAATAAATCTCGAATGCCATCAAATGCTTTTACATATGTTACCGGGTTACTTCGGCTACTTCGTCCTAGCGGATTTTGGTCGATCATTTCTACATGATGAATTTTCTTTACATCACCTATTAATCTAGAGTAGTCACCGGATTTTTCAACAAAACTTCCAATTTTTTCCATGAAAGCTGGGTACAATATTTTCTTAATCAAAGTCGTTTTTCCACTTCCTGAAACTCCAGAAACGACCGTAATAGCGTGCAAAGGAAATTTAATATCAATTTTTTTAAGATTGTTATGTTTGGCGCCTTCGATGCCTACAAAATGAAAATGTTGGGAAAACCATTTTTCTCTTTTTACTTCGTTTGTTTTATTTAAAAAAGAAGCCGTAAGTGTATTTGCCGAATTGATATCTTTAAATTCACCTGCAAAAACAACTTCACCTCCAAGAACTCCGGCAAGTGGCCCCATATCAATAATATAATCAGAGGCTTTCATGATTTCTTCCTCATGCTCAACAACCAAAACGGTGTTTCCTAAATCACGCAGTTTCTTTAATACATTGATTAATTTTGAACTGTCTTTAGGGTGAAGCCCAATGGAAGGTTCGTCTAAAATGTATAAACTATCTGTTAAATTACTACCTAAAGTTCGCGTAAGTTGAATGCGTTGGCTTTCTCCTCCTGACAAGGTATTGGCATAACGACCTAAAGTTAAATATCCTAAGCCTACATTAAGCATGTATTCCAATCGATTATTAACCTCAATTAAAATTCGTTTGGCTATTTGATTTTCAGTTTCAGATAACTTAAGGTTTTCAAACCAACGTTTTAAATCTATAATTTGTAAATCTAAAAGTTCCGATATGCTGGTTGTATTTATTTTGACATATTGGCTGTCTTTTCGAATTCTTTTTCCTTCACAATCTGGGCACTTTGTTCTTCCACGATATCTTGAATACAAAATGCGATATTCCATTTTGTAATTATTTTCTTTAATCATCTTAAAAAAGTCCTCGATTCCCTTCACATTTTTATTGCCTTTCCATAAAAGATTTTTTTCTTTTTCGGTTAAATCAAAATAAGGTCTATGAATTGGAAATTTATTTTTTTCGGCATATTTTAAAAATTGGAAATAATATTCTTTCATGCGTTCACTTCTCCAAGCGACCACACAACCTTCATAAAAGCTTCTGGATTTGTCAGGAATCACTAAATCTTCTTCGATTCCTAAAACCATGCCCATGCCTTCACAAGAAGAACAAGCCCCATAAGAGTTGTTAAAATTGAAAAATTGAGGTGTTGGCATTTCAAATGAAATTCCATCACATTCAAATTTGTTATTAAATAATTGAATTTTAGAATTTTCGGTATCATAAATTACCAACTCATAATGATTTTCTTCATATGCAGTTTGAATACTGTCGGCAAGTTGATTGTTAAATTCTTCTTCAAATTGACTTGGTGTTTTAAATCGCTGCACAACCACAAAAGCCTTTTTCCAATCAATCTCAGATTCTATAAAATCTTCGATTTTTTTAAAATTATTTTCAACATAAAGTCTATTAAAACCTTTTGAAAGTAATATTTTTAATTGTTCCTCTGTGTTTTTTAGTTTCTTGATTTCAAATCCAATAAAAAATGTTTTTCCAGCTTCTGTTTTTTGAATAAAATCAATGACATCACTTATATCATCTTTTTTGACTTTATTTCCACTTTTAGGAGAATATGTGATTCCGATTCGAGCATATAAAAGTCTTAGATAATCATAAATTTCAGTTAAAGTCCCTACCGTACTTCGATTATTTCCTCCAGCTACTTTTTGTTCAAGAGCAATTGCAGGACAAAGTCCTTTGATATATTCTACGTCGGGTTTATTCATTCTACTCAAAAACTGACGGGCATAACTACTCAAACTTTCGATATATCTTCTTTGCCCTTCGGCATATAAAGTGTCAATACTCAAAGAAGATTTTCCACTTCCTGAAACACCCGTTACCACAATAAGCTTCCCTTTGGGTATTGTAACTTCGATATTTTTTAAGTTATGCGTTTTAGCTCCTTTTATTATGATATCTTGCATTTTATAATAGAATATCTGCAAAGATACACCTAAAGAGAATAAAAAAAAGGAATTTTAATTTGCTTAAAACTAGGTTATGTATGTTAAAAAAACTTAGTTGTTTCGTGTAGTTTTAAAATAAAAAAGTCTATTTTTAATATGCATTTTTTGGATTAAATAGTCCTTGAAATCATTTAAAACTGCATATTTTTAGTGAAAAAAATTAAAAAAAATGCTTGTTTGTTAATAATTTATAAAAATTTATGGTAAAAAAATATAAAATGTTAAAAGTGCTAAAAGTGTTGAATTTATTGGTTTTAACGTAGGTTTAGGTAGTTTTCATGTTGAATGTTAATAGTTTAATTCAAAAAAAATATTGTACATGTTTAAAAACTATTATATTTGCATTGTTAAAAAATTACTAAACAAATAAAAATTAAAAAAATGAACAAAGGAGATTTAATCGACAAAATTGCACAAGATGCAGGAATTACAAAAGCAGCAGCTGGAACAGCTTTAAATGCTTTTATGGAAGCAGTAAAATCTACATTAGCTTCTGGTGATAAAGTTACTTTAGTTGGTTTCGGTACTTTTTCAGTATCTGCTAGAAATGCAAGAACTGGAAGAAATCCACAAACTGGAAAAGAAATTAAAATTGCTGCTAAAAATGTAGCTAAATTTAAAGCTGGCGCTGAGTTAGTAGCTTCTGCAGCTAAAGCAAAAATTAAATAATTAATATTATTTAAAAATAATCAATCTCTGCATTTTTAGTAATGCAGAGATTTTTTTTTATATATTTGCAAAATAATTCATTTAAATTAATTTTATGGGAAGAGGTGATATCCGTTCAAAAAAAGGAAAAATAAAAAATGGTAGTTATGGTAAAACTAGAAAAGCTAGAACTTCTGCAACAAATGCTGTAGCTAATGCTCCAGCTGTTGAGAAGAAAGCTTCAGCAAAAAAAACAACCAAAAAAGCAAAAAGTGACAATTAAAATTGTCACTTTTTTTTTGATAATTTCTTTAGCTTGCCGATCCAAGGAATCCAAGTCTGGAAATTATAATAACATATCTTCAAAACATTCAATAGAAATTGCGGATCATAAAATTATACACTTAGAAGCCGAATTGGTGTCTGGTAACAATTTTAATTTAGATTCGGTAAAAACACCTTATGTTTTTATAGATTTTTGGGCTTCTTGGTGCAAGCCTTGTAGAAACCTCAATCCTAAAATTGTAGAAATATATAAAATTTTAGATTCTCAAAAAATAACTATTATCTCTATTTCATTAGATTCAGATCGAAAAGATTGGATAAAAGCAATTCAAAAAGATGGATTATCTTGGCCTATTCAAATTTCAGATTTAAAAGGATGGGAAAGTGTTTATGCAAAAAAAATGAACATTCAAAGTATCCCTTCCAATTTTCTACTTGATTCAAATCGAAAAATAATAGCTTCGGAAATAGAATTAGAATGGTTGTTGGAATATAAAAAGGTGAATAATTAATTTATTTAATTTCTTTTAAAAGTTTGTTTTCAAATTCATTAAGAGGGATTTGATATGTTTTTCGTTCTTTAAAACTTTTAATGCTTTTTATTTTATTTAAAGTGTTGCCTATATATTCATTAGGCTTTATGATTTGCGGTTCATTTAATCTATATTTAACTTGTGCTAGAAGATTTAAGGTCTTAGAATTACGTTTGAACGTAGTTGGAAAAGTAAATAAAACTTCATTTAGCCAATTGGTTTGATTTTCATTTTTTCTGAAAATAAGCTTTGCATAATATTGAGAAATTTCAATATTAATTCCTAGAAGCCACATTCCAAATCTAGTTTTTAAATCAAATACGCTCTTGTTTTTTACATGTTCGTTTGATAAAATATCAAAATACATGATGCTATAATCTTCTTTGGAAATATATAGATAACTCTCTGTAAATAAGAAATCTTTATAGGTATGAATTATTTTAATTTTGTAGATTTCTTGGCCGTTAAAAAAATCAGAACCTTCAATTTGATAATTGACAATATATTTTGGGTCAGGATTTAACAAATAAGTATAAATACGATTTAAAATATTTCTTGATTTAATAAAGGTATAAAACGATAAGACATCGAATTGAACTCTTGAAGCAACTCGATTTCCTATAATATCTTTTATTTTATTTTTTTCTAATGAATCTTCAAACGCAAAGACATTTTTAATTATAATATTATTGTTTGATTTATAATATGGTCTTGAGTCTTTTAAAATAGGTTTTAATTGTGTTTCAAAATCAATTTCTTGCATTTTAATGATTTCGTTATTTGAATAGAACGCTTCACGATAGACGCCAACTTGATGCGTATATAAATTTTCGGAGGTTTTAATATAGTTTTCTAATGATTTTATAATTAAGTCTTTTGCTTTTTCGGGTGTAATGATAGTTTCGGGTAATTGATAAATATGTCGTTTTAACCATATTGTATCTTGGTCTAAAGAAAAGTAACGATTTTCTGTGAAGTAACCTAACGATTTTATTAAAATACTATCTTTTGTATTATTCGAAATTATTGAACCGTTGGGTTGAATTGTAAATTGTTCTTTATTTAAAATAATGACACCTTTTAATGGATTTAAAGTTTCTATGTCAAAAATATAGATTTGTTTTTGAGAAAAAACAGATGTTTGAATGAAAAGAAAAATATAAAAAAATCGCATTTAAAATATAAAAAGGATCTACAAAAGTAATATTTCAAATTTTCATTAGTATTGATTTCTTGAATTTTTACAATTATTAGAAGAAATTTCACCAATTTATAGGTTCTTTTTGATTTTGGATTAAGTATTCATTACACGTTACAAATACATTACTACCAAAAAACCCGCGATAAGCTGATAAAGGTGAAGGGTGAACTGTTTCTATAATTTTATGTTTCGTAATATCAATTAATGGTTTTTTGGATTGAGCATAATTACCCAAAAGAACAAAAACTAGAAATTCTTTTTCTTCGCTTAAAAATTGTATAACAAGATCTGTAAGTATTTGCCAGCCCCAACTTTGATGTGATGCCGCTTTATCTTTTTCTACAGTTAACACACTATTTAAAAGTAAAACGCCTTGATTTGCCCAGTCGGATAAATCTGAGGATCTTGTTTTTGAGAAAAGATCATTTTTGTAACCTAATTCTTTAAAAATATTTTGTAATGAAGGAGGCGTTTTTATATTTTGATTTACAGAAAAACAAAGTCCATTAGCTTCATGTTCTCCATGATAAGGATCTTGACCGATTATTACAACTTTAGTTTTTTGTAATTCACATAAATTAAAAGCTCTAAAAATATCTTCATGTTTTGGATAAACAATGTTACCATTAATAATGGACTCATTGTATTTTTTGTTGATAACTTCAAGTATAGATTTAATTTCCAATTTATTGAAAAATAAAGACCAGTCATTCTTTGGTAAATCAAATGGTTTCATTTTAATTAAATAAATTAATTTTGTCAAAAATACACTGAAATGCGGTCTCAAAGACAATTTTTTTTAAACCACATTGCTCAAACGACACCAAATCCTTTGATGCTTGAGATCGAATCTGCGCAAGGTGTTTTTCTATATGGAAAGAATGGAGAAAAATATATCGATTTTATTTCAGGAATTTCAGTTAGTAATGTGGGTCATTGTCATCCAAAAGTAGTAGAAGCTATTCAAAATCAATCTAGTAAGTTTATGCATTTGATGGTTTATGGTGAATATATTTATACGCCACAAAATAAACTAGCAGAAGCGCTTCTTGGAATTCTACCGGATGCTTTAAATTCATTTTATTTTACAAATTCGGGTACCGAAGCAACCGAAGGTGCTTTGAAATTAGCGAAAAGAGCTACCGGGCGTTATGAAATTGCTTCATTTAAAAATGCGTATCATGGATCTACCGCGGGTGCTTTAAGCATCATGGGGAGCGATACGTATAAACAAGCTTTTCGACCATTGATCCCCGATCATTTAATGCTTCATTTTAATGATATCAATGAAATTCAAAAAATTACAAATAAAACGGCTGCGGTTGTTGTTGAAATGGTTCAAGCCGAAGCAGGGATAATTAAAGCCGATTTAATTTTTTTACAAAAATTGGCTGAACAATGTAAAAAAGTTGGAGCGCTATTGATAGTAGATGAAATCCAAACAGGTTTTGGGAGAACTGGAAGTATGTTTGCTTTTGAAAATTATGGGATTATTCCAGATATTTTATTAATTGGAAAAGGATTTGGAGGTGGAATGCCTATTGCTGCTTTTATTGCAAATCAGGATTTGATGAAAGAATTATCTTTTAATCCAATTTTAGGACATATTTCTACATTTGCAGCTAATCCTGTTTGTTGTGCTGCTGCATTGGCTTCTCTTGAAGTTATTTTAGCAGAAAAGTTACATCTTTTGGCAGAAGAAAAAGGTAAATTGTTAGAATCAAAACTTGAAAAAATAGTTGATAAACCGATCCGAAGAGCAGGTATGATGCTTTCTATTCAACACAAAACGATGGAAGATAATTTTTCATACTGCAATTTTGGAATAGAACATGGAGTTATTGTAGATTGGTTTTTATTTAATGAAAAGGCGACACGAATCGGACCACCACTAATTATTTCAGAGGAAGAAATGGATTGGGCCATAGAGCGATTGACAAGATAAAAACGTAATTTTTATTTTTTTTCACTAATTTTGTATCAGTTAATATAAAGCTATGAGAAAAGCCGTGTTTTTATTTTTTATAATTCAAATCCATCTATTAAATAGTCAAAATATTACTCAAAACCGTCTTCCCTGTTTGGAAAGAGAAATTCCAATAATGCTTCATTTATTAAAAAATGGATTAACGGATACGTATGATACTGATTCTAAGATTTTAAATGCAATAAATGATGCAAATCAAGCTTTTAAGCCAATCTGTATTTCATTTAAAGTAATTGATGTTGTAAATAATCCAAATTACAATTATTTTTTTAATCTTTCTCAAGAAACCAACTATCCCGATAATATTGAATTATTTAATTTATATAACAAAATTGGGTTTATAAACATATATACAAGTTCGATTTCATATACGAATTTAAATGGTATCTGTGAGGATAAATTTAATTCTGGAATAACTATAAAAGTTGAAAATCGACAACAAGATGCTGTTAGTTTGGATTTAATAAAACTTTTAGCGCGCTATTTAGGATTGGAAAATACAACAAGTGTCAATGAACTAGCTGATGGAAGTAATGGTAAAAATGCAGGAGATTCAATTGATGATACACCTGCAGACTATGGTAAAAAAGTGTCGGATGTATTACTAAATTACTATAAAAATATTCCATATTACGTTAGTTTAAAAACTTTGGACGTTTCCGGAGCCTATACCACGCCGATGATTGATAATTATATGGCAAGTTATTTTGAGAAATTAGATCTCTATTGCAAACGATTTACGTATGGTCAATATCAAAAACTGTCTGAAAATGTAAACAAATGTTTAGTTCGACCATAAAATTGTGAATATTTAACGTTCTTGTTTAATGGTTTATGTTGTATTTTTGTATATTAAATACAACTTACAGTTCATATTGTCAAAAAATGAGTGAAATCATATCATTAAAAAATGCAACCATTTACCAAAATGATTTTTTGGTTTTAAAAAATGTCAATCTTAAAATTGAACAAGGCGAATTTGTTTATCTAATCGGAAAAACCGGAAGCGGAAAAAGTAGTCTTCTCAAAACATTATATGGAGAAATTCCTCTAACAATAGGCGAAGGATATGTTAATGAATTTAAACTTCAAGAATCCAAACCTAGAAATATCTATGCATTAAGACGCTCATTGGGTATTGTTTTTCAAGATTTTCAATTATTGATGGATCGAAGTGTTGTTCAAAATTTAGTTTTTGTTTTAAAAGCTACCGGTACCACCGATAAAGCGGAGATGGAGCAGCGCATCATTGAAGTACTTTCTTTGGTAGGTATGCAAGATAAAGCATATAAAATGCCACATCAGTTATCGGGAGGCGAACAACAGCGAATCGTAATTGCTAGAGCGTTATTAAATAATCCAAGGCTCATTTTAGCAGATGAACCGACTGGAAATTTAGACCCAGATACAAGTGATGATATTATGCGACTTTTATCATATATCAACAAATACCACAATACTGCAATTTTAATGGCGACGCACAACTATTTTCTAATTGAAAAATTCCCTGGTCGTTTATTGAAAGTGAATAACAATGCAATTTATGACGATAGTTTTTTCTAAAATTTATAATTGTTTTGCAACGATTTAACAATCTGTTTTTTAATAAATTATTTTCTTTTACATTCAAGCTCATTGGTGTTTTATTATTGCTTTGGATCTTTTTGATTTTCCTAATCCAATTTCCATTAATCCAAAACAAACTAGTAGGAATTGCTACCAAAAAACTTTCGGAAAGTTTAAATACCGAAGTAAAAGTCGGAAGTGTTCGTTTGCATTTTTTATCGTATCTTAATGTAAAAGATGTTTTAATTCGTGATTTGGATAAAGATACCTTGATCGCTGTTAATACATTAACCAATAATTATTCCATTTTTAATAAAAATCGCTTTAGTCTTAATATAAAAAAATTAAGTATTGATGGCTTGAAGATTAAACTTTCAAACACAAAAAAAGATAGTACTTTAAATATCGTAAAATTATTTAGTCAAAATACTCAAACAACGAAAAGTGAAAATACGAATTCAAGTCCAAAATCAAAAAGTTCAATTCCTCTTGATGTGCAAGAAATTGAGTTAACGAATTTTCATATTGAATTTGATCGACAATACAAAGATGAATTTCTTGAAGGAGAAGCCAAAAGGTTATATTTAAATTTAAATAAACTAAAGTTATCCGATTCAATAAAAGAAATTGCGGAAATTTTCATTGACCAGCCACACTTTATGTTGCATAGTTTTCCTACAAATTGGCCAAAAAAAGATTTTTCAATTCCATCATATCTTAATATTCCATTGCGACTTAATGTAGCTAAATTAGTAATTAATAATGGTCACGTTCGATTAAAAGACGACGAAGGTAGATACCAATCTAAAAAACATCAAATTTCATTTACCGACTTAGATATTTCTAAAATAAACACAAATTTCGAAAATATCAAATTGCGAAAAGATGGATTTACCGGTAAAATAAATCATTTAAGCGCCTACGAAAAATGCGGTCTATCAATTGATACTCTCAAGGCTAATTTATTTATGAATAGCCAAAAAATGATTGCAAAAAATCTTCTTTTAAAAACAAAACAATCAAAATTTAAGGGTTTTCTTAGGTTTGATTACAAACATATGCATGAAATTATGCGCTTTGCTAAAAAAGTGAAAATTACCTCAAAAATGAAAAATAGCTATTTTGCGTTTGATGATTTAGGTTATTTTGTAGAAGATATACAACGATTTAGTCAAAATAAAATAGTTTATACGGCCGATTTCAAAGGAAATTTGAATGATATGAAAGTGACAAATTTGATTGGAGCGGTAAATAACAATATAAAAATCAAATCCGATGTTCATATCACATCACTTTTCCCAATAAAAGATTTAAATATTAACGCAAAAATTGAAAGTATTCGTTCAAATAAATTGGGTATTGAACAATTTTATAGAGGTTTAGCGCTGACTAAAAATATGAATTCGCTTGGGGAAATATCATATGAAGGAAGTTATAATGGAAATTTCAAGGTTTTTACGTTAAATGGAAAAGGAAAAAGTCAATTAGGTGATATATTGATAAATACTGCTAAATTTGATTTTACCGAAGACAAAATACCAAAATATTCAGGAAATATTGAAATTTTAGATTTTGATTTAGCTACATTAATAGAATCGCCTGTAGAATATAAGCATTTAAATGCCAAACTAACTGCAATAGGTCAAGGTTTGAATTTCAAGGATTTAAATACGGAAGCACATGGTGAAATATATTCAGTAGATTTTAATAACTACAAATACAGAAATATTCAATTTGATGGTAATTTTATTAATAAGTTATTTAAAGGTTCTGTAATTGCTCATGATCCTAATTTTAATCTAGCTTCCTCTGGAGCTATTTCCCTTTCAGAAAGTAATCCTTCGTTGTCTGTAAATTTAAAATTAAACCATGTAAATCTTAAAACATTAAACTTTGTAGATAAAGATTGGATATTAAGTTCGGATGCGATTATGGCTTTTGATGGCAATGAAATTGATGAATTCAACGGCGTTTTAGAATTTAAAAATATTAAAGTACAGGATTTTAATAAATTCCAACCAAAAGTATATCAATTTTCAGATATCGCTTTAAAATCAGAAATTTTAAATTCAAATTATCGAAAAATTACGATTGCTTCCAATGAAATTAATGGTTCAATGCAAGGCGATTTTAAGCCTTCGGAATTACCCGACTTATTAAAAAAATATTTAATTACCTATTTTGAATTTAAAGCTTCGGATAAAAATGTTGCTATCAATGATAACAGTTATTTTGAATTAAATTTAAATCTAAATAATATTAAAAATTATGTGTCTTTATTTGTTGGGAATCTTAAAAATATTGGAAACGGTTCGGTAAAAGCTTCTTATTATGGAAATAAAAATGATTTATCTATTAATGCAAATTTATACGATACACGCATCGAAAATTTTATTATACCGAATATTTCATTAAATAGTAAATCAAGTTTGGAGTCTTTTAATACAAACTTTAGGATTGACACTATTTTTTTAAATGGCAAAATTGCGGCCTCTCCAATCTTGTTAAAATTAAAAGATCAAGAAAATGGATTGCGATTTAATGCGGAAATTATGAATAAAAAAGATCCAAATTTTGTAGAATTTAATGCGGATATTAAAAAAGAAAAAGATGTTTTTAAATTTAAAGTACTTCCTTTTACCCAGTATAGCATCTATGAAACTTGGAGGGTTGATGCCGATAACGTAGTTGAATATAATCCGACCACAAATCTAATAAACATTAATGATTTAACGTTTTATAAAGAAAATCAAAAATTGCGATTTTTTACCGAAAAGCAATCTAAAAATAAACTATATACACAATTTGAATCTATAAAAATTGATCAAATTATTTCTGGATTTTTACCCGAGTTGGATTTGATTAAAGGGCAAGTTGATGGAGAAATTATTACCGATCATTTTCTTTTAGAAAAACCAAAATCATTGGTTAATATAAATTTTAATCGAGTAGAAATTGGAAATGAGTTATTAGGTGATATTAAAATAAAAAGTAATCTTGAAAATAATAAAATTCATTCAACAATAATTGCAGAAGGCAAATACTTGGATTTAAATATAGACGGTAATTTTTTTATTGATTCAAAGGAAGATTCTTTTGAATATTACATAAAAGTAAAATCTTTAAACCCAAGAATTTTAAATCCTTTATTAAAAGATTTTGTTTATGACATGAATGGAGCAGTTAGAGCCAATTTGTTATTAGCAGGCTCCATAAAAAGACCAAATTTGGTAGGAGATGTCTATTTAGATTCGGTAAGTACATATGTAAATACCATTCATACAAAGTATAAAATTAAAAATCATTTGGTAAAAATCTTACCGAATCAATTTCAATTTGATCAAATCAAACTTTTTGATGAATTGAATAATCAAGGCGTTTTAAATGGAACGATTTCGCATCAAAATTTACATGATTTTGAATTGGATTTAAAAGCCTCGTCGCCACAATTTTTGTGTTTGAATACGAATGAAAAACACAATCCCAATTTTTATGGTCGAGTTATCGCAAATGTAAAAGAAGCCTGGTTTCAAGGAGCGATAAGCCAAAGAATTACCATAGGAGCTAAAGCAAAAAATCTCGCGGGTTCAGATATTACAATAGCATTTAATAATAATCAAAATATTGCTCAACATACGTTTTTTGAATTTATTGATAAAAGTATTATAAAAGATACCTTGTCTATTCGAAATCGAAATCGTAAAGTTTCGGGTGTTAATCTTGACTTTGATTTTGAAGTAGATGAAACGGGTAAACTTCAAATCATATTTGATCCAAATCTTGATGATCGAATTCAGTGTTCAGGAACAGGTCGTATTGCATTTAAAATGACTCCAGAAACCGATATGGATATTAAAGGGTCGTATATTCTGTCTAAAGGAACGTATTTATTTACCTATCAAAATTTTATACAACGAACATTTTATCTAAATCAAGGTGGGAAAATACAATTTGTAGGAGATCCGTATTTGTCGGTAATAGATGCCAGTGCACTTTTCAAAGCAAGAGCTTCAGCTCAAGAAATTGTAGCCGCATTCTATGGAGTCAATAATACAGATCCAGAAGTTATAACCGCATCAAAATCTCAGGTCAAAGCAAATGTGACGCTATTTATGAGAAATCAGTTAGTGAAGCCAGATATTTCTTACGATATAGATATTGAACAAAATAATCCTACCCTACAAAATGCATTTGAAGCTATTAAAACCAATACCAAAAATAACGATAATGAAATGAATCGTCAAGTTTTTGCACTTTTGGCACTTCAAAGATTTTTACCTCCAACGGTTACAGGATTTGAAAATGTAGGAGTAGGAACTAGTGACTTTTCGAATACCGCTTTTGATATTGTTACAGGTAAGCTATCATCTGTTTTTACTGAGTGGGTTCAGAATACTATTTCAGGTTTAAATTTAGATTTTAAATATCGAAATTATTCACAGCAATTCAGTAATGAGGTAGATAGAAGAAATGAATTTAAAGTAGCGGCTTCAAAACAATTATTTAATGATCGATTTTTAATTAATACCGGAGTTAATTATGATTTTGGTCAAAATTCTATTAACAATAACAATAATACGTTTTTTGGTGGCGATATTGATATTGAATATAAAATTTCACCATCAGGAAATTTAAGAGCTAAAGTATACTCAACATTAGATAATGATCCATTAAATGCCAAATATATTAATAAAACGGGTGTTTCTATTTTTTATGGTAAAGAGTTTGATAATTTATTAGATTTTTTAAATTTAAGAAAAAAGAAAAATATTCGATTTATACCAAAAAATCAAAGTAAAGATTCGTTTAACACCGATACGTCATTTAAAAGTTTAACCCTTTTTTAGAATCGACATACTACTTATTTAAATAAAATTGATTAGTTTTGTCATTTGTAATTTTAAAGTTTTGTCAAAATTATTTAGATATTTAGGTCCTGGATTTTTAGTAGCTGTTGGCTATATGGATCCAGGCAATTGGGCTACGGACATTGCTGCTGGTAGTCAATTTGAATATCAATTATTATTTGTTATTTTATTTTCCAATATTTTTGCCATTTTTTTACAACATACGGCAATTCGACTTGGTATTGCAACAGGATTGGATTTAGCCGAAGCCTCCAAACGCTATTATCCCCAAAAAGTGAATTTTGTGCTTTGGATTTTAGCCGAAATTGGAATTATTGCTATGGATTTGGCTGAAGTTTTAGGAACGGCTATTGCTTTGAAACTCCTTTTTGGAATACCTCTTCAATGGGGCGTTTTGATTACAGCAGTCGATGTATTACTAATTTTATTTTTGTTTGATAAAAATCATCGAATTCTCGAATATATTGTTGCCGCGCTCATTGTCATAATTTTTGGTTGTTTTGCAATAGAAATTGTATTAGCTAAACCGATTTGGGCAGATGTCTTAGCTGGTTTTTTACCTCGTCAGTCTGCTATTTTTGATCCTAATATGCGTTGGATTGCTGTTGGTATTCTTGGTGCAACAGTAATGCCTCACAATTTATATTTACATTCTAGTTTGGTTAAAAAATATCATAAAGACCAAGATAAATCAAATCATATCAAGTACACAACCATAGATAGTACGCTTTCACTTTCAATTGCTTTTTTGGTTAATGCCAGTATTCTAATTTTATCCGCAGCTACTTTTTATAAAAAAGGGTTGTTTCAAGTTGCCGAAATCGAAGAAGCGTATCTTTTATTAAATCCGATTTTAGGGGTTGGATTTGCCAGCTTACTTTTTGCAGTGGCTTTATTAGCTAGTGGTCAAAATGCAACCATAACCGGCACCATGGCAGGACAAGTCGTTATGGAAGGTTTTTTAGATTGGAAAGTAAAACCATGGGTAAGAAGACTTATTACACGAAGTTTGGCTATAGTTCCGGCTTGGATGATTTTACATTTTTGGGGCGAAGAAAAAACAATGAATCTGTTGATTTTTAGTCAAGTTGTTTTATCGCTTCAGCTTGGTTTTGCGGTTTTCCCTTTGGTCTATTTTACGTCAAATAAAGTCATTATGGGGGAATTTGTAAACTCAAATTGGCTTAAAGGCATTCTTTGGTCAATAGCCATAATAATTGTTTTATTTAATTTAAGTATGTTGCTTTAATTTTAAAATCTAGAATGGCTTCTCATTTTGAAAATATGATACAAGCGCTCCAAGCAGAAATGGAGCACGAAAAGAAAAACTTTGAAAATATTATTCAACATATGCCCATGCCTGAAAGAGTAGCAAATGGACTATGTTGGTATCCTCTACAAATTGAAGAAACGGGTTATGGATTGGGCGATTATCCATTTCTTTCGATTTCAATTGATAAAAGCAAATTGGTGCCACATCAGTTCAAATCGGGTAGTATGATTCGTTTTTTTCAACAAGTTGATGGAAATATTTCCTTGTCTTCGGTAGATGCGAGTGTAGCTTATGTTTCTCAAAATCAATGTAAAATTGTTTTAGAATCTGATGATTTTCCGGAATGGATGTATAGTGGCAAATTAGGAATTATTTTGGATTATGACCAAAAATCCTATCAAGAAATGATTTTGGCACTCCATCAAATTCAAAAAGAAAAAGATACTCCTGCTGCTTTGCTTAGAGAAGTTTTGGAAGGCAAAAAATCCTCTCAATATCTATTAAAAACATTTACACCTATAAATATTTCTTTAAATCCTTCGCAAATTCATGCGATTCAGGCTATTTTAGATCAACCATTAGTTACAGTCCTTCATGGCCCTCCAGGTACTGGAAAAACAACAACTCTGGTTGAAGCAATTTATCAAAAAGTGAAACTAAAAGAAAAAATTTTAGTAGCAGCACCGAGCAATAACGCGGTAGATTTAATTGTAGAAAAACTTTCGGAATTAAATCTTAAAGTTTTACGAATTGGACATTTAAGCCGAATTAATCAAGAAGTTGTTTCGCATACTTTGGAATATAAAATTGAGAAATCCTCTGAAATTCAAACCATTAAAAAACTTCGTAAAGAAGCTGACAATTACCGAAAAATGGCAATGAAATACAAGCGTAATTTTGGAAAAGAAGAGCGCGAGCAACGTCGGCTTTTACTTAATGAAGCAAAAGCTATTGGTTGGCAAATCAAACAAATTGAAGATTATATGATTCAAAGTTTTGTAAGTCAGGCCGATGTCATTTGTACCACTTTAGTTGGAAGCGCGCATTCGTATTTAAAAAACATTATTTTTGACACTGTTTTTATAGATGAAACGTCACAAGCGTTAGAACCAGCCACTTGGATTCCGATTCTTAAATCCAAATCGGTGGTGCTCGCTGGCGATCCATTTCAGCTACCACCTACCGTAAAATCAGATAAAGCCATGCAACTCGGCTTATCAAAAACATTACTTGATAGAGCTTTCGAACTTAAAGAAAATGTCTTTTTGATTGATACTCAATACCGAATGCATCCGACGATTATGGCTTTTAGTAATTTATATTTTTATCAAAATCAATTAAATTCAGGTGAAAATGTATTAAATCATTATTTTGAACATTTACATTTATTTAAATCACCATTAGTATTTATCGATACAGCGGGTTGCGCTTTTGATGAAATCTTAAATCCACAATCCAAAAGTATTTATAATCCCGAAGAAGCCAATTTTGTATTACAAATATTGGATAAAATATATTATGAACTCACTCAAAATGAGCAAAATCCAGAAATTGCGGTCATTTCGCCATATAAACAACAAACGATTTACTTAAACGAATTGGATTTTGAAACGAATCAATTGATATTGAATCAAAATTTACAAATTCATACAATAGACTCATTTCAAGGACAAGAAAAAGATGTTATTTTGATTAGTTTAGTGCGAAGTAATACGGAAAATACCATAGGCTTTTTATCCGATTATAGAAGAATGAATGTAGCGCTTACGCGCGCCCGAAAATTATTGGTTGTCGTTGGGGATTCAAGTACCATTGGAAATGATCTTTTTTACAAAAAGTTTATTGATTACACCCAAGAAAATGGGTTTTATCACAGTGCATACGAGTATATGGATTTTTAGTACAAACTAGATGTTTATTTTATTTTCTAAAGTTTTCCTTCAAAAAAGTCTAAAGTATAAGATTTTTTCCTTTGAAAAAGTGTTTAAGTATTTTTATATTTTTACTGCGCTATTTGAATAGAGGAGTATTATAAAAATTTAGTAATATATTTTTTAATAATCATAATAATAAAAAAAAACTATATTCGCGTTCTCTACAATTTAATTATTTATGGATAAAATTGGAATTATTGGTTTAGGATACGTTGGATTGCCATTAGCGCGATTGTTTGCTACAAAGTATGCGGTGGTAGGTTTTGATATTCATCAAAAGCGAATTGATGATTTAAGAAATGGCATAGACGCTACATTAGAAGTGGAAACAAATATACTCAAACAAGTAATTAAACAGAATAATAACGAAGCTACAGGACTGTTTTTTTCTACCCAAATTGAAGATTTAAAAAATTGTAATATATTTATTGTTACAGTTCCTACGCCTGTTGATGCTAATAATAAACCCGATTTAACTCCTTTATATAAAGCCAGTGAAACGGTGAGTAAAGTGTTGAAAAAAGAGGATATTGTCATTTATGAAAGTACCGTTTATCCAGGTGTAACGGAAGAAGAGTGTGTACCTGTTCTTGAAAAAGGAAGTGGATTGAAATTTAATTTAGATTTTTTTGCGGGGTATTCTCCAGAGCGAATTAATCCAGGAGATAAAGAGCATACCGTTGAAAAAATTTTAAAAGTAACTTCCGGTTCAACTCCTGAAATTGGTGTTCGTGTGGATGCACTTTACAATTCTGTAATTAAGGCGGGAACCCATTTGGCTCCTACTATAAAAGTGGCAGAAGCAGCTAAAGTGATTGAAAATAGCCAAAGAGATATAAATATTGCATTTGTCAATGAATTGTCTAAAATTTTCACAACCTTAGGTATTGATACGCAAGATGTTTTA
>JBIPPB010000039.1:0-17819 GCA_044368655.1 Chitinophagales bacterium | reverse complement strand
ATACAATCGGCTGATTTCTACATGTCGTAAAAAAGGAATCTTTTTTTGTTGTATCATTAACTGTTAGATGTAAATAAACAAAACTATCACAACCTTTCGAATTTATTAACGTATCTCTATAAACTCCTGTTACACTGCGGCTAATTCCATTAAAAATTACGGATTGTGGTCTGCAAAGTGTTAAAAACGAATCCTTTTTGGTCGTATCATTAACCGTTAAATGCAAATACATAAAACTATCACAACCTTTTGAATTTACCAACGTATCTCTGTAAATTCCGGTTAGATTGCGGCTGATGCCATTAAAGATTATCGGTTGATTTTTACAAATCGTTAAAAACGAATCTTTTTTTGTGGTGTCATTTACGGTTAAATGCAAATACACAAAACTATCACAACCTTTCGAATTCACCAAAGTGTCTCTATAAATTCCCGTTACATTGCGGTTGATACCATTAAATATTATTGGTTGATTCTTACATGTCGTAAAAAACGAATCTTTTTTTGTGGTGTCATTTACCGTTAAATTAAATGAAATAATACTATCGCATCCATTAAACGCCCCATTAAAAATTGTATCATTATAAGTTCCGGAAGTTGTTCGACCTTTAAATGATTGACCAATACAAATTGAAGTATTAAAAAATGTATCTTTATGAGGCAAAACATTAACAATGATTTCCTCAAAAGGTCTACAATTTGGATTTGCTGGTTTTGGCGAAGCTATAGCATAAACATAATACTTGCCTGGCACATTCGGTAAAGAACCTGTATTACCAAGAAATTGAGGATCATATGCCGCAAAACCGTTAAAAGGAGTAGCATTTCCCAAAAAAGTTCCGCCATTATATACCGTGCTGTCTGTTTTTTTCTGAGTAAAATAAACAAATGAAATAAAATTAGTATCTGAAGCATTTGTATTTACAGAAAATGCAAATGGCTTTTTATTTAAACAAACATTTTGAGTTGAAGATGGATTGAAAATACTGGTATTAACAGTAATATTAAAATTTACCGTTTGAAACGTGTTACAAAAATCAAAATAAGAACAAGTTACTACCTTAGAAAAATCTGCCAAAGTTGTAGCTGAGTCTACTGTAGAATTAACGCCTGAACTCCAAGAATAATTAGAACCTAAAGGGGGCGCTTTAAGTAATACGGGCTGACCTCCACAAAACGTAGGATTATTATTAGAAGCAAAACGAACTTCTTGTAAATTGGTAGCACCTCCTGTACTTGCGGAAATTGAATAAAAAACAACAGATTGTCCTAAAAAACGATTATTTATATGATTTCCTGTAGAAACGGCTCTTAAACTATTATTAAAAAATACTAGAATTTTTTGGGAAGTAGAATTTATAAACTCCCATTCAATTCGAACATTATGCCACTGACCATCTTCGGTATTCGCGCAATTAGAGGCCATACAAACTGGAATAGACGTCCCATCCATTATATTATTAGCAGCATCAAAAATAGCGTCCCTATATATCGCAATATGATCATTAGATATATCATTAACAAAAGTACCATTATCCCATGTATCAAATTCAACAACAATTGAATTATTTGTACCCGAAACTCCAAGTCCCTGCCCACCTGATAAACTTGGGTTGCAATTCCTAGACAACATGAATGCAATTCCATCTGCACCCCATCCATCATTCATGCCTAAGTTGATTTGAAATGAAAGCGAGAAGTTTTTAGTTAAATCTAATGGATATAAATTGGTAATCATCCCACTTTGATTATTCGTATTTGTTGTTAAGGTATACGTGGTGGGATTCGTTTGAAAAGCAGAGCCTAACAACTTGAATTGTTGAGAAAAACAATTGAAGTTATTTAAGATAAATAAAAAAAAAGCAAGCTTTTTTAACATAAAAAAATAAAAATATTATATTTTAAAAATGTAGCAAAAATAGATATTTATTATTATAATGACATCAGAAATTCAATAAAATTAAGACGTTTAAAATTATTTTCATCATAAACTGTACCAAAAATATAATTAATCGGAAAAATTAACTTTTTTTTGCACATCATTTTTTTACTTTTGTAAATTAAATAAAGTACATGAACTTATATTTCATTTTTTGTTTTATATTAATTTTCACAAATCAAACTTTAGTTGGTCAATTAGAAATTTTCAAAACAGATTCAAACTATACGAATGACACTATATTTAAAAGAAGATTAAATCCCGTTTTCATTAAAGATAGTATAAGAACTCGAACAGCGTTAGAAGAAGAAGCGTATCAAATTTTAAAAAGAAAAATTATAAAATTATATCCATATGCTTTGATGGCAAAACAAGTTTATATAAATTCAAACAATGACTTAAATTTATTAGAAAAAAAATCTGAAAAACGCCGACTAAAGAAAGAAAAAGAGAAGGAACTAAGAGATCGATTTGAAAATGAAATTAAAGGGCTTTACACCTCAGATGGCCCAATTTTAGTTAAGCTCATTCATCGAGAAACTGGAAAAACGTGTTATGAAATTATACGTGAGTTTAAAAGTGGTTTTAATACGTTTGTTTATCAATTCGTAGCTAAACGATACGGATACTCTTTAAAAGACACGTATAATCCTGAAAAAGATTCCGATATTGAAAATATGGTACAGTTTTTAAAATCCGAAGGTCAACTCCCCGTTTTTACATATGAATAAATTACATTTTGAATATTCTATAGAAGACATCAATTCCATAGCTAAGCAAATGGAACCTTTGCTTAATTTCTCAAAAATCTTTTGTTTTAAAGGTGAAATGGGTGCAGGAAAGACAACTTTAACCGAACATATTTTGAAAGAATGGGGAAGTTTGAATGCACTTTCAAGTCCAACTTTTAGTATTGTAAATGAATACCAATGTCAATTTGGCACCGTTTATCATATGGATTTGTTTCGAATCAAAAATCTTGAAGAATTACTACATTTTGGCTTTGAAGAATATCTTTTTAGCGATGCCATATGTTTTATTGAATGGCACGAAATAGCTACACCTTTACTTACAATGCCATATTATATTTTTGAAATTGAAAAAAAAGAGAAATGGACAAGACAGTTAAATATTAGCAAAAATGGAATTTAGCATTGTAATCACCGAAGACGGCTCTCCTACTCTACATCACCCTGTTTTTGATCAAAATTATCATTCTATACATGGTGCGGTTTCAGAAAGTCAACATATTTTCATTCAAAATGGACTTGACTATTGGCTTCATAATAATAAAGATAAAACATCTATTGATATTTTTGAAATGGGATTTGGTTCAGGACTTAATGCTATGCTAACAGCCAAACGCGCCGAGGATTTAAAAGTGAATATCATTTACACTACGTATGAATCTTTTCCAATTTCTATTGATACTGCTGTAGAAATCAGTACATATTTTGAAAATTCCGAAATGCTTATCAATCTTCATCAATGTCCTTGGGGTCAAGCCATCAAAATCAATAATTATTTTACAATAATTAAAAAAGAAAAAAAAATGGAATGTATTGATGCTATAAATAAATTTGACCTTATTTATTACGATGCATTTTCTCCTATTTCGCAACCCGAATTATGGACAACCGAAATTTTTCAAAAATTATTTAAAGCGACTAAAAATCAAGGTCTTTTAACGACATACTGTGCAAAAGGTTCTGTGAAGAGATCGCTAAAAGAAGCCGGATGGCAAATCACGGCTTTAAAAGGACCTAAGGGGAAAAGAGAGATGACAATTGCAGAAAAACATTAATTTAAGCAAAAAAATCTCTCATTTTACTAAAAAAACTTTTTTCTGTATTATTTGGATCCGGATTAAAATTACTTGAATTTTTCAACTTCTCCATGTATTCTTTTTCTTCTTTTGTTAGTTGTTGAGGAACCCAAGCATTTACTATAATTAATTGGTCGCCTCTACCATAACCATTTATGTCCGGAACACCTTTTCCACTTAGTTTTAAAACTTTTCCTGGTTGTGTACCTTGTTTTATTGTCATCTTAACTTTACCACCAACTATAGGGATTTCAATATGATCGCCCAAAGCTAATTGCGCAAAATTTAAATTTAAATTATATATAATATGATTTCCATCACGCATAAAATCATGATGAGGCTCTTCGATAATTTGTATAATTAAATCTCCAGATTGTCCTCCAGATTCACTTTGATTTCCAGCGCCTCGCATGCTCAAGCTCATCCCATCTTGAACTCCCGAAGGAATATCAATTTCTACAAGCTCTTTACCTTCAACTACGGCTTTACCTTTACAAGTTTTACATGGCTTTAAAATTACTTGACCTTCGCCTGAACAGGTCGAACACGTTGTTTGAGTTTGAAAACTACCTAAAAATGTATTTTGGACTTTATAAGTAACCCCTTTTCCACTACAAGATTTACATATTTCTTTTGCATTAGGTACTTGATCGGCACCGGAACCATTACAAGTTCCGCACTTTGTTTTTTTAGTTACATTAATTTTCTTTTTTACACCATTAACTACATCTTCAAGTGTCACTTTTATAGAAACTCGAATGCTACTTCCTCTACTCGATCTTCCTCCTCCCGAATTTCCGCCAAAAAAAGCATCAAAAGGACTTCCGCCGCCACCAAAAACATCTCCAAAGTTTCTAAAAATATCTTCCATTGACATGCCACCGCCACTAAAACCGCCATATCCACCGCCATCGAATGCTTGATGACCATATTGATCATATTTTTGTTTCTTTTCTGTATTACCTAATATTTCGTATGCTTCTGCAGCTTCTTTAAACTTAACTTCTGCTTCGGGATTATCTGGATTACGATCGGGATGATATTTAATTGCAAGCTTTCTATATGCATCTTTAATTTCTTTTTCAGATGCACTTTTACTTACGCCCAAAACCTCATAAAAATCTCTTTTTGCCATTTTTTACTTTTTTATTTTCCTACAACTACCTTTGAGTAGCGAATAATTTTATCATTTAGTGAATAACCACATTCTACCTCATCAATTACAATTCCTTTTTGAGATTCATCATTTACCGGAATTTCGGTTATTGCTTCATGTAAATCTGGATTAAAGGCGTCTCCTTTTGCATTTATTTTTTTCACTCCTTTTTTCTCAAATGATTTATTCATTTTGTCAAAAATCAACAACATACCTTCCTTAACAGATGACAAATCTTCTGAATTTTCATTACTTTTTATCGCACGCTCAAAATCATCAAGAATTGGAAGAAATTCAACAATCATTTCTTTGCCTGCGGTAGCAAATAATTCAATACGTTCTTTTGCTATACGTTTCTTGTAATTGTCAAACTCTGCAAATAATCTAAGAAACTTGTCTTTTTGTTCTGCAAGCTCTTTTTCTAATATTTCAGTTAGTTCTGACTCTTTTGAGCTTTCTATATTTTCAGAATCTTTTCCTTCAAAGATTTCATTTTTATTTTCATCCTCTAATTCAGATTGATTTATATTTTCATGCATAATAGATAATAATTATAAAAGTTAAAATTGTATTTTTTGTTTATATCAATTTTTTTACCAAAAGTATAAAAAATGACAAATTGACATTATTTACACAAAACTTTTAGATAAAGATATAAAATTGGCAAAAATAAGAACTTTTTAACAATAAATAAGGTTTGAAAAGAGTATAATATTTAAATGTATTAATGTGAATTATAATAAATCCGAAACCTATCACCTTGCAAATATTTCGGCAATAGCTCAAAATATCGAAAATACCCTTTCATTAATAGGAGAAGATCCGAAACGAGAAGGGCTTAAACAAACTCCAATGCGAGTTGCAAAAGCATTGAGTTTTAACACACAAGGATATCATCTTAATGCCGTTGAAATTCTAAAATCTGCGCTTTTTCATGAAGGTAACCAAGATATGGTCATCGTAAAAGATATCGAATTATATTCTATGTGCGAACATCATATGTTGCCGTTTTATGGCAAAGCACATATTGGATATCTGCCAAATGGAAAGATTACTGGACTAAGTAAACTAGCAAGAGTAGTAGATGTATTTTCAAGAAGACTTCAAGTGCAAGAACGATTGACGGGAGAAATAAAAAATGCCATACAAGAAGCCCTTGAGCCTCATGGAGTGGCTGTTGTGATTGAAGCAAAACATTTATGTATGATGATGCGAGGTGTTCAAAAACAAAATTCGAGCACAACAACTTCTTCATTTACAGGCGAATTTATGACTAATGATTCGACAAGAAAAGAATTTTTACAGTTGATTACCAATTCGCTTTCTAAATAATTCTTTCAAATTTAATTAAATATTTTAATTTTATACCAAAATCTTAAAACTTATAACATATGAATACGCTAAAAAAAATCCTACCTTTATTTTTAATTTCCATTTTATTAAACTCATGTGGATATAATGAAATGGTATCCAAAAGAGAACAAGTATCTAGTCAATGGGCACAAGTTGAGGCAGATTATCAACGAAGAGCTGATTTAATTGATAATATTGTAAGCACGGTAAAAGCAGAAGCTAAATTTGAACAATCCACGCTAGTAGATATTGCAAACGCAAGAGCATCTGCTACTCAAATGAAAATCGATCCAACCAATGCAACTCCAGAACAATTAGTAAAATATCAAGAAGCTCAAGGACAACTGGGAATGGCAATTGGAAGATTATTAAGTGTGACTGAAAACTACCCGAATCTTAAAGCGAATTCAGCTTTTCAGGATTTAAGAGTTCAATTAGAAGGGACTGAAAACCGCATTAATACTTCTCGAAATCGATATAATGAAGCGGTTAGAGACTATAATGCATTTATAAAAGCGATTCCTCAAAACTTTTTTGCTGGAAGCTTTGGGTTTACTGAAAAACCATATTTTGAAAGTGACAAATCAAGTTATACCGCACCAAAGGTAAAATTTGACTAACCCAATCTTTTGATAATGAAAGAAATTCTTACACCTGAAATTTGCGAAAAATTAGCTCAATTAATTTCAGAACAAGAGCAATTCACTGAAGGTGAAATCAAATTACATATTGATCCAATATGTTTGGGCGATCCTTTGGCAAAAGCTTCGGAAGTATTTAAAAAACTAAATTTAGATCAAACTAAAAACGGTTCGGGAATTCTGATTTATCTATCTGAAAAAGATCATAAAATTGCAGTTTACGCTGATTATGGAATCTATCAAGCTGTAGGTAAAATTTCGGTTTGGGATGAAGTGATTCAAATTATGATTCAAAAACTTAGACATAAATTGTTTGAAGAAGCACTCACATTAGGCATTTTAAAATGTGGTGAAATTCTTAAAAAACATTATCCAGCAACTAAAAACAACGTCAATGAAATCAGTAATGAAATTAGTTTTGGGTAAATATGTATTGATAGGGATTCTATTTTTTTTATCAATTCCTAATATTTTCAATGCTCAAATTGAAATTCCTTCGCCTTCCGATCCGCCTCTTTTTGTTAATGATTTTGCTAATATTCTAACTCAAGAAGAAAAGGCTTCTTTAGAACAAACGTTTTATAATTATTTCGATTCAACTTCTACACAAATTGTGGTTGTTACTTTAAACTCTTTAAACGGGAATGAAATACAACCCATTGCAACTGAAATTCATTACAAATGGGGTGTTGGCGACAAAGACAAAGACAATGGTATCGTCATTGTAATAGCCCAAAACGATCGAAAAATTTTCATTTCAACAGGATATGGAATTCAAGAAAAACTACCTGATTTATTAACCAATAGAATTATTAAAGAAGTTTTTGCGCCAAATTTTAAAAATCAAAACTATTATCAAGGTATTTATGATGGATTTCAAACTATTTCTTCAATCCTATCAGGCACCTATAAAGCGGATAAAAAAAACAACAACGGATTAACAAGCCGAGACATTTTTATAATCATTATAGTTATTATTTTGATTTTAATGTTCATTTCCAACAGTTCAAACCATTTTGACCAAAGAGGAAATACCATAGGCAGCGGCTGGAATCAAGGTGGATGGTTTATTGGAAATGGTGGAGGCGGAAATTGGGATAGCGGAGGCGGTGGATGGTCATTTGGTGGCGGAAGCAGTGGCGGTGGCGGCAGCGGCGGTAGTTGGTAATAAAATAAATAAATTATATGTCGGTAAATAAAGATGTAAAACGAGTGACCACTCAGATTTTACAAAAAATGAAACTACAAGGAGAAAAGATATCGATGCTTACGGCATATGACTATTCTTTAGCTAAAATTGTAGACCATGCTGGAATTGATATTATTTTAGTAGGCGATAGCGCATCAAATGTAATGGCGGGTCATGAAACGACCTTACCAATAACTTTAGAGCAAATGATATATCATGCTCAAAGTGTCATTAAAGCTGCTGAAAGAAGTTTGGTTGTAGTAGACATTCCTTTTGGATACTACCAAGGCGATTCGAAAAAAGCATTGAATAGCGCAATTAAAATTATGAAAGAATCCGAAGCGCACGCAATTAAACTGGAAGGTGGACGAGAAGTTAAAGATTCTGTAGCTCGTATTTTATCTGCAGGAATTCCTGTCATGGGACATCTAGGACTAACACCTCAATCGATTTATAAATTTGGAACGTATAATGTAAGAGCAAAAGAAACCGAGGAAGCCAACAAATTGATTGAAGACGCAAAATTATTGGAAACCCTTGGATGTTTTGCTATTGTTTTAGAAAAAATACCTGCCAATTTAGCAACCAAAGTAGCCGAAGAAGTTAAAATACCTATTATTGGAATTGGAGCTGGTGGCGGCGTGGATGGACAGGTTTTGGTTTTACATGATATGCTTGGAATTACGAAAGAATTTAGCCCAAGATTTATCAGAAGATACGCTAATTTGAATGAAATTATTGATGAAGCGGTTAAAAATTACATTCAAGACGTAAAACAAAAGGACTTTCCAAATACGAACGAACAATATTAATGCTACTATGGAAAACATTATTTACCTTGATATTGAAACCGTATCACAAAAAAGAGATTTTGATGAATTAAGTCCTGAATTTCAAAAGATTTGGACAAAAAAAATTCGATTTGATTTAGAAAAAAACCCAGAAGAAACTCCAGGTCAGCTATACCCACAAAAAGCAGCAATTTTTGCCGAATTTGGTAAAATAATTTGCATTTCTATTGGAATTTTAGATGACTCAAACCAAAAATTCAAAGTTAAATCATTTTTTGGGCATGAAGAAAAAAGCATTTTACAGTCATTTTATTCCTTTTGTTTAGGTCTTAATGCTAAAAAAAACTATTTATTTTGCGGACATAATATAAAAGAATTTGACATTCCTTATATTTGTCGAAGATTATTAATCAATGAAATTCCACTTCCTTCCATTTTAGATTTTCAAGCTAAAAAACCTTGGGAAGTGCACCATATTGATACATTGCAGTTATGGAAGTTTGGTGATTATAAACATTTTGTATCCTTAGATACATTAACTACTATTTTTGAAATCCCATCACCTAAAACAAATATGGATGGCAGCGAAGTTGGTACATTTTATTACGAACATAATGCGTTAGATCAAATTGTAACGTATTGCGAACAAGATATTTTTGCTGTTTTTCAATTACATCGCAAGATGAGCCAATTACCTTTATTTGATGAATCTCAAATTCAAAGAGTTTAAAAAGAATACATTCTTTACATTATTTCAATTTCTGTTCTTCTGTTTATAGCTCTTCCTTCGGGCGTTGTATTTGGCTGCAATGGTTGTAAAGAGCCAAAACCTTTATATTGCAAGCGGTTAGATTCAACTCCCGCTTCGATTAAAAAATTCATTACAGATTTTGCACGATTTTCAGAAAGCAATTTGTTATTAGATTCCTGTCCTACATTATCGGTATGTCCTGAAATTAAAATATTTAAATCAGGATGCTGCTTAAGCATATTCACAACGATATCCAATTCGGTCTTAGAAGAAGATTTTAAATCAAATTTAGCCGTTTCAAAAAACACATTTCGAAGCTCGAATTTCGTACCTTTTTCAAGCGGCATCATTTCTATAACTAAATTTTGAGCATTTGAGTTATTCTTCTGAATTTCAATATTTTTAGAATACAATGCGAATCCTTGCTTATTTACATTAAAGCCATACATTGAAGACACTAAAGAAATAGGAAATAAAAATTCTCCATTTTTGGAATCAGATTGAACTGTTGCAATCGTTTTTGAGGCTGTTGGATCAAAGACTTTAACTTGGGCGCTAAGTGGCTTTTTGGTTAATTTATGAATAACCAACCCTTTCATATAGGTTGCTTTTTCAGGACGATATGATTTTGGGAGCTCAAAACTAAATAAATCTAAATTATTTCTTCCTGGGCCAGATTCGGCATTACGAGCTAGATAAGCTTTATTTCCAATCGTATTCACAAAAATTGAAACTTCATCACCTAATGTATTAATTGCATTACCTAGATTTATTGGTTTTTGCCAGACGCCTTCTACCTTTTTACTCATAAACAAATCCTTTCCTCCATAACCAGGATGGCCATTTGAAGAAAAATATAAAGTTTGTCCGTCAGGATGCAAAAAAGGCTTATCTTCGTCATAAGGTGTATTGATTATTTCTCCAAGATTTTGAGGCTCCGAAAAAACACCTTTCTCGGATACTTGTGTCACATAAATGTCTATACCACCTATTCCTCCCGGCCTGGAACTCACAAAATAGATTTCGGAACCATCATTAGAAGCACAAGGTTGACTCTCCCAACTTATGGTATTAATTGGCTTTGGTAATAATTTTGGTCTATTCCAAATGCCACCAGATTTACTAACAAAAAACAAATCACAAGAACCAAAACTTTTTGGTCTACCGCATGAAGTAAAAAATAAATATTTACCATCAGGAGAAATAGTGTGAGCTCCATCATTATGAGAAGTATTTATAGAATTAAACGTTCCGTCATCATTCATATCGGGCATATCAATACGAACGGAAGGACTCCAATTCCCGCTAATTTGCTCACTTACAAATATATCTTCATTGCCCGACGTATTTCTTGTGAAATATAAATAACGCTCATCGGCTGAGGTTGATGGAAAATACTCATCATGATTTGAATTGATTTGTATTCCTAAATTTTCAAAAGGTATCGGATCCAATTTAGGCTGCGACATAGCAAAATCGGCACTTGCAATTAATCTCTTACAAAAAGCAACATTATTAGCACTTGTACCGGGCGTGATTAAAAATTCTTTTGCATATTTTTTTGCATTAATATAATCTCCTAAATAAAAATAACACTCCGCCAACAACTTGGATTGCAAAGGATTAAAATGATCATTGATTTGGTATAATTTCAATTGTGTTTCTAACGCTTTTTGAAACTGACGGCTATCCATTTCAAATTTGGTTTTAACCATATAAATGGGTTCATAATTCGGAAATTGGGTAATGGCTTCGTTAATTTTTGTTTTAAAACCTTCATAATCTTTCATTTGTAATGCATTATTGGCCGCTTGAATCAATCGATCTGCTTTTTCATTTTCTTGAGCATGTAGATTTAAAAAATTAAAAAAAATAATAAATAAAATAATCGTATAAAATGATTTCATAAATAAATGAATGTGCGATAAATAGAATGTTACAAAAATAATATTAAAACGAAATTTGATCATAAAAATTATAGAAAATAAAAAAATATATAGTTTATATAATAAACTACTTTATATTTGCATTAAATTTACAAAATATGGACAATACGAATTTAAATGCAGAAACAAGTTTTAAAATCATTACTGAAATGATTCAAATAACTCGACGAAAATTAATTGACGATGGATTTCACTTTCTTTTGTGGGGGACGCTCATTATTTTAGCGTGTTTAACACAGTTTATCATGATACATTTTTTAGATAAAAATGAATTAAGTAATTTAGTTTGGTTAATTATGCCAATAATCGGAGTTCCTGTAAGTATTTTATATGGTTCTAAAAAACAAGAATCTGAAAATAATTCAAATATAATATCTAATATTTATCTCTTTTTATGGAAAGGATTTGGAATAAGTTTATTTTTAATTATCATAATTTGTTCCATTTACAAACATACACCAACGGCTTTTATAATGATTTTCATGGGTTTTGCGGTATATCTTTCGGGAAGTATCTTAAAGTTTAATCCATTAAAAATAGGTAGTTTATGTTTTTGGATAGGTGCTATTATTTTTCCGTTTATAAATTATAACGCTTATCAAGTTTTATTTTATGGCGTAATTGTATTTTTAGGATATTTAGTACCCGGAATTTTACTTTGGAATCAATTTAAAAAAAATAAGAATGTTTAATCCACTCAATCCTATTCTTCATTCAGAACTTCGTTTAGCTATAATTTCTATACTTATTGGAAACGAGAAAATCGAATTTAATGAGATTAAAGAAAAAACAAAAGCGACATCAGGAAATATAAGTGTTCAACTTCAAAAACTAAAAGAAGCGGAGTATATTATCATTGAAAAACAATTTAAAAATAACTATCCTCTAACGACTTGTAAAATAACAGAAAAAGGTATAGATGCTTTTGAGGAATATGTAAATACGCTTAAAGAATATATTAAAAAATAGGAAAATGATTACGAATTAAAACTAATCGTTTGTTGCTTCCATCATTTTTTTTGAAAAGACATCAAACTCTTCTTCTCGTTTTAATAAATACTTTTGCTTTTCCTGATCTTCTACAAATTCTTCAATAGGATTTGTTTTATGATCCATTTTCACAAAACGAGTTTCATCATGATATGAATCACCTGTAATAGGTGCGGTTAACCACATATCATTTCGTTTTACAAAACGATTACCATTATCTACAAATAAAAATTGATTGTATCTATATTTTTCAAGTGTACCTCTCTGATGTTTATACCAAAAACTTTGAATAGTTGGGAAGTTCAAAGCTTCATTTTTAAACAACGTTGTATCTTGAGCAACACCAATATGTTCTAATAAACTTTGAAAAATGAAACGACTACTTATTGGAGTATCTACAACTTTTGCTCCGTCACCATTTGGATTTAACCAAAACAACGGTACTCGATTGCCTCCATCATTTACATTTGAAAAATGATAATACCAATTCATTTCGCCAAAGTTATCTCCGTGATCTGAACAAAAAACAACTAAGTTTTCCTTGTTTTTATGAATAGATTCAATAAAATAATTTAAATCATTTTTTATTATTTGGTAACTCGTTAATTGTCTTTTATAAATTAAATCCGCATACTTTTGATCTATACTTGGGTTTTCTTGTAACAAAAAATTCTGATTTGCAATTTTAAAAAGCGTAGTGACTTCGTTTATTTTTTCTAATAAAGAATTACCAGACAATTTAAAAGTATCTGCAATGTGATACGGAAAATGCGTTTCCATCAAATTAATAAAGAAAAAACAAGGTTGACCTATTTTATCATTTTCCTCAATTAATTCATAAACTTTTTGAAATGCATCCAAATGTGTATTTTGCCCCCAACAATTAGCTACTTCGATATCTTCAAGTAATTTTTGACTTACAATATCTTTAGAAAAAATCATATTTCTAACTCGATGTTTACTCATTGAAAGTAAGAAATACATTGTTTTTTTTAACTTTGGAGTTACTAATTTCCACGTCTTAAATACTTGGTCAAAACCTCGATTTAATCCAAAAATTTCGGTAGTTACTGGATTTGCAGTTACTTGAATTGTTTTATATCCTTTTGCTTTCATATGTTCTGAGAGCGTAGATATATTTTTTGGTAAATTTCTTGTGTGCGTATCTGTTTGATGCTCATGAACATTTAAACCGGTAAACATACAAGACGTAGCTGGTAAAGTCCAACATGCACTTGAACGTGCTTGAGTAAACTGTATACTATTTTTTTCAACATAATCCATGCCTACACCTTGATTATAAACGGCATCTTTGCGCAAACTATCAGCAACAATTATAAAAATATGTTTTGGCTTTTCCAAGATTATTATTTGTGGCAAAAATATAAAAAAAACCTAAAAAACTTAGATTAAAAAAAAAGGAGGGCTAAAAAAGCCCCCCCTTTCTTTCATTTATAACAAAGTGTACTATCGAATTAAAGTAACATTACCTTGTTTAGTTATAGTATGATTATTTAAATAAACTACTTTAGCAGAATATGTATAAACTCCTGTTGGTTGTAATTCTCCTTTGTAAGAACCATCCCAACCTTGACCGATAGTAGTTGTTTCATAAACTTTTTCGCCCCATCGATTATAAATTCTTAATTCCACTTGTTTAATACCATTTCCAAACAATCTTAATACATCATTTACTCCATCTTGATTTCCTGGTGAAAAAGCTGTAGGAACATAAAAATCAGCTGGCAAATAAACCGGTACTCGAACGGTAGAAGTAGCTAAACAGTTATTATGATAATAAACATTTACAGTATAATTTGTTGATTCAAAAGGAGAAGCCATTGTTGTTTGACAATTGCTGCAACTTAATAATTCAGAAGGCGTCCATTGAATGCTCTTAACAACTGGCATCGTTCCACTAACTGTATTTTGTGTATAAGTTAACTCAATTCGTTCTCCCATTTTAATGGTGTCAATTGTATTGTCTTTTAAAGCTTTAACAAATAATTCTTCGGGTTCATTTATAGTTACTTGTCTTAAAGCCGTACAACCATTAATATCTTTTACTATTACCGTGTAGTTACCAGGCTTTAAAGCCCCAAACGTATTGGTAAACACGTAAGAGCCACCATTATCTATAGAATAACTATATTGTTCGATTTCATTAAATGTTCCACCTCTTGCATTAACTTCTATCTTACCATCATTAGATTTAGGACAAAGTAAATCTTCAAGTTTTATAGATTCTATCTCTAACTTGGTAGGTTCTTTAATTTCAACCGTAGTAGTGGCTTCACAATTTTTAGAATCCGTTACCGTAACTTTGTAACCCGCATTTGGTTTAAGATTATCAATATTAGGGCTGTTTCGATCATCAGCATTCCATGTGTATGTGAAACTAGGCGCTCCTCCTTTTACAAATAATTTAATAGACCCATTATTTGCATTAAAACATGTAATATGATTCACTTCTTGAGCTCTTACTACAAAAGAGTCTGGTTGTTGAACTAGAAAAGTTTCTTCTGCTTTACATCCTTTTTCATCTGTTACATATGAAGTATAAAATCCAGCTTCAAGTCCAGAAATACTATCTCCTGACATTATTGGTGGATTTTCCCATAAAATTGTGTATGCGCCTCTACCGCCACGAACACCAACTTTAATGTTTCCATCATTTCCTTTAAAGCAATTCACATCTTGAACTCTTCCAACAATAGTAATTGGTAATGGTTCTTCAACATCTGCTTTTATAGAAGCTAAACAGCCATTAGCATCTGTTACTACTAAAGTATGAGTGCCCGCACTTGTTGTAAAAGTTGAATTATTTGAAGTTATATCATCATTCCAAACATAATTAAATGGTGCATTTTGAGGGGTTAATGTTAATGGATTAAATCGAATTGCACCATCATTTCCACCATAACAACTTACACTATCAATTTCAGACTGTAAAATAGCACGACTAAAACGAAGCTTATAAACGGTATCTATAGTAAACGTAGAATCCCAGCGACAACTTTTAGAATCAAAAATGGTAGCTCTATAGAATGAACTTGAATTAGTAGCGGTAGTAGGTAAATTATTTGCAGAAGGAGTAGATGAAAAATAATTATTTATATTATTAAACAGACTTACTGATCTTACATAATTTCCTACATTGCCTCCTGAAAACTTAGTTGGATCGATTACATATGCTCCATTATTAGATTCTACACAAGATGAAGGCGTTGTAGTTATATGACCAAAAAACTTATCGGGTTCACCAACAGTTACATTTGGAACTAGATTAGCTACACAACCATTTTTGTCAACCACTTTAGCACTGTAAACACCAGGAGCTAGATTATTGAAAGTAATATTTGTTAATTGACTTACTTTAGTACTATTTGCAATATGTTCGATAGTGTATGTATGAGGAGCCGTTCCTGTTAACACACTATTTTTTCTACTATTTAAAATTAATTGACCATTCTTATCACCAAAACAATTAACGGGTCTAACAGACGTTAAACTTAATTCTAATAAAGTAGGCTCACTTACGGTAAATGTATGCGTATATAAACAACTGCTTGCCGAATTTACATCAGGTTTATACCATATATCAACCGATTTTGAACCAGCGTTTAGACCTTTTAATACAGGTGACGTTGTATCTGTTTCTGTACCTGGCTTGTTGATATAAGAAAAAGGCCCTACGATTCCTGGCACTGGATCTAAAGTTACTTGAGCATTAGAACCACCAAAACAAGAAACCAAACTATCAAATTTTGTATTTACTGAAGTGATGCCCATAGGATCCGAAAGGGTATAAGAAAATGGTTTAACACAACCTAAACTATTTCTAACTTGATGATTATATACACCTCGAGTCAACGTATTTATAGAGTCAATATTTGAAAATCCTGCACCAAAATTATATTGATAAGGTGGGAAATTATCCGTAACTTCTACTTTAACTTGACCATCATTATATGTTGCACAAGAAGGATTAATTTGTTTAGACAAATTAATTACAATATCTGGATTTTGTGTTAGAGTAATATTTGGTACAACAGTATCACATCCTTTATTTGTTTGTATACGAATTGCATATACACCTGCACCTAAATTATTAAATACGGCTGCTTCAAATTCTACCAGTTTACTTTGAGCATCCACAAATTGAGGCGCTCCAGGCTTTCTGATTGAGTATGTATATAAATTCGTAGTTGGCGCATTTAAATCATCTTTAGCACCTAAAGAAATAGAACCCGTTGTAGCATCAAAACATTCAATATTGATTGTAGTTAAATTTACTTTGATATCACAAACGACATCACGAACCATAAAACTATCTACTTTCAAACAATTATTCGCATCTAAAACATCAATTTTATACTCATTTTTGTTTAAACCGATAAATGAATCCAATGAATTTAATGGCACTTTATCAGAGCCTACTTGTATCCAAGCTCCACCTGCATTTCTTCTGAATAATTTTGCACGATAAGCAGGCGTTCCACCCGAAGTATTTATAATAATTTTCCCATCGGTACCATTCACTACCGTAGCATTAACAACAGTAAATACTGGCGTTAAAGGTGTATTAGGTTGATTCACACGAGTACCATTTCTAAAAATACATCCATTAGCATCAGTTACTTCATAGATGATACTATCTGCAAAAAGGGCATATTGTTCATTATTAAATTGTATAAATTTAGACGTATTTAGTCCATTTGAAGAGATCCAGTTATAAGAATAAAATCCTAAATTTGAAGGTGTTCCTCCACTAGGAATTACTCTTAAAAATCCAGTTGCTTCATTATGACAAAGTACATCATTTTTAACAATATTTGTTGTAATTGCTGTTGGTTGAGTAATATTTACACTTCTAGAACCTATACATCCAGTAATATTATCTGTAGCTGTAACCGTATAAGTTCCTGCAACCTTTCCAGTAATTTTTTGAGTATTTCCTTCTGTACCCCATGAATAAGCATATGGGCCAGGCGACAATGTAGCTGAAGCAGTTGCAACAATGCTATCTGTAGTTCCTGCAAAACATTTTATAGGTGCCGATACGATAGTTACATTAAGAGGAATATTAATAGCTGTAAGCGAAGCAATTCCACTTCCTTTACATCCCACATCTGATTTCAAAGTTAATTGAGCGCGATATTGTCCTACCGCTAGATTCTTTTGAATATGATTTGAAGAATTTAATGGAGTCCACAAAACAGTATATTTAGTAGAATC
>JBIPPB010000106.1:0-5172 GCA_044368655.1 Chitinophagales bacterium | reverse complement strand
TTCAAAACTTAATTTATTGAGATGGGTGAGTATGCGAACGATTAAAGAAACCTTTAATCCACCGATAGATTACAGATATCCTTTTTTAGAAAGCTAAATATTAAAAAAAGCATCGAGTGAATCGATGCTTTTTTTTTAGATATCTAAAGAGGCTTTAAACCCTCTTTGGTCATTATTAAGTCTTGATCTGCAGCAAAATTATTTTTTTTATCTTTTACTTCAATTTCACCATCTTCAATATCTATAAAATGGTTTAAATCTATAAGTGAACTATTTAAATGTACTTTATAGCCAATTGGTATATTTAAATTATATATTACTTTTTGATTTCTAAATTTGGCAAATGGTTTGGAAATTTGAAAGAAGTTTTCAAAAAATAAGGTATCTTTTTTAATTTCATATTTTGCATCAATGAATTCTACATTTTTTTGAGCTAATATTTCCTTTTTTCCTTTCGACATTTTTATTTGAACAATACTCATAATGGAATCATTTGTTGGGTTTACATTAAATTCTACAAAAGGTAGTGCTAATTGACCTTTTTCTAAAATTTTATTATTTAAAATAATATGATTGTCAATCAATTCAAATGTAAGTGAGTCATTCGTTTTGATATAAAATGTTTTATCTTTAGAATTCGTCGTATAAATTATTTCTTCTTTTTGTCCTGTATATTTAAATTCTTTAAATAAATCATAAATTAAAAAAATTAATATAAAAAACAAAAAAAGCCAAACTCCATTTAAAATAAATTTAAGTTTATTTTGAAGAAGATTCATTTTAAATAACATTTTAAAAATGAAATTTGAAATGAATACCAATGGGAGAAAGCAAACTAGAAATAAGGAAATTAAAAAGATTAAAGACTTCAAATCATTTTCAAAAAAATAATTTAATAATGCAATTTGATTAATTTGAATGGCATTAATAGTTAAATTGTCGAAAAACAACCCAAATAAAAACAAAATAAAAATAATTAAAACAAACAGCATAATTACTCCTATAATAAATTGAATGATTTTTGCTAAAATTCTAAAGAAAGAATGTAATTTTTGATTTGTATTTTCACTATTAAGCTCATTTCTTACACTTTCAAAACTATTTTGTATCGATTTTAAATCTAAAGATTCGCCTTTTAACTTTCTAAAATCATTAGAATTTTTTGCTTCAGGAATTATGATTAATCCAATTAAATACATAATCAAAGTAATTCCACCTGTTAGAAAAAATAACAAAATAAATAGAATACGCATCCAAATTGGATCATAAATCCCCAAATACATACTTAAACCCGAACAAATTCCACCAATAATTTTATCATTAGGATATCGATATAATTTTTTATAACGTTTATCATTTTCATTATTTCCAATCTCATTTTCTTCACGGCCTTCATTTTCTCCTTGTATTTCATCGGAACCCGAAATCACATTTGGGTCTCCCAATAATTTAATAACTTTCTCAACCTCGAACTCTCCTATTGAATTTTTTGAATGATTTTTTAATTCCAAACTAAATATTTCTGCTATTCGATACTCTATATCCGAAATAATTTCATTTTGTTCATCGATATTTTTAAACTGATGTTTGATATCGTTTAAATACTTTTCCAATAATTTGTAGGCATTTTCACTTATTTGAAAGGAATTTCCGCCAATTTGAATTAAGATATTTTTTTCCATAAATTATGATTTAATAATTAATAATTTGTTTTACTGATTTTTCTATGTCGCTCCAAATTTCATCCAATTGATCTAAGAATGAAAGTCCTTCTGATGTTATTTTATAATACTTCCTAGGAGGTCCTTGATGCGATTCTTGCCAATAATAACTTAAATAAGACGCATTTTTAAGCCTTGTCAAAATAGGATATATTGTTCCTTCAACAATATCAAATTTTGTTTTTGAAAATATTTCAATAATTTCCGAAGCATATTTATCCTCTTTTCTTAATAATGACAAAATACAATATTCAAAAATCCCTTTAGACATTTGTGTTTTAGTATTTTCAATATTCATAATTTTTAAATTTACAATGCAAAGATATATACATTTGATAGTACTGTGTAATACAAAGTACTAAACATTAACAATCTTTAACATTGTTGGAGGTAAGTAAATAATGATTTTTTTCTGAAAAAGCTTTATATTTGCACTAAAAAAGATGGCTTCAGGTATATTTCTTATTTTAGATGATATAGCATTATTAATGGATGATGTGGCGAGTATGAGTAAACTGGCTACAAAAAAAACGGCTGGAATCCTTGGTGATGACCTTGCCGTAAACGCTGAAAAAGCAACAGGTTTTATTTCGTCGAGAGAATTACCGGTTTTATGGAAAATCACAAAAGGTTCTTTCTTAAATAAGCTTATTATTTTACCTTTGGTTTTTTTGTTAAGTTATTTTTTACCACAAGCGATTACTATTATTTTAGTATTAGGAGGTATCTTTCTAGCATATGAAGGCGCCATAAAGATTATTGTAACGCTTTTCTTAAAAAACAATACAGTTAATGAAAACAAAAATCCTCAAGATGAAGCAACAAAAGTAAAATCAGCAATTACCATTGACTTTATACTTTCTTTAGAAATTGTTATTATAGCTTTATCTACCGTGCTTGAAAAATCGTTATTAATTCAAATATTAAGTGTCAGTGTTGTTGCTCTTATTGCTACAGTTGGCGTTTATGGCTTAGTTGCGATCTTAGTTCGTATGGACGATTTTGGATTATATTTAATTCAAAAATCTACTGAAAATTCTTATATCAACAAAATAGGTGTTTTACTCACAAAAGCATTACCATGGATAATTAAAACTCTAAGTATCTTAGGAACTATTGCATTACTTTTGGTTTCCGGAGGAATTTTTTTTCATAAAAGCTTGTGGCTTCAAGAAGTCTTACCTTTTTTACCAAGTATTTTAAAAGAGTTTTTTACAGGTCTAATTGTTGGTTCCTTGGTATCATTAATTGTACTTTTTTCAAAAAATATCAGGAAAAAACTATAACTCAATCCAACGATCCTCTTTATTAAATTTTTTAAACCATGTAATTTGTCGTTTGGCATAATTACGAGAATGTTGCTTTATTTTTTCAACAACTTCATTTTTTGAAGCCAATCCTTCAAAGTAGGGTTGCCACTCTTTATAACCAACCGTATTTAAACTTTGCAAATGAAAATATGATTTTAAAGAAGCTACTTCATTTTCCAAACCTTCTCCGAGCATTAAATCAACTCTTTGATTAATTCGTTGATATAAATCTTCACGCGAACGATTCAAAATGATAACTTCAAAATCAAAAGCGCGTTTTTTAGGCTGACCACTTCTATATGTTAGAATAGATTGCCCTGTTTCGAAGAAAACCTCAATAATTCTTTGTACTCGATGAAGATTATTTGTATCGATCTGCGTTTTTAAATTGAAATCAATCGTATTTAAAAGGTCTAAAATGGCTTGATTTGTATTATTTTTAATAAAATCTATGGCTTTTTGTGTATTTTCAGATGAAATTGGAGGAATCGCATCCAATCCAAAACGAACCGCATTCAAAAAAAGACCTGTACCTCCACATAAAATAACGACATCTTTTGTTTGAAAAATATGATTAAGACTATCGATACATTCTTGTTCAAAACAAGCAACATTTATTGGATCTAGTATTGAATGCGATGCAATCATATGATGCTTGACGGAACTTAACTCCTTTTCAGAAGGACGAGCCACACCAATTTTTAATTCTTTATAAATTTGACGTGAATCAAATGATATAATTTCCGTATTATATTGTAATGCCAAATCAATAGCAAATGCAGTTTTCCCAACGCCTGTTGGACCTGCTATTGCAATTACTTTTTTTGATAAAGACATTTTTAACTATTCAAAAAGCCACCTTTTTGTTTAATTTCTTGGATATCACCCTTCGGAATTGCAGCTATAAGTCTTTGAGTATATTCAGTTTGAGGATTATTATAAATATCATCAGCGTAGCCTAATTCTTCTAATTTACCTTTATTCATTACAGCTATACGATCGCTTATGAATTTAACTACCGATAAATCGTGGGAAATAAAGATATAACTGAATTTAAACTCCTCACGAAGACTGATTAATAAATTTAGAACTTGAGCCTGAACTGAAACATCAAGTGCCGAAACCGATTCATCGCATATGATAAACTTGGGATTTAAAGCTAGAGCACGCGCGATGCATATACGCTGTCTTTGACCTCCTGAAAATTCATGAGGATATCTAAAAAATTGCTCTGGCAACAAGTTTACTTTCGACAATAATTCTAATGCTTTATCTTTTCTTTCTTTGTCATTAGCTAAAATTCCGTGAACCATCATCGGTTCCATAATAGCGTCCCCAACCGTCATTCTAGGGTTTAATGAAGAATATGGATCTTGAAAAATAATTTGCATTTCTCTTCGCATATCTTTCATATCCGATTTAGAAAGCGATAAAATATCTTTCCCTTTGTAAATAATTTCACCGTCTGTAGCGGGATTTAATCTCAAAATAGTTTTACCCATAGTTGTTTTACCACAACCACTCTCCCCTACTAAACCAAGCGTTTCGCCTTCTTTCATCGTGATTGAAACGTCATCCACAGCTTTAACATATTCAATTGGATTTCCAAAAAAGTTTAATTTACTTGGGAACCAAACTTTTAAATTTTTAATTTCAAGCAAATTTGGGGCTTTTTCAAGCTGCGCTCTTCGTTCAATCGTTTCCTGTTCGGTTACAATAACTTGTTCAATTTTTTCTTTAATGGATGCGCCGCCTTCTAATTCAATCATTTGACCATTTTCGTCAATTTTCATAAAATCTAAAACAGTCGGAAGAATTTTTAATCTTTTATCCAAAGGAGGACGACAAGCTAATAAACCTTTTGTATAAGGATGTTTTGGATTTTCAAAAATATCTACAACCGATCCTTCTTCTACAATAACACCTTTGTGCATTACAATCACTCGATCTGCAATTTCAGCAATAACTCCCAAATCATGCGTAATAAAGATGATTGAAGTTTCAATCTCTTTCTTCAAATCCGACATTAACTGCAAAATTGTTTTTTGAACCGTTACATCTAAAGCGGTAGTAGGTTCATCTGCAATTAAAATGCCAGGCTTACAACTTAATGCCATAGCAATCATTACACGTTGCTTTTG
>JBIPPB010000105.1:0-5174 GCA_044368655.1 Chitinophagales bacterium | reverse complement strand
CCATCTCAATAAATTAAGTTTTGAACCTGCCTTATCATTGGTTCCGCTTGCTCTTGCACCTCCAAATGGTTGCTGACCAACAACAGCGCCAGTTGGTTTGTCATTGATATAAAAATTACCAGCGGCATTTCTTAAAATTTTAGTCAATTTTTCAATTACATATCGATCTTGACTAAAAATAGCACCTGTTAATGCATAATCTGATGTTTCATCTAATATTTTAGCTGTATCTTCCCATTTTGTATCTTCATAAACATAAATGGTTAATACGGGGCCAAAAATCTCTTCACACATCGTTTTGAATTTTGGAGTTTTGGCTAAAATTACGGTTGGCTCTATAAAATAACCATTGGTTTCATCACAATTCCCACCTATTAAAATTTCAGCATCCGAAGCATTTTTGGCAAAATCAATATAATTCTTAATGCTATCAAAAGCACCTTTATCAATAACCGCATTTATAAAATTACCAAAGTCATCAACGGGACCCATTTTAAAGCTTTTAATATCTTCCAATAAAAACTGCTTAACGTCGCTCCAAATAGAAGATGGAATGTAAGCTCTTGAAGCCGCACTACATTTTTGACCTTGATATTCAAATGCACCTCTTGATAAGGCCGTAGCTAGCGCTTTTACATCACAATTAGGGTGTGCAAACACAAAATCTTTCCCTCCTGTTTCTCCAACAATTCGAGGATATGAACGATATTTATTCATGTTTTCTCCAATAGATTTCCACATTGAATTGAATACACCAGTAGATCCTGTAAAATGAACACCTGCAAAATCTCTATGACTAAAACAAACGTCTCCCACATCTTTTCCACTAGAATAAATTAAGTTGATTACGCCTGCAGGAACGCCTGCTTCTTCAAATAATTTCATTAAAAAATAGGCAGAATAGATTTGAGAATTAGCACATTTCCAAACTACAGTATTTCCCATCATGGCAGCACTTGTAGGTAAATTACCAGCAATAGCAGTAAAATTGAATGGTGTTACGGCCAATACAAATCCTTCTAATGGTCGATATTCCATACGATTCCACATTCCTTCTGGACTAATTGGTTGTTCGGAATAAATCTCAGTAGCAAATTGAATATTAAAATTTAAAAAATCAATAAATTCACATGCGGCATCAATTTCAGCTTGATATGCATTTTTACTTTGAGCTAACATAGTAGCAGCAAGAATTTGGTAACGGTATTTATCTCTCAATAAATCGGCCGCTTTCAAAAAAATCGATGCTCGATGTTCCCATGATAAATTTGACCACGCTTCTTTTGCATTTAAAGCCGCATCTATGGCCATTTCTACATGTTCTTTAGTTCCTTTATGGGCATAGCCTAAAATCGTTTTGAGCTCATGTGGCGATTTTAATATAATTGAAGCTTCCGAACGTATTTCTTTTCCGTTTATAATCATCGGAATGTCAAGCGATTGACTTTTAAGTTCTTTTAATGCGTGTTCTAATTTTTGTCTTTCTATGCTACCTTTAGCAAATTGTTTAACGGGCTCATTTTTAGCTTTTGGCACGTTGTAAAATCCTATTGACATATTATTTTAATTATTTAAGTTACAAATTTATGAAAAAAAGTTTAGTGTTTGTTTGTGATTTTAAATTTATTGTGGACTGTAAAAAAAGTTATAATCTTTTAAAACTGGACCAAAATTATAAAATTGAGCCGTTGCATATACTTTTTTTAGTGGAAGGTAGGCATAAAATTTATCAACGTTAAAAGGAATTGGTTGCCCTTTTACATCTAAATATGGATTTAACGGGTCACTTGGAATTCGATATAGCCAAACTTGTTGTTTTTTACCATCAATTTCTACTAATTCGATAGTCGCATATTTTGGAGCTGTTTTAATAAAGTTTTGAATGCTCGCATCATAAATAAATCTTTCAAAATGAAGATTTTCTAGTGAAAGTAAAAATGAAACAACATTGCTTTTATTTAGTTTGGAGGTATTGTTTTTCGGATTCTGAAATGAAACTACTTTAATCAATTCCTCGTCTTTAAACAAGTCGAAAGATTGAGCTAAATTTTCAGGATATCGAATGGAAACTTTTTGAATATAATCTATACTTGTTGCAATAGCTACCGTTGATTTCCATAAATTAGAGTCAATTTTAAATCGGTATTGAAGATCGCCTTTAAATGTTGGATATTTTATTAGTAATGGCTGGTCATAAACAACTCCATCATTTTCTATAAGCATAAAGTTTCCTAAACTTTTAAAACCTGAACCTAAATGAAACACTTTGATTAAATCTCCATCTTCATTTTTTAAAGTAATTTTAATACCTGACTTTCGAATATCATCAATTGCTTGACTTTTTCTTTCGTTGCTTAAGATACTTTCCACGCTCCATTTATTAACAGTTTCTAAAACTGTTTGAACCAAATACGTTTGGGCTTCAAAATGCCCTGAATACCATATATTTTTTTTCTTAGAAAGATGAATTTGTTCACCATAACGGTCTTCTATTATGATTTCATGAATTTCTTTGACATCTTCAACTTTTATATCTTTAGAAGAAGTATTACTTTTTTTATTTTGAAAAAATAAAAAAGTTACTGCCATTAATAAAAAAGCTAAAAGTATTATATAAGGTGCATTTTTTTTCATAATTTATTTTTTTTCTTGATTAAGATTTAATAAGTCGTCCATCGTATAAAATCCTTTTTTGCCAACTAAAAATTCTGCGGCTTTAATTGCTCCATATGCAAAACCTTTTCGATTAAATGCTTGATGGGTAATTTGAATTTCATCAATCATTGATTTGTAAGAAATTGAATGGGTGCCGGGCACTTCGGGTTCTCTCAAAGCAAAAATTGGGATTGTTTCGGAGTTTGTTTTTTTATCTAAATCCCAATTTTTTAAAGAATTTGAATCCAATTCAATCAAATCTTTAGCTAATTGAATTGCTGTTCCACTTGGGGCATCTTTTTTTTCGGTATGATGAATTTCAGTCATCTCAATATTATAATCCGAAAATGGCGTCATTAATTGATTTAATTTTTTATTCAGAATTCTAAATAAATTTACACCAATACTAAAGTTTGGCGAAATAAATAAACCGTGACCATCATCTTTAGCCATTTTAATAACTGTTTCCGAATTCCAAGATGTCGTACCAACAACAACAGGTATCCCTGCCTCAAAACAATTTAAAACATTGCCCATTGCGGCATTTGGTTCTGTAAATTCGATAGCAACATCCGCCTTTTGAAGATTTTCAATAGTGAAATCATCCATGTTTTCTGCGGATATTTTTAATACGACTTCATGTTTTTTTTCTTCAAGAATCAAAGATTCAATGATTTTACCCATTTTGCCATAACCTATTAAAGCAATTTTCATAATTTTTATTTAATAATATAGATTAATTTTTTTCTTATTTTTTGCTAAATTCCATTGCATTTGCATACCGCCACCTAATGTTAAAGTTTGTTGATTTGGGATAACGGCAGGTTGAATATGTAATGACAAATTATCATTGACGTTAAATCCCATTAAATGTGCATCTACGACCGCATCAACTATTTGTAATCCATAAAAAACAACACCCAAAATCAAGAATAAATCTCGATTTGAGCGATAATTGTTTTTAAATGCGGTTACTTCTGCTAAATTTGTAGAGCCGTTATATGGAATATTATTGCTAGAGATGGTATCAATTAAAGAAACAAAGGATGTTCGAGCTTTTTGGTATTCGGAATTGTTTTGTATATAAAAATATCCAAAACTCCCTAATACCGCCCAAACAATGGGTGCCTTTACATATCTTTTGTTGTATATTTGACCTGCTCCAGGAATAACTAGAGATAACAATCCTGCCTTTTTAGGGTTATTAAACGTATTACTTTTCTTAATTTCTAACTTTTTGGATTCTTTTTGAACACTATCAATATCTTGACTCTTTAGATTGATAACAAATGAAATAAAAAGTAATAATATAATTCTACGAAACATAATAGTACCGCAAATATACAAATTTGAAGCTAAAGCTTTATAGGTAATTTTAATGTTAAATTAGTATTAATCATAGATTAATTATGAAGTTGTCAAACTTGTTAAAAAAAATTAATGTATTTTTGCATAAACTAAATTAAATATTATGCGTTTAAATGATTATATCTTAGAAACTCCTTCTTATGGTTGGGCAGATGAAAATGGTAATTTCATCAAACCTACATTTTCTCAGATTTTTAATGAATTTTTATCTCGTATCAACATTTTTAAAGATTTAAAAAATTGGCTGCCATTTTTAGGCTGGTTTTGGGTTTTATGTTTAATGCCTTTTTTCCTTATTTTAATGTCTAAATTTTCATTGACTTGGGATTTCTTTAAACTTGTTTTGATTGGTTTTGTTTATGGAATGATCATTATGGGGAGTCATGGTACTTTTTGGTATCATAGATATTGCACGCACAGTGCTTTTACATTCAAAAATGCGTTTTGGCGTTTTATCGGTCAACACTTAGTTGTAAAAGTTGTTCCAGAAGAAGTTTATGTACTTTCACACCATATTCACCATGAAAAAAGTGACAAACCAGGCGATCCTTACAATGCGTTTGGAGGATTTTTTTATTGCTTTTTTGCGGATACCAATCACCAACTTATCAATCGTAATTTAAATGAAGAAGATTATAAACAAGCTTCTAAATTGATGAATCATACGGGTTGTCCTATTAATTCATATGAAGGTTATAAAAAATATGGTAGTGTAGTGCCTCCAAGTTATATTTTGACAAGTTGGGTGTTAAACTGGTCTTTCTGGATAGCTGTTTTTTATTTATTTGGTGAATTTGTTATGACATCAGTAGGCGGTTGGAATATGATTTTAGCTTGCTTAGCAGGTACATTTGTTTGGGCAGTTGGTATTCGTACGTTTAATTATGAAGGTCATGGTAAAGGAAAAGGAGAAAAAGCATGGAGCGAATTGGATTTAAATCGTAAAGATTATTCAATTAATCAAATTTGGCCTGGTTTTGTAGCGGGTGAATGGCATAATAATCATCATCTATATCCTACAAGTGGTCGCAGTGGATTTTTGAATTATCAAATTGATCTTCCTTATTATCTTGTTCGTTTATTTTCAGCAATTGGTGGTGTCGTGGAGTATAAAGATTATAAAAATCATTTTATCGAAAATTACTACAAGC
>JBIPPB010000104.1:0-5224 GCA_044368655.1 Chitinophagales bacterium | reverse complement strand
GAAGGGCATAGAAAAATAAAAACCAAGGGTGGTGATTTTGAAATTGGATTTAAAAAAGATAGTCAATTGTATAAAAACGTAACGCTTGAAGGCGCAGCCAAAAAAGTTTTTGAAGGTCAAATAACAATTTAAATAGTAGCAATATCAAAACATATTTCCAAGATGATTTACTAATCGAAGTAGGATGCGATGAAGCGGGTAGAGGATGCTTGGCGGGTCCGGTTGTTGCTGCGGCAGTTATTTGGCCTAAAGAATTGTTTTGTATCGATATTATAGATAGTAAATTAACTAAAAAAAAGGAAAGACCTTTTTTGGTTGATTTTATTAATAAAAACGCACTTGCTATAGGAATTGGCATTGTGTCTCCTGAAAAAATTGATGAAATTAATATTTTAAATGCTTCCATTTTAGCCATGCACATTGCTTTGGATAATATTAATGAAAATTTTGATCGATTATTAATTGATGGCAATCGTTTTAAGCCCTATAAAGAAAAAACACATCATTGTATTATTAAAGGCGATTCTAAATTTATCTCTATTGCGGCTGCATCAATTATAGCAAAATATAAAAGGGATGAAATCATGTTGGAATACCATCATAAATATCCTGAATATGGATTTGATAAAAATATGGGGTATCCGACTCTTTTTCATAGGAATGCGTTACTAAAATACAGTTATACAGATATTCATCGAAAAACATTTAAACATGTTTTGCCATCAAATCAATTATCTTTGTTTAAATAAATAGTAAAAATGAGTTTTAAAGCGGGTTTTGTAAATATAATAGGTCTTCCAAATGTAGGAAAATCTTCTTTGGTTAATTATTTAATCGACGATCATTTAAGTATCGTTAATTCTAAATCTCAAACCACAAGACATAGTATTAGAGGGTTTATTTCTAATGAAAATCATCAAATCATTTTAGTTGATACACCCGGTTGGATTGAAAATCCGGCATATCAGTTACAAACGGAAATGAATAAATGCGTAGATTTAGCTTTTGAAGAAGGCGATATTATTTTGTTAGTTGTTGATAAATTCAATTCTTACAATGAATCGCATCATATAATTCAAACATTAAATAAAACAAATGCTAAAATTATAGTACTTCTTAATAAAATTGATTTATATAAGCCAGAAGAAATCATAGAACTTCAGTCGCATTATCAACAAATTATTCCTAATGCTGATTTTTATGCGATTTCGACCACAGAAAAAATTGGAAAAGAGGTAATTATTGAAAAAATACTTGAATATTTGCCAAATCATCCGCCATATTTTGATATTGAAGAATGGACGGACAGAAATACAAGATTTTTTGTAAGTGAAATGATAAGAGAACGGATTTTTTCAAATTATCAAAAAGAAATTCCATATAGCACCGAAGTTGTAGTAGAAAAATACAAAGAAAAAGAAGATCAATCCGTGCTTATTGAAGCCACTATTTTTGTAGAACGAAGCAGTCAAAAAAATATTTTAATTGGTCACGAAGGCGAAAAAATCAAAAAAGTAAGTATTGAATCAAGAGATAAAATTTCAAACTTTTTAGGTCAAAAAGTGCATTTATTTTTGTTTGTCAAGGTTTTAGATAATTGGAGAAATAAAGAAAATGTTTTGAAAAAATTTGGTTATCTTAGTAAATAAAAAGAAAAATTAAATTTTAATCTTTTTTATATATTTTTGTGCTTATTAAAAGTTAAAATTATGCAAAGACCATCAAGAATTTTTGATATTTTAGATTCTCAAGTTATTGAAAATCCAATTGAAAAAGCATTATCATATAAATATAATGGAAATACATGGACCCATTTTTCAACTAAAGATGTAAAGGGAAATGTCAATTTATACGCTACTGCGTTTTTCTCATATAACTTACAGAAAGGAGAACGAATTGCTTTAATTTCAAATAATAGACCCGAATGGGTATTTTGCGATGGAGGTATGATGCAAGCGGGCTTGATTAATGTTCCAATTTATCCAACAAGTAGTAAAAATGACTTTGAGTTTATTTTAAATAATTCGGAAGCTCGAATTATTTTTGTTTCGGACCAAACTATTTTTGATAAAATTAATTCAATTTTACCCAATTTACCTAATGTTTTAGATATTTTTAGTTTTGAAAAAATCCCGAATTGTAAACATATTTCTGAATTTTTAAGCAAAGCGAATTTAGAAAAAATGGAGGAAGTTGAAAAAGTTAAAAAAGAAATTGAAATTAATGATTTAGCTACAATTATTTATACATCAGGAACTACAGGAAATCCAAAGGGCGTCATGTTAAGTCATCGAAATATTATGTCACAAATAGAAAATTTAACTGAGATTCCATTAACTAAGAATATGGTTGTTCTTAGCTTTCTTCCAATGTGCCATATTTTTGAAAGAGCCGTTACGTATTTATATATATCAAGAAGTTGTCAAATTTTCTATGCAGAAAGTTTAGAGAAACTAAAAGATAATATTGCCGAAGTAAAACCTAAATTTTTCACTTGCGTTCCTCGTTTATTAGAAAAAATTTACGAAGGATTAATTGCTAAAGGTCAAGAATTTACAGGTTTCAAGAAAATGTTATACTATTGGGCGGTAAATGTAGCAAGAAATTATGATGGTCAATCTAAAGGACTTTCATTTAGAATTGCTAATAAACTTATTTTTAGTAAGTGGAGAGAGGCATTAGGTGGCAATATTGAAAGTATAGTAACTGGTGCCGCAGCACTTCAACCAAGATTAGGTTTCTTTTTTGAAGCTATTGGTATCAAAATTCGAGAAGGATATGGACTAACGGAAACATCTCCAGTAATATCTTACAATAGAATTCAAAAGCCTGGCAAATACGGAACAGTTGGTGAGTTGTTAGATAATACTTTAGTTCGTTTTGACCATCGTGATGGCATGAATGAAGGTGAAGGAGAAATCTTGGTTAAAGGGGAACAAGTAATGATGGGATATTTTAAAAATAATGACGCTACAGCTGAAGTTATAAAGGATGGATGGTTTTATACGGGGGATATTGGTAAAATGGTTGAAGGCAAATATCTTAAAATTACAGATCGCGCTAAAGAACTATTCAAAACAAGTGGTGGAAAGTATGTAGCGCCTCAAGTGATTGAAAATAAAGTAAAAGAAAGTAAATATATCGAACAAATTGCGGTAATTGGTAATGATAAAAAATTTGTTTCAGCTTTAATATTTCCTTCTAAAATTAATTTTATAAATTGGTCAAAAATTAAAGGAATTGAAATTGATTTTAATAATCCAAATTGGGTAGAAAACGAATGGATTATTAAAAAAATGCAAAAAGTATTAGAGGCATTTAATGAAGATTTTAGTCAAATAGAAAAAATTAAGAAATTTAAATTGTTACCCAACGAATGGACTGTTGATGGAGGTGAGTTAACACCTACATTGAAAGTTAAACGTAAATTCATTGATTCGAAGTACCATCAAGAAATTGAATCCTTATATATATAATGAGTTTTAAAGCATTCATTAATATTAATAAAATTTTTGGGGTGCATTCAAAAGATATTAGTTTTTTGAAATCCTCTGAAATGCTTGAAAGTGGTGAACTTCAAAATGCATTTATTATCGTTGAAAATGGTCGCTTTATTCATATTGGTAAAATGGAAGATTATATTCCAAGTCCCAATTATGATGTAATCGACTTTGAAGACTATACTTTAATGCCAACGTATTGTGATTCGCATACGCATATTGTATTTGCAGCTCCAAGAGAACATGAATTTGAAATGAAAATTCAGGGAAAAACCTATCAAGAAATCGCCGATGCTGGAGGCGGAATTATAAATAGTGCTATAAAATTATCCGAAACTTCTTTTGAAAAACTGTTTGAAGATGCTTCGCTTCGATTAGATTCTTTAATAAAAATGGGAACGGGTGCCATTGAAATCAAATCTGGATATGGATTATCAATTGAATCGGAATTGAAAATGCTTAGAGTCATCAAAGCTTTAAAAGAGCGATTTTCAATACCAATAAAAGCTACATTTTTAGGCGCACACGCGGTACCAAAAAAATATAGTTCAAATCAAGAATATATTAATGAAGTAATTTTCCCAATATTGCCTATAATTATTGAAGAAAAATTAGCGGATTATATAGACATTTTTATTGAAAAAAATTATTTTTCAATTGAAGATGCCAAAATAATTGTTGATGAAAGTAAAAAATACAATTTAAAACCAAAATTACATGTTAATCAATTAAATAATTTTGGTGCTTTGCAATTTGCAGTAGATCATAAAGCGGTTTCGGTAGATCACTTAGAAGAAGTTTCGGATCAAGAAATTAATTATTTAAAAGATAAAGAAACGATTGCGACACTTCTACCATCATGTTCTTTTTTTATAAAAATCCCTTATGCGCCCGCTCGTAAAATGATTGATTCTGGATTGGGATTGGCATTAGCATCTGATTATAATCCTGGAAGTACTCCGAGTGGGAATATGAATTTTGTATGGTCTTTGGCTTGTATATATCAAAAAATGCTTCCTGTTGAAGCGTTTAATGCTTTGACAATAAATGGAGCTAAAGCTATGGAACTTGAAAATGAGGTAGGAAGTATTTCGGTAGGTAAAAGAGCTAATTTTATCATTTCAAAAAAAATGAACTCATTAGCATCGATACCTTATTCATTTGGTGAAATTCTTATAGAAAAAGTTTATATTGATGGAAATGAATATGTCGGATTAAAAAACGATAAAACTTTTATTTAACAAATTGCTTTTACCATATTTTAATGTTTTGAACGTTTCCTTATCGTAAACATTTAGATTTGCTTCTTGTGCAATAATCTGACCAGCTGCAGTATCCCATTCTTTAGTTGGTAAATTTCGATAATATATATCTCCAATACCTTGAGCCATTCTACAAAACTTTAAGGAACTTCCAATTTCTTTAAATGCAATTTCATAATTACATTTCGGACATAAAATATCTTTAAATGATTCAAGGTTTGATTTATGTGAACGCGATACTATAAATGTGACTTGTTTTTTCCATTTAAAATAAATCTGATTCTTACATATTTTGTATCTCCTATCTTTTTTTAGAGGCAATATAACATTATCTTTAATTAAAAAACTACCCATGAATTTTTGAGCATAAAAGAACTCATCGGTACTTGGTGCATATACAATACCAAAAGTAGGTTCGCAATTTTGAATTAATGCAATATTTATTGTAAATTCTCCATTTTT
>JBIPPB010000103.1:0-5225 GCA_044368655.1 Chitinophagales bacterium | reverse complement strand
CAACACTTAATAGAGAAAAACCTAAAATCGATTTTTTCAAAAAAGACTTTCTGTTCATAATCATTAATTTTATACAAAAATAACTATTTTAAAGAGAAGATTGCAATAAACTAAATTAATTTTTAACTCAATCATTTTGGAGATTCCCGATATTTTTTATTTATCCAGTTATTTAACTCTAATACATAGATTGAAAAAATTCGGGAATGATGATGTTTTAATATTCAGGCATTAATATCTCAAATCTAATCACAAATCAAAAATTAATATTCCTCCAGCTAAAGCAGGAGGCAATTTAAAAACTAACCCCTAATCCCTAACCCCTCCAATCTATAATCTAATTTCTCATATCTATTATCTTACATCTATTATCTCATATCTTAAAAAAAAGACTTTCCATTAAGGCGCTAATGAAAAATTCATTTTAACTCCACCCGATATATTGGTTTGAGGAAATGAATTACTGAGCTTAGGTTCTTGATACGTATGATTATAAAAAACCGTTAAGTTAATTTTATCATTGACTTTGTAATCAATTTTTGGCGACAACATCCAACGAAATGCCCCACCTACAACATTTTCGATATTCTGTCCCATTCTATAATTAACGATTTCATTATCGCCTAATGTAAACTGAATATCCACATTCAAGTCATTTTCTAATTTTATTTTTCGTCCATTTGCATTTTTAAAGAAAGGAATAACAAAATTCTTCACTCTAAATCCACATCCCAAAGACACATCATTGCTGTTATTTTCGGTGATCATATAATCAATCAAACTCATAGCAACTTGGCGTCGGCTTCGTATAGAAAAATTAAACCGAAGTGAATTTTTCATTGCAAAATCAATTCCGATAAGCGGGTTATACGATTCGGACATACTGACTTGAGGAATATAATAAAATGGTATAAAATTATTATTAACACTATCTATTCGAATCGGATTTGTGATATCACCACCACCAAAATAACGAATATCCGAATTAAAACTGCTTATCGTTGTATTCGCTGAATATCCATGTTTAAGGGTAAATAAGGTAAAATGTTTTTTCAAAAACTTCAATTCTTTTAAGCCGGTATACGTAATATCCCAATTAGGAAGTGGAATTCTTGAAAATGGGCTTACGCTTTCTCTGGACTTTTCCGGAGTTGTTCCTCTATATGTAGTTAAAAAAGCATTGACCAAAACGTCGCCTTGAAGCGGTCCATATCCTTGATAAAAACCAGGCACCGGAATACCCGTAATTGGATCAATATAAACATTGTTAAACCCATTTGGATTGAGTTCGTTCATGATACTGGCGTAAATTCTACGATTTTCATTAAATCGCTCTAAATTAGCACCTCGGCCACCATTTCTTATTTTATCAAATGAGGTTAAAAGATTGATATCTGAATACGTATAACTTCCTGACTCTATTGGATTTAAATGTTCAAAAGTACCTAATTGCTCATTATATCGAAATATTTCGGTATACCGCTGCGTATAATCCGACTCCCATTTTAAATTAACTTTGATATGTTTATAGGGCTCTATAACCATTCTTCCCGTAAATTTTCGCATATTGGATTGCATAAAAGGAAGATTAAACAACGTATCTCTAGTAATCCAATCTTTTTCTGCAGCTTCATCCAACCAGCGCATACGAGCATATTTATCAGGAGGTGCCAATAATGGAATTCCGGGTTGCATACCAAATACAAAACCAGGGTCGAGATGGTTTGTTTGATCTAAATCCATTCCAAAGTACTTCGTATTTTGTGTAAATCCAGGCAAGGTTGTCGTATTTGTAATATTATAAGAGCCTTCTACTTCACGAATGGCCATTAAAGGCTGGGCAACGGCTTTTATAATTGGCGATATTGGCAATTCAATTTTTTTAAGATCTTCTTTTAACTTTTTAACTTGTTCTTTTTGTTTTTTAATTTCCGCTTTCTTTTTGGTCAATAATTCTTTTCTTACTTTTCGTTCAATAGAATCATTTTTCTTTAAAGCTTTCTTCTCCTCTTTTAGTTTATCTAATTTTTCTTTTGCTTTATCTACTCGCTCCTCTGCATTTTTAATTTGAAGTTTTAATTGTTCGATACGCTTTTCTTTTTGCTCTTTATCCAATCCAGCAAACTTATCTCTCGAATCTATATCTACTTTTTTCAAAGCATCTAATTTCTGATATAATTTTGCCATTTTAAAATTAGCCGTAAATCCTAAATTTTGACTATTATCGATGACATTTCCTTGAGGACTTTGAACCAACTCCCCTCTATCGTCAAGAATTTGTGGACCAATATTCCAGTTAAACCCAGAGCCATATCGCACGGATGCGGTAGCAAAATCTAAAATTGGAATTTTATTCAGCGGCAAATTATATGAAGCATTGGCTTGTTGCGAATATTGCGTTGTTCTTCCAAGCCGCCTTAAATTACTCCAAATAGAATCAACATCTCCTGGATTGTTCAATCCGCCTTGTGGCTCATCGACTCGAGCATTATTAGAAGCACTAAAGTTTATGGAAACAGGTCTAGTTGGGTTGTAATCAAAAGCATATCTTCGATTCCAAGTGAAATTTTTCAAATATTGATTGGGCATTTGACTCGTTTCATCGGGCAATCTTCGTTGCTGAAAAACACCAAACTGTCGATCCAAACGATTACTTACAGTCATATTTGTCGGCACAAGATTAAAATTAAAACTCTTTATCACATCCCAAACTCTTTTCTTTGATTTTGTAATATTTTTAAAAGGCTCAATATATTTGGGCTGCGCCGCAAAAGAATAATTAAGCTCCCCCATATAATTTCGAATCCAATCACTAGCTATAAAAGGACTCGTTCGTTTAATTGAACTAAATGCATAACTTGCTGAAAAGTTTCTAATATGAAAAGGATGAATTTTGTTATTTTTAGATTCTGGCACAATTCGTACATTCGTAAAATTAAAACCCGAACGCGTATCTGTTGTCTGCACCATATCCAAATACGCACTGGCGCTATCGCTTCCATAGCCAAGCTCTACGGCTTGTGCTTGTCTTTTAGAATTGATATCCATAGTAAACGGATCAAAGCGCGGCGTGGAAACACCTCTTGTATAATTGACAAAAAATGGCATTTGTACTCCCCATTTTTTAGGGAAAAACTTACCAAATTGTAAATTTGAATTAATCCCGATTTGATAGTAATCGTCTTGCATACGTTCATTGACCCTTTGATGCACTTGTCCAAATCCAATGGTGTGCATCTGAGCCGTTAGGTTTGCCGTTCCTAAATCCGCTAATTTTATCGACATATTCGCTAATGCGGCCGTACCGCCTTCCTCATTTAACCCTTCTAAACGCAACTCATTTACCCAAACTTCTCCGCACTTTGGCATGCCATCATCATCTGGTTTAAAATTTGCTTTATCACTTACCGCACGATTTCGAACCCCAACCATTGCCATTTTAACACGACCTATATCGGGATTACCAACTATTGTGACATTTCTTACTTTTGTATGATCTATAAAAGGTGTATTGATAGGAAATCGAGAGGCATTTCGTTTAAGTTTTACATCGACTAATTCTTGAAGCGGAATAATCATTTCATTAGAATCAGGCCAAACAATTCGTTGATCTCCATTTAAATTGCCATTATAGCTACCAAATGGCGTTACTTTTAAAGGAATTTCATATTCATAATAATTTTCCTTAAAGTCGGCGCCCAATCGTATAAATGCAGTGACATCATCGTCATTCATTTGACTTAACGCACTTGGATTGCTTTCGGCATGGAAAAAGACTCTAATTTTATTGAATTGCCTAAAGTCAAATTGAAGATTTTTAAATGCCGCTTTCGCATCTGCCTCTTTCAAATTACAAAAAGACATACGAAGCGCTTGTTCATTAAGTTGAATGGCATTTGCTGTCGTATTAACACCAACTTCTCGAACAATTCCTGCTGGTGAAATATAATTTACAGGCTGTTTTGAAGCATTTTCTTCAATACTGACGCCACCTAGATTAAAATACTCATTTTCATTATCATCTTGAGGAAGAAAATCTGTTGGACCTCTTAAATTGCCATTATATTTAATCCATTGACTTCGTATAAAGTTCATCTCGACCATTCTTAATATGGCACTATCTTTAAAATTGGTCAAAAACATTCTTACGAATTGAATATTTCTAAAATCGCCAATATTTCCTACTTTATGATCAAAATTCTTAACAGGAATACGTATTTGATACCAAATTGCTGAATCTCCATCAGGTTCGGGCTCATTGGCGTCGAATACCGAAACCGTTTTTGAAACAATATAAGGATGATTTTGTTCGTTCATACCCGGAAATAAAGGCACGCGATATTGAAAATAAGATTCATTTTCGTTTATAGTATTATCATTATTGATATCTTCATTATCCGGAGTTGCATAACTACTTTGAGGCACGCCACCACTTAAATCAGTTGGCGAATTTCCTTCGGGATTATTAAAATTTTTGTACAATCCAATAATATTATTTCCTGCATCAATTCTGGATTTGCTTAAATAAAACTCAAAGTCATCATTAGAAGGGTCTTTTAATGCTTTTTGATAGGCGTCGGGATTTAAAACGGCTTGTAATGATTGTAAGTAATTTCCTAAAACAGCAGATTCTTCAGTATTATTATACCCATCGTATCCAATATCTTGAAGAGGTCGTAAGGTTGGATCATTATCAAAAGCTCTTACAATTGGTGTCACATTAGGAACCGTTGCCCATTTTGATTTTGCCATTAAATTTGCTTTCGAACCATTTTTATCATATAAGCCGTGCTCATAACCCATTCGGCCGTCTTTTAAGACATCTTCGGATATATAACCTAGGTTAAAATATAAATCGCCTTTATTATTTTTATTTTTGATAAATGGATCTAAAAGCCAAAATTCGACAAACTCCACGTTATTACTTTCAAAATTAGAATTTTCAATACTTCTTTGAATACCTCCCCATCGAGACTCTGGCACTTTTAAACTATGGTCCGGATTAATACCCATAGAAATTCCGGGTGTTGGACTTGGACTTGACTCATAATTATAGGGTCCTTTTTCTCTTGGATAATACGCAATATCAAAAGTTTGGACTAAATCATTGATTTGCTGACGTTGTCTTTGTGGAAATATATGTTTTAAACGATACGGTCGCATATATACATTATTCCGAATTTTATTATCAAACGAAGGGAAATTTGAATTACTAAAGAAAAATC
>JBIPPB010000038.1:0-18341 GCA_044368655.1 Chitinophagales bacterium | reverse complement strand
AAATTATATTGCATTAAATGCGTCCCTAAAAGTTCTTTTTTTACAATTAAATTATTCATACTCGGTACGATTAAAGTCAGGATAGTCGAAATAAAAACGGTAATGTAAGTAACTTCTTTTCTAAAAAAACTAATAGAGTATAAAACGGGGCCCATAAACCACAAAATAGTAAAAGGATAAATATGATATTCAAGGACAATGGATAAAAAAATGATAAAACAACCATTGGTGTATCCTATGTATTTGGTGAAATGAATACGATTAGGATTTAAGTATACGATGTATCCTAAAAATGAATAAAGTATCGTTGAGAAGATAAAGTAATATAATTGAACGTATTCTTTAAGAAAAAAAGAGGTAAATGCATTAACTAAAGATATTAATAAAAAAATATAATTTATTCGAGCTAATAAAACTTCTGGTTTGTCATTTTTCTCTAATTTTAATATCGAAATTAAATAACTAATAAATCCTATTTTTTTCATAATCTTAAAATTAAAGTACTTTTACGTCAGGGTATAATTCATTTAATTGATTACTTGTATGATCAATAATTTCATTTAATTCAAGAAGCGCTTTTTTTAATAAATCGGCTTGATGAATATTTTTTTTATTTTCTATAATTTGAACCAATTCAAGCGCTTTCTGCATTTCAAAAATTTGAAGAGAAGATTTAACACGATGTGCTAAAAAACTTAATTGTTTTAAATCTTTATTTTCAAAAGCGGCATGCATCTCTAATATTGTTTTCTTTGATTCGCTTATAAAAGATGCAATCATTTTTCGTTCAAAATCAATATTACCTTTACTAACTTCTTTAAATAAATCAATTCTAAAATAGACGTCTTCTGATTTTTGCTTTTTGTATAATACTTCATTATCGTCTCCTTTTTGATCAAGATGTAATGTACTGTATATTGTTTCAATTAAAATATGTTCTTTAAATGGTTTTAATATAAAATCATTCATTCCTGCATTCATACATCGTTCATATTCTTCGGGAAGTGCATTTGCAGTCAGAGCAATTATGGGAATATTTAATTCTAAATTTTTTCGAATAAAAATAGATGCCTCTACACCTCCCATTACAGGCATTCCTAAGTCCATCAAAATAAGGTCCACATTTTTATTTATAGCTAATAAATCAATGGCTTCTTTACCATTTTCAGCTTCTATAACTTGCGAGCCATAATATTCTAGGGCATTACACGCTACCATTCTATTGGTTACATTATCTTCAACTAAAAGTATGGTTAGTCCTTTTAAGGAATTTTTAGTATGATTTTGAGCGTTTTGTGGTTTTAGATCTTTATCCTCCGAAATTTCAAAATCTAAAGTAAACGTAACATTTGTTCCAATATTCTTCTGGCTAAAAATATCTATTTTGCCTCCCATCATTTCAGTTAAATGTTTACAAATATTTAATCCAATACCTGTCCCACCATATTTCCTAGTTATTGATAAGTCTTCTTGACTAAAATGATCAAATATTTTTGACAAATAGGCTTCGCTTATTCCAATTCCAGTATCAATAATACTAAATTTAATTTTTTGTTTTCTTTTACTTTTTGAAATTAAAGTAGCTTTGACTTCTACCATTCCCGTTTCGGTAAATTTTACGGCATTATTGCATAAGTTCAAAAGTATTTGATTTACTCTAATTTGATCTCCTATAATATTTTCTTCAATACTGTTATCGATATTTAATCTTAATTGAATGCCTTTGGTTTCCGCTTTATTTAAGAATAGCGAATAAATAAATTGTAACGAATCTATCAAATTAAAAGGTTTCATTTCGATGCTTAGTTTACCCGCTTCAATTTTTGATAAATCAAATAAATCATTTACAATAACCAAAAGATTATTTGCGGCGGTTTGTATTGCTTTTAAATATTTTAATTGTATAGAATCGAGTTTGGTTTTGTTTAAAATGTTTGAAATACCAATAATCGCATTCATTGGTGTTCTTATTTCGTGACTAATCAACGCATAAAATTCTTCTTTGTGTTTTTGTGTTTTTATTAATATTTCTTTAGATTCATTTAATTCAAAATTTGTTTTTTTTAATAAGCTTCTCTCATAGTTTAAGAAATTTTTATAATCATCCAAAATATAAAATACAATGATTAATAAAGAAGATACAATTATAGCATCAACCCATAAATAATGATTTAAAGATTTGATATTCATCAAATTAATACTTAAAAAATACGAATTCAAAAAAGGTGTTATAATGGTAGACACAATTGAAAACAATAAAATACAAATTTTGGTATTTCTTTTAAAAAAAATGTTTGAGAATAAAATAGGCGCAATAAACCATAAAATCATCATTGGATATTTATGAAAAACTATGGATGAAATAAATAATACTTCAATTAATCCAAGGAAAATAACCCAAAAGGTTACATCTTTGATTTTAATATTTTGTGTTTGAAGAAAAGAGCCAATTATGGTTACAATTGAAGAAAATAAAATTATATAGAATAATATATCAATGCCTCTAAAATACCAAATTGGCACAAAAATTGTTGTAATACAAGTAGTTAGGAAAATGTACTTTTTGCTTAATTCGTCTTCAGAAAGCAAATTATGCTTGAAAGCTTCTTTAATTACTTTAATATATTCAAATAAAAAATAAAATGTCCTATTCTCTAACATAAATTCTTTTTTTACAAAGGTAATTTTTTTTTAAATTATTACAGAATAAATTCGATGAAAGCACTATATTTATCGATGAATTGCGATACTTTTTAGATAAAAAAAAGATTTTTTTTACTTAAATATTGTAAAATAAAACCGTTATCTAACTCAATTTAACCATTCCCTAAAAATAGTAGTATTTTTTATATAAATCTACTAATTTTAAATCTGTAAAAAGTGTGTTTACCTATAAAAAAATTAATTTATGAAAGGAATCATAATAGAAGATGATATGATCATTCGTTTTCAATTAGAAGAGTATTGTAAGCAAATGAATCAAATTGAAATTATTGCAATTTTTGATAATGCCAAGGAGGGTTTTAAATTTTTATCTACGAACCAAGTGGACTTCATTCTCCTAGATTTATATATGCCAAATATGTCTGGAATTGATTTTGTAAAAACATTAAATAAAAATATTCCAATTGTCATTATTACTTCATGCCCAAATTTTGCAGTAGACTCTTATTTGTATGAAAATGTTGTAGATTATATACTTAAACCAATTAATTATGAACGATTAGCTATAGCTATTGAAAAAATTGAAAATAAAATTAATAGCTTAAGTAAATTCAAAAAAACATATTTGTTAATTGCTCAAAACGGAAAATTTGTTAAAATTACTTTTGATGATATTTTATTTATCCAAGCTAATATGGATTATGTATGTATTCAAACTAGTGAAAAAAGATACTATTTGCTTTCTACTCTAAAAAGTATTCAATCTCAACTTTTACATGGCACATTTACTCAAGTCCATCGTTCCTTTTTAGTTAATTATTCAAAAGTAAATATAATTAATCAAAATCATCTAGTTGTAAATGAAATAGAAATTCCGATAAGTAAACCTTTTAGAAATCAATTGATTGAATTACTCGATAATAAATAGTATAAATAAATGAGTCAAAAAAATATATTGATAGTTGAAGATGATCCAACTTTTTTAATGTTGCTTAAATATCGAATTGAAGATTTGCAGTATGATGTTCAAACGGCTCAAGATGGGCAAACAGCATATGATTTGATTCAAAATAATCATTTTGATTTGGTTATAACGGATTTGATGATGCCTGTTTTTTCAGGTATGGAAGTTATGGATAAAACAATAAATGTTTTACAGAAAAAGATTCCTTTTGTCGTTATGTCAAGTGCTGGCCAAGATGAAATGGTAGAAAAAGCGCTAACCAATGGCGCCGCAGATTTTTTATCTAAACCATTTGTTATTAATTCATTAATAGATAAAATTAAAAATATTTTAGAACTTTGAAAAATAAAATTATTTTATTTGGTATTCTTGTTTTCATAAATCTTGTAAATATTTGTGCGGCATCTTTTCAAGATTCAAAAACAATAATTACAAAATATATCAATAATCCAAATGAATTAGCAAAAGAAGAAAAAAGGTTTCTAAAAGAAAATATTAAGCTTATTGATCAATATGCAGATAGTTGTTATCAATCAAAAAATTATTTCGCTTCAACATATTTATATTTTTTTATAGCCACTCAATATTATTATGATTCTAGTAATTATACAAAAAGTAAAGAATATCTAGATATTACGTACAAAAATAAAAAGTACTTAAATTCGGATCAAAAGTACCATTTATATAGCTTGCTTTCTAACGTAGAGGTTACCACTTTTAATTATATTAATGCAATATTTTTTAATAACAAAAGTTATGAGTTAGCACAAAAAGAAAATAAAAAAAGTGAGATTTTTAGAGCATTAATCGAACTTGGATGGTTTTATAAAGAATTAGGATTAATTAAAAAAAGTTATGAAACGTTTCATAAAGCTTTAAATTATCAACCTTCTCCAAATGAGTCGCCACAGCCTTGGAATCGAATCATTTTAAAATGCAGACTTGCCGAAATTTATATGATTCAAAATAAAAATGATTCCGCTTATCTTTATATTAATAATGTTTTAAAATGTCATGATTTAAAGAAAGACTCGACATTTTTCCCATTAATTTTAGACGTTTTGGTGCGATACTGGAGCTCACAAAAAAACTTTACAGAAGCAATTAAAACAGCAAATGTCATCTTAAATTTAACTCAAAAAGATGAAGGAAAATATTTTAATAACGCCATAATAAGAGCTCGAGCATTTTTTTTATTATCTGAAAATCAATTCGCAATAAAAGATTCTATTAATGCATTAAAAAACCTTAAAAATTCATTTGAAATTGTTAAAGAAAATTTATTGTATCAAGAAGCGTTACCCATTACTATTAAATTAATAAAATTATTACCAAAAAATGATCCCATTCGCGATAATGTGTTTTTATTTTTTTCGATGATTTATGAAAAAAACAATGATTATCTAAATAAAACAAAAACATTTTCAATTCAATATGAAGAGTTAAGGCAAAAAGATTTAGTGCTAAAAAATAAAGAACTTGAGCTCGAAAATAGAAAACAATTGGTTTTTATATTAGCTATAGCAATAGCAATTTTAGGGTTCTATTTTTTTAAAATTTATAATAAAAATAATATCATTTATCTTCAAAAAAAGCAACTTGAAAATTCAAATAAAGAATTACAAAAGGTCAATGTAAAATTATCAGCTATTAATGAAGAGTTAGATAGATTTTCTTCTGTTGTAGCTCATGATATCAAGTCTTCCATTGTTGAGATTATGCAAAATGTTAAAAATGTAAATAACAAAAATAATATTTTAACTTTAGATGAAATTCAAAAAGAAATGGATAAAATCGATAGAGAATCCAAAAAATTGTATGAATTTATAGATTTTTTATTGGCAACAGCTCGAAATACTAAAAATATCAATGTATCTTCACAACAAATTGATTTTGAATCTATATTAAATGATGTGAAAGAAAGTTTACAAAATTCTATAATTTTAACCGATGCTCAAATAACTCTTGAAACTCCTTTCCCTGTATTTCATGCATACAAAGTTCATATTTTTCAACTTTTTAAAAATTTAATTGAAAATGCAATAAAATATAGTAAACCCTCAGAGCCACCTAAAATAGAGATTTCCTTTGAAACTAAAAAATCCTTTTTAATCATAAATATAAAAGATAACGGACTCGGAATTCCTAAAGAAAAACAAAAAGATATATTTGAAATGTTTGTACAGTCCAGATTTTCGGATGCCAATAAAGGAAGTGGAATAGGATTGAATATTTGTAAAAAAATTGTCATGAATTACAATGGAAAAATTAATGTAAATTCTACGGAAGGTATTGGTACCACATTTCGAATTATTTTGCATGAATTAAAGTAGTTTGGATAATAGATGTTAGATTATAGACTATAGATATTTTTTATGCAAAAAGAAGACTTATTTTTAAAACAGCTTAATCAATTTCTTCAATTTATCAGTTATTTAATTGATTCAAAAAGTAATAAATTAAATTCAATAGATATAAATAATGAAAATAAAGAATTTGAATTTATTAAAGATTTTTTAAACACTAAAGAGAATTTTGATATTTTTGATAACAATGTACAAGCGCTTCCAGATATCTATATTTATGAATTAATGCTCAAATTGTTAAATACTCAAAATGAAAATGTACTAAACTTAAAAGAAAAACTATCTTTCCTAAATTTGATTTACGTTAGTAAATCGGGAAATTTTAATTTACAAATTAATCAAAAAATAAATCAATTATGAATTTAAATGAACTAAAAATACTTTTTTACGAAAGCTTAAAAGTCGGTTTTTTCGCGTTTGTTGTAAATACTATTTTTTCGCAAATGTTATTAATTGGCGACTTTGGTATTGGAAAAGTAATGCTTACCACTTTTGTTCCTTCATTTTTTTTTGCAGCTATACTTTTGACTTTTTTAATTTTAAATAAACATAAACTTGAAGCGATTTCTATTAGTAAAAAGTTTGTCGCTTTGTTAATAATGATTATATCCTATTTTATCTACATTGTTATAGATTCTATTTATATCAAATTTGATAATAAAATTTTAATGGAAATTTATTATATAACTAAAAATGTTTCTGGAACAGGTCAATTTGTAGATAAAAGTACAATAGAAGAAATTAAAACAACTCCTATATCATTAGTAACCATCTATTTTAGCATCTTTTTTGGGCTTATTGCTTGTTTTATAGCTATTTTTGCTACAAGAAAAAAATAATACTATCTAATATGCCTCTCAAAGAAATCCTTACATCCATTCGTCAGCATAAGCTAAGAAATGCGCTTACGGGGTTCGGCGTGGCTTGGGGTATTTTTATTTTGATGTTGATGATGGGTTTTGGTGAAAGTTTTCAAAAGGGGATTTTCAAAATCTTTAACGGCTATGCCGATAATACTATTTGGGTTTGGGGTGGCGAAACGTCGCTCGATTATCAAGGAAGAAAAGCAGGTAAATCGATAGGTTTTGATTTGGAATTGTTAGAACGATTCCAAAGACGATTTTCAGAGATTCAATATATTTCCCCTGAATCAAACAGCCCACAAGGTATGTTGACCCAGTATCAAGAAAATAATAGTATGAATAGCCTTAAAGGCGTTTCTCAGCAATATTTTGAAATCAAAAAATTAAAACTTTCTAAAGGCCGTTATTTTAATGCATCTGATTTTAATGATTTAAAACCTGTTTGTATCATCATGGAGTCCAATGAAGAGGTTTTATTTAAGAAGAAAAAAAATGTTATTGGTGAATTTATTAATGTTGGCGGAACATTTTTTCAAGTCGTCGGAGTAGCTAAAACGGTTACTATGTTCGATGGAAGCAGTCGTAATTCAATTTTTATTACCTATCCATATTTCAAAAGTTTATATAATGAAGAGGCTTTGCCTAATTTTATGATGAGTCTTCATAAAAATGTAGATGGTCCAAAGTTTGACAAACAATTCAAAAACTATGTGGCTCAATTGTATGGTTTTGACCCAGAGGATTCTAAAGCACTTTTTACTTACAATTTGTCCGAGCAGGTTTCGCAATTTCAAGCATTATTTGGTGGTGTTAAAATTTTTGTATGGTTTATTGGTTTTTGTATTTTGCTCACAGGTATTATCAGTATTGGAAATATCATGTATGTCAATATCAATGAACGAACACGAGAAATAGGAATTCGAAAAGCAATTGGAGCTTCGCCTCGCGATATACTAAAAATGATTCTTTCCGAATCTGTAGTTTTAACAACGATTGCAGGCATGGTCGGTATTTTTGCAGGTGCAATTGTTATTTTCCTTCTCAATTTTGCTATTCAAAAAATGTCATCCGAAGGTGATTTAATTCGTGGTGTCGGTTTTAATATTCCCATTATTATTACCGCATTTTTAATCTTAATTGTGTCCGGAGTCATTGCAGGAATTATGCCAGCAAGAAAAGCCGCGAATATAAAACCAGTATGGGCGCTTAATCAAGAAAGTTAGTCAAAAATTAAAATGGAATATTTAATTTCTTATAGTTATCAAACATTATAAAATTTATGAAATATATTAAAAATAAATGGTTTTGGATTTTTTTGTCAATCATTATTATCGTAGTAATTGCAATATTTAATAATAATTCAGATGAAAAAGAAGTTGAAGAATTTGCTAAGATTTCCAATCGAACGATTTCTCAAAATCTTTTGATTTCAGGTAAAATTTCAAGTAGCCAAGAAGTGAATATCAAAACAGAACTTGGTGGAATTATCGAAGAAATTTTTGTAAAAACAGGAGATTATGTAAAGTCTCGAACGCCTATAGCTCGTTTAAAGATTTTGCCAGATCCTCGAAGTAATCAGGATGCGGATCGACAGATTGCCAATGCAAAATCACAATTAGCCAGAATTGAAGCCGCTTTTAAAAGAAATAAAGATTTATTTAATCAAGATGTTATTTCAAAACAAGAATATGAAGCCAGTCTTCAAGAATATCAAGTAGCCAAAAATGAACTCATTGCAGCAAATAATTTCAAAAAAATCGTAAATCAAGGTTATGCTAATGCTTCAGATTTCGTATCAAATATTGTTTATAGCACCACTAATGGTGTTGTTTTGGAAATTCCAGTAAAAGTAGGAGGAAGTGTCATTAATAGAAATACGTTTAATGAAGGAACTACGATTGCAACGATTGCAAATACGGACGAATTTATTTTTAAAGGTCAAGTAAATGAAAATGAAATGAGTCGTATTGTTTTAGGAAAAAAACTAGATATTAAAATTACGGCACTAAAAAATAAAAAATTTGAAGCTCAGATTACAAAAATTGCTCCAAAAGGCATTGATGTGGGTGGAATTACTAAATTTGACATTGAAGCAAAACTCTATTTAGTGCCTAATGATTTAGCACAAATGCGTTCGGGTTATTCCGCTACTGCACAAATTACATTAGAGCAAGTTTCAAATGTTTTATCGATTGAAGAAAAATATGTTCAATACAGCAGTGATTCCGCTTTTGTTTGGACGGGAAGTGCTAAAGATTCAAAAAAGAAATTTGTTAAATTAGGACTTTCTGATGGAAAATTCATTCAGATATTAGGTGGGTTATCTAAAAAAGATCAAGTGATTTTAAAAGATTCGGAGTAAGATGTTGATTTCAATTCAAAATTTATATAAAAGCTATCAACTCGGAACGAAAGAAGTCGAAGTGCTTAAAGATGTTTCGATTGATATTCAAAAAGGAGACTTAGTTTCTATAATCGGAAAATCAGGAAGTGGTAAATCTACATTGCTAAATATAATTGGGATGCTCGATAATTACGACCGAGGCAGTTATCATTTTGCTGGGCATTTAATCAAAGATTTAAACGAAACGCAAGCCGCTGCGTATCGCAATCAATTTATTGGATTTGTATTTCAAACCTTTCACTTAATTGGTACAAAAACAGCTTTAGAAAATGTGATGTTACCGATGCAATATCGTGGAATTGATAAAAATACACAAAAAATAGAGGCGCAAGAAATGCTTGAAAAAGTAGGATTGGGCGATCGTGTTAATCATCTTCCTAATGAACTTTCGGGTGGACAAAAACAAAGAGTTGCTATCGCGCGCGCGCTAGTAACCAATGCCGACTTAATATTGGCGGATGAACCCACAGGTGCGCTCGATACCAAAACGAGTCAAGATATTATGAATTTATTGTTAGACATCAATAAAGAAGGAAAAACGGTATTAATTGTAACGCATGAGCCTGAAATCGCCAAAATTTGCAATACTCAAATCGAAATTAAAGATGGTAAGATTATTTAATATATATATAATTTTTTGTTTGTATTTTAATCTAAATGCGCAGCAAATTTTAGATTTTGAAACCTGCCGTAAAATTGCTTTAGATAATAATTTACAAATAAAAAGAGTAAAATGGGAAGCTGAAACCAATAAAATTGGTGTGAAAAATGCGAAACATCGTTTTTTGCCTACGGCAAATGGATTTTTATCAACTACAAATAACTGGGGTAGAGGAATCGACCCGTTTACAAATACGTTTGCAAATCAACAATTTGCCGCTTATAATATCGGTTTAAATGTAAATTTAAATGTTTTTAATGGAGGTGCTGATATCTTACAACTAAAACTTCAAAAACAAGAGTTGAGTATTCAAATGTATAATCAACAAAAAGCAATCAACGATTTAACCCTAGAACTTTTTTCAAGATATATTCAATCTTTGTATTTTCAAGAATTGTTTTTATTGTCAGAGCATCAAATTACAACCAGTGAGGAAATTTTAAAAAACACTATTTTGAGAATTGAAAAGGGGCAGTTAGCAAAAAATGAAAAGTATAAAATATCGGCACAACTGGAATCGGAAAGATGGAATGCACTTAATTTGAAAAATCAATGGGAACAAAATTTACTGGAATTGAAATTTATCATGAATTACGACTCGTCTTTCCAACTTAAAAATAAAGAATTTATTCCGTTTTCATTCATCCGAGATATTGAAGATTTATATACAAAAGCGGAAAAGAATTTCCCTATTTTAAATACTCGTGAACAAGAAATTGCAAGGGCTAAAACAAACAAATCGTTAATAAAATCTGAATATTATCCAAAGTTAAATTTAAATTTTGGAACCGGTACCACATATTCAACGTTTAATCGTTTTTTAAACTTTCAAGAGCAGATTGATAATAATTTGAATAAACAAATTCAATTAACCGCAAATGTGCCAATTTTCAATCAATTCAGTGTAAGAAATAGAGCAAAACAAGCAAATGTGGCTATTGAAATTGCGAAAATAAACAAACAAATAGAAATTCAAAATGTTAAAAGAATTTTAACGCAATCATACAATAATTTATCGGCGGCTTATTTAAAATATAAATCTTCGGATGCGCAACTTAAAGACCAAGAAATTAATCTAAAAAATGACCGAATCCGCTTTGAAGTGGGTCGTATAGGTGCTAACGAATACAACAACTCCAAAAGAAACTATCAAACAGCACTATCAAACCTAATACGTGATAAATATGATTGGTTTATTCAATACTATAATATCAAATTTTATATTTCAGAAGTTGAGGTAAATTAAATTAAGTTAATATCATTATTTTTATTCAACTATACTTTTTTTACACAAATAAGACAAAAAGGTATTTTTATTCTTTTACCTTAGCGACTTGTTTAAATAAAATGTATGCATTACTCAACGGATTATAAAAATAGTATTGAGAATAAATCGGATTTTTGGAAACAGCAAGCTTCTAAATTGTTTTGGAAAAAATTTCCTGAAACGATATTAAACTCAAAAGACGACAACGCTTATGATTGGTTTTCAGACGGTTTAACCAATATGTCTTATTTATGTATCGATGCTCAGATAGAGCAGGGAAGAGGTGATCAAACCGCTATTATCTATGATTCACCTGTAACAAATACTATACAAAAAATATCATATATTGACTTAAAAGAAGAAGTTGAAAATTTAGCCGGGGTTTTACATCATAGAGGGCTTCGAAAAGGAGATACATGCATTATTTATATGCCTATGATTCCTCAAGCTGTTTTTTCAATGTTGGCTTGTGCTCGACTGGGAATTATTCATAGTGTTGTATTTGGTGGTTTTGCTCCAAATGAGTTGGCTTTAAGAATAGAAGATGCAAAGCCAAAAATGATTATTAGTGCGGATTTTGGTATCGAGTTTGATAAAAAAATATTTTACAAACCTTTGTTGGATGAAGCAATAAATTTATCAAATCATAAACCTCAAAATTGCTTAATATACCATAGAGATGTTAAAAATGTTGTATTAAACAATAAAATAGATTTAAATTATGTTTTAGAGGTTGGTAAAAAGTATACTGCGTCGGTAGAATGGTTGTCTTCAACGCACCCATTATATATTTTGTATACAAGTGGAACCACAGGAAAACCAAAGGGAATTGTAAGAGATACCGGTGGATATGCAACGGCTTTGAAATATACTATGGATCATATTTATAATACCCATGCCGGAGAAGTTTTTTGGGCAGCGAGTGATGTCGGTTGGGTTGTAGGACATAGTTATATTGTTTACGGACCTTTACTTCAAGGATGTACGACTGTACTTTTTGAAGGAAAGCCCATTCGAACTCCCGATGCAGGTACTTTTTGGCGTGTTTGTCACCAACACCAAGTGAAAACCATGTTTACGGCTCCAACGGCAATTCGGGCTATAAAAAAAGAAGATTTTGAGGGTGTATTTTTAAATAAATATGATTTATCAAACTTAAGATATCTTTTTTTAGCTGGAGAACGCTGTGATCCTGCCACATTTGATTGGGCAAAAAGTAGGCTTCAAATTCCGGTAATCGATCATTGGTGGCAAACGGAAAGTGGATGGCCAATGTTGGCACTAGAAATGTCGAATCCAACCTCGCCAAATCCTAAAGCCGGTTCCTCTAACTATCCAGTTTCGGGCTTTGATGTTCAAATTTTAGATGAAGAAGGAAACGTTTTAAATGCCCATCAAGAAGGTTTTGTAGCGATTAAACTTCCTTTGCCACCTGGCTGTTTAATTGCATTATGGAATCAACCTCATGGTTTTCATCAATCCTATTTGTCTAAGTTTGAGGGTTATTATCTTGCTGGAGATGGCGGATATTTTGATGAAGAGGGTTATTTTTATATCATGGGTCGAATTGATGATGTCATTAATGTGGCAGGACACCGACTAAGTACCGGAGAAATGGAAGAAATTTTGGCTTCACATACTGATATTGCGGAATGTGCTGTAGTTGGAATCGATGATGCGTTAAGAGGCCAAAGACCTATTGGTTTTGTTGTTTTAAAAGATCAAGTAGAAAAAAGTTTAGAACAAATTCAGGAAGAAACAATTCAAAAGATAAGAAGCTATATTGGTGCAGTTGCTTTTTATAGAAATACAGTCGTTGTAAAACGGCTTCCTAAAACAAGAAGTGGAAAAATTTTAAGGAAAAATCTAAGAATGTTAGCGGATGCCATTGAATTTACAATTCCTTCTACTATAGATGATCCATTAATTCTCGATGAAATAAAAGAGGCTTTGGAAATGCAAAAGATTGGTAAAATGTTTGATGTTTAAATATGCGAATTAAAAATATTAGCCTATTTCTTTTCGTTTCAATTGTAATATTAGAAATAACTTCTTGTAATAATTCAAAAGCTAAATTGGCTTATAATGATATACAAAAAGGTATTGGTGTTGAAAATATTAAACAAATTGGAATTTATGATTTTTTCATCTTATGGAATGCAAATAAAAATATGTCAAAAATAGACTTAAACTTAAAATTGATCTATCAAGATTCCGTTTTTACCTATTTTGCAAAACCAATATTAGGCTTTACGAATCTTAAATACAAATACTATAAAATAAATAGCGATTCATTGTCCAATCAATTTCCTAATTTTACCAGTTACAACTCTCAAAAATTATATTATTTTTTATTTCAAAATTTGATTTTAAAAAAAGAATATAACCAATGGTTATCTATGATTGAAGTTAAAAAACACCAAATTAAGGCGAGTTGTCCAAGGAAAAAAAATAATTATTCTTTAAATTATGAACTTAAAAATAAAAAAGTATTCTTAACATGGACTTGGAATACGAATTGTGATGAATTACAATATTTAAATCAAAAAAAGTATACCATTTATTTTGATTTAATTACAAATGAACATAAAGAATTAACACATTAAAGCCGAACACAAATATTTGAAGTAAAAGATAAATTTGAATTTGAAAGATTATCAAATAATGTATTATTCGTTTTTAAATATTTAACTTCAAATCGTATAATTGATTTTTTTAAACCTTTATAATCAATATTTGATGAAACTCCAAATATTTCAAATCCATTATTAGATTCCGGATTTATAATGGCATTTTTGGGGTCATTGTAATACTCAGATCTAAAAGATATATCAAAATTTTTATTTATATTTTGTTTCAGAATAATAATTGGGGCATACCATAATTTGGTTTCATCTTTTTGATTAAAATAATCCATTCCAAAGTCAAATCCTACTATAATGCCTGTTCTTTGATGGATTTGATATTGTAAATACGTATTGTGAAAATTACGGAATGCATTTGAAGTACTACCAATAAAATTACTATAATTTAAAATCAATTTATCATTAGGTGTATATCGAATTTGTGCTCCAAATGAAGGGCTTTGGTTTTGTAGTTCTTTTTGAATATTTTGCCATCCATTTAAATACATAAAGCTTAAAAAGTACTTTTTGTTGGCAGTGGTATAGTTTAATTTGACTCCACTTTCAAAATAAGGAGAGTTTTCCGCTAAAATACTTCTTGTTAATGTCCAACAATCCATGCTAAACATACTTTCAAATCCTATATGAGAATTAAATATACCGGCCTCAAGCCATAATTCTTTGTTTTTTGATAATCGTAAACCTACATTTGCTTCATTAATGAATTGAGCCCAAACAGGTTCGTTAGCTAAATTATATTGTGCATAATTTCCAGCCATTAATGAAAGATTTGCTCTAATATCTTTTGATTCGTAACTAGATTTTATTGTAATTAAATTAACGTTTAATTCATTATGGCGTTTGTGATTGTATATAAAATTTGGTTTTTCATGATTCGAAGGATTTGAAAAATCAAATGAATAATACAAATCTCCATAAAACTCAAAATGTATTTTTGAAGTGTCTTTATTCTGAGAATGTAACGTATAAATTGTAGAAAAAAATAAAATAAAAGGGATGAATTTGTTCATATTTTGCAAAATTACAAATTATTCCAATCTTACTTATAAATTAGTTTATTATATTTGTTATTATGATTAAATATATTTTTCTTCTTTGTATTGTAATTTCTAATGTGTCGGCTCAGTCTAAAATAGATTTACTTAAAGGAACTTGGAAAACAATAGATAATGAATCTTTTGAGCATTGGGATCAAATGGATTCCAATAAATTAAAAGGTTTTTCTTATTATTTTAAAAATAATCAAATGATCGTTTCCGAATATTTAGAAATTAGAATTTTGGAAAATCAAATTATTTATGAAGCTTCCGTAATTGGAGCTAATTCTGGAAAAACGATTGCCTTTCAATGTATTAAAAATGATTCAACACTGATTTTTGAAAATTTAAACCATGATTTTCCGCAGCGCATCTCATATCAATTTATAAATAAAGATGAAATATTTATAAATTTAAATGGTAAAAATAATAAAACATTTCAATATAAATTGATTCGAAAGTATTAATTGAGTTTTGGATTTGACAAATTCAAAAAATATCCAATTTGAATAAAATCGCGTCCGGTTTCATCATTGATTTTGTAATCAAATTGATGCAAGTATCCAATTAAAATAGTTGACTTTTTTGAAATCATATGTTGAATACCAAAAGCAATTCTGTTTCGTTCAAAATAGGGTTCATTATCGGTAAAGAAAATCTCATTATTTAGATAAATAGAAGTATTTAATTTATTCTTTTGAATTACAGGGTAAGAAAATCCAAGACGGTATCTAAAGCGATTTCTGAATCCATTTGTTGTAAAACGAAATTCAGCGCGATATCGATGTTCAATTTTTAATTTAGAAATTTGCTGACTTAAGATAATTTGTGGCCATAGTCGAAATTCATTATTATTTTTTGGCAATTCAAAGTTACCGCCCTCCTTAAAAGTTTGATAAGATCCACCAGCCATTCCAATATTTAAATTGGGGTTTAGTTGATATTGAAAACCTCCTTTAAATTCATAATAATGAAAATGATTATAGAAGTTGAGAGAACGAATTTGTCCCTCTCCAAAAATACTCACTTTAGGATTCAAAGCATATCTTACATTCAAAATATTCCAAGTACCAAGGACTTCATTTTGACTTTTAAGAAATAATGGAATTGAAAAAAAAAGAAAACTAAGGCTTTTTAGTATTTTCATTTAAAACTTTCATTTGAATAATATTTACAATAAATGCAAATGCCATTGAAAAATAAATATATCCTTTTGGAATTTCTATGTGAAATCCTTCGGCAATCAAAGCTACTCCAATCATCATTAAAAAGCATAACGCTAGGATTTTAAAAGAAGGATGTTTTCTAATGAAATCACTGATAGGTTTAGATGCAAATAGCATAATAATCACCGTAATCACTACGGCAGTATACATAATCCAAAGTTCCTTAACCATTCCTACGGCAGTAATTATCGAATCTATTGAAAACACAATATCTAAAATTATAACTTCTGAAAGTAATCTTTTAAAACTACTTTTTTTAGGTACATCAGGACCTTCATCGTTCATCGAAACTTCTGTTTTATGATTGATTTCTTTCGTACTTTTATAAATTAAGAAAAGCCCACCACTAATTAAAATCAAACCTTTGCCAGAAAAACCTATGTTGTTAATTGTAAATAATGTATTGTCAAGTCTTAAAATCCAAGCAATAGCTGTTAGTAAAACAAGTCGCATAATCATGGCTAAGCCCATTCCCCAATATCTCAATTTGTTTCTTTGATCGTCTGGCAATTTATCTGATAATATAGAAATGAAAATAATATTATCTATACCTAAAATTACTTCAAGTAAAATTAATGAAACTAAAGGTACAATAAATTCAGTCATATTTTTTAAGTTTTATTTTTATTTAATGAGATTTAAGTATTAATTTTGTAATAATTTTTCTGCAAGTAGTTTTGCCTGCGTTCTTAGTTCGTTGACCGCGGTACTTTCCCATAATTTACCTTTTAAATGCGAACCAATAACATACAAATTTGTATTTATTTCACCACGTTGGTTTATTGTTTCAAAAGAAATAGGAGAGGCCTCGATACCCAATTTTAGAAAGTCTTGAGTAATGACACCTTGCGTTTTTAAGTCATATAAAAAATGCGGTGCGGCGAAGTCCAAATTACTGTCTGGACCCGTACAATTAATAATTCGACCTACGGTGATTTGTTCTTCTTTTTTTGTTTTTTTATTATAAAATTTTACATCAAATGCGTTTTCTGTATGCGTTAAAGACAACCCAGAGATACGTCCAGAAAACATTTTTAACTTTAAGTCAATCTGTAGTTTTTGTAATTTATCATGAATATGCAACGGAATTCGATGTCTAGCTACGCCCCAAGCATGTCTTAATTTTCGCATAAAAAAAGATTTTTCGGAATCCGAAAATCGTTGCCAAACCTTCTGAGTGTAAGGTCTAAAACTATCAATAATTGGCTCGGCGCTCACACCAAGGCTTCGGACTTGTTTGATATGTTTTCTAAATAAATGCACCAAGTCTTTTAAATTCATATCTTCGCGATATTCTTCAATAAACTGCGTGTATTGCATACCATTGTGGCGATGAGGCAGAATATTGAATCCATTTGGTGAAATCGTATAGATTTTATTTTCAAACTGATTTTCAAGAAGCCCAATTACAGTATCAACCATTGTTAATCCATTTCCAATGATTAATATGGGTAAATCTTGATTAATATTTTTAACTGAATTTTCTTGCCAAGGATTTTGGAAATATAATGGACTCTTTAAAATATTGGAATCTGCAACATTTGGATTGCTTGGAAGCATATTTCCAGTAGCTATAATACATTGGTCTACTTTGATTTCATTTCCTTTTTCTGTTTGAATTGTTGCAACATTGTTTTTGTAATCGATTTTGCTTACCAATTCAAAATAGGTATTTATTTTAATGTTTTTTGTTTCAGCTAATACATTATAGCTTTCCCAAAGATGCTCAAGATAAGCACCATATAAATATCTTGGAGTAAATGACGCACCCACCCAATCTTTTGGTAATGTTTTGTATTCGGGATCCTCCATAAGCCAATCCAAATAATGGTTTGGTCTATCAGGAAATGCACTCATTTTGGCAGCAGGCACATTTAAAATATGTTTTTTTGAATACGGCGTGTAAGCGATTCCTTTACAAAAAAGTGCTTTTTCTTCAAAAATCGAAATTTCTATGGACTGTTGGCTCTGCTCAATCAATTGAATAGCGAGAACAATTCCACTAAATCCGCCTCCAATGATTCCAAAATGTTGCATGATATTGATATTGTAAAAATTAAAAATGGCCATTCCTAATAATAGAAATGGCCTTGAAATTATTTTGTGTAAATGACTTAAAAAATCACTACTTACCCATTATTTTCTTGCTCATCTCCTTCAAATTCTTGATCGTGATTAAAAGCATCAAAATCAAAATTAGGCATCAATTCCGTTTTAACGTGGTCGATAACTTGAGTTAAACCT
>JBIPPB010000037.1:0-18386 GCA_044368655.1 Chitinophagales bacterium | reverse complement strand
GTGATATTCGCATCTAAAATAGCTGCATACGTATTTTTAAAACCTGTAACTACGGCATCTAAATAATTTTTACCATGGCTAAGCTCTTCTTTTATACGTTCAAAAATAAGAACATTGGCATCAACAGCAGCTCCTATAATTAAAACGATACCTGCAATACCTGGCAAAGTAAGCACCGCTTCTCTTGAAGCTAAAACACCTAATAAGAAAAATAAATTAATTAATAATGATACGTTTGCAATTCCTCCTGGTGCTCGATACGCAAACATCATAAAACCTAGAATCGTAAGTAATCCTACAAATAAAGAAATTACTCCAGATTTGATGGTTTCTTTACCTAAGCTTGGGCCTACAACTTCTTCTTGTATAATTTTTGCTGGAGCATCAATTTTTCCTGAGTTTAAGATATTTGATAAGTCATTCGCTTCTTCAACCGAAAACTGACCTGTGATAGAACTTTGACCACCCGCAATTTCATTTTGTACTCTTGGTGCCGAATAAACACGATTATCTAAAACAATAGCTATTGATTTATTACCTTCATTAGCCGCATTACGTGTCATTGTTTGCCAAATATTAGCTCCTTGAGCATTCATGGTCATACCAATACTTGGCTTTCCAAATTGATCCGACTGTCTTTGAGAACTTACAATAGATTCTCCTGTAAGAGGTGCATTTTCGGTTGAAGCTTTTACGGCATATAATCTATAAACTTTACTATTTTCTTCTACCGGTTTAGCTTCCCATAAAAAACGAACATCTGCTTTGAAATCTTTTTTAACGGCTTCCATTGCTAAATACTCCTCAATTTTTTTCATATTTTTGGCTTGGGCATATCCAATAATTGGACCTTGCTCTGGAGCGCCACTTTGCTGATTTACATTTAATTGCAAAAGCTCAAAAAGCGGATTTGAATTTTTATTAGAAGAATCTTTAGATTTATTAGATACATTGCCTAAAAGTGCTGAAGCCGCTGTTGTGTCATTTGAAGTACTATCTGCTACTTTTGTATTCGCACTCTTTGAAAGCGCTAAAGCACCTTTTAAACTTTCGTTAGCTTTAACGAGATCTTGAACTATTTCAGCATTTTCATAAGTTTGCCAAAATTCTAACTTAGCCGATGTTTCTAATAACTTTTTGATACGTGGTAAATCATCCGCACCAGGCAACTCAACTATAATTCGGCCAGCCCCTTCTTGAAGTGTAATTACAGGCTCTGACAATCCATATTGATTAATACGAGTTTGTAAAACATTATAAGTATTAAAAATTGCAGAATTAACATCGGGTTTAATAGCTTCAATAACTTTTTGGTTATTATCATTGGCGTTTATTTTGCCTTGATATTTACTATTTCCTAAAAATACATTTGCAAGTTTAGCATTTGCATCTATTTGATTATATGCCTCTAAAAATAAACTTAAATAATCATTTTGAGAATTTTGTTGCATTTTAGTAGCTTCTGCTAATGCTTTATTAAAGTTTACATCTTTAGAATTATTAGAAAGTGCTTTTAAAACATCTTCTTGATTAACCGCTAAAACAAAACTCATCCCTCCTTTAAGGTCCAAACCTAATTTGATTTGATTTTTTGTAATATTTTTAAAGTCGTAAGAAACTAAAAATAGATCTAAAAAAGGCTTTTCTGTAAATGAATCTCTAAATAATGTACGATATTCATTTTCTTTAAATCTTTTTTCACTTGCATCTAGATTCGCGCCTGAATTTTTAATTTGGGTACTTACATACTCATTTTCTGCTTTATTAAACATCATACCTACCAATGTAAATGATAATTGGTAAATACAAATGATAACCATGGCGATGGCTACAAATTTAATAAGTCCTTGTCCTTGTCTCATGTTTAGAATAATTTATTAAATGTATAAATTTATATTAGCGTGCGAAAATACACTTTTTTATTTTAAAAAAAAGAATTTATTATGAATATTTTTAAGATAACAAATCCCTTATTTCTTGCCTGAACTCCATTTTTCAATATTATTTTGATTCATTTTTACATAATCAAGATTATTTGCTTTTTGAGCGGCTTCTAAAGAAACTTTAGCCGTTTTGATTGCCGATTTATAATCTCCATTCAACGCTTGAAGTTCAGATTGTAATCTTGTATACCAAAATGGAATTTCAGTAGCTTTTAGCTGAATCGCCTTATCAATATAACTCAAAGCTAATTTAGTTTCCGTTTTTGTTTGGAAAAAATATTGCGCAGCTGCATAATAATCGGAATACAACGGACCCGACATTACTGTTTTGATATTTTCTGTTGCTAATTGATTCGTAGGAACTTCCATCTTTATTGGAATTAATGTTTTTTCCCACATCAAGTTTAAATTAGCATACTGCATTTCTATTGAATCCATCTGAATAGTAAATGTTTCAACATGACTTGGTAGCTTTTCTGGAGTCACATACAATTTTAAAGCCACTAATGAATCTAAAAAAGGCTGAGGAGTCCCTCTATGGTTGTGTGTTTTATATAAAATAATTGACCATTCATTAGGATTTGGAATGGTAAAAATTGCATATTTTCCTTTTAAAATAGATTGACCATTTAATTTTACATCACTCGAAAACTGAATGGTAGAATTTGCGTTTGCTCCGGTACGCCACATTTTATTATAAGGAACAACATCACCAAAAACAACACGTCCTTTAGCGCTAGGCCTTGAATATTCTACTTCGATATCCGTTAAACCAACAGTTTGAGTAAACATTCCTTTTGGACTTGCGGCTGGTGTTTTGATTTGCGCAAAAAATGTAGAAATAAATAAAGCAAATAAAAGGGTATTTAGTATTTTCATTTTATAGAAATTTTAATTATAAATTTTTAAACACTTACCCCAAAATCTCTAAGCGCATTGTTTAATGAGGTTTTTAAATCGGTACTTTCAGAGCGTTTTCCAATAATTAAAGCACATGGAACATGATAAGTGCCTCCCGGAAATTCTTTTGGAATAGAACCAGGGATCACAACACTTCTTGAAGGAACAAATCCTTTGTATGAAACGGGAGGATTTTGACTTACGTCAATTATTTTAGTTGAAGCGGTAAGTACAACATTGGCACCCAAAACGGCTTCTTTTCCAATTCGGACACCTTCTACTACTATACAACGGCTACCAATAAAAGCACCATCTTCAATAATTACGGGTGCGGCTTGTGGCGGCTCTAATACCCCACCAATTCCAACGCCTCCACTCAAATGAACATGCTTACCAATTTGAGCACAGCTCCCAACCGTTGCCCATGTATCCACCATAGTGCCTTCACCAACATAAGCTCCAATATTTACATAACTCGGCATTAAAACTACACCTTTTCCCATAAAACTTCCATAACGAGCTATAGCTAAAGGAACCGAACGAACTCCCATAGACTCAAAATCTTTTTTCAAAGGAATCTTGTCATAAAACGTAATATCATCCGAAATAGGCATATATTTTAACTGCATGATACCAAAATAAAGCAAGATTGCTTTTTTTGCCCAGTCGTTTACAATCCATTCTTCATGAACCAATTCAGCTACTCGAAGCGTTCCCTTATCAATTAAATCAACTACTTCAAGAACAATATGCTTATTGGTTTCAAGCAAACTACGATCATCCCATATTTTGTTTATTATCTCTTGATGATTTGACATGTATGGATTAAATTATAATAAATTAAAAATTTCTTGAGGTTGTATTTGTAAATGGCTTTCCGAAAAAATACATTTACCCTCTTTAACAACCAAAATTTGAGGACTTTGATGCGTTACATCTAATTTCTCTGCAATATAATTAGAAAAAGGTCTTTCTTCTATTACTTTAATTAAATAGACTTTAGATTTTCTACTAAAATCATCTAAAGCGGCCTCCATTTTTTTAAAACTAATATCGCTAATTGGGCAAATGGTACTATGTTTGAAAAATACAATTGTTTGATCAAAGCTATCGATATCTATAAGCGAATCTATTTGATCTATTTGATTAAGAAATAACCAACTCATTATTTCGTGTTTTTCTTAATTTCAGAAACATAATCCCATTTTGCTAAGAAACCGGTATCAAAATTACCTTTTCTAAAATCTTCATTTTTCATAAGTTCTTTATGAAACGGAATCGTTGTTTGAATACCTTCAACCACAAACTCTTCTAAAGCCCGTTGCATTTTTGCGATGGCTTCTTCTCTCGAATGACTTCGGCAAATTAATTTGGCAATCATACTATCATAATAAGGCTGAACCGTATATCCAGAGTATGCTAATGTATCTACACGAACTCCAAAACCTTTTGGTGTATGAAAATCTGTAATTTTTCCTGGATTGGGTGCAAAATCTCTCAATACGTTTTCCGCATTGATTCGGCACTCAATTGCATGAACGCCTCTTTCAGGTGGAAAATATTCAAATTTGGTAATTTTCTCGCCTGCTGCAATTAATATTTGCTCTTGGATTAAGTCAAAATCCATAACTTCTTCCGTTACTGTGTGCTCCACTTGAATACGCGTATTCATTTCCATAAAATAGAAATTCTTATGCTTATCTACCAAAAATTCGATAGTTCCCATACCTTCATAATTGATAAAGGCAGCCGCTTTTTTGGCCGCATCACCCATTTTTTTTCTTAATGCTTCATCTAAAAATGGTGAAGGACACTCTTCAACTAATTTTTGATGTCTTCTTTGGATAGAACAATCTCTTTCCGATAAATGTGTTACATTTCCGTATTGATCGCCAGCCACTTGAATTTCGATATGACGTGGTTCTTCCACAAATTTTTCAATATAACAACCTCCATTTCCGAAAGCGGCTAGCGCTTCCATAGTAGCATTATCAAAATTCTTTTCAAATTCTTCATCATTCCAAACGACACGCATACCTTTTCCTCCACCACCTGCAGTAGCTTTAATAATTACAGGATATCCAATTTTAGCCGCAATCTGCTTGCCATCTACTACATTTTCAACCAATCCATCTGACCCAGGAACAACTGGAACTCCGGCTCTTATCATCGTTTCTTTTGCCGTAATTTTATCGCCCATCAAACGCATTTGCTCGGGTGTTGGGCCGATAAATTTCACTTTATATTGTTGACACAATTCGGCAAACTTGGCATTTTCTGCTAAAAATCCATAACCAGGATGGACGGCGTCCGCGCCTGTTAATTCAATTGCCGAAATGATATTTGGAATATTTAAGTACGATTTACTACTTTCGGGTGGTCCGATACAAACAGCTTCGTCGGCAAATCGAACATGAAGACTGTCTTTATCTGCACTAGAATATACGGCAACCGTTTTAATGCCCATTTCACGAGCTGTTCTAATTACTCTTAAAGCGATTTCTCCACGATTCGCTATTAATATTTTTTTAAACATATTTTATTATTTAGAAAATATTACATTGCTTTGTTATAAAAGCGCCGTCTATTTTGAATAAAGAAAAAAGCAGATTAAGGCTCTATAATAAATAAAGGCTGATCATATTCTACAGGTGTAGAATCATTTACCAATACTTTAACGATTGTGCCTGAAACTTCACTTTCGATTTCATTAAATAATTTCATAGCTTCGATGATACAGATAGATTGACCTGGCTCAATACGATCTCCAACTTTTACAAATGGTTCTTTATCAGGGCCTCCTGAACGATAAAAAGTACCAATCATAGGTGCTTTAATCACGATTTGATTACCTGAAGGGGACTTAGAGTCGTTTGATTTTGCTGGAGCTTCTGCCGTTGAAGTTTCAACCGCATTATTAACTGGCGCTGCAGAAATAACTTGAGGTGCCATCATTGGAGCAGCCATTTGAGGAACCATTTTTACCGTTCCTTCAATACTCTTAAGTTTAATTTTAAAATTATCTTGCTCTACACTAAGTTCACCTATTCCGGCTTTACTAAAAATTCTAACAAGTTCTTGTATTTCTTTAAAAGTCATAATATTAAATTGAATAGTTTTTTAATGAATATTATTGTTTAACACGCTCCATATAAGAACATGTTTCGGTATTAATTTTAATAAAATCATTTTCATTTACAAAAAGTGGCACTTGAACCGTCGCTCCGGTTTCTACGGTTGCCGATTTCGTAGCATTTGTAGCGGTATTTCCTGCTACTGCTGGCTCTGTGTAAGTTACTTGTAAGACTACGTTATTTGGCAAATCTACGGTAAGTGTTTGTTCTGTTTCGGAGTGAAGTAGCATTTCTACATCTTGACCATCTTTTAATAATTGCGGATTATTAATCATCGCGCCATCAATAGTTACTTGTTCATAGTTTTCATTGTTCATAAAATGATAACCCATTTCATCTTTATATAAAAACTGAAATTTACGACGTTCTACTCTTGCTGTTTCGATATTATGGCCTGCAGGAATATTTTCTTCAACGACTTTACCGTTTTTAATATTTTTAAGTTTGGTTCTTACAAACGCGGAACCTTTTCCAGGTTTAACATGTAAAAATTCTACAACAACCCATAATTCATTGTTTTTTACAATACACAATCCTTTTCGAATTTCTGAAGTACCAGCCATGTTATTTATTTTATAAAATTGATTTTGGATGCAAATATATAGAATTTTAAGACGAAGACGCTTTAAAAAATTTAGAGATTTTAACGTAACGTTATTTTTGTCTTTAAATAATTATATAATTTATTTTAAAATTATAAATCTACACTTGCTCCAAATAATACCCCAAAAGGTCTAGATTCTGCTTTGTCGAGTTGTGTGAGTCTCCATACAAAATGCACTTCTAGAACTTTAAATATATTTTTTAGTCCGAAGCCTGCTTCACTATATAAAGCGCCTGGGGATTCAATAGTGCCTGGCAATTGAATATAATTTAGATTTCTCTGATTTATAGAGCCCGTAAGCGCTTTAGCAAAAACAAATTCTCTCCATCCCAACGCTTTAAGAAGTGGAATCTTATTTAAGAAAAATCCATTAAAATTATGATTGACCCACAACTGCACATATGCATCACTTACGAATTCGCCTTCATTCATCAACATATATCGCATTTCATCATTTAAAAAACTTCTATTACCTCCATGCTGAACTAAATCGATATATGGAACCGTGCCTAAAATAGAACCTGCTTGAAGATTATAATTTAGATTTCCAATAATAAGCGGTACGATTTGTTTAAATTCGGTATTAAAACGCATGTAGCTGTAATCCGACTCCCACAATCCTTTTACACCAACCTGAGCCGAAACGGTAATAACCGGACGTATCGATTTCATCCTTCTACGATAAAATTCATTTTCAAAAACAGGTTCCTTTGGAGCAAATCGTAAAGATGCTAAAAATTTTGTAGTTCCAATGTATTCCAACTCTTTAGTAGTGCCATCTTCATTTCTTAATAAAAATGGATAAAATGAATTGGCATAAAATCGAGATCGATTTCCACCAATACTTGTTTGAAGACCTCTTTGCCATTCTTTTGTCCAAACAAACTTAACGTCGTCTTTTAAGATTATGTCTCGAATTCGATTTTCTTTGGTTCTAAACAAAGATTGAACAATATTATCAAAATATAATAGATTGTCAGACTCTCCAAGTCTTTGATAATCATGAGATGCCGAGAAATAAAGTTGATTCCACCTTCTATTTACTTTTGGGAAATTGTAAAAATATTCTACGCCATATTTAAACTGTCTATCTTCGGTTCCGTATGCTGTGTAGAGCGACAAATTTTGGTTTTTAAAATTATCAAACATCGTTCGAGCTCCTAAACGAATTCGATAACCTTCGTATGCATTCCAACTCACTAGCTGATATAATCTTCCCACTTCCATATTTATTGGTGGTATTGGAAAAAATGCAGATGTAACTACGCGTGTCCAATATTTTAATGTTTGATACTGCTTGGTTCTTCTAAAAGAATCGGCTCGATCGTATATCCCTTCTTCAAATGCGGATAGTGATTCTAATCGATTTTGAGCTACAAAATTATCATCTATTTTTCTATAATTAGGTAGATAATCTGTTTCCTCGCCTTCAAAAAATAAATCATCAATAGGATTATCAATTTGAATACTATCAATTAACTCGATTTGTCTAAATCGAGCTTTATAGGCTGTTTTTGATTTTTTTGAAACCGCTAATGCAATATCTTTCTCATCGCGAGTTACGATATATCTAGGACCTACTTTAGAGAACGTTTGCTTTAACTCCAAGTGATTGACCCAGTTAATATTTGCTCTTTTGTCAATACCCAATAAAACCTCTTTAATTGCCCAAGATCCTTCTTCGACCATTAATTTTCCTGTAAAACCAAAATCATTTTTACTTACAGGTGCAAATGAAAGTAAGTAATTCTTTTTACCATCAACTACAGAACTGTCATCCACATAGTATCTATAAATAATAAGCGCTAAATCTGCAACTGGGCTTGGTAATGGCTTGTTGGCAATAATTACTTGATTGTCATAGATATTATAATCATCAAATGCATATTCTAACAAAGAGTATATGCTCTCATTATCAAAGATTTTGGTATCCTTAACACCAGAAACAATTTTCTTTAATTTTTTTCCTTTACGATACTCTTTCAAAAAGGTTTCTCTAAATAAAATCGGGCTATAACGCTCTCCATCGGGCGTTTCACTTTGATATTCCAATATATATTTTAAAGGCTTTGTAACAAAACTTGCTCCTTGAATGCTGTCAATATTAGCAATATCAGCTTCAAATTTATTATGTTTTCGATACTGAATGGAATTGTAAGCGGATGGCTTATTATTATCCTTGTTTCTAATCACATTTCGCATAATTCTTACTGCCAGCGTATCTTTAGCGAGCTTCCTAGTACTTCTTACTTCCGCTTTTAATTTAGACCTTTTAGATTCTTCAACAATTCGAATGGTGATTGTATTATTCTCATTTGGCTTAATCTTAAATCCGTCGGTCTTAAATCCTAAAAAAGAACCATAAATTATTGTTTCCGATTGAGGTGAAAACAATCTAAAATTTCCATCTGCGTCTGATTTTGTTCCTATTCGTTTACCTTCAAAATAAATTGTGGCGTAAGGAAGTGGCTTCCCATTTTTTTTATCAACGATGGTTCCGCTTACGCTTGTTTGGGCATTTATATTTAAAAAAGATAGTAAAAATAATATCCAAGTAAATAATGTTAATTGGCTTTTTTTCATAAAATAATAATTAAACCGGCAAATGTAAAGGTATTTTACTAAATATGTTCATTTTTAAGAATATTTAATAATTATATATTATCTAAACGACATTTTTTTTCGTTTTTAAAAATAGAAAATATTACCTTTGTTTCAAAATACGTAAAATGAAATTCAAAAATATTTTGTGGCGTTATATTGCTATTATCGGAAGATTAAGCAATGGGAAAAAAGCAACCTATGAGCAGCTCAAGTCTCATTTGACAATGGAACAAGAAATTCGAGACCGTTCTGTTGCTTTATCGTTCTCAAAAAGAACATTTCAAAGAGAAATTCGAGATATTGAAGAGGTATTTAACATAAAAATTCATTGTAGTAGAGATGGCTATTATTCAATTGAAGAAGATTATATTCGTGAGGAAGTACTTCGTTTTACGCAAGGTATTCATTTTTTAAATTATCAAAAACATTTTGAAAATTTTGAAAAACATATTTTCTATGACCAAACCACGTCAAAAGGCAGTCATTTTATTTTTGACATACAAAATGCGATAAAAAACTGCAACTGTTTACTCATCAAACACCGAAAATTTGAACCTCAAGAAGACAGTAAAAACCGAATTGTGGCGCCGTATGGACTTAAAGAATATTTAGGAAGATGGTATTTGGTGGGCAAAGATTTAGATATTCAATCCTATCGAGTTTTTGGATTGGATCGAATTGAAGCTATTGAACTTTTAGGAAGAAAATTTGAAATGCCAAGTAAATTTTCGATTTCCGATTATTTTAAAAACCTCATCGGTGTCCAAAAACCTAAAGAAGATATTGTTGAAATTGTAGAACTCGAAATTGACACTTTAATGGGAAACTATTTTAAAAGTCTTCCGCTTCATTCCAGTCAAAAAATAATCCAAGAAGATAAAAACCAAATTACCATTCGATTAAAAGTAAGCTTAAACAATGAGTTAGCTAATGAAATTTTGAGATTTGGCGATTATATTAAGGTTATTAAACCTTTAAAACTTCGACAGATGATAAAAAAACGTGCAGAAAAAATCTTAGAAAATAATAATTAATATGTTGACGAAATTAAAAAAAATTGTGCAAATTTTTATTGCATTAGTTCAAAATCCATGGCTTTTGAATAAAATTATTCAAGACGACCAAATTTGGAAAGAAAAAATGGTTAAAAAATACAAACTGTCAAATGGATTTCCAGTTGTTGATTTTGAAATCATTTGCCCAAGTATAAATGAAACTATTGAAATCTACGCTTCATTAGATGGAGGCTCAATGCCTTCGGACTATGCATTATTAATAAATTTAGCTCGAAAGATTAACAACTGTCATTATTTTGAAATTGGAACGTGGCGTGGAGAAAGTGTTTGCAATGTGGCACAATTTACCAAAGAATGCTATACGCTCAATTTACCAAAAGACACTATTTTTAATTTAACAAAAAACAAAAACTACGCCAACCAACATGGCTTTTTTTCAAAAAATAATCCAAAAATCAATCACTTAGAAGGCAACTCAAAAACGTTTGATTTTGATGCATTAAATAAAAAATTTGATTTAATTTTTATTGACGGGAACCATACTTTTGAATATGTAAAAAATGACACTCAAAAAGTATTTGAACATTTATTAAAAGAAAATACTATTGTTGTTTGGCACGACTACGGCCATTCGCCCGAAAAAATACGCCCCGAAGTAGCTTTAGGAATATTAGAAGGCGTTCCTAAAATTTATCACAACAGATTGTACCACGTTTCTAATACAAAATGTGCGATTTTTATTAATGAGGAGCTTGAAACTCATGAGTTAGTTTATCCAGAAAATCCAAAAAATATTTATCGTTTAAAATTTGAAAAAATACAAATATCTAATCATTAATACTTTTTAGCCAAGTATATTTACTTATAAAGTACAAAATCATCATTAGGCCCGCAAGCAAAGCCCATATCAAAAATGCTTCCGATTTTCTTTGCAAATTATTGACTTCTATCTCAGTCGTTTCTAATTTATTGATTTCTTCATAAATTTCTTCAAGCCTCTGATTATTTCCTGCTTTAAAATAGACGCCTCCTGTTTGCGAAGCAATTCTGCGCATCAAAGGCTCATCAATCCCCAAAATATTGTTTTTAGGTGTACCTACGCCAATACAATACACTTTAGTTTTTAATGCTTTTGCAATTTCTATAGCCGTGTTAGGGTCAATAATTCCAGCGGTATTAACCCCATCCGTAAGTAAAACCACCACTTTGCTTTTAGCATCACTTTGTTTCAGCGAACGCACCGATGTAGCCAAACCCATTCCGATAGCTGTTCCATCTTCTATAACCCCATTTTTGATTTCATTTAACTGCTTCATCACAATACTATGGTCTATCGTAGGAGGACATTGCGTATAACTTTCTCCTGCAAAAACGACCAATCCAATACGATCGTTGGGGCGTTTGCTAATAAAATTAGCGGCTACTTTTTTAGAAGCTTCCAATCGATTCGGACTAAAATCGGGTTCCAACATACTGGTGCTGACATCCATAGCCAATACAATATCAATTCCTTTAGTATAGGTATTGTTTTTAGACCATTGCGTCTGTGGCCTTGCAATCGCTATAATTAAGAAAATAGTTGCCAAAATAGGCAAAATAGGCAAAAATGGCTTTAATATAACTTTTAAATCTTTTGACTTACGATTGGAGGAATATGAAAACGAAGTATAGGCATAGGTTTTCTTGTAAAAGAAAATATAGAATAATACCATTAAAAATGGAATAACCATCAAAAACCAAGCCCATGGATTTGCAAATTCGATTGTGAACAACATAATTAATCAATTTGAGAATTAATAATTTGATGTGCCATGTGCCAATTTAAACGTTCTTCAATTTCGTCAAAATACTCTAAATATTTAGAAAAAATTATACGTTCGTTATACTTGTTTTTGAGCACCAAGTCTCCATTTTTATTTTTTTCAATAGCCTCCATTTCGTTAAATATCCATTTTTTTCGTTGTTGAAAAGATCTTGTAAAAATGGCATCGTGATCAAATAAAACCGAAAACGACAACATCGAATTTCTTTTTACTAACGCAATCAATATCGTAATCAACATGCCTAATAAGGTCATGATTCCAAAAAATAAAATTGGATAGTCTGCTAAATACACCAATATTTGATAAATTGGCACAGTATAGCTCAACAAAACGACTAAAGCTAATAAAACCCAAGTGGCGCTCAAACCATAAATCAAAATTTTGAATACCTTTTGATGCACTGCTTGTCTTCGATAGTAATAGATATTTTGACCATAAAATTTCTTGGCCTTATTGGCATTAATTTCTTTATTGCTATCTTGAATGGATTGCGTCGATTGCACAAATCGGTAGGCTTCTTCCAAGCATTTTTTATTGTTTTCGCTCGATGGGTTTTCTTTGGCAAATTTGGCTAAATCCGACAAATCCAACATATTTTTTAACGATTGAAATATCTCATCTTCCAATCCAAGATGTTGCACATTTTGAATAATTTGCGGCGTAGTTAATTCTAAAGCCTTGATTCCAAAACGCTTTTCGATATACAAACGGATGGTATCCGAAATCGAATCGTAATATTCTTTCACATAACCTCGTTGCCACATCGTATCATTTTCTATTTGTTTTAGCTGCGTCAATGCAATAACATGTGGCGGCTCTAAACGGTCATTTTTATCAAATAAAGCTTCTTTTTTAATGTATTTAATATAAATCCAAAACATTAAAAGCACCAAAAGCATCAAAAAAACACTCATAAAAAGATAATTTGCCAATTCTTCTTTGCTTAAAGGAATCTGAACAATCGGTTTTATAGGTAAAATGTCTTTTAAGCTATCAATATTAGGCATCGAAACCATAATTTCTTGCTTTGTGGTAAAAAAAGTATCGGCATTAATTACGATCTTTTGAGGCGGAAAAAACTGTAAACTATCTTCAAAGTTGGTGATTTGGTATTTAAAATTATAAACCGTTCGGCCTCCCGAAAACAAGGTATCCATACCTAAATTTTCTATAATCCTAAAGGTTCCAATACTATTTTCATTAATATTTGAAACAATTTGGCTTGGATTTGAGTTTACGGAAATCTTTATTTCTAGAGAAATGGGATCTCCAATCATGATGCTTTTTGGATTCATAACCGTCTCAAGTTCTTGAGAATAAAGAACATTTATTGACCGGATTAAAAAAATTAAAATCAAAAAGGCGACTTTTTTCATCTTACAAAAATAAGTTTAAACCAATATTTTTAGCAAAAATACAATCAAAACGAATTAATCGAATGAAGTTAATCTTTAAAAAATCTAAATTTTTTTAAGATTTTATATAGAAAAATTCATTTCCTGTCCAAAAGTTATCCGTTTTATCTTACCTACAGAATCTGAATGCATTTGAATTGGAGTAACTAAAAAGTCCTTATAAAAAGGCGCAAATTTATTGAAAACTTTTCTTTTTCTATTATAAACACTTCCTGATAAGGATTTGTCATCGACAATATAAATTTTTGAAATATTGGAATTATTAATAACAATATTATTAAGTTCATTTATTGAAGGCGAATTATCTAAGGAAATATAAATTATTTTTTTATTAAACCTCTTATTAAAATCTAAGCCCGATTTTATTTCATTATTCGAAAAACGACAATAAATGGAAACAAAGTTAAAAATTGTATTCGGAGATTTTGTCAATATTGAATCTAACTTTTTGAAATTTATAACTTCGATTTTTTTTGAATAACTGTATTTTTGATTTGGTGAAATTAAACTTTTAATGTAACATTTAATTGGATTATTTGTGAATAAAACAACTCCAAGATATCCTAATAAATATAATAAAATTACTACTATTAAAAATCTTTTAAAAAACGTTATCACTTGTAATATTTGAAAATTGAATATTTGTTGACTTAGTTTAAACCAATATTTTTAGCAAAAATACAATCAAAACGAATTAATCGATTGAAGTTAATCTTTAAAAAATCTAAATTTTTAACGAGGCTCTTTATAAATTGACTATTTTTGTAGCGATATGCGTTTAGTAAAAGTTTTAATTTTTATATTTTTTTTATCGGTTTTATTGATAGGTTGTAAAACAAGTTTTTACAAGCCTTATCAAGTTGCTTGCCAACAAACCAAAATAAAACCAACTCAAAATATAGACACCGCATTAGACCATTATTTGAAGCCATATCGAACCAAGTTAAAGGAAGAAATGAACGCAAAATTGGCCGAAAGTCCCAAGGATTTTATCAAAAAACTTCCAGAAGGACAGTTGGGCTATTGGATGAGTGATGCGATGAAATGGTATGTCGATAGTGTTTTAAAAGAGCACGTAGACATAGCTAGTATAAATTATGGTGGGATTCGGATTCCTAAAATACCCAAAGGAAATGTAACGCTAGGCATGATTTATGAACTGATGCCATTCGATAATTTTATTGCTATTATTGCATTGGATTCTATTGGCATGGAACAATTTTTTAAAACGATTAGTAGAAATTCAGGTTGGCCCATTTCTTATCATTCGGAATATGGGCAAGATAGTTTAAATCAACTTTATTGGAATGTTCCAAAAAATAAGGATAGTTTTTATTTGGCCGTAACGGATTATGTCGCTCAGGGAGGCGACAAAATGGACCTTTTTCAGAACTACAAAAAACGTTATACAAATATTAAAGTTCGCGATGCACTTATTGCATATGCAAAACATCAAAAAATACTTTTTACCGATCAAAAACAACGCATAAAACTTAATAAAAAAAATGACCGAAGCGACTAACAAAAAAAACATGATTCAATTGGATATGGACCATTGGGCTCCAAAGCCTCAGGATGTTTTTCATTATGATATCAAACCGTTTTTGTTTCAAGAATTAATGCTTAAAGAAACCTCATTTCGCGAATCACTTGAAGATATCGATTGGAACATTTATCAAAATAAACATGTGCTTGTTCATTGTTCGAATCAAGCCATTATTCCATATTGGGCATATATGTTGATTTCAAATTACCTTACAAATGTTGGTGCAAAAGTTTATTACCATCAAAACACTTTTGAAGAAGATGTTTTGATTCATAATTTTAAATCATCCGATTTCTCTTTGTATAAAAATCAACGCGTTTTACTGAAAGGCTGCAGTTTAAAAAATGTAAGCCCAAAAGCCTATATCGAAATTACCGCTATTCTAACTTCTATTGTAAAATCACTCGCTTATGGAGAAAGCTGTAGCAGTGTTCCTATTTTTAAAAACATTTAAATTTATCATATATGTTAACTATAAATACCCAAGCACCCCAATTTACCATTAACGACCAAAATGGCAATCCATTTCAATTTCCAGTAAAAGGTAAAACCAATATTCTATTTTTTTACCCAAAAGATAATACACCGGGATGTACTGCCGAAGCATGTAGCATCCGAGATGCCTATTCGGATTTTGTAAAAAAAGATATTGAAATCATTGGAATTAGTCCCGATTCGGAAAAATCGCACCAAAAGTTTATTGAAAAACAAAATTTACCTTTTACGCTTTTAGCCGATAGCGATAAAACCGCTGCAAATTTGTATAAAGTATGGGGTAAAAAGAAATTTATGGGACGCGAATACGAAGGCGTTTTTCGTACGACGTTTGTAATTGATGCTTCCGGAATGATTACCCACATTATTGACAAAGTGGATACCAAAGATGCGGCAAAACAACTTTTTGAGATTTTGGAAGCTTAAAAAAAATGCTACATATTTTATTTTTACCCAGTTGGTATCCAAATCATAAAAATGATTTAGATGGCAATTTTATTCAAAACCATGCTAGAGCCGCAGCGATTCATCACAACGTTTCCGTTTTGTTTGTTACGTCTATTCCTGATTTGAATGAAAATTTTAAAATCGAGAAAATAAATTCAACAAATTTAACGGAACTATACGTTTATTATAAAGATTCTTCTTTTATTATTATCAAACTTTATAGAATCTTAAAAAGTTATTATCTTGGGCTAAAAAATATTGCTTCATTTGATTTAATTCATTCTCATGTATTCGAAAAAATTGGAATTTTTTCGATTTTGATTGCATTTTTATTAAATAAAAAAATAATTTTATCCGAACACAATAGCAATTTATATAAATTAGATACGCAACGTAACCAAATAAAAACATGGTACGCATTTTGGTATAAAAAATATGATGCTATTCTTCCCGTTTCTAATTCTTTAAAAACTTGTTTTATAGAATTAGGAATTCCTCAAAATAAATTAAATGTTATTTATAATGTTGTAGATGCTTCATTTTTTAAATATGAAGCCAATCAACGTGAAAACACAAAATTTGAATTTTTACACATCTCAAATTTTGCAAAAATTAAAAACATTGAAGGTATTTTAATCGCTTTTAAAAAATTATTAGAAGATGATCCAAGCTGCAATTTAACGATTTTGGGTGATGGCAATCTTCAAGACGTTATAAATCAAGCCAATAGCTTAAAAATTCCTCAAGAAAACATCCATTTTGTAGGTAAAATAATGCCTGATTTTCTTGCAGATTATTATCAAAACGCCGATACATTTATATTAAATAGTCATAAAGAAACATTTGGCGTTGTTCTTGCTGAATCCCTTTGTTGTGGATGTCCAATCATAACAACTAAAAATGGTGGCTATTCCAATGAAATGAAACCTGATGAAGGTATTGTAATCCCACCTGATGATTCAAAAGCCTTATTTGAAGCGATGAAAATAATGATAGCAACCAAAAACCATTGGAATCGAGAAAAAATTGCAATTGAGGCGCATTCTAAATTTGGACAAGCGGCTATAGCAGCTCAATTGGATACGATTTATCAAAAAATATTTAACAAATGAATATCGACGACAACCACTTTATGCGATTGGCAATTAAAGAAGCCGAAAAAGCTTTTGATGCCAATGAAGTGCCTATAGGTGCAATTATTGTATCTCAAAATCAAATCATTTCTAGAGGTTATAATCAAACGCAACTGCTCAATGACGCCACAGCTCACGCCGAAATTATTGCTTTAACTTCCGCTTTTGCTTTCTTAAACTCCAAATATCTAAAAGAATGTACCCTTTACGTTACGGTAGAACCTTGTGCGATGTGTGCTGGAGCGCTGCGATGGGCGCAAGTAAGTCGAATTGTCTTTGGTGCTTACGAACCTAAATGTGGATTCACCAATTTTAGCCCGTCTATTGTTCATCCCAAAACGGAAGTCATTGGTGGAATTGAAGAAGCTTCTTGCGCATCATTGATGACCGCATTTTTTAAAAACAAACGCTAATTACTATGAAAATTAAAGACTGGAGCGATGCCGATAAACCGCGTGAAAAATTAGAACAATTGGGTAAAAATGCCCTTTCGGACGCCGAACTTCTTGCTATAGTTCTTGGATCGGGAAGTAAAAATGAAAGTGCTTTGGATTTATCCAAACGGATTTTAAAAGATGCCAATCATTCTATCAGCACACTTTCTAAATACACCATTAAGGATTTACAAAAATATAAAGGCATCGGTGCGGCAAAAGCAATTGGAATTGTTGCCGCTTTAGAATTAGGAAATCGAAAATCTTCGGAAATTACGGAGGAAAAACCCTCATTAAATTCAAGCCAAAAGATTTTTCAATACGTATCGCGCTATTTTGATGGATTACAAGTGGAGCATTTTTATCTAATTTTACTTAACCGAAGTTTAAAACATATCAAAACTATAGAAATTTCAGTTGGAGGTACGGCTTCAACTATTGTAGATGCTAAAATCATTATGAAACATGCGATCGAAAATCTAGCCAGTATTGCTATATTAGCACATAATCATCCTTCGGGAAACAAAATGCCTAGCAGTCAAGACGACGACATTACCAACAAACTAAAAAATGGATTTGATTTATTTGACATCAAACTGATTGATCATATTATCTATTGTGGCCAAAATGCCTATTATAGTTATGCGGATGAAGGTAGGATTTAATCTAAGGAAATTATAAATCTTTATAATTTAAATATATTACAAAGTTACAATATTTTTCAGTTATAAAAAAAATGGAGAAACCAAAAGGTTTCTCCATTTAATCTAGAATCTCAATTTATCTTATTTGCTAATGCCTCATAACTTGAATAAATCCAGTTCTAGCTTTATCGTTTTGGCTTTCTAACTCTATGATATAATAATAGACTCCATCTGGCAAATTCGATGCA
>JBIPPB010000005.1:0-62314 GCA_044368655.1 Chitinophagales bacterium | reverse complement strand
GTCCACAAAACAGTATATTTAGTAGAATCCGTTCCACTTGGATAAACTATTGAAACTTCTCCATTACTAGCACTACAAGAAGGATCTTTAGTATTAAATGTAAATTTAAGAGAATCCTCAACGGTAATATATGTTGTATCTTCAGATATACAAGGTAAATTTTGTATACGAGCAATATACATAAATGTTCCTGTCGTCGTTGGACTAGCCGTTGGATTTGTTATGGATGGAGTACCAAAGTTAGGGTCATTTGATCTCCAAGACAATGTAAAAGGTTGATTTGAAGTTACCGAAGCTGTCAAATTAACAGGAGACACGGGGCCACTTGCAGGACGACAAACGACATTTTTACTAGCTGTAGCACGCACTCTAAAGTTTGTATCTACTTTTACTACCACAGTATCATTTCCAAAACATATATTAGATCCATATTGAATTCTAAAAACAGTATCCTCATAAGAAGGAGCACCTACTGCTCTAGGGCTAATTAATACTCTTTTAATAATACTTGTTGGAGTCCATGTTGATGTAAACTGATTATCCGAAGAATCAACCCCCGTCATTGCAAAACGAACCCAAGGTCTAGAAATAGATGCACCTGTTGGATTAATAAATGGATCAGAAGATTGGCAAGATAGTTGTCCTGCGGTATTACTAAATTTGTATGTTACTAAATTATTGGCAACCCCATCCATTGCACGATATCTATTCATTCCTGAAGCGGACTGATTTCGTCTTATACAAAATTCTACAACGATATTACTTTTTCCGTCCCAATCAAAAGTTCTATCTAATGTATATGTATTTAAACCCAATACACAAGTTGTTGCTTTTTCATTAAATACGGTATGTAATGCCACATTTGTTGAATTGTTGATTGTATTAGATGAAATGGAACCCATTTTTATTTCTAAGCCGTCAAAAGCAGATACGGCTACATTGGTTACATTCATGGTAAGACTTCTTATAATGCCTGCTCTACCACCTTGCAAAGTTAAATCTGAAGCTCTATACAAAACTCTTGTAGTGCTTGATGCGCCTAATCCTGAAACACCAAAAACATTTGGATAACAACCAGTTCCTGAACAGCCTGCTAAAGGATATTCTGCGTTGGTAGCTTGTGCCATATTAACAATACGATTATCTGTATTTGATTTATATATTGAAGGACCTGTTTTTGAAGGAATAATCGAAGCCGATAAGTTTACGGTGTCTCCTTTACAAACAAAACTCTTATTTGATAATGCATCAACTTGATGACGTGCTCCACGTAAATTAAATTGAATTGTATCTCTTAAAACACAGCCAAATCTTGATTCCATTCTCAAATTTAGAGGTCCTGAGGTATTTGCCCAAATATAAGGATTATTCATATTGGTACCTCGAGATTGATTTGTTCTATTATATAATTGACTACTTCCCGACCCCGTCCAACTATACGTGTAAGGAGATTGAGAATTGTCAGGTTGGACGACTATAGGTATTGAATCACCCAAGCAACCTTCAATACTTTTACCTGGTTGAATGGTGTATGTAAAAGGTTGAATGGATTTCACAAATATATTTGCAAATACATTACATGATTTGACGGCATCCAAATCTAAACCTCGCGCAGAATATCGTGTTCCTGTATTGGGTCGAACATCAACCCAGGAGCTATCAGGACCTGCCGCAACAATTCCAGTTTTTGGAGTCCAAGAAAACTTTTTTGCACCCTTAGGGGTTAATCTTATCGCATCTCCTCCAATACAATAGGTTAAAGTATCTTGTTCAAACCATACATCACTTACATATACAATATTGATTGGATAACTTTCTGACACTTTTATACCAATACTATTGCAATAATAAAAATCAAAATACATGGTAACATTTCCTGACCCTCTCGTAGAATCAAATTGAAATCTACCATAAACCGTATCTACATTATTACCTCTCACTTTAGTAACCGTAAATTTAGCGCCTAAAATATCTGATGGAGTTGGTGTAACTTGCTTCATTTGCATATTTTGAGCTACAGGGCCGACTCCTTTGAATGTAAAGAAACCTGACCGAGAACCACATATTTCAATATAATTTTTATCGGTAGAAAAGGTATTTACATTTAATGTACTATCATCCAATACACCATCTTTCGTGGCTCCTAGACAATTACTTCTCACCGAAAACTGTAAATCTCGGCACACATATCCTATTCGAGATCTTTGATAACCGCCACCCGCTTTTGGTTCTGCTCGCCATTCCCAAACCATCATTGCCATAATGGCATCTTGATCAATATCCGCAGGCCAAGCACAAATTTCTCCAGAAATAGGGTCCATACGAACGCCACCAGTTCCCACTTTTGTATACAAAAATTGTTCTGCATTAATTCCTGCGGCTAATGTTACAGGCTGATTCCTACCATTTGCTAAATCAAAAAGTAATGTTGCGGGACCTTGCCAAGGCACATATCTCTCAAATGAAATAGAGTCTCTTAATACCGACTGACCACCTATAGTAACATATTTTGAGCCAAATAACATTTCGTCAAAGGTGTCCACAGGTGCATGCGAATAGCAATTGACACGTCCTTTACACCAATATGGTACAGGATCCGAAGTGAAAATTGTAGAATTATTTACGTAATCTGTATTGATTCCACACTGAATCCATAAAGGAGGAGAGCCGGGCGCAGTAGTTATAGTATTTCTACAACATTCATCATATCCAACAAAAATCCATCCTCTTTTTCCAACTGTAATTATTGCGGTTCGTATCTCCCGCATAACCCCTTTAATACCATTAATTTCTGCGGCATTAGGACCCGGACAATGTGTTGGCGTTTTAGCTAGAACATCTGGAACATCACACAAAGGTGTCACTTCTTTAACTGCCCCAATACTTGGTGCTGTAGTTGGAATAGAAACTGTATTTGGAGTACTTCCAGGTAAAATTAACGTCAAATTGCTATTTGAATAATTAATACCGCCACAATATCTATATCGAGTCAATGTAATTAAATATCTACGATTGTTCGCTGATGTATCAATAATACGATATGTTATATCTCCACCCATTACGTGTGAAGCTTCAAGCTTATTATTAGGTAAAAAACTTAACAACAATAGAATTGTTATGAATAATTCTTTTACGTTATTTTTCATATTTGTTAATTTTTCTTTTGAAAAAAATGTGTGTAAATATAACTCTATTTTTACAAATTTTATTTTATTTTTTTTCATAGCCTTGTAATTTAGGATTATCAAAATATTTCTATTGCAAAAATAAGCCAAATATATATGATTTTTTATACAAAAATCAATTTTTGTTACAACTAAACAAGCACAATAAAAATAAATTAAAAAATTTCTTTGGATATACGAACTGCATTTTCAAATGCTTGCATATCAAAATGGGTATTAAACTTTTGTTTAAAAAAGTTTACAAAATATTCAGTAGCTAAATTGCCCACCAATTCATCTTTAGCCATTGGGCAGCCACCAAGTCCGCCTATTGCTACGTCAAATCGGCGACATCCACCTTTATAAGCAGCTTTTACTTTAGGAAGCCAATTATGTGCTGCACTATGAAGATGAGCACCTATTTCCAATTCGGGGAAAGAAGCAATGGTTTGATTAAAAACTTCAAAAATTAATTCAGGAGAAGCTAAACCTACGGTGTCAGATAACGAAAATGTTACAACATCTAGTTCAGCTATTTTTTCAATCCAGTGCTTTACTACATCATATGAAAATGGATCATTGTATGGATTTCCAAAACCCATAGAAATATAAATTGTTAATTTTTTTTCACTTTCTTTAGCAATTGTTTGAATTTCTTTAACTCTTTCAAATGATTCAGCAATTGAAGAATTCGCATTACGTTGCTGAAATGTTTCTGAAATACTAAATGGAAAACCTAAATGGGTTATTTTTTCGTACTTACTTGCTTCAATAGCGCCTCTTGGGTTTACAACTATAGCTAAAAGTTCTGAAATGGATTCGGAGAGATCAAGGCTTTGAATCACTTCATGCGTATCGGCCATTTGAGGGATTAATCTTGGAGAAACAAAACTACCAAAATCAATAATATCAAAGCCTACTTTTAATAAAGCTTGAATATATTCAATTTTTTTCTCCGTCGGAATCAGTTTTTGAATACCCTGCATCGCATCTCGAGGACACTCTACGAACTTTATCATAAGTACATAACTTTATTTTGCGCTTTGTGCATCTGCACTAGCTTTAAAAACTTGAGCAAGCTGCGCTTCTTGGCTATTAGGAAATGTGGTTTCCATATATTCAATTAATTCCAATGCTTTTTCAGGTTTTTTATCTGCTAGATGTGCCTTAACTGCTATAAAAGCTAACTTTGCACCCAATACAGGATTCATCGTTTCTTTTGCGGCTTTTTCATAATTAGATAGCGCTTCATCCATTTTCTTAGACTCTGAATACGCATTAGCAAGATTGAAATAAGCTAAAGCTTGTAATTCTTTTAAATCTGTTGAATAACCTTTTAAATTCTCAATTGATTTATCATATTGTCCTAATTGCAAATAAGAGACACCTGCATAATACGTAGCCAATTTACTAGCTTTTGTAAATGAATAATTGTCTTTGATATATTCTAAACCTTTTGATTTATCCATACCTTTTAGAGCGGCATTATAATCTCCTTTTTCAAATAAAAACTGAGATAAAGCTAATTGACCTTGAGCTTCATTTTCGCGTTCTGGCATATAGTACATAAATAAATATGCTACTATCGCAATAATTGAAAACACAACACCAAAACCAATTAAAAATGGCTTTTGATTTTTTTTAATATTATTAAAGATTTGTTCGATATTGTTCATAATTAGATATTTGAATTGTTTTGATTTATAAAATAGAATTAAAATGGTTCTGTCATAAATGGATAATCTGGCTGCACATAAATGTCTTTGTAAAGCTCATCATCAGATGGTAACGGCGAGTTTTCTGAAAACTGAACAGATTCTTCTACAATTAATTTAATTTTATCGTCAATGGCTTCAATTTGAGCTGCAGTAGCATATTTTTTAGCCAAAATCGTCGCTTTTGTAGTTTCAATTGGATCTATTTTCTGATATTCAGCAACTTCATCTTTCGAACGATATTTTTGCGGATCACTCATTGAGTGCCCCTTGTAACGATACGTTTGAATATTTAAAAATGTAGGCCCTTCGCCTTTTCGTGCTCTTTCTGCTGCTTCAAAAATGGCTTTATGCACGGCTTCAGGACTCATTCCATCAACATTAAAGCTTGGCATTTCATAAGCTAAACCTAATTTTGAAATATCTTCAACATTGGAACTTCGCGCTACACTGGTTCCCATTGCGTATCCATTATTTTCACAAATATAAATTACAGGTAATTTCCATAACATAGCAAGATTAAATGTTTCATGCAACATTCCTTGACGCGCCGCACCATCACCAAATAAACAAGCCGTAACTCGATCCGTATCGTTATACTTATCTGCAAATGCGATACCTCCGCCCATTCCAATTTGACCACCTACGATTCCATGACCACCAAAAAAACGATGTTCTTTAGAAAAATAGTGCATACTTCCACCTTTTCCTTTAGTACTTCCTGTCGCTTTTCCATAAAGTTCAGCCATTGCAGCATTTGCCGAAATTCCTTTCATTATAGCTAATCCATGGTCACGATATCCCGTTATGATATTATCATCTTTTCTTAATCCGCTTTGCAATCCAGCAGCAACTGCTTCTTGACCAATATATAAATGACAAAAACCTCTAATCTTTTGCAGACCGTACATTTGACCCGCTTTTTCTTCGAATTTACGAAGAAGCTGCATCATTTCATACCACTCTAAATAGGTTTCTTTACTTATCTTTGCACTTGCCATAATAAAAAAAATATTTGCAAAAATATCATTTTTTATTTTTTACCTATAGATAATTTTCGTGTTTTTAAGAAAAACCCATTTAATTCAATTTAAAAACCACATAAACTCCACCTTTGAGTTTAATGAAAAAGTTATTTGTATTTATGGGAAAAATGGAAAAGGGAAAACAAACCTATTGGATTCTATCTACTTTTCAGCGGTTTCTAAAAGCTTTCTCAATTTTGTTGATATGCAATTAATTTCGGAAGGAACTGATTTTTTTAGAATAGAAAATAGTTTTGAAATCAACCAAAAAGCAATTTCTGTAATTGTTAAATATAAGCCTCGAAGCAAACAAATTTTATTTGATGAAATGCCAATAACCAAAAACCAAGAATTATTTGGCAAGATTCCTTTAGTTATTTGTGCGCCTCAAGATATTGCTATTATTCAGGATGGAAGTGAAGCGCGACGAAAATTCATCGACTATACGATTTCATTAGTCCATCCAAAATATTTAAGTACTTTAACGCATTATCAAAAGATTCTGGAACAGCGAAATGCGTATTTAAAACAGGATCAAGAAAAAGACAAATCGTTGGTGCATTATTATAATCTTGAATTGGATAAAACGGGACATTTTATTTTTGAAACTAGAAAATCTTTTTATAATGAAATAAAAGAAAAAATTGGATTTTGGTACAAAGTCATGTCTGGAGATTCCGAGCAGATTGTATTGGAATACGAAAGCCAATTATTTGATCAAAAGCTCATCAATCTTTTAGAAAATAGTTATGAAAAAGATTTGATTTTAAAAAGAACTTCTAAAGGAATCCATCGAGATGACCTTACTTTTAAATTATCGGAAATCGAGTTTAAAAAATCGGGTAGTCAAGGGCAACAAAAAAGCTTTATTTATGCTTTAAAATTTGCGCAATCCGAATGGCTATTTGAAAAAACAAATCAAAAGCCCATATTTCTTTTAGATGACTTTTCGGACAAACTAGATGCCAAACGCATGGAACATCTTCAAGAAATTATTAATCAGGCTACCTTTATTTCTCAATGGTTTTTAACAGATACAGAGACCATACATTTTGATAAAATTATTCAAAAACAAATCATAAAATTATAATACCATGCAGGACAAGGAAGCGCTTTTAAAATTTATCTCGGAATTTGATTTTAATCATTTTATAAAGGCTACTTTATCCGTTCCTAAAATAGAAGCGATTAAAACTATTCTAATTAAAAAAACGATAGTTAAAAAACAAGAACATATTCAATTTGTTTATCGATATCCCACAAAAGATATTACAAAAAACTATGATTTTAAAACTTTTAAAATAGAATTAGAGCGCATTTTATCCAAAAAAGAATTTGAAATAGGCAACTTCTTTTTTGAAACTCATGACATTAACTTAAATTGGAAAAAGGGCGTTTGGCAATTAAAAACATTAAAAGCGAGCATGCAAAAACCGGAGACGATTTCGCATGATCATATTAAAAATCGTTTTGTAGAAGAAAAAGCCGATTATTTAAAACTTCTTGGTATCACAAATCACGAGGGGCAAATTTTTGCTGCTTCACAAGATAAATTCAAACAAATTCATCGTTTTGTAGAAATATTAAGCCCTATTTTTGAAAAATGGTCAGCTCAAAAAAAGATTCACATCGCCGATATGGGATGTGGAAAAGGTTATTTAACATTTGCATTATATGATTATTTAACCAATAAAAAACAACTCAATACCATCATGGAAGGTGTTGAGATTCGTAGCGAACTCGTTCAAATTTGTAATCAATATACCGAAAAAGTTGGATTTAAGAATCTCAAATTCATCAAAAACACCATTCAATCATACGAAAATCCATCAATTAACGCTATAATAGCGCTTCACGCCTGTAATACCGCAACTTGCGATGCTATTTTTAAAGGCATTAAGCAAAACGTTGAATTTATTATTGTTGCTCCTTGTTGTCATCAACAAGTTCGCAAAGATATTTTAATTGAAAACGCAGACCCTTCTTTACAAGAAATTATGAAATATGGAATTTTTGCTGAGCGTCATGCCGAAATTCTTACCGATTTGATTCGAGTGAAAATTCTAAACGCTTTCGGTTATCAATGCAAAGCCATTGAATTTATAAGCGATTTTCATACGCATAAAAACGTGATGATTATTGCTCAAAAACATAAGAAACATTTGGACAAATCTATTATATATAGCGAAATCGAAGCTTTGATGCATAAATATGGACTAAAAAGACATTATTTATTAGAATTATTACCCAAAGATTACCAGATGTAAGTCATCACAAAATCTTCAAATTGAAGCCAACGCACATTAATCCATAACCTAAAATCATTATTAACAGCTGTTGCTTTTAATATTTTTGCTTCTTTTTGATACACTTTAAAGTTTTGTTTTAAACTTAAGTTCGGCTGATCCACATATTTATAAATGGATTCTTTAGCACTCCAAATTAAAGATACATCAAAAAGATCATTTTTACTAAAATCTTCCTCATTGATAAACTTTTCTTTAACACGAAGTACTTTTTCATTTACTTTTTCGATATCTAAAGCCACATTTTTATCTGATACAATAACCGCAACATATTCAAAAGAATGCGAAATAGAAAAGTTCAACGGAAAATTATCTAAATAAGGTTTTCCATTAGCATTTTTCTTAAGAATGAGCTGACTTTTTTGAGCACTCATTTTTTTTAATAAATACCGCGAGGCCAGCCACTGAAGTCGTTTTTTTTCATTTTTAATGATATGAAACTCATTATTATCAAAAGAAGTGAAATCTAAATCTTGAAGAAAAAAATCAATATCTTCCTCAATCTTCCAAACACAAAGTTTGGTATGCTCATCTAAAGAAAAGTTTGATATTAAAGGCATTATATTAAAAAATTAAAATTGAATAAGACCAATACGTTCGGATTTTGCGTTTTTCCCATAAATTATAAGCTGATTGGCATCAATTCGTTTTGATAACTTTGGAAAAATAACATAACCTAATTTATATGCATCTTCAAAAAAAGCTTCAATGACTTCATCTCCGTTGCTTAAATTAATATTATATAAATACGTTCTTGAATCTCTAAAATCGCGCAACGCCATCACTTTAAATTTTGATGAACTGTCTTCGGACATTTGGTTTTCGTAATTATTTTTAGCATCATTAAAAATTACATTGAGCTCATTTCCAACTAATTTAGTATAGATAGAAACCGGCAAAATATCAGCAAGATAATTGCGATTATAAAAATCATAAGACGAAATCCAATTTTGACTTTCGAGAACTTGCTTTTTTCTATACAAATTAGTCCAAAGAATTTCACTTTGTAGTGAAACCGAAAACGTTAAAATATCTCCCCAACTATACACATAAGTATAGTCAACATCTCGCATACCAAATCCATAGAATCCAACAGGACTTTGATTGATATATTCTATTTGTCTATCAAATTTTTCAGCTACAAAAATAGCATTTCCCTCTCCCGAAATTTTAAAATCTACAATTTTATAGGTATTGCTAATTCCTTTTAATTCATTTTTTGAAGCATTTTGAGAACCTGTTACCCTATGATAAAAATTAGAATTAAAAGAAATACTTCTTGAATTTACAATTTTACCTTCTTGCAAATCTATCTCAAAAATTGAAATACCTTGAAGCGAAGACCGTTTATCTTCATTGGAATAAAATCCGCCAATCAAAAAGTTATTTTCACTTGGATATACTTTGAAATCGGTAAAAAACTTTTCGGACTCTTCAATAGCTAACTCATTTATAGTTTGTCCCTGATTATTTACAATTAAAAATTTATTGATAAATTCAGGTCCCGAAGAGAACGCAGAAGTTCCTTTTTTGTCGAGTTTATAATAATAAAGCATCGTGCCATTATCCGAAAGCCAATGATATACATATTCAACTTTTGACGCTAAATTGGGCATCGTATATTTTTTTTTGAATTTAATTTTCATATTGGAATCCAAAAGTGCAATATAACTATGAAAATCCTCAAGACTAGTGCGATTTGAATTTTCAACTTTATGTATTACTAACGCAATATTTGATTTATTGGGTGAATAAGACATATTAAGTGTAAAAGAAGCCTTTTTTTCAGCTTGAATTGAAAATATTAAATTTAAATCTCCTACAATTTTACCTTTATCATCAAATTCTAACAAATAAAACTGATGTGATTTACTTTCATTTTCAAAATGGGTCAAAAGAAAAAAAGTTTGATTCGTTATTGGATGTTCAATAGCATGAAGCATCCTCATAGGTTTTTCCTTATTAAATCTCAAATTATTAAAATCAAGAACTCTTAGTGAATCATCCCATGTAGATACAAAACATTGTTCTCCATTTTGATGTTTACTTAAAATTTGAATTTTATTTTCGTTTCTGACAAAAACCTCATACGGCTTTAAAAGCAAATTCGGATTTTCATCTGCCCAACGAATGGTTTGCGCATTTAAATCACTTACAAAAATCGAAATCACAAAAAAAGAAATTATCCTTATCATCTTATTATTGTTTTTCAAAAGCTCCAATATCTAAAGCACCTCCAACATTTCGTGGGCGACCTAATAGATCTTCATTTAAATTATTAAAAATTCCATTATTAATGCAAGGGGAATTGATATTTAAATCAAAATTTTCTTTATCAATTGCGGTACTCACAAATAATGGATTTTCGTTTAAAATACAATCTTTAAAAAAGGAATTGGTAAAATTGCTTCTTGAACCATACAAACAATTATTAAAAATATAATTTTTTGAACCCAAAACGGTTGAGTCAAAATCTAAATCTAATTGTTCGGAAGCATTGCCATAAAAAATACAATTGGAGAATTGTGCAGATTGAAGACCATTGCTATAGAACTTTTTAGAACTGTTATCGAAAATTCGATTTGAAAGCCATAAAACCCCTTTATTCTCGGATGATTGCGAATTATAAAATGTACAATTCGTAAACTCGTATGAGCCTCCCAAAACCAATTGAACTAAATAATCGGTAGATGTAAAAAACTGAGAATTTTCGGCTACAATTTTATTATTTAAACTTCGAATTGCCCAATAATATGCATTTTTAATCGTACTATTCAAAATTTGGATTTCAGCACGCGTTGCATCATTCATGGCATTAAAATCTGTTTTATCTTGAAATCCCAACCATACACCAAAAATACTTTCATCAATTGTCGTATATTTAATCACATTATCTTTTGTATTTCTTAAATAAAGCAATCCGAGCCATTGACCTGCTAAATTTTGGTATTTCTGTTCCAATCTCAAACCACCCATTTCTACTTTTTGATTTTTATCTCCTAAAACTTTTAAAGTCCCCCCAACTAAAATTCCAGCATTATTACTAAAAAACAATTTACAACCTGGCAAAATAGTGAGCGTTGCGCCTGATTTGACATATATTCCCGGCACTATTGAGTTTCCAAAATGCTTATCAATGATTACATGAGGCTTATCATTTTGCCACGATACAGAACTACTAATTATTTCGCCATAATGATAATACGCATTTTGGCCAAATGCTCTTAGTGTAAACCGTTGTTGTTTAGTATTAAATGAGAAAACAATATGATCTTCAAAGATTAAAGATTCATTTTGTGGATCAATTTTAACATCTACAAAACACCATATGCTGTCTCCCGGTCGGATTGAAATATTTTTAGCTATTGGCCCCGAGGCGCCATCAATATTAAATCGGTACTTGGATTGCGAATTTTTCTCTAAGTATATTTCATCTAATACAATAATTCCTTCCGAACGATTATAAATTTTAAAAGCTCTTGTAGCCGAACCTAACGATTGAAAAACGGTATCAAAATATAAGGTGTCTCGATCAAATTTCAATTCATAATATGGACTATTATTATAAGTATCTGAATTGCAAGAAACCAATAACACTATAAAAAAAATAATATTAAAAAATAATAATCGCTGAAATGTCATAATCATATTTCAATGCAATAATAACGAAAAAATGGCGTATTTGTTTGAATAAAAATTGAAGAAGCTCAAATTTTTCTTCCAAAATTAAAAACTTAATAAAATATTTACAATACAATGCAACCTTTTCAATTCTTTTTTCATCTTTTATGTTATAAGAAGAGTTTAAATTGAAAAAAAATAAATGAAACTAGAAACGCCTCTTGAAATTTTTGATTTAGCAAATGACTATCAATTAAAAATAATTGACAATCAATATCAAGGCAAGATTTATGGAATTAATGAAATCCATAAAGTATCCATTGGCGATATTACATTTGTAGATACACCAAAATATTTTGATAAAGCTTTAAATAGCGAGGCCTCTGTAATTATAATAAATCAAAAAATAGACTGTCCTGAAGGAAAAGCGCTTTTATATAGTTCGAATCCTTTTAAAACCTATAATCAAATTGCAAAAGACCATAGACCTTTTTTATTTTCAAATCAAATGATTTCGGAAAGCGCCGAAATTGATCCTTCCACAAAGATTTTTCCGAATGTTTTTATTGGAGAACATGTAAAAATTGGCAAAAATTGTATAATCTATCCAAATGTTACTATTTATAGCCATACCATCATTGAAGACCATGTGATTATTCATTCCAATACGGCAATTGGTTCGGATGCTTTTTATTATAACAAACAAAATGACGTGTACAAAAAGATGCACTCAATTGGTCATACACATATTGAAAGTCATGTGGAAATCGGCAGTAATTGTTCGATAGATCGAGGCGTTTCAGGTATTACTCGAATAGGTAAAGGAAGTAAATTAGATAATCAAATTCATATTGCTCATGGCGTAACGATTGGCGAAAACTGTTTACTTTGTGCTCAAGTAGCTATTGCTGGGAAATCAAAAATTGGCAATCATGTAACTATTTATGGTAAAGTAGGTATTTCAAAAGGAATTACTATTGGCGACTTTGCGATCATTTTAGCTTCAAGTAATGTAGATAAAAACTTGGAAGGACATCGAAGATATTTTGGCTCACCTGCCATCGAGGCACGACAAGCTATGAAATATTTTGCTTCATTAAGATTACTTCCTGATTATATCAAAAAAATCAATTTGATGTTAAAAGAATCCGAAATGACATCTATACAACAATAACACTTTTATAATTTTTGAATTTTTGTTTTTTGAAAAGGGGCCTCAAAGTATTGAGGCTCTTTTTTCTTTCATTTTTATATTAAAATCGTACTTTTGAAGTAAAATAATAATTCATGAAATACGGATTACTTGGCGCGAAATTATCACATTCTTTCTCTAAAAATTATTTTGAAAATAAATACACCTCTTTTAAAGTATCCGAAGACACTTACGATTTAATTGAAACCGAAGAAAACGAACTAAAATTAACTTTTGAAGCTATAAAAGAAGCATATGATGGCATTAATGTAACCATTCCTTATAAAGAAAAAATAATTCCATTTCTTGATCACATCGAAGAAAACGCTTTGGAAATTGGCGCCTTAAACTGTATTCATTTTAAAGATAAAAAAAGCTATGGTTATAACACCGATTATCTTGGTTTTATTGAAAGTCTTAACCCATTGGTAAAACCAAACCAATTTACTTCGGCATATGTATTAGGAACTGGAGGAGCGAGCAAGGCCGTTCTTTTTGCACTAAAAAACCATTTTAAAATTCCTAGAATTATCAAAATTTCAAGAAATTCAACAAATGGTAATACCTATGAAGACATTATGAAAACGGGTTTTGAAAACAATAGTATAGTTATAAATACAACACCTCTTGGAATGTATCCTAATATTGAATTATTTCCTCTTATCCCCTATAATAGTATTAACGAAACGCATTTTTTTATGGACTTAATCTATAATCCAGAAGAAACTATCTTTTTATCCAAAGCAAAAGAAAAAAAGGCAGGCATTTTAAACGGTCTCAAAATGCTGGAAATTCAAGCGGATCGATCTTATGATATTTGGAAGAAATAAAAAAGGCATTTGAAAATCAAATGCCTAATTCATAATATTGATTTATAAATCTATTTATTCAATAAACCTTCAAATTTTTGAATATTCTGAGTAAAAGTTTGATTTCCTATATGAACTTTTACAATATAATACGCAGTAGTTGTCGCATTTTCAGGTATAAATTCTACTTTATAATTTCCTGGTTCTACAGTTTGTTCTTTCATTATTCGTGTACTTTTTCCATTTAAATCTACAACATCTACCGATACCGGGGCGGTTTCATTTACATTAAATGAAATGATCGTTTGCATTACAAAAGGATTTGGATACGCCTTTACGACAACATCTTTCTGATCTTCTTTTTGAATTATATCATCCACTTGTTTTACGCTCGGCTGAGCTACATGTTCTCTTGAAATATACGTATAACCTCCCGTACACTCCAATCCATAAACTTCCATAAATGAAGGCGTTTTACCTGAAATTACAATCAAATCGCCCTCTTGAGTAATTTCTAAAGTTCCTTTTTTCAAACACCAAGCAAAACCTTCGGTTCTTGATGCTTCAACAATTTCGTATTCCTCAAAATGAAACTGATTTCCTTCGATGAATCCTCTTAAATTTAATTTAGCAAAACTTCCATTTGCACTTTTTATAATTGAAAATCCACTAATTTGTTGGCCATTTTGCTTTAAATGGAATTCATAATTAAATGTGGCACTGTAACTTGATTTTTCATAGTTATATTGAAAACGGGTTCCTTTCCAAATTCCGCTAATATCTTGACTTTTAGGAATTTCGGACTTTGCAACCAAACTAAAAAAAGAAAATAATAAAAAGACTGCAAAAGATTTTATTTTACTCATAATTTCTAATTTTTAAACACAAAAATAATAGAATTTTATGATATAATTTTTATTTATTGTTTTTTAACGAGAAATATGCAATTTTTGAGTAGCCTTTTGTTGATTGGATTGCATTTCTATAAAATAAATTCCGTTTGCAAAATCCATTAATGGTATACGAACATTGTCATTTTTAGAAACACGACCGAGATTTTTTTCAGACATTTTGCGTCCTTGAACATCGTAAATGCGCAATGAAATCAATTCTGGAGTATTTAAAGAAACAGCAACATCTACATATTCTTTTGCTGGATTTGGAAAAATACTAAACCATTGATTACCATCAGCATTGATATTTAAAACTTGACTTTGATTTCGTTTACGAAAAAACTGACCAAAAGCGAGTGTCAAATCAGAAAACACCATATTTTCAACATCAAAATAACGACATTGATTTAATGCTTCATTTTTATTGATTTCATATAAAAAGTTTGAAATTTCAAATGGAATTTGTGCTTCCTGAAAACCAACCGAATCTAAAGATTCTATAAAAACAAGCGCATTATAAGCATTATTTGAAAAAATAATATTGGATTTATATTGCTCTTTTAAAGATTCGATTACCGTTTCATAAAACGAACGATTTGAAGCATTATAAAAAACTTTTATATCAAATGGTTGCTTCATCTCACCTTGTATTTTTTTAATTTGCACCATTTGATGATCTGCTAAAAATCCATATTCCGAAGTGGGTTTAAGATTCAAGAAAGGACTTTTATATATATTAATTGAAGGCTCTAAAACTAAATTTTGATTTGGATTTCGGATTGCAATTAAGAAAGAATCCGGTTGAATTCTTTCTGCAAAATATACAAATCCATTATTATCAATACAAATTGGCTCTAGATTTTGAACGGATGTCATTGTTGCTTTTGAATGATAAAATGGATCGCGATTTTTAATAAAAACGGAATTTGAAAATACCGAAGGGCAGGAATTTTTACCTACAATTTCTACTTGAAATTCATTACCTTGACTTGAAAATGTATTATAAATCAATGAATCTTCAAATGTGTTTTTTATCAATGTTTGATCGACATACCAATTGTAACTAGACGCATTATCCGCTTTAATTTTAAAAATATGATTCTGAGGGACACAATAAAACGTTCCATTTAACAAATTTGACAAAACGGGAGGTTTTGATACATTTACATTTAAACTACTAGAAGTATCATTTTTACATTGCGATGCGTTTGACGTGTTTGCAATCGCCTGATAATTTCCAATTTGATTTAAAGTTACATTTTTGATAACAATAGTATCGCCTTGTGCAAGTAGTTGATTATTAAAATACCAAGAAACAAAACTATAATCTGAAGCACTTACAAACAACACAATAGAATCTCCCTCACAATATCCATTTTTAGACGCATTTATAGATTGAATTTTAGGACATTTAACAACCGTTGTGATTTGAATATTTGCACATAAACTCGAAATCGAATCGCCACAAGAATTAAATCCTTTTAAGGTATAACATCCAATATCACTTGAACTGACATTGTTTATTTGATAACTTTTTTGGGTTGCATTGGCTATTCTTACTCCATCTTTTAGCCATTGATAGGATACAGCGCCTTTGATTTCTCCATTTAGCGTATGATTAGTTCCTTGTAAAACACTCGCTCCTGCAGGTTGCTGAAGCCAACTCAGAGGACTAGAAACTACAACGACCGTAAAAGTGCTATCATAACAAGTTGATGACTGGTGGGCACGAGCTGTATACAAACCAAAATCCGCACTCGTAGCGTTTAATTTTAAAAATGAATCTCGATTACTTGAAACTATTGGAACGCCATTAAACGACCAACCGTAATACAAAGCGCCATCGGCTTGAATTTTTAATCGAATGGTATTATTTTGACATAATCCGACCGTATCCAAAAGTTTTTGAGTAATATTTGGCAAAAAAGCATTTCTTTTTACATCAATTTGATGCGCATTCGATCGCGTTAAACAGGTTGCGTTATTTTCTCTTACTTCAAGATAAAACTGTTGATGATTTTTTAGCTTTAAATTTTTGACAAACAAATGGTCGGTTTGGCAACCCTGAAAATCGACGCCATTAGAAAGTGGCTGCCAAATGGAAGCACCCGAATCCAATCGATACCATTGATATAATAAACCAAATCCACCTAAAATACCTTCTGTAACTGTGGCTTTTAAAGAAAACGAATCGGTGCGACACAAATAATTATAAACAGGTTGGATTTTTACAACTGGCGCCACTTTGGCATTTAACGAAAACGTAGCTAAATCATGCTCAAAACAAGCTTCCGAGAAATCTGAACGCCACTCTAACGAATCAAAAAGCGTCTTGGGCGCTTGTGCAGATGCTCTTCGTTGAAGATTATACCCTACTTTATTAGGCGCAACGACGCGATCTAACCATGTCGTATTTTTAAACAAATCAAAGGTATCATTGGCATTAAACCCAGAATTATAAGTGCCTTGCGAAGATAAACCACAAGCATTTGAGCTTTGAACATTAACCACATGAACTTGATTGGCACCCAAAACGCCACTTAGTTGAAAAGGTGCACTTGTAATAACATCACGACGCACTAAAAAATAATTATCTAAATTCAATGGCAAGCTCGTAGGATTGTAAAACTCAATATAACCCGCATCCCCGACCGTTACATCATAAAGTTCGGAGATAAATAGTTCGGAGTGTGTTCCAGGAACTTCGGACTGACAACCTTGATTCACTTCTTTCAATACCTCAAAAAACGTAGAATCGGAAACACAGGTTTCATTTTTCACAACCACTTCTTGCAGTCCTTTATTGGCTTCAAAAGGGATTTGAAAACGTAAAACGCCTTTAGTTTCTTGAGTAAAAGGCGCCGATAAATTATTGATTGAAACAGAAGCTTTATTCAAAGTAAAATAATTATTTTGTGCTTTCATCTCTACAACCGAACCCGGAGGCCCTGATGTTGGATTTAAAGTCATTTTACTTTTACAAGTAACCGTAAGCGTAAAAAATCGTTCGACCGTTCCAAGTGCATTTTGCAAGATGATTTTTATTTTAAAAATACCAGCTTGTGTTGGAGTGCCTGAGATAACTTTTGTTGTATTATCAAAGGAAAGTCCATTTGGTAAATTTTCAACCGATACCGACGAGGTCGAATTTGTTGTTATTAGATTATAATTCCAATTATTTAAAATAGGAATGGTATCTGTCAATTTACTAATAACATTTGGCAAACCAGCTTTTAATGTACCTTCGAGTAATATATCATCCACTCGAAATAGAGCAGAAACATGTGTATTTAGAAAACGAATAAAAAGCGTATTGGTTTGTGGAATCGTTCCGCTCGGTGTGATATAAGTCCAGTTTGCAGTTCCAGAACCCGTTGCTCTTGAATAGGTTAAATTGGTAAAATTAATACTGTCGGTACTCACTGAAATTTCTAATTGATTATTCGTAGCCGTTGTACTTTTAAAATGACCCATTTTTAAAACTAAATTTTCATAATTTTGAGTTTTAATCCCTGAGATAACCATGGTTCTGTTTGCATTAAAAAAAGCAAATCCTTCTCCTGAAGCATTGGTATAATTGGAAACCGGATTTGTTTTTCGCACATCGCCATCGCCCGAAAAATATATAGGATGCGCATTTTGGAATGTATAATCTTTAAAAACAGTATTAGAAAGTGGATTACCAAAGTTTTCACTAAATATAACTTCGGTTTGCGACTGAACATTAATCTTTATAAAGAAGAAGAAAATTATCGTTAAATATAATTTCATAATTGAGTTTTAAACATACAAAGTTAAAACTTATTTTGAATATCTAATTTAAAATCAATTGAAATTTGAAAATTTAATCTTTAGTTAATGCTAATCTATAAAACATTCGAAGCAACCATAGTTAGCTGCACACGATTTCGGCTTTGATCAATTTCTTTGACCCAAACCGTGATATTTTGATTTAAATGCACCACCTGACTTGGATTCGAAATAAATTGTTGGCTCATTTGCGAAATGTGAACCAATCCATCATTTTTCAAACCAATATTTACAAAAGCACCAAAATTGGTAATGTTCGTCACGACACCTTGCAATTCCATACCAATGGTTAAATCTTCGATAGTGCGAACTTTTTGATCAAAAACTACGGATTCTCTTGTCGCTCTTGGATCACGATTGGGCTTTGCCAATTCCTTTAAAATATCTTTAATCGTTTGCAAGCCTGTTTTTTCAGAAATAAAATCTTCAGGTTTTATCTTTTCTTGTAACGATTTATTTTTTACAAAATCTTCTAAATTGGCACCTACTGATTTTGCCATTTTTTCAACAACTGCATAACTTTCGGGATGCACCGAAGTGTTATCCAAAGGATTTTTAGATGCCGCAACGCGAATAAAACCTGCCGACAATTCAAATGCTTTATCCCCCAAGCGCGGTATTTTTTTCAAATCCTCTCTCGATGCAATTTCTCCATATTTGGTTCGAAATTCTATAATATTTTGCGCTATTTGAGGGCCAATCCCAGAAATATATTTCAAAAGCCATTTGCTTGCTGTATTTACTTCAACGCCAACTTGATTAACGGCCATAACCACAACATGATCCAACGCCTCTTTAAGTTTTACTTGATTGACATCATGCTGATATTGACCGACACCAATACTTTTTGGATCGATTTTAACCAACTCGGCCAGTGGATCCATTAATCGTCGTGCAATAGACACGGCACCACGAACGGTTACGTCATGATTAGGAAATTCCTCACGACCTTCGGCAGAAGCACTATAAATACTTGCTCCCGATTCATTAACCATAAACAATTGAGGCGCATCAAACGGCCATTTTAAAGATTTAAGCCAATCTTCAGTTTCGCGACCTGCTGTGCCATTACCAATTGCAATGGCTTGAATTTGATATTGATGCACCCATTCAAAAAGCAATTCTTGCGCTTCATATTTTTGATTTTGCGGTGGGTGCGGATATATAGCGTGATTCACTAACAAATCGCCGGTTTCAGAAATACAAACAACTTTACAACCCGTCCGAAAACCAGGATCGATACCTAAGATGCGTTTGGCTCCTAAAGGCGACGACAATAACAATTGTTTAAGATTTTCTCCAAAAATAGCAATGGAATCTTGGTCTGCCTTCTCTTTGGCTACCTGCCTAAATTCCGACTCCATTTGAGGTTGCAAAATATTTTCATAGGCTTTGAGGCAGGTATCACGAATCAACTGTGACGATTCGGCAAACCCTTTTACAAATCGGCGCTCCATTTTTTCGATAACTAAATAAGGATCAATTTGAATTTGAATATTCAAAAAACCTTCATCTTCGGCTCTAAAACAAGCTAAAATTCGATGCGCAGGACATTTCGACAACTTTTGACTGTAATCAAAATAATCACTATACAATTCCTGGCCTTCGCGATCACCTCGTTTTTTCTTTGCTATAAAAACGGCAAACTTTTCAAACTGTTGACGGCAAAAATCTCGAATTTGTAAATCATTGCTCATCGATTCTGCAATAATATCTTGGCATCCTTGTATTACTTTTGAAGCGGAGGAAAATGTATCATTGATATATTTAACCGCTTCTTGCTCTAGCGAAATTGGCGCTTGTTTCCAAATTAAGTTGGCTAAAGGCTGCAAACCATGTTCTATTGCGAGCTGCGCTTTCGTTTTTTTCTTAACTTTATAAGGCAAGTAAATATCTTCAAGCACACTAATAGTTTCGGCTTGTGCAATTTTTTGCTCCAATTCCGAAGTCCATTTCCCTTGATCTTTTATACTTTGTATTATAAAAGCTTTTCGTTTTTCAAACTCCAAAACTTTTTGATATTCTTTTTGGATGTTATAAATCTGTACCTCATCCAGATTTCCCGTCATTTCTTTACGATATCTCGAAATAAAAGGAATCGTAGCACCTTCTTCAAGCAATTGAAGCACATTTTCGATTTGCTTAATAGGAAGCTGTAATGTTTTTTGAATAATTTGTATTGACTGCATCATATGCAAAATTATAAGAAAATTATTTTAAGGGGATGGATAAATTTGTAAATTAGGGGTTAGGGATTAGGGGTTAGATTTTAGATGTGAGATGTGAGATTGGAGACAAGGGGTTAGAAAATAGCGTTTTTTGAATAGAAGAACTTTCTGAGGTGACGAGCACCATTGCGTTCCCGAGAGGAAGAATTCGGAAATTCTAGAATTCAGTAACGTATCGGGGTCAAATGCGCTCTAATCACTAATCACAAATTACTAATCACTAATACCTAAAACCTAACCCCTTCTATAATCTATTATCTCTTGTCTCTTGTCTAATTACTAAGTTCTAAAACAAAGCCCTCACTTCCATATTGGCGTTATGAATAAAAAGGTCATTTCGGGTGTTATATCGACCGTTGTAAATAATATTGAGCTGGAGCATGTCGCTTAATTTTTGACCAATATTGATGGTGGTTATCAAATTCGTTCCGGGTTGCAATCCGTTGAGCATCGCTAATTCTACTTGTGGATTTGGGGATGTAAATTGATAATCAAGCTTCAAAATAGAACTTTTAATTTCAAAAACCGCATTATTTTTTCGTGCAATAACCCATTCTAAATCCGCTTGACGGTTGATGCTATATTGATTCCCCGTAGATTTAAACCAATACATTGCATTTAAATTTAGCGTCATATTTTTGGTTGCTTGCCACTTTAAAGATTGCTCCGCTTGGTTATGCACAAAACCGTAGTTTCGTTCGGCAAAAAAATCACTTTGGTTTTTTTTGACCGAATGCCCAAGCTTGCTTAAAAGCCCCCATCGAGTGTCCAAATCTTTCCTGATTTTCAAAAGCCAAGCCTTACTTTGCGACGCATCAAAACCGTTGGTCATCAAATTTTTGAGATCCAAATAGGCATATTCGAGGTCTATACCAAAATCCGATTCATTTTTTTGAAATGACAATTGTTGAAAAATATTGGAGCGCGACGACACGACTTCGCGTCCCAAAACATCCGATACAGGATTCATATATTCAAAAAGCGAAGCACTCGACTGCGCCAATTGTTTTCGCATCAAATCCATACGCAATTGATAACTTAATTTCGACATCCATTTCCGAATTCCTGATGCATTAAACCAAAGCGCTTTGGGTTGTATCCACAAAAAAGGAGACATGGTCATTTCATTAGCAGGAATAAACTCTGGCAATACGGTATAAAAACGAATATAACGATTTTCGAGCGGAAAAGGCGACACGTAGGCTTCATCCAGTTCAAAAATCCCATTGTTGTTAATGTCATTCCACGCGTGGGTTCCATAACCGTTAGGCGCACGGACATATGTAATCTGCGTTTTCTGCTCACGCCCTGCTTTGAGTTCATAAATATTATTGAGCCGAACGAATCCTCTAAAAAATTGTCCGCTATAGTCCAAACGACCCATATAATTATGCATCAACTCATTATTATTTGCATTAAACTGTGATTTAAAATTTCGGTAACTGAGTAAATAACGAAATTGGTGTTGAAAAGATTTTTCGAAAGCCCCAGTCCATTTAAAGGTATGGGACGTAATCTGTGGGTCCGAAAATTGATTACGCTCAACCCCTTTTTCGGTTCGATAGGTATATTCAAACAAGGTTCGATTGGGCAATTGTGGCGCCGAACCAAACTGAAAATAATAATTTTGCCAATAAAAACTGTTTGGCGAACGTAATTGCAAGATTTTATTCTCATTAATACGTTGCTCAAATAATATACCTGCTGAAAGCATCCATTTTTTTGACGTATCTAAAAAGAACTTCAATTGACCTTGTGGCCTAAAAAAAGTTGTCGAAGAGTCGAGAAATTCACTTTGAATGTATTCAATTTTCTGATGCCATTCCCATCGTTTATATTGCATTTTATGTTCTAAAATATGCTGTAAACCTTCAAAAAAGCCTTCTGTTTTAAAATAATTTAACTGATAACTCGACATCAACCACGAGTTGTTGTATTGAAGTATTAAACTCGAAATATTTTGAAATCCGGCATTGCGTGTATTTAAGTTCAAACCCCAATCACGATTAAATTCAAGATTTCGATAACGTGTAACAGGACTAAAGTTAGCGGAAGAATATTCATTTTGAATTTTAAATCGAATTTTTTGGGATTTTTGAAATTTCTTTTCAAAATCCGATTGAATTATAGAAGCAAAACCTAAATTTTGATGATTATCAACGTCGCTATACAAATTTAAATCATGCTGGGTCATAGAAAATTCGGCAGAAGTTTTCCAATTTGGATTGATTTGATACGACATGCCTAAAACCGTCTGAAGGTGTTGTTTTGGTGTTGCTACTTTTAAAATGGGCTCAAAACTACCTTGTGGCACATTTTGAATCGGGACAACCCATTCATAAACGGCGCCATTGGCATTGGTAGCTTTCAGTTTATAATTCCCTTGATTGGCGCCCACCAAAGTAAAAACTACCTGCAACGGCGAATCGACCGGACGCGTTGCCCATTCATAAATATTTGAATACCGATTTCCTTGAACAACCGTGTCTTTTTTAAAATAAAATACCCTATTGGGCTCCCAAATCACATTGCGTTCGGATGAAATAAATGCGCTATCAATATCGTTACCAATTCGTTTTAAAACTTCAATTTGTGAGGCATTTAAATTTTGTGACAACGGCTGATTTTGGTCATCTTTCTCTAAATATATTTGTGAATACGCTGTAAATTTTTTAGACTGATATTGCGCTTGAGATTCTAAAGTATATCTAAAATAATTTCGGTCGGAATATTGAAATTCAACGATAATTCGTAAATCCTGCGTGATTAATCGCTTAGGCGTAAAGACTATTTCGCCTAAATTATAATTAATGACATAATCGAGGTCGGCGCCGCGTTGCATTAATTGCCCATTAATAAAAACCCTTTCGGTTCCTGCAATGATAACAATAAATGTTTCGCCACCGTTACCAATCAAACGATAAGGACCTTGATTATTCTCTGTTGGAGCAATTATATTTCGAGCAAAAAGACCCCGCGTAACTGCTGCTGTTACGCCTAATTCTAATTGCTTTGCCGAGTCAAAATTGAATTTAGTTTTAGCTTGAATTCCTTGCAGTTTTCGGTCAAATTTCAAAAAATAAGACGGATTGATTTCTTTGATATCAAAATCTCCTAAAGTAAGCCGATGTTGATCTTTTTTGAGATGAATAAAAATACGGTCAAACTCTTGAATAGAAGCGGAATTTCCCTCGGGTTGTATTGGAATATTCGCATCGGTAATACTGGCTGCTACTTCAATGCCATTGGGCAATTTACCATTAAGACTCATATTAAAACCCGAATGTAAAGCTAAATCTTGATTATTACCTACCGTTACGCCACGAAAAAAAGAGCCATTGTAAGCAATACCATCCATTTGGAGTAGTGTTGTATTTTTTTTCTGAAGCGTATAAACAACTTTATTTTCTGCTTGATTCGGATTGGAAGAAGATACGCCTTCATATGATTTAAGAAGAATTGGATTTTTGTCGGTCCATTTTGAAAATAAATATGGATACACGCGATATTTAATCCATATTTTTTTATTAACGCTACTTTTAAACGTTACAACCGCCGAGGCAAAGTCAACATAATATGAATCTTGAGAAACTAAATTTTCTGACTCAAAAACTTGAAAAGAAGATGGGATTATAGAAAGTGTATCTAATTGAAACGTCGTATCTGTAGCAGGTATTTCCAAAGTAATTACTCTTAAATTGGAAAAATTTGTTTTTTGAGCGGACAACGTTGTAGTATGAATCCATAAGATTAAAAAAACAACGTAAAAACAATACACTAAATTTCGAATTACTTTTTAGGATTATAACCTGATTTTTTATAAATTATTTTAGGATCAAAAGCAACTAATTGTTCCAAAGTCATTTTATTTTTATTCATATAGGCATCTACAATACAATATCCAATGTATGCACCCACCATACCTGGACTTTCGGATGGCATTCCTGGCGTAGTTGGTCCTTCATAAGCATATCGTTTGACATCCATAATATCCAAACTATATAAAAGTTTATTATCGATAAAATAAGACCAAATTTGCAATTCATTTTCTTCGCACCATTTAAACTGACTAGGTGTATATCCAAAAATAATTTCGGGAGCCGTCTTTGGTAAAAATTGCTTAATGATATAAAACTTTTTACCTTGTTCGATCATATTATATATTAACTCATCGTAGGTTTCATTATTTTCGGATAGTAAATTATATTCCACCAAAAGGACATTTCTTGTTATATAACTTCGTTGATTCCATTCGATTGTATAATTTAACCCCTGAGAAACCGCAGGATATAATGAAAATGATTTTCCGTAATAATTAAACCAATTTATCCCAATCGTGTCATTTCCATATGAAAAAGCCGGCGATGGATTGGCGCCCATTGGAGAAATAAAGAAGCTGTAAACTACGGGTTTCTTCTTTTTGGGGAAATGATGTAAAAAAAGGCTATAAGCCGATGACAATTCTTTTTCTACTTCTGTTATGTGAGGTTCAATATATTTATTGGTCGTATCGCTCATGGCTTTATATTCGCCTTTTAAAAAATCGCAAAATAGATTTTTATAATATTGGGGATGTGTTTTTGGAGAAAAAGCACCAATTCCTAACAAGGTTTCGATATAAAACGAATAAATATCTCCGTATGAATTTACCATTTTTGCTTCCGAACTATCCCATTTCGAATAGTCAAATTTTTCTATATCTTTATCAAACCTATTGATTTTTATTGAAACAGACTTAACCGATGGGTTATTAAATTCATTTTGGTTACAAGAATAAATACCAAATATAATTAATATAAAAAATATAAAACGAGGGCTAAACATTAATATTAGATTTAAAAGGATAAACGTAAAAAAAGATAAATTATTGGCAAAAGTAATAAAAAAAGCCGAAATACTAGATTTCGGCCCCAAATAAAAATATTAAAAAAATGATTTTTAGTGTCTCATTACTTGAACAAATCCTGTTTTCGTTAATTCGGTATTTTTATCAAGATGAATTATATAGTAATAAACGCCATCTGGCAAATCTTCTCCATCATAATGATTTCCTCTCCAATCGTTGTTATAAACACCATTACTACGATAAACCATATTTCCCCAACGATTATAAATAGCCACTTCTAAATTAGGATAAATTCTTTTAACTACATCAATATTCCATACGTCATTTTTCCCGTCACCGTTAGGACTAATATAATTAGGTAAAACATTGTTAGATATCGTGGTTAATTTTGCTATTGCAAAATCGGAAAAACTGGTATAACCTTCTCTTGAAATAAAACCTGAAATTGAATTACCATTGCATCCATTAGGATCAATTCCTTCTAATTTATAACTAGGAATAGGAGCATTATCACCTTTTTTGGCTAAAGTAAATAATTCCCCCAACTGTATATTTTGAGGATTAAAAGCCAAAACAGAAACATTAAAATTAGTAATATCATTTTTGGCATTACTTAAGTTCCACCATCCATGATTAATTATTTCTTTCGCTTCTAAAGTAGCGCAATTTATATCTTTAGCCGAAAATACACCTCCTATATTTCTATTAAATGAAGCTAAGATAGAACCTCCCGAAGACACATTTGGCTTAACTTTAACTAACTGAGCTCCACCTAGTGGCTCACTTGGATCAATAGAAATAGGAAACGTATACTCTACATCTGATTTTGTATTCCATTCCAACTGTCCTTCTACGATATTATTTTTATCTCCCGAAGAATTTGAAGCTCCTACTAAGGCATCATTTTTCGAATTTTCTATAATTAACTTTGCTGCATAAAGTTCTCCATTATCAAAAGAAGCTAAACCGGTTCTAACATAACCATTTCCTTGAAAAATAAAATTATTTTTTAAGGCTACGTTTGAATCCATTTCTAAACGAACGCCACTATTTTTATTTGAAATAATATTAAAAAATTGGTTGGAATCTTTTGATTCAAAGCCTCCTAATATTTGTTGATTAGATGCTAAAACAGGGAAAATTACATCACTAGAATCAAAACTTGCTTTTCCATTTGAATTACGAATCAAATCACCTTCGATGATTAATTCACCTTTTTTTTGAGCACCTAGAGTAGCCGTTACGGTATCGTTTAAATTACCGATTTCTACATCTCCTAAAACACGAACCACATCCGCATTATTTGGATCATTTTGACCTACTATACTTTTATCGCCACCATGAATCATCATCGCGCCTTCTTTATGAATTTTAATTCCGAGGTTTTGAGCACTTATATCCGTAAATAAAGTCACAAAAAAACTAATTGCAATTAAACTATTTTTCATTTTTAATATATTAAAAACATAACACTATTACGAATATCAATAGTCATGCCAAAATGAAAAAAAATAACATTTTCTTACTTAAAGTAAAAAAAATGACCTTTAACGTACTTAAAAATACCTTTGCCTCAATATTTTTAAAAAAAAAGAAATAAATAGGTTGAGGAAATGGATAAAAGACTAAGTTCGAATTCATCCATTTTAAAAGAAAATATAACGTTTTAGATAAACAAGACTTAAATATCTGCGAAGGAGATAAAAGTTAACTAAATATAACTGCGTAAAATGATTAAGAATTAAATTCGAGTTGCTAAAAGATTTTTTAGATGCGTACAAGTAATGTAGCTGATATCTAGAATGTATTGAGGAAATAACCCAATAGCAATTACTAAAAAAGCAATAAAACCAAGTGCAAACATTTGAGAAATTGAAATTTCTTTAAAATCTTCTGTTTCTACAGAAACTTCTCTAAAAAACGTAAGCTGATAAATACGAAGCATATACGCCGCTCCAAAAATGATAGTTAATCCTGCTATGACTGCTAAAACAGGTTTATACAAATACAATGAAAACAAAAGTAACATTTCACCTGGAAATCCATTTGTAAGTGGAACACTAATCGTACCAAGAATTATAATTAAAGATAAAATTGAAAAAATAGGCGCTTTTGACGCTATTCCACCTAAATTTTGAATATTTCTTGTACCCGTTTGTTTTTGAATTATATCAATGATGTAAAATAATCCAAGCACATTAATTCCATGAACCACCATTTGAATCACGGCACCTTGCATGCCATAAATATTTGCAGTAAGCAAACCCGCAGTAATTAAACCTACGTGAGACAATGAAGAAAAAGCAGCAATTAACTTTAAATCATTTCTTCTCAAAGCAATTATGGCGCCATACAATACTCCAATTACAGAAAGGACAATCGTAATTTCTTGAACAATAGTATGCTTTAAATCTAAAAATGGTAATACCCAACGAAATATACCATAAATTCCCATTTTAAGCATAATCGCTGATAATAAAATAGTACCTTCGATTGGTGCTTTTTTATAGGTTTGAGCTTGCCAAGAATGCAAAGGGAAGATTGGAATTTTAACCCCAAACCCAATAATCATCAACGTAGAAAAAATGAGCGCATTATATCCTTCTAAATTTCGAGTAACCATATTTAAGTATTGGAAACCATCATAGTCTCCCATTTTTGCTTCAATATGAAAAAATATAAATCCTCCTAAAATCAATAAACTTCCTACAAATGTATAAACAAAAAAAGTAATAAATGTTTCTTTACGATTTTTGCCCGTACCCCAAAACAATAGAATAAGATAGATTGGAATTAAAGCCAACTCCCAAAAAACATAAAAGAAAAAAGCACTCAAACAACTAAAAACACCTATTAAAGCAAATTGCATTAAAAATACCAAGCCATAAAATCTACTGCTGTAGCCTTTTTTAGTAGCCATAATATTCACATACATCACTACAAAATTAGTCAATGCAACCATAAGCATTCCCAATCCATCCAAACCAAAGGTAAATTGAGCCCCTAAAGAACGAATACCTAAATTTTGAAACGTATAATGAAAATCATTTTGAGGATTAAAATCCGTAAAAAGTAAATAAATTATATAAGCAAAAAAAGTTGTAGAAAATGCTAAAGCAAAATCTTTAACCCATTTTGTAGGTAATAAAAAACAAATTATTGAAACTATAAGTGGTATAAATAAAATAAGTGCCATACTTTTTGTTCTAATTTATAAACGTGAAAATAACAAAGATTACAATAATATTAACAATATAAAACTAATAATTCCTAGTACAAAATAAAGTAAATAATTTTCTACATTGCCATCTTGTACTCTTTGGAACACTTTCCCTAATTGACCAAATAAACGTGGGAAAAGCATAATAAAAGGCTTCACTGCTTTTTTCTCAAACACTTGATACAAAAATTCACTTCGTGCTTCAATTTGTTTTACAAATAAATGATTATATATTTCGTCTACAAAAAATTTGTTTTCTCCTAATTTTGAAAACCTTGATTGATTCGGTAATATATTAAATTGACGCGATGCATAAAAACGATAAACCAAAACTAAAAAAACCAAAACTAAAACAATAGCAAGTCCCATTAAACCAAAAATCATTGATTGCGACAAATGATGTTCGTGGGAAGATGGTGCCATAAATTGCATTGAAGGAATTGAAGCAATCCAATGCGATAAAAACTGGGACATATTTTCTGGTAAGAAATGTGGCAAATTTAATACCCCACCAAAAAGTGACAGAATAGCTAAAATCATCAATGGCAGTGTCATTGAAATTGGACTTTCGTGAAGATTTACTTTTTGAGTTTCAGAACCTCTAAAATTGCCTAAAAATACTACAAAATACAAACGTAACATATAAATAGCCGTCAACGCTGCACTAAACAAAGTGAAACCCCATGCAATTGGAGAATATTCAAATACTTTTTCTAGAATTTCATCTTTAGAAAAGAATCCGGAGAAAAGCGGAAATCCAATGATAGCTAATGTGCCGATAAGAAATGTAATATGGGTTGTCTTTATTTTATTTTTTAATCCGCCCATAAAGGAAATATTTTGTTCGCCGCCCATTGCGTGAATCACACTTCCTGCGCCTAAAAACAATAAGGCTTTGAAAAACGCATGCGTTGTAAGATGAAACATAGCGGTACTATATGCCCCAACACCTAAAGCAACAAACATTAAACCAAGCTGCGAAACGGTACTATAAGCTAAAACTTTTTTAATATCATTTTGATACAAACCAATTAAAGCTGCTAGAATAGAAGTGGCCAAACCGATAATTAAAACAATTTGGGTAGTTAAGGTAGCAATTTGATACAAATTGGCATTACGAACGACCAAATAAATACCTGCCGTAACCATCGTAGCGGCATGGATTAAAGCCGAAACTGGCGTTGGCCCTGCCATTGCATCTGGAAGCCAAGTAAAAAGTGGAATCTGAGCACTTTTACCCATAGCTCCGATAAATAATAAAAAGGTAATCCAATTAATAATTTGAGGTTGCACTAAATTGGCGCCAGCCAATTCGGCAATTGTAGCCAAATGTAGCGTTCCAAAAACTTTAAATATTAAAAAAATGCCTAATAATAAACCTAAATCTCCAATACGGTTCATAATAAATGCTTTTCGTGCCGCATGACCGTAAGCTACATTATGGTACCAAAAACCGATTAATAAATATGAACACAATCCAACGCCTTCCCATCCAAAGAATAATACAACAAGGTTATTTCCCATTACTAATAAAAACATGGAAAAAACAAATAAATTAAGATAAGCAAAAAATCTTGAAAATCCTTTATCTCCATGCATATAGCCAATCGAATACAAATGAATGAGCGTTCCGATTCCAGAAATGATAAGCATCATCCAAATACTCAGAGCGTCAACACGAAAACCAAAGTCTAAAACTAAAGTGTCAATGGCTAACCAATTAAATAAAACCGTTTCAAAACCTCCGTGAATACTTACATGATTCCATAATAATATACTGGATACAAAAGAAATCAATACCGCCAAAGTTCCAAGCGCACCCGAAAGCTTCTCTGGCATTTTTTTTCCTAATATGCCATTAATTAAAAACCCAACAAGTGGAGAAAAAACAACTAAAACAACTAAAAGGTGATTCATATTTGAATATATATTAATGAGATGAAGGAAATTCTTTCTTTATATAATTTTAGAAAACAAATAATTAAAATTTCAATTTATCAAGATAACTGATATCAACCGTTTTAAATTTTCGGTAAATTAAAACCATCAAAGCTAAACCAACAGCTGCTTCGGCTGCAGCAACAAGCATCGAGAAGAAAACAAAAATATGACCGTCCATATTTCCCCATTTATAAGCAAAAGCAATAAACATTAAATTTGCTGCATTCAGCATAATCTCAATACACATCAATAGTATAATCATATTTCGTCGTATTAAAATGCCTAAAATACCGATACTAAAAAGCGCCGTACTTAACCAAAAATAATTTTCATATCCTATTAAATCCATATCGATTAACTTTTTTTCGTTTTTTTGATTTATTTATTTTCTACACTTCGAGTTCCTAAAAATACAGCCCCAACAATCGCCGCTAAAAATAAAATAGAAGCCAACTCAAAGGGCAATATATAGTCTGTAAATAACAATGCACCAAGTGATTTTACATAACCAAAATCTTCAGCTAAAGGACGCCCTTGCATACTTTTTTGAACTAAAAAAATCTTACTTACTGCAACCAATGAAATCATAATACCTCCAGCCGAAAGCGTTCCAATTATTTTCACCATAATTGATTTTTGTGGTTCGTTATCTTTATTTAAGTTTAAAAGCATTAATACAAAAAGCAATAAAACCATAACCGCTCCAGCATAAACAATGATATTAACAATAGCTACAAACTGAGCATGCAACAACAAATAATGCCCTGAAATTGAAAACATAGTTAAAACTAATAACAATCCGCTGTGAATTGGATTTTTAGAAAAAACAACACCCAGCGCGCACATCAATGTGAGTGCAGACAATATGATAAAAATAATATTTTGGATTTCCATTAATTGTAGTAATTATGAATGAATTGATTCGTAAAGTTTATTATGTTTAGGGCCTTCAATCGTTTTAAATTCTAAAACTTCCTCCGTTTGGCGCACGGTAACATCGATCCTTTGATCAATTTGAAGTGGCTCAACCAATTTATCTTTTCCATAAACGAAGTCCATGCGCATATAATCTGGATCAACGATTTCTTTAGTTAAGAAAATCGCTTCTTTTGGACAAGCCTCTTCGCAAAGACCGCAATAAATACAACGCAGCATATTAATTTCGTATGTTTCGGCATACTTTTCTTCACGATAAAGATGTTTTTCATCTGATTTGCGCTCCGCAGCTACCATTGTAATGGCTTCCGCAGGACAAGCCAAAGCACAAAGTCCGCAAGCGGTGCAACGCTCTGCGCCATTTTCGTCTCTTTTTAGAATATGCTTTCCTCTGTAGATATCGGCTATTGGGCGCGTTTCTTCAGGATATTGCACCGTAGCTTTTCTTTTGAATAAATGGCTGATTGTAATCATCATACCATTAAAAATTGCTGGCAAATAAAGACTTTCGATGAAACTCATCTTCGGATTCGTAACAACTTTTTTCTTCTTTGATAGATTAAATTTGGCGTCCATAACTTAATTTCTGAGTGCAATAATAACAAAAAAAAAACAATACAAATTAAGAATTTTTGAGGGTATTTCAAAATGTTATTGTATTTTTGTAGAAACATTATCAATTAAAGCGAATCATATGAAAAAAAACCTATTTTACACCATTTTAACTCTTTTAATTTATTCAAATTTAAGTAGTCAAGGAAATTTATACATCGGAGCACAAACAGGATTTCATTTTCAAACGAATCCTACAAATGTGGATTTTCTAATTAACTTTAGTGATGGGTTTGATGAAAAAAGTTCTTTTACACTAGGAGGTGGATTTCGTGGCGGTATTTTAATGGGATTTTTAATTTCAGACAATATAGGTTTTGAGCTTGGAATTAACTATCAACAAGGAAACAAAGTGAGCTTTTTAAGAACTAATAATAGCATGACTGATGAAGCAAATGTTCAAAACAATTCAATACAATTTACGCCCTCTATTCTTATTAATCCTGGCTTGGAGTTCATTAACCCTTATGCAAAATTTGGACTTTTGATAACTTCAAACGAAACCAATATGGAATATATAAGTAAAAATATGAATGGAGTTCGAATCAGCGATTATAAATTCACAGGAGGTTTATCTTTTGGTTTTTATTCCGCACTAGGGGTTTCTATTCCACTTTCAGAAAATATTAATTTATTTTCTGAAATCAGCTATAATATGGCAAGTTTTTCACCAAGCGCGGGAAGCTTAGAAGCAGCATCTATAGATGGAAATGCAGTAAATGTTAGGCTTTTGACAAATTCTCAGCGTTATATAAGTTTTGAAGATAAAGTCAAATTTAATGTCCCAACAGATCCAGATCAGCCTTCTAAATTTGTTTCAACAAATTTTTCTATCAGTTCGGTAGGTTTATGTTTAGGTACACGAATTTTCTTTTAAGATTTGGAATCAGAAATTATTATAAAGAACTTTTTAGATGCGCAATATGAAAAATATGCCGTCTCGGAGTTTATCGAAGAAGACCCAATTCAAATTCCCTATCGATTTAAGAAACAACAAGATATAGAAATTGCAGGATTTTTTGCTGCTATTTTTGCTTGGGGACGCCGCGATATTATCATCAATAAAACAACACTTTTGATGGAACTTATGGATCATGCGCCTTTTGATTTTATAAAAAATGCATCATCCATAGAACTTCAAAAACTTATTGATTTCAAACATCGTACCTTTCAATTTATTGATTTAGAATACTTTTTAAAATGTTTTCAATTACATTTTCAAAAATATGATTCATTGGAATATGCCTTTGGAGGTTCATTATTTACCAACGAAGCTGATATATTTAATCATCTTAATTATTTTAATAATTATCTTAAAGCACTTTTACCAATCCCAGACCGTACCATAAAACACATTCCAAACCCTGCAAAAGGTGCCGCGGCCAAGAGGCTTTGTATGTATTTACGATGGATGACCCGAAAAGATGCTATTGATTTTGGGATTTGGAAAACGATTTCAACGAATCAATTAGTGATTCCTTTGGACGTCCATGTGATTAATACCGCTATAAAACTTAATATTATTGAAGATAATGAAAAGCCCAATTGGAATACCGCAATCAAAATTACCAATTTCTTAAAACAACTTGATCCAATAGACCCTGTAAAATATGACCTAGCGCTATTTGGAATGGGAATTGAGCGAGGGAAGAAGTGAAAAAAAATTGGGATTTGTCTAAACTTTTACGGCATTTTTTTAATTTATGCATAGCTTACATATCCCGTTTCGCTCGTGATAGTAGCGGCATCCTCTGGAGCGAAGCGGAAGAGATATAGTGAATAGCACGAAAAAGCGCCCAAATTTTAAAACTTTTCTATGACAAAAAGCCTTTTATCTCTACACAATCTTTTTACGCATGAGCCAAAATCCAAAAAGCGATGGAATTAGAACGTTGATAATCCAAATCAAAATATTGATGGCTAGTAATTGCACGATGTGGCCTTCGATGTGATTTTCAAATACGATAGAAACTAAAGTAGCGCGAAGCATGATGTCGGAAACGCCTAAAGAAGGAATTACAAATTGGGCTAAGAAGTAAACGCCACTTAAAACATAAAACTCAAAATGCGGAAAATCATTAAAAAATAAAAAGGTTAGAATCCAATATTGGGTAACAAATACAAAAAAACGAGACGCTCCAATGGCAACTAATTTCCATTTCACTGCATTTGAAAAATCTAACGCATGCTCGATTTTTTTGAAAATGTTTTCTAAAAATTTTATTTTTTCTAAAAGATGCAAAATGCTTTTTGGCTTAAAAAAGAGATAGGCCCAAAAAAGTAAATCAATAATTGAAATGACAATAATTCCAAGAAAAATAGAAAAGGAAAAACCAAAAAGGGTAAAAGGTTTATTGTTTACAAACCCCATATAAGCCGCTAATGCAAAAAAACATAAGCCAACAAAGGGTGAAGCTACTTTTTGAACAATAGACACATAATACGCCACACCGCTTCCTTGAGCACGATTAGCTTCTTTTAAGACCAAAGGGCGCCCCGTAAGTTCGCCAATACTGGCTGGGAGAATTAAATTAAGCGCATTTCCATATAAAATGCCTCGATAGGCCGTAAAGTAAGAAAGTTTTTGAACGCGTTGGATCGTGGTATAAAATTTTAATGTTTCTAAACCCCAATTTACAAAGGTGAGCGCTATAGCTAAAAGCAAATAGTGCAATTTGGAGATTGAGAATGCGGTTTTGAATTCATCAATGGCTTTAATAAAGCTATCGTGTGTAAATTTTTGATATAAATTATATGCTAAAATGACAAATAAAATGACTTTGAATATCGAAAGTATCGTCTTTTTATTTTTGTGCCAAAAAGATTTGAATTTATTTATGTTTCGGATAACTTTAATTTATTTAATTAAAAGTACAAATATAGTTTCAAAAATCAAAAAAGAATTGTAAAAATGCATAATTTCAATATTTTTGTTTAAATATTTTTTTTCATGATGCGGTTTGTTGTATACTTATTTTGTTTATTTTCTTCTAGCTTTTTAATAGGCCAAATTCGACAACTTAGCGAACGCGAGATCATGGAGCAGCAAAATGATATGCAGCAAAAATTCAACACCAATGACGACAAAGACGAAGATGGCATTCCTGACCGATACGATAAATGCCCAAATGAGGCAGGTCCACTAAATTTATTTGGTTGCCCCGAAGTCAACAATTTAGACCCATTAGGTAAAAAAAGTAGTTTTGATCCGATGGATTATATTAAATCGATTGAAATGGTTTCAATTCCTGGCAAAAGTTGGAAAATGAGCAAATATGAAATTACCATTTCGGAATATTTAGCGTATTGTTTTAAAACAAAAAGTCATTATCCGGAGTGGTTAGATTCCAATTCGATTTATTATATTAAGGGTGGGAAAAATGCTACTTATATCGACAAAAGAATCAATCCTGCTATGTTTGATAAACCCATCACTGGTGTGAGTTGGGAGGATGCGGTGGCTTTTTGCGAGTATGTTGGGGCGCGCTTACCCAACGCCGACGAATGGGAATTTGCCGCTATGGCAGAACAAAATACGACGTTTTCGGGCTCGAATCAATTGGATGAATATGGCTGGAGCTATAATAATGGAAATTTAATACCTCAATCGGTAGGCAAACTAAAACCAAACCAATGGGGCATTTATGACATGAGCGGAAATGTATGGGAATGGTGCGAAAATCATGGCCGCAAAAAAGGCGTTTGCAAAGGAGGTAGCGTCCAGAATATGCCTTGGAAATGCCGCATAAAGAATTTTGAAACCCATAATATTCAATCCAAACGCTTCGATATTGGATTTCGAATTGTGATGGATGAAAAATAGCTATTTTAACACTTCAAAACCAATAACACACTCGGTGCAGCGATGCATTTTGCAATAATTATTGTACCATTGAAGCAATGCTTGACTTTCAAAGGCATTTTTATTTGAAAGTTCTAAATGATTTTGCATTTTGGTTAAAATACTATTTTTTTCAGGAGCTAACTTTGCTAACATATCTAAAGCTTGAGTTGGAGATTCGTGGTGCAAGCGATCTTTGAGATAAATTAATGGAATAATCGAGTTAATATATAACTTCTGTATAAAATCTTTAGAAAGTTTATGATTTGTTTTTTTATTTTCGGTTTTAAACGAATAATGATTTTTCCAAAAATCGGAAACTTGAATATCAAAAACTTCGTGATTTAAATCGACAATACGATGATCAACTAATTTTGAATACAATGATTTTTGATTATGAATAAATGCTGCAAATTGAGCCAAACGAAAGGTTGGAAATGAAGAAGGAAACAATTTAGAGTATTTGGGCTTGATTTCGGTAGGTTCTAATTGGAATTTTTTGGCTAAATATTGGTATTCTTTAAAAAGCCGCATTCCATATTCTGTAGCGGTATCAATAATTTGGGCTTGTCCCATTAAAATAGCTTCGAGTTGAAATAAATCATCAATACATTTTGCTAAAACAATTTGAGGCGTTTTTTGTGCAATATCCAGAAAATATGGCGCATTGATTTTTAAACCAAAACCCCAAAATAAAATTTGATAAAATGTATTTTCATAATTGTTATTGTTGGTTTGTAGCAATTGATACATCCAATTGGATTTACTTTCAAATCGTTCGATTACCAATCTTTGAAGAAAATTGCTATATTTAATTTTTTCAGGCATTTTTCTTATCAATCCTAAACATTTTATTTCATTTGTATTTAAAAAAAGTTCATTTTGACGCGCTATTAAATCTGAATCTATATTGTTTTCAAGACATAATATTGGTATCTGATGTCCCGCTTGATTTAATGTATAAAGTTCCGAAGTATTTACAAAAACAACATGAAGAATAACGTTATTATATCCTGGATCATTTTGATGTAAATGTTTATACCAATCTTCATTTTGAATATGGATTTCTACATGACCTGCATAAATTGTCTCTCCAATTTTAATTTTGGCATTTAAAAAATCGGGACCTTGGTCGTGATTATGTATACCCGAATTAAGAATTTCTATAGATTCTCCATAGGTCGATTTTAATTGTTTAAAATTAAAGTTTTTATACTTCCAAACAAAATGCAAAAAGGATTCTTTCATAATCGTCACGTTTTCATTAGTAAAAATTATTGCATTTTGGGAATTACTATTTCTATAGAATCCATTAAAGTTGTAATTTTATTACTTCGAATCCAAGGATTTAGATAGCGTATTGTTTTGTAATTCGTTCCTTTACTGTTTGCAAATTCAGTTAAATTGACATTGGGTAAATAAAGCATAACTTTTTCGGACTCCCATTCTGGATATTTATTTTCTTGAGAATAAAGATATCCATAATTTTGAGGATTTTTATGAATGGCTTTCATGGCTACAATTCTAAAAACATATCTTGCGGTCTCTTGATTTAAATGCAAATTAAAGTAGCTTGTTTCATTTTGTTCTTTCATTTTATTATAGATTCCGGAAACACCCATATTAAATCCTCCTGCTACCGCACTCCAAGAACCGAGCGTTTTATATGCGTTTATAAAATATTTACAGGCCGCTTCTGTTGATTTTTCAAGATGGTATCGCTCATCTATTTCTTCGTTAATTACTAGACCAAAACTGGTTCCTGTTTCTCTCATAAATTGCCATTTTCCTGATGCCCCCGCAGGAGAAACGACATCTCTCAATCCACTTTCTATCATAGCTAAATATTTGAAGTCATCAGGTATTCCATTTTTTTTCAAAATAGGTTCGATGATTGGAAAATATTTGTCGGCAAGCTTCAAACTAAGCAAGGTAGAACTTTGCCAATACGTATTAACCAAAAGCTCTCTATCTAATCGTTCAAAAACTTCGGGATCTTGCATTGGGATTTTTTCTCCTGCAAAATCAAAATCTAAATGGGTACAAGTAGGCGTAATGATTTGTTTTACACCACAAGACATCGTTTTTGGATTAGAAAAACTCCACAAAATACTAGCGGTAAGTATTAAACTAATGGCAATTGATAGAATTAAGATTTTTGATTTCAAAATAAAAGATTTTATAATTAACGTTGTCACAAATATAAATTGAAAATAAATAAATCGTAACATAATTTAAATGCTTGTAAACAGATATTCACAATTTGTGAAAAAAAAGTCTTAACGCAATATATAAATTAACATAATTTTGTAACTTAATAGCACGTAATGAAAGTAGATGTTCTTATTGGTCTTCAGTGGGGAGACGAAGGAAAAGGAAAAATAGTTGATTTTTTAGCTCCCAATTATCAGTATATCGCAAGATATCAAGGTGGTCCGAACGCGGGACATACGATTTATCTCAATGGAAAAAAATTCGTTTTACACACTATCCCATCTGGTATTTTCCATGAAGGCATTGGGAATATTATCGGAAATGGTGTGGTTATCAATCCGTTATCTTTACTCCACGAAATCAAAAATTTAGAGGCCGAAGGCATCGATGTAAAAAGCAAACTTTTCATTGCAAAAAAAGGATTATTAATCCTACCAACGCATATTGAATTGGATAAAGCGAATGAAAAAAAGCGAGGGCTTCAGAAAATTGGAAGCACACTTAGAGGAATTACTCCGGCATACATGGATAAAACCGGCCGAAATGCAATTAAAATTGGAGAAATATTTGAAAGTAATTTTAAAGAAAAATACAATAATCTTGTTGAGAAACACATTTCTATGTTAAAAACGATGGATTATGAACTCGACAACAAAGCATACGAAACGGAATGGCTAGATGCTATCGAACAATTAAAATCGTATCAATTTATTGATTGCGAATATTTTGTTAATCAAGAATTAAAAAAAGGAAAACGTATTTTAGCTGAAGGCGCTCAAGGCACCATGCTCGATGTTGACTTCGGAACTTATCCATTTGTTACCTCATCCAATACCATTTCAGGTGGCGTTTGTACAGGACTAGGCGTAGCTCCACAAAAAATTGGAGAAGTTTATGGCGTTATTAAAGCATATTGTACACGAGTAGGTTCTGGACCTTTTCCTACTGAACTTAATGATGAAACTGGCGAGCAATTAAGAGCAGCTGGTAATGAATTTGGTGCAACAACAGGAAGGCCAAGAAGATGCGGCTGGTTGGATGCGCCTGCGGTAAAATATGCTTGCATGCTTAATGGTGTTACGCAACTTTGTATTACAAAAATGGATGTATTGAATCACTTTGAAACTATACATGTAGGCGTAACGTATAAATCAGAAAATAACGAAAGTTCGGATATTATTCCTACTGTAATCTCAGATAATATTGAATGCGAATATCAATCTTTTGAAGGATGGAATCAAGATCTGGCTTACAGCAATGATTACAACGCTTTACCTACACCATTTAAAAGCTATATTTCTAGTTTAGAACGCATTTTTGAAACGCCTATAAAAATGGTATCGGTAGGCCCTGAAAGAGAAAGTTTGTATATCTTGTAATCTTAGATATCTTCATTTTAACAATACTTCAAAGTTATTAAATAAAAGTAGAATAATTTTTTATTTGATTTTATTTTTTTCAAAACTTCAAAACCAATGAAATGAAAAAAATACTAATTTTTTTTATGCTAACTTACGCAATTTGGAGTTCCTTGCTTATAGTTTGGTTTTTATCTTATTATAAAAGTAAAAATCAAGAAAATTTTGAACCTTTTTTCGTTTTACATCTTTTTCTTTTAATTGCATCAGCTTATCCAATTATCAAATGGAAAAATAGAATTTTAGTTAAAATAATTACACTATTTATTCATTATCTTCTTGTTTTATTTTGTTCATTTTATATATTGTACTTAGGATTGGTTTTGATACATGGATGGAAAAATTAAAAACAAATATTATGAAATACGTACTTTATATTTTGAGTTATTTAATATTTACATGTCAATTATCCGCCCAGAACTATGTTTTAGAAAATGAAGATATTATTTTTTCATTTCAAACCAAAAATAACAAATTTGTATATTTGTGTCAAGACAAAAATGAACAATATATCGTCTATAGATTTGGCACGAAAGAAAAAATTGAATTAGAATATCCGAAAAATAAAGATACAACAAGTTGGTCTAAATTTGAGTTTTTTAGTTATCTTAGAGGCGGAGGAATTGAAAATGATGCCAAAGATCTAAATGAAATTTCATTTCAAAATCATCAAATACAATACACTATTTACCAAAATTATTATTCTGAAGGCGAAAAATATGAAATTGGCATTAATGTTTTAGATTTAGAAACAAATAAAACAATTCGTATAATAGGGAGTTTAAAAACTGTAAAAGGAACCTTAATAGATCTAAGAGATAACGAACGTATCATTAAAAACTTTTAAATATGGATTTCATAAATATTTTAGTGATTAGTTTAAGTTTATTAATATCTTTTAAAACAACTGCCCAAACTCAACCTTTAAAGATAAATATTTTTTATCCTAAAGATTCCATAAAATTTAATGAGGAGTCTGATTTTGAGTTTAATTATGACTACAACTTATATGGGAAAACAACCATGATTGTAAGAGCACGAAGTAATTGGGGTGAATACCATTTTGTTTTTAAAAAGAAGATTAAAAATATAGAAAAATTTGGTAGCGACTCTGCAAATGTTTATGGCACGAAATTAGATGGTTCATGGGGAGTTGTTAGAAAAGATTACAATGAATCATACACTATTTCCGATCATAATTTATATGCTTTTATTTTACTTTCAGACCATGGAGGCATAATTGAAAAGGTAAAGTTTCAAGATTTTGGAAACGTAGTATATTTTCCTGAATTTGACTATCCTAATTGTTTTATTTCCGATGAAAATAAAGATGGCATCCCAGAATTTTATATTTCTTACATGGGAAACAGTGATGGACTAGATGCAAAGGCATATAAACAAATTATTTACACTTTTACCAACTTGAAAAAAGAGTTTGTGAAATCAAAAGCAACAGCATTTTATCCAGCAGGTAATCCCGAAGACGAATACTATGAAGAATTTGATGTAAATTGGAAACAACTACCAGAAATTATCCAAAAAAGAAGTAAAAAAATTTTGAAAGATTATAAAAAACAAATAGGAAATTATTGATTCCTAATTACTTAATGTTTTAAAAAAATTACTTTCTAATATAAATATCTTGTTCAAAATAGTAGGGTAAATTTTTATGTTTCCATGAGGCTCGCATGCGATACATACCGATTAAAAGAGTACTTGTATTTAATTCATACATGGAATCATGAAATTGATTTATAATAAAACGCGAATCCCTTTTTTCTTGGTCAAGTTTTAGCAATTCAACAAAAATGGTATCTTTTGGCTCATAATATGCCTTATTCAAAAACAATACATGTTTATTATTTTGGTCTTGATAAAATATGGCTCCTTTCAATTGCGCTTTGAGTCGATTTTTCCCGTCTATAACATTCTGATATTCAATTTCTTTTTGATAATAATTGGCATCCATCATTTCGACATTCTGCTGCATAGAAAGCCAAACCATTCCAAGCATTGTTATAATAAAAAGTATAATAAATATTGAAATTCCTCTACCCCAACTCATATTTTTTTATTTAAAAGGTCCATAAAATGTTGATTTTATTTTTTGAATAATTTTTCCATCTTTTTTCACTAAAATTCTAAAATCCATATTCCGATGATGCAACATTTGTTTTGGAATTTTCACAAAAATAGTAAAATCTTTAGCGCTTTCTTTTTCTAAAATTAAATGTTTATATCCAATAATTTGAATTTCTCCTTTCTGATTTTCGACCTCAATATCTAAAAACACTTTTTTATTTGTTTTATTAATCACCTTAGCCGAATACATATTACTATAATGAGAAGTGCCTACTTTCTGATATAACTGCCCTTTAACTCTATAAATATTAGTATCAATCGAACGAATATTAAAGATAAGAACCAAAATAAATGAAACCAACAAAACTAAAACCGCAGAATAGGCTTTCATCCGACTTGTAAATCGGAAGGTTTTATTTTCTTTGATTTGATTTTCTGAAGCGTATCGAATTAATCCTTTCTCAAAATTAAATTTCTCCATAATCGCATCACAAGCGTCTATACAAGCGGTGCAACCAACGCATTCCATTTGTGAACCATTACGAATGTCTATTCCAGTAGGACACACATCTACGCATTTATGGCAATCAACACAATCTCCAAATCCATTACGATCTTTCTGAAAACGACCTCTTGGTTCTCCTCTTACATAATCATAAGAAACTTGCATACTATTTTTATCCAACATCACACCTTGCAATCTTCCATAAGGACAAATTGTTGTACAAACAATTTCGCGAACAAATGCAAATACAATATAAAATAAAAATGTAAAAATGGTTAACCCAACCAAAATCCCAATATTATCAAAGATATTGCCAGTAATTCGACTCCATAAAGCATCTACACCAATGATATAAGAAAGAAAAATATTTGCAATAAAAAAAGAGATGAAAAAGAAAACAAAGTGCTTTAATCCTTTTTTAAAGATTTTACTCGATGTCCAAGGTGCTTCATTTAACTTTTTCTGTTGCATCGGACTTCCTTCAATAATCCATTCTATTTTTCTGAAAATAAATTCTAAAAAAATAGTTTGAGGACAAACCCATCCACAAAAAATACGACCAAAAGCTAACGTGAACAGAACAATAAAAATAATAAAAGCAATCATTGAAATGGCAAAAATAAAAAAATCTTGCGCCCAAAAAATACGACTAAATACAATAAGTTTGGCTTCAGGAATATTAAATAAAAACAGTGGACTTTCGTCTATTTTCACAAAAGGAATAGTTACAAAAATTATAAGAAAAACTGTAGCGACAATATTTCGATAATTATAAAAAAGACCCGAAGGCTTCAAAGCATAAATCCACTTTCTGTTTCCTGTTTCGGTTACCGTACTTACTCGATCTCGATGCGTTTCGGCTTTTAATAAATTATTTTCATCCATGACTTTCAATTAAAAAAGGTGCTATTAAAAAATTGAATAGCACCTTCTGATTATTAACAAAAACAAAAAAGTGTTATTTTAAAGAATCTGTGGTGTTCGTATTTAAAGCCTGTGATACAGAATCAACTTTGGGTGTATATTTTTCGCCTTCTGCAATTTTTGGATTTACAGGCGTTTTACCTTGTAATGTATTTACAAAACTTGCTAATTGCAATATTTTTTGATCATTATAAACGTCTTTCCAAGGAATCATTCCTTTTTCTTTCCATCCATATTTTATAGAACGATATACATCTTTTGGTGATCCGCCATGAATCCAAAATGCATCGGTTAGATTAGGTCCTGTTCCACCACCACCATCCGCTGCATGACAACTTGCGCAATTAGCTAAATACATTTTTTCACCTTCTTCAATTTCTGAAGCTATATCACTAAATGCAATGGTTTCTTCATCCAAACCTTTTTGATATTTTAAAAATTCCAGATGCGCCTTATCTGCTTTTTCAATCTCTGCTTGCAATTCTTCTTTCATTACATTTCCAGTTCCAAGAACATGATAATACCACAAGTAAATCACCGCTAAAACAATAGTAAAATAGAATGAAAATTGGAACCATGGAGGCGTAATATTATCCAACTCACGAATACCATCGTAGCTGTGTCCAGTATCAATTTTTGCTTCTTCTTCTATAGCGCCGAAGTTATTTGATTTTTTCCACCATCTTAAAAGTGCATTTTCCGTTTCTTCCACTTCAATTGCTTCTTTTTCTTCACTCGGTCTATATCCTTTAGAAAACTTAAACGTATAATAACTTAATAAAACTAGCGCTAAAATTTCAATAATAATTACTAAAATTAATATCCAAGAAGTAAAATTAAATTTACTGAATGTCGAAACCGCTTCGGTAGTTTGAGCAAAAACAGAAGAAGTAACTATCAAAAACAAAACCGTTGTTTCCTTTTTAAGATTTTTTACTTTCGTCACTTTTTTCAAATAATTAATCAAGACATGTTTAAAAATTTTACTGAAGAAATAAATAGGAATCAACAAGAAAAATGCAATTATGGTTAATGCAATATTCAACAAATCAATGTCCGACCATGAATTACCAGCATTTGTTGCATCTTGTGAAAATCCTATATTGGAAATCACGAGCATTAGTAAAAGAAGTATTTTTTTTATATTTTTCATTATAACTATTTTATTTTGATTTTCTAATCATTTAAAGGCAAATTCTTATCGTAGTCTACTTCTTGTTTTGACATTTTTAACACATAATAAAACACGCCCAACAAAAAAACTACAAAAATCATTAAAGAAATTAATGGATAAATTTCAATTCCTTCTATAGTTGTTAAATAATTTTGAAATTTCATAATCTTATTTATTTATATCTGTACCCATTCTTTGAAGATAAGCAATCATTGCTATAATTTCTTTTTTCTCACTGATTTCAATATCATTTGCTTTAAGATCTTTTGTAATTTCTTTAGCTTGTTTTAATAAATCATCGTTTGCTTTAGCTTCATATCCTTTTGGATAAGGTACACCAAGATTTCGCATCGCATGTATTTTTGAATTTGTTGTTGCTATATCTAAATCTTTATCAAACATATCTCTGTATGGAGGCATGATACTTCCCGATGCCATACTAGGCGGATCGTACATGTGATTAAAATGCCAAGCATTTGGATATTTTCCACCTATTCTTGCTAAATCCGGCCCTGTTCGTTTACTACCCCACTGGAATGGATGATCATAAACAAACTCTCCTGCTTTTGAATACTCTCCATATCTTACGATTTCATGTCTAAATGGACGAATCATCTGGCTATGACAATTATAACAACCTTCGCGAATATAAATATCTCTTCCTTGCAATTCTAAAGGCGTGTATGGTTTTACGCTTGAAATTGTAGGAATATTGCTTTTAATCATAAAAGTCGGAATCATTTCTACTAAGCCTCCAATAGAAATTACGATCAAACTACCTACAAGCATAATTATTGGTTTTCTTTCAAAGAAACTATGCCAATGCATACCTTTAGATGGAGCAAACTCTTTGGAAAGTGCTGGAGCTTCGGCTTCTTCATGAGGAACGAATGAACCACTTTTAGCGGTTTTAACCAAATTGTAAATCATTAAAATTACACCTGTCAAATAAACCGTACCACCAATTGCTCTTATCAAATAAAACGGAATCGCCGTTTGCATAATTTCGATAAATTGATATTGTAATTGTCCTTCTGGTGTAAATGCCGTCATCATAAAGTATCCTTTAAAGGCATTCCAATACATAGGAATTGCATAAAGTAAAATACCTAACGTTCCGATCCAAAAGTGCACGTTTGCTAATTTGGTGCTGTATAATTTTGTATTATAAAATCTTGGAAATAACCAATACAACATAGAAAAAGTTAAAAATCCATTCCAACCAAGCGCACCAATATGAACGTGTGCAATTGTCCAGTCAGAGTAATGCGAAATGGCATTTACATTTTTAAGCGAAAGCATTGGTCCTTCAAAAGTAGCCATTCCATAACACGTAACACCGACTACTAAAAACTTCAATAATGGATCTTCTCTTACTTTATCCCATGCACCTCTTAAAGTAAATAGTCCATTTAACATGCCGCCCCAAGAAGGTAAAATCAACATCACTGAAAATACTGTACCTAAACTTTGAGCCCAATCAGGAAGTGCAGTGTATAATAAGTGGTGAGGACCTGCCCAAATATAAAGAAATGTCAATGTCCAAAAATGTATAATACTTAATCGATAACTGTAAATTGGTCGATTTGCAATTTTAGGTAAAAAGTAATACATCAAACCTAAATAAGGTGTAGTTAAGAAAAATGCAACCGCATTATGACCATACCACCATTGAACTAGAGCATCTTGAACACCCGAATACAATGAATAACTTTTCCAACTATTCCAAGCAATTGGCAATTCAAAAGAGTTTACAATATGCAAAACGGCAACGGTAACCCAAGAAGCTATAAAAAACCAAATGGCCACATACATATGTCGTTCTCTTCTTTTTATAATAGTACCAAACATATTTATACCAAAAACAACCCAAATTAAGGTAATTGCGATATCTAAAGGCCATTCTAATTCTGCATATTCTTTTGAAGTGGTAATTCCCATTAATAGCGTAACCACTGCAGCTACTATGATTAATTGCCATCCCCAAAAATGTATTAAACTTAACGTTCGATTAAACATTGCCGTTTTAAGAAGCCTTGGAATAGAGTAATACACTGCCGTAAAAATACCGTTACCTACAAAAGCAAAAATCACTGCATTGGTATGTACGGGTCTCAATCTTCCAAATGCAATATGAGGGAAATATTCTCCGAAGTTCAAAACCGGAAATACCAATTGAAATGCTGCAATAACACCAATTAACATTCCAACAAAACCCCAAAAAATAGTTGCATTAGCAAATAACTTGGGAACCCGATTGTCGTAATTAAATTTTTCCATTTTTTATTTTTTGTTTTATTATTTATAAATTTAGTCGTTTAGCATTCGATGCGCAGGTGAATAGTCATCATCAAATTGTCCTTTTTTTACATTATATAAATAAGCAAAAAGAAATCCTCCTGCTAACAAAATACTAATTATTAAAAGGAAAATAATGACACCCATTTTTATTGATTTTATTATATTATTTCTAATTCTTGTGCAAAGATAAGTGGTTTTAAAAACATTAAAAGACTTTTTTGTCTTTTATTTTGTTAAAATTTAACAACGTATTCATTTTCAATAAAAAAGCCAGCAAAAAAAAATTTACTGGCTTAATTATAATTTAGAAAAATAAATACGTTTATGCTTCGTCGACTACCAATCGATAACCTTCACCATGAATATTTTGAATTTCAATTGCTGGATCTTCAGAAAGGAATTTTCTAATTTTTGTTATGTAAACATCCATACTTCTTCCTGTAAAATAGTTATCCGAGCCCCAAACCGCTTTTAAAGCGATTTCTCGAGTTAGGATATTATTTTTTTGGATACATAATTGCTCTAATAATCCAGCTTCTTTAGTTGTTAATTTTGACTGGTTATCACCTAAAACCAAAGTTCTTTGTTTGATATTAAAAGAATATTTACCAATTTTATATTCTTTAATAGAATCCATCAATACCCCTTTGCTTGTTCTTTTTAAAATAGCTTCCATACGAACGATAAGCTCTTCCATTTCAAAAGGTTTTGTTAAATAATCATCCGCTCCTACACTAAATCCTTGTAATTTATCCTCTTTTAAACCTTTAGCGGTTAAGAAAATTATCGGAACTAATGGATCTACTTTACGAATTTCTCTAGCTAATGAAATACCATCTCGTTTAGGCATCATAATATCCAAAAGTAATAAATCAAATTTACCTTTTTCATAATTTTGCCAAGCTTCTTCTCCATTTCTAAATAAGATAACTTCGTAATTATGTAATTCTAAATTATCAAAAATGATATTACCTAAATTGATATCATCCTCTACTAACATTAATTTTTTCTTGTTCATAATAATAAATATTAGATTATATATAGTTAATTTTACAATGCAAAGATAAACAAACTGTTTTTATAAAACTGTTAAATCCTGTTAAATAAAAGTTGCGTGAATAAATCGGCTGTTGCCGCTCCAATCTTTAAGCGATTTTATATTAAAAAAATCATGATTTAAAAATTGAATATTTTCTGAAGTTTCGCAAAAAATGTGACCTTTTTTAGTCAAATGTGATTTTGCAAATTCAAAGATTTTATCATAAAACAATAATGGACTTGTATCTTCAACAAATAAAGCAACATGTGGCTCAAAATCCAATACATTCTTTAGCATTGTACTTTTTTCGGCAATTGGAATATAGGGTGGATTGCTTACAATTAAGTCAAAATCATGATCTAATCCGCCCCATAACTTTGAATTAAGAAAATCAAGTTCGATAAAATCAATAATATAATTATTTAAAGTGGCATTTTGTTTTGCTACTTCTAACGCTTCTTTTGAAACATCAACGGCAATAATTTGAGCATCAGGAAAAAGACTTTTTAAAACAATTGATATACAACCACTACCCGTTCCTATCTCTATAATTTTCTTTGGAAATGTGTGTTTATCTTTATAAATGTTAAAAATATTTTCTATGAGCTCTTCTGTTTCAGGGCGAGGAATTAAAACATTTTTATTGACTAGTATTTTATGTTTATAAAAATACGTATGACCTACAATATAATCCAACGGCTCATGCTTCAATAAACGATTTGTAATTTCTATCCAACCAATATCATTTAATTCTTTATTAAGATATCGAAATAAAAACTCAATTTCAGAATTTGAATATATGCTACTAAGTGGTTTTGAAAATTCTTCTAAACTCAATTTTTTTCTGATTTATTATAAGACCGATAATTATAAAAAAAACTAAAAGAGAGCGATAACGTAAAATCGTCCCATAGTTATAAACAGTTAGCCCAATTAATTGTAAACCTAAAATACTTGGAATAATCCAATAATAAAAATTAAAGCTTCTTTTTTTTGAAATACGAATACTTGGTAAAAGGAATAAAATAATTATAACAAATAAACAATTATTTATGACTAAAAAAGGATCATAAAAGAACCAAGGCGATTTTTGAGGAATATAAAAAAAGATATTTTTCCATCCTTTTACTGCAGCCTCAACAAAACTTGAAATGGTCCAATCAAATTCATGCGGAATAATTTTCAATTTACCTCTTGCATCCTCTTTAAATCCAGTTACTTTTTTAAAGACAAATGTAATTATATGATGCATTTTTGAAAATACTATTAAAACAAACATCATTATACTTAAAATTACAAGATTTCTATTTATTTTATAAAACTTAAAAGCTGCAAAAATTCCTAATGAAGCAAAGAAAAAAATAAATAAATAATTTCTTACGATAATCAAAAAGAAAAGCAGCAAGAAAATTAAAAAAAAACGATAAGGTGTCTTTTTTTGAATAAAAAGATAAAATAAAACAACATATAAAAAAAAGCCTAAACTTTCTTTATGCAAACCATTGATAAAAAAGGCATCGGTTCCTAATGTAAAGCTTATCAAAAGAAATATATAAATCCAAAGTGTTTTAACTTTTAATTGTATAAATATTTTAAGTAATAAAATGCGAGCTACAAAAGAAAGAAATGCAAAAAAAAGCGAGATATTCGCTAAATGAAATGAAGAAATCGCTCCAAAAAAACCATATATTTTTATCATTAAAAAACTGGAAGGATGACACCACATATCGAGATTATAGGCAATATCATAGTGCCTTTTTGGCGGCATACCTCCTCCGATTTCAAAAAAGAAATCAAAATTTCTTAAAACATCATTTTTTAAATAAGTGTACAAAATGTTTCCTTTATTTAGGAATGCTAACACATCAGACTTAAAATATTCAATAACTGCATAAGCATTGGCTAATGAAAGCAAACAACTTATAAAAAACAATGTTAAAATAAATAAACCATTAAACTGTTTATTAACGCTAAACCATTTTGCATTTAATATAAAGTAACTTAAGACCAAGAATTGAGAACAATAAATCAGAATTTGTATCTTGGTCATTCAATTATTTTTTCTTGTAAAAGAAATCCATTTCATGCAACAATGCATCTGGAATTGCTGGCAATTCAGACCTTGGTATCATCAACGTAGAGATAAAATGAATATCTTTAAAAATATGGTGCTTCGAGGCTGTTTCCATCAAATAATCAACGCCTACACTACCTCCCGTTCCAATTTTACTTCCAATAATTCTTCGAACCATCTGCCCGTGACGAAAACGCCATAATGTAAGAAATTCATCTACTTCACTTAATTTTTGTATCAACAAATATGGAAGTTGCAGTAAAGGCTCATCGCGATACAGAGAAATAAAAAGCATTGAAAGCATCGCTTTATATGAAATTCGAACATTACCCGCTTCATAATCTTTGTCAAACTGTTCTTTATTAAATACCAATTTAAAAAACGTATCCGAATCGCCAAGCATTTTGAGCCGCATTTCTTTCTGTTTTTCGCTCAAATAATCAGAAGCATTAATTTCATTCGCTTCCATTTCAAACATTTTCTCTAAAGACTTCTTGTACGCTTCCAAAAAATTAAACTCAGGGTGTTCAACAAAAGGAATTCGCTCCAACCATTTTTCTAACAATTCTAAAACCGAATCCTTATTTTCTAATTCTTCTAAAATTTGTTTTTGATTTTCATCGAAAAACGCGGCATAGTGATGCCCTCCATAAGTAATTCGATATTTATTTTTTAATCCTAAAATAACCTCAGCCTGTCGAAATTGAAAACTTTGAAAGCCCGAAGCTGGAAATAAATAATTACGAAATTCTAAAAAATCCATTGGCGTCATCGTTTCCAAAACTTCAAGTTGATCCACCAATAACTTTAAAATTTTATTTACTCGATCTAAATAATGAACGGCATTGGATATTTTTTTTTCACTTAAGGGAATTTCATTAAAAATTTGTGAGACCCCATTTAATTCATGTAAAATTTGCTTGAACCACAATTCGTAAGCTTGATGTGTAATGATAAATAACATTTCATCATGCGCTTCATTTCCAAATTCTTTAGATCTTGGCGTTTGACAATCGAGTAAACCATCTAATTCAAGATATTTTGCATAATGAATTGCGGCATATTTTTGACCTTCCATAGTGTTTATTTAAATCGGCTACTTACTATTAATTCTTTGGAATTGGCATCCGAATAGTCGTAAAATCCTTCTCCAGATTTTTTACCCAAATAACCCGCGGTAACCATATTAACCAATAATGGACAAGGTGCATATTTAGGGTTTCCGAAACCTTCATGAAGCACTTTAAGAATCGATAAACAAACATCCAAACCAATAAAATCCGCCAATTGTAATGGCCCCATAGGATGCGCCATACCCAATTTCATTACCGTGTCGATTTCATGAACGCCGGCAACATTTTCAAACAACGTATAAATTGATTCATTAATCATTGGCATTAAAATACGATTGGCTACAAAACCAGGATAGTCATTTACTTCAACAGGAATTTTACCAAGTTTTTGCGACAACTCCATTATCGTTTGTGTAATTTTAGCATCCGTTGCATAACCATTAATCACTTCTACGAGCTTCATTATTGGCACCGGATTCATAAAATGCATTCCAATAACTTGCGATGGTCTTTGAGTAACTGATGCAATTTTCGTTATCGAAATTGAAGACGTATTTGAAGCTAAAATACAATGAATAGGCGCATTAGCATCAATGTCTTTAAATATTTTTAATTTTAAATCCACATTTTCAGTGGCCGCTTCAACTACTAAATCTGCATCTGCTACACCTTTTGAAATTTCAGTATATTTTGTAATATTCGATAAAGTCTGATTTTTTTGATCTTCGGTCAAACTGCCTTTGGTTACTTGACGATCTAAATTTTTATAAATCGTATTGATCCCTCGGTCTAAAGCCGCATCGTTAATATCAATAAGCGCTACTTGATAACCATTTTGAGCAAAAACGTGAGCAATTCCATTTCCCATGGTTCCGGCTCCTATTACTGAAATATTCATAATTTATATTTTTTATTTATTTTATCAATTGATTCCAAAATTCTTTAATTTGGCCTAAATCCGTTTCTTTTGGAAGCGAAACTACGGAAAAACCAGGTTGTCCGCCGCCACCGCCTTTAAACTCATTTCCAAGTGCTTTTGCCAATTCATTCGCTTTTAGTCCTTGTGATTGTATTTTTTCATCGCCAATACAAATAGCTACTTTTCGCTTGTCGGAATCCAAATATGTAATTGCTAAAGCGGTATTTGAATGGCTTGAACGAATCAAAGTGCCGATATTTTTAACTAAATCACTATTTGAAAATTCAAACTCAATAAAATTAGAATTTAAATCTACAATACGCTTTGCTTCGTTTTTGGCTATATAAAGTTCGTAATTTTCAATTTGTTTTCGCGCCGATACATTATCTTGTAAAAGATTCTGTATGGATTGAATTGGATTTGAAGTATTTTTTAATACCTGTACGACTTGATTTAAATCCGTTTCTTTTTCTTTAAAATACGAAATCAACGCATTGGAAGTAATCGCTTCAATCCTACGAATACCCGCAGCTATCGAACTTTCACTGATTATTTTAAAATGAATTAAATCTTTGGTATTTTTAGCATGGGTTCCACCACATAATTCTTGAGAATAGGTTTTATCAAAAGTAATCACCCGAACGATTTCTCCATATTTTTCACCAAATAAAGCCATGACGCCTCTTTGTTTTGCTTCATCAATTGGCATTTGGCGCTCTTCGGTTAATTCGATGGCTTCATTTATTTTTTCATTCACCAAGAATTCTATTTTTTCAATTTCATCTTGAGTTAATTTAGAAAAATGCGAAAAATCAAATCTTAAAAGATGTTCGTTGACCAAACTACCTTTTTGCTCCACATGCGAACCAATTAAATTTCTTAAGGCGGCTTGCAATAGATGCGTAGCTGTATGATTATTGGCAATTAAAAATCGTCTTTCGGTATCAATTTGCGCTTGAAAAGATTTGGTTAAATCTATTTCTGGCATTGATTTTGTTAAATGAAAAATCGTATCATTTTCTTTAACGGTATTGATAATTGTAATTTGTGCCCCTTCATGGTTTAAAATACCGCTATCTCCTACTTGTCCGCCGCTTTCGGCATAAAATGGCGTTATATTAAGCACCAATTGATAGAAAATTCCCGATTTATTAGAAACTTTTCGATATTTAACGATTTTAGCTTCACAAAAATTGAAATCATAACCAATAAAATCCGAAGGCTTTCCATCCAACTCGGAGTGCACCACAATCCAATCTTCCGTTTCTAATTTGGTAGCATTCTTCGAACGATTTTTCTGCTCGTTTAATGACGACTCAAACTCCGCTTCATTGACGTTTAAGCCAATTTCTTGAGCAAGCAATCGTGTCAAGTCAATCGGAAATCCATAAGTATCAAATAACGTAAAGGCATCTATTCCTGAAATTTCATTTTTAGTGACATTTTGTGCTAATTGTTCAAAGATTTTAATCCCTTTGCTTAAAGTTGCAAAAAACGACGACTCCTCTTCTTTAATCACTTGCGCAATATATTGCTTTTGAGCTTCCATTTCTGGAAAAACATCCTTAAATTGAGCCGACAAAACCGGTACTAATTGATATAAAAATGGCGTTTGAAAATTTAAAAAAGAATAACCATATCGAACTGCTCTTCGTAAAATTCTTCGGATGACATATCCCGCACCTGTATTTGAAGGCAATTGACCATCTGCGATTGTTGAACTAATAGCACGAATATGATCCGCAATCACTCTAAAGGAAATATCTTCTTTTGAATCCGAAAAAGTATATTTTTTTTGACATAAAAATTCGGTATACTGAATCAAAGGCATAAAAATATCGGTATCATAATTTGATGACTTACCTTGAATCACTCGAACAAGTCGCTCAAATCCCATTCCGGTATCCACATGCTTAGCAGGTAGTGGCTCTAACGATTTATCGGTTTTTCGGTTAAACTCCATAAAAACGTTATTCCAAATTTCAATCACATTTGGATCATCGGCATTCACCAATTGTTTCCCATCAATTTCAGCGCGCGCTTCATCGGTGCGGCTGTCAAAATGAATTTCAGTACAAGGACCACAAGGCCCAACGTCGCCCATTTCCCAAAAATTATCTTTTTTATTTCCAAGCAGAATACGATCTTCAGCGATGTATTTTTTCCATATGGCTTCACTTTCGGTATCTTTTTGCAAATTTTCAGAGGCATCACCTTCAAAAACAGTGACATACAATCGGTCTTTTGGCAACTTATACACTTCCGTTAATAATTCCCAAGCCATTTGAATTGCCTCTTCTTTAAAATAATCTCCAAAACTCCAATTGCCCAACATTTCAAAAAATGTATGGTGGTAGGTATCCACGCCAACTTCTTCCAAATCATTATGTTTACCACTCACTCTAAGGCATTTTTGTGTATCAGCGATGCGAGTATATTGAGCAGGTGCATTTCCTAAAAAAATATCTTTAAATGGATTCATACCCGCATTGATAAACAATAATGTCGGATCATTTTTAACAACAATAGGCACACTCGGTACTATTTTATGTTTTTTGGTTTCAAAATAATCCAAAAACTCTTTTCGAATTTGTTGTGCGGTCATGCAAATATGTAAATTTAATTAATTTTTTTCTTAGAATGCAAAGATAATAAACGAAGTCTTTTTGAACGCAAAAAGGTTTGAAAGCAAAAAAATAAAAATCAATTTTGAGATTAAAACATCATAATACCACGAACAGACAATACACTATGATAATGATTGGCATAATCAGGATGGCTTTCGTTGGCAGGTACTAAAGAATGCGTAAATCGTAAATTAAAAGCAAACTGCTCTTTAAAATAAAGATTGGCATTTAACAAAAACCCAATATCAATTGGTTTATATTTTAATGGTGTAACATCATCAATATTTTTCCAATTGAGGGCTTGCGAAGACTGAATCAAGGAAGCTAAAACAACACCTGCTCCGATACTCGCTCGATTTCGATCGTGTAAACTTAAAAAAATCGGAGCTTCAATATAATCCAAACCAATATAGCGATGGTATAATCGAGAACGATTAAACTCATCAAAAACATAACCGCGTGCGCCGCGCATCGTGTAATTTATTTCAAGATTGGTCGAAAACTGATCTGAAATCATAAAATATCCACCAATGCCAACAGTTGGCCCCCATTTATTAAATCCACCCAAGCTGTCATTTCCCATTTGAGAGGTATTAAGACCAGCGCTGACATAAAAACGAAAGGTACCTTGATCAAACTCATATTGCGCATTCAGCTTGATTACAATAAAAATAAAAAATGCAATAAGAAATGGTCTCATATTTAATTTTTACAAATATAGATTAAACGGAATTACCCATTTTATATTTTTTTCAAATATCAAAATAGTTACATTTTATTATTCCATTCATTTTCCTTCTTTAATATTGCATTTTTTGGTTTAATTTTGTAAAATTAAAATTAAAAGATGAAAAAGATACATATTATTGGGCTTTTATTGATTGCATTTAGTATTGGATATTTTATAATAAATTTGAGTGAAGAAGCTTCAGAGTATGCGAATTTTACAACAGCGATTGAAAATTCAGAACAGCAATACCATGTTGTAGGGATGCTCTCAAAATCAAAACCTCAATATTATGACCCGATAAAAAACCCAAATTATTTTGAGTTTTATATGACAGATGATAAAGGAATTGAAAGTAAAGTGGTTTACAAAGGTGCTAAACCAGAAGGTTTTGACCAAACGGAAAAAATTGTTGTTGCCGGAAACTTTGAAAAGAACCAATTTTTAGCATCTCAAATTTTGATGAAGTGTCCGAGTAAATATGTAGACGAAAAAACAGAAATATAATAACAAAAGGGCTTTCTATTTGAAAGCCCTTTTTTGTATAATCTAATTTTTAAGTAAGATGGGTATCAGTTGTGAACGTGATGTAATATAAACATTCCTGGAAAATTAGTTGCCACATTTGATGCAAAAGGCGTAACCATAATCGTTCGATTGGCCACAGCGTCAATTTTTTCGGTACCGTTATACATTTTTTCTAAATCCACTTCAAAATGCATTGTCGGACGAACCGAACCCGAAACTTTTGCACTCGTATTAGAAGTAAACGTTAAATTTTTCACATTTTTTTGTAACCCAATATGATGTTTAAATGCTATTGAATCTTGAACCGTTCCTTCTGTTTTAAGGAATATATATCCTGAGTTCCAGCTCCAATACATGCCATTAAGCGGATCTAAAGCACTTGGCAATAATTTTGGTTCAATCGTTAAATTTGAAATACTATCAATTCCAATCATAAACTGTATGCTTTTATAATTGCCGAAAGGGATATTTTTAAGTTCTACTTTTGGTAAAACATTATTATTATGTGTAATTAAATAATAAGAGCTGTCTTTTGGAACAATATATGTTGTTCCGTCTTCTTTAGTTAAAATCACATTAGAAATATAATACTGAAAACGAGAAAAAACCATTTTGTTATTAAAAGGGCCCACAAAATAAGGTCTATTTAACTCAAAAGTATTGCTCCCAACTTTGGCTTCAAACTCAAGGTAAATTGAATTGCTCGATACGTTACTATTATTTGATTCATTTTTAGAACATGAATTTAATAATATTACGGTAAAAAATAATATAATATATGACGTTGATTTAAGATAATTTTTCATGATTTTAAATTTTAAATAAAAATTAATAATTGAGTTTGAAATCTCAAGCCCGTTTCTGTTTGGTTTTGATTTAAATTTTGTAACAAAGGTAATCCAAATAAAATGTTTAAAGCTGTTTTTTTATAAAATAAATCCACTCCAAAATTCGTAAAGAATAGGTGACCTCCTGTTTGTTGAATCAAATCTGTAGGATGTCTATCCTTCTCCATTTTTTCATAAAGTATACCAACATTTGGAATTAAATTCCAATTTTTAAGCGTTTGCCAATAAAACAATTTAAGTCCTGATGCATATCGATTGCCAAATTGATACTCATTTGGATTTGAAGTATTCCAACGCGCATTCAAATCAGCCATAGCTCCAAAATTTTGAAATCTTATAGTGTAGCTCATTCCTGATAAAAAATCAATGCTTCCTGTCCCCGGTTGCATCGCGGCATAAACGGTATTATAATTATCAATTAATTGATATGGACCTGTAGGTAATTTTATTCCTAAAGCAAACTGTAGTTGATGTTTCAATTTACGGATTTCATCTTCATTGTTTAAAACAATGGCGTTCATCATCAATTGAATATCACCAATTGCTGTCAATTTTGTAGGAGCTTTTTGGGCTTCTTCTCTATCAATCATTAATATTGGAATACTCGCATTAACATTTAATTTGTTTGAAAGTTTATACTTTCCAACACCTTCAATACTTTGAATTAAATCAAATGCTTTTGAATTTGTATTGGTATGAAACGATGTAAAATTAACATTACGATACCTCAATCCTAAGTAATGTGAATTGATATTTGGCATTAATGAATTATAATTTAACGACATCGCACCACCACAAACATCACAAGCATATAATTCCTTTTGAAAAAACAAAAAGATTAAAATGAATATATACTGCATAAATAGTTTTTATAATTAAAAAAAATAAAAACTATACCAATGGCGGTTTGAAATGGATTTTTGAATATTGAAATTTGTAAAAGATTATAAAGATATTAAAATCTAAAACATCTTTATAATTAAAAATATACGAAAATGTATTTTGAGTGTATAAAATAAACTCCGAAATGGTTAACTTTAAGGAATAATTACTTTCCGTATTGATATCGAATTTGGCAACTTCTATTTGAGCCATTTTTTGATCTAATTGGCAAGAACCGTTACAATGCATTTCTTCATTCTCTTTATTTATGCAATTTGCTTGAGCGATTTCATTATTGATTATCCAATCGGCAATCCATACTATTTTAAGAGCAATAGGAAGCGATAAAATAACGAGCATCAAAAAAGCCCAAAAGGTTCTCATCGGCTTAAATTTGTAGTACAAATATACAAAAAAAAAATTAATGTGAATGGTTCATTAATAAATAAAAAACACCAATACCAATCATAATAGCACCACTGATGATATGTGGATTTATAGTATGACTGACTTTTTTAAATATTTGCTGCATTTTATTTCTAAAAATCCAAACTAAAAAGAAAAGTGCTAGAAATACTGAAATGACGCCAAGCATATAACTTATAATAAAAAACAATACATGGCTAAAACTATTGGTGCCCATAGAAATAAATATAGGCGCAAAAACGGATGGACAAGGCGTAAGACCAGCCAGTATTCCTAATGATATCGCTTCTTTTTTGCTTTTATTATCTAAATTCCCACTTTCATGTGAACAACTGCAAGCTACAAAATCATTATTTTTACTCTTTTTCAGAACTAAAAATAAACCATAACAAATAATTAAAATACTCGCAAATATCTTTATATAGTTTAAATGTCCAAAATTAGGTAAAAACATAAAAACTAAAGCCACTGCAATGACTAAACTAAAATGAGAAACTAAAATGCTAACAAGCATCCAAATTCCTTGATAAGGATTTAAACTTTTGGATGTATTTAAAGCTAAAATTGACTTACCATGACCAGGTTCTAATGAATGTAATGCCCCTAATAAGAAAGAACTAACAAAACCGATACTACTCGATACCATAAATCTATTTTAAAATAAAACAAATGAATTTAAAAAATAGTTGCAACTGAGTTGCATTTTGTTAATTTTTATCGTAAATACTTTTAAATCCTTTTATAAGTCCGATATTAGAAGAAGTTACAAACTGAAGAATCATATCGCGCTCTTGAGAAGGCTCAATTTGAGTTTCAATCATATCAATACCTTTAGAAATATTAGAGTTCCTTACAAAAAGAATTCTATAAATATCAAATATATGATTAATTGAATCTTGACTAAAACCTCTTCTTTTTAACCCAACACTATTTACACCATGGTAAGAAGCTGGCATTCGAGCCGCTTTAACAAAAGGAGGAATATCTTTATTGATACTAATACCGCCACTGATATATGAATGCGCTCCGATTCGTGTAAATTGTTGCACATTGACACCTCCTCCAATAATAGCAAAATCATCAATTAAGACATGACCTCCAAGATTTACTGAGTTTGCCACGATACAATTATCGCCCATAATAGTATCATGCCCGAAATGCGCATAAGCCATAATCAAACAATTGTTTCCAATTTTGGTCATCATCGAATGTGTGGTACCTTTATTTATGGTTACACACTCTCGAATTACACAATTATCACCAATAATTACCTGAGTGGGCTCTCCTTTATATTTTAAATCTTGTGGTACTGCTGAAATTACGGCACCTGGGAAAATTTTACAATTTTCGCCAATTCGAGCGCCATCCATAATGGTTACATGAGGACCTATCCAAGTACCTTTTCCAATTTCTACATCTCCATAAATGGTTGTAAAAGGATCTATAGTTACATTTTCAGCTATTTTAGCGGAAGGGTGAATATAAGCAAGTGGTTGTATCATTAATCTTTATCTTTTCGGATTATAATAAGTTATTTCTGTTTTTTAATTATTGTAGCCATCATTTCCGCTTCTGTAGCGATTTGATTTCCAACAAATATAGTGCCTTTCATTTCTACAATGCCTCTTCGAATAGGGCTCATAAGCTCGACTTTCATTACCAATGTATCTCCGGGGACTACTTTGCGTTTGAATTTTGCTTTATCAATTTTTAAAAAATATACATCGTATAACGTAGTATCTTCAATACTTCTTAAAGCAAGCATACCACCACACTGCGCCATAGCTTCAATTTGCAGCACACCAGGCATCACATGATTATCGGGGAAATGACCCGGAAAATAATTTTCGTTAGCGGTAACATTTTTTACTCCAATTACAAACTCATCTGTTAATTCTACAACTTTATCCACTAAAAGAAATGGATAACGATGCGGAAGCATTTTCTGAATTTCATGAATATCAAAAATAGGTTCTTTATTTGGATCATATTCCGGTGCAGCAACTTTTGTTTTGCTTTCTTTAATTTTTTGCTTTAATAATTTTGCAAAATCAGTATTGATTTTATGACCTGGATATGTAGCGATAATATGGGCATTAATTGGCATTCCAATAAGTGTAAGATCACCAATAATATCTAATAATTTATGTCGAGCGGGCTCGTTTTGGTAATAAAGTTCTAAATTATTTAAATATCCTTCCGATTTTACTACAACATCATTTCTTCCAAAAAGAGAAGACAAGTTATCTATTTCCGCTTGCGATGGCATTTTATCGACCATTACGATAGCATTATCTACATCGCCACCTTTAATCAAACCGGCATTATATAATTTTTCTAATTCATGAAAAAATACAAACGTTCTACACTTTGATATTTCGTCTTCAAATTGATCTATATGCTCTAAAGTTGCATGCTGAGGGCCAACGATTTGCGACTTATAATCCACCATTACGGTTACTTTAAACGTATCGCTTGGCATCGCAATGATTTTCGAACCTGTTTCTGGATCTTCTAGAACTAAATTTGACTTGAGATTAAAAATATCTCTAACCGCATCTTGTCTTAATATACCTGCTTTATGAATTAAATTTACAAAAGGCATTGCACTACCGTCCATTATAGGAACTTCTTCGCTATCTATTTCTACGACAACATTATCAATCTGCAAACCTGTTAGAGCGGCTAATAAATGCTCAATCGTAACCAACTTAACCCCATTTTTTTCAATAGTTGTGCTTCGCTCGCTTTTGGTTACATAATCACATTTAGCTTCAACGATAGGATGTCCTTCTAAATCAATTCTTTTAAAACAAATACCTGTATTTGTAGGAGCTGGTTTTAAAGTAATATTTGCAATTTGTCCAGTATGTAATCCTCTCCCTTGAATCGAAACTTCATTAGAAATCGTTTGTTGAAAATTATTCATATTTTAAAAATATCTTAACGGTTTTGATAAAACGTACAAAGTTAATTTTTTTTTATTAAAATCGTAAAAAAAGGCTTTATTTTTGAAAAATATACTATCCTTGATTTGCCCAATTTTCGCGATCTAAACTACGATAATGGATGGCTTCCGCCAAATGTTCAATTTTGATTTCTTCACTTTGGTCTAAATCTGCAATGGTTCTAGAAACTTTTAAAATTCTGTCATAAGCCCGAGCCGAAAGATTTAATTTTTCCATTGCCTTTTTAAGCAAAGATCGTCCGGCATCTGAAATAATACAGATTTCTTGAACTTCTTTTCCTCCCATTTGTGCATTGGCATGTAATCCTTCAATACTTTTAAAACGATCTTCTTGAAGATTTCGAGCCTCCATAACACGCTTTCTTACATTTTCACTTTTTTCGGCAGGTTTTGAATCCGTCAACTCCATAAATGAAACCGGAACGACTTCGACATGTAAATCAATTCTGTCTAAAAGAGGACCTGAAATTTTATTTAAATAACGCTGCACAACGCCTGGACCACAAACACATTCTTTCTCGGGATGATTAAAATATCCACATGGACATGGATTCATACTCGCGATGAGCATAAAACTGGCTGGATATGTAACTGAAAACTTTGCCCTTGAAATCGTTACTTTTCGATCTTCCATGGGTTGCCTTAAAACTTCTAAAACGGTTCTTTTAAACTCGGGCAATTCATCTAAAAATAAAACGCCATTATGCGCCAAGGAAATTTCGCCTGGAGAAGGATGATTTCCGCCACCAACGAGGGCAACATCGCTAACTGTATGGTGTGGGGATCGAAAAGGCCTTTCAAAAACCAATGATTCTCCATTTTCCAAAATTCCAGCAACCGAATGTATTTTTGTAGTTTCTAAGGATTCATACAAATTTAATGGTGGCAAAATGGAACCCAACCTTTTAGCAAGCATCGTTTTACCAGCGCCTGGAGGGCCAATCAAAATGAGATTATGTCCGCCAGCAGCCGCTATTTCCATAGCTCGTTTTATATTTTCTTGACCTTTTACATCGGTAAAGTCATATCGTAGATTTTTTAAATTTTCTTCAAACTCTTGCCTTGTATCTACAAGTGTAGGTTTTAATTCACTTTTCCCTTCTACTAAATCAATAACTTCTTGCAATGTTTGGACGCCAAAAACCGTTAATTGGTCTACAATTGCCGCTTCGCGCTCATTCTTTTTTGGCAATATAAATCCGTTATAATTTTCTTTCCGCGCTTGAATCGAAATGGGCAACGCACCACGAATGGGCTGAACACTGCCATCCAAAGACAATTCACCCATAATGATATGTTTACTCACATCAATTTTATCTTCAATTTGCCCACTTGCCAATAAAATACCAATAGCAATGGGTAAATCATATGCCGAACCTTCTTTTCGGATGTCTGCAGGCGCTAAATTAATAACAATTTTGGTTCG
>JBIPPB010000036.1:0-18605 GCA_044368655.1 Chitinophagales bacterium | reverse complement strand
CGTTTCAACCGAGCGATAATTTAATGGAATTATTGATGCTAATAGATGCAACCAAAAGAGCATCTGCAAAATATATCAGTGTTGTAATGCCTTATTATGGATATGCTCGTCAAGATCGTAAAGATAGACCTCGAGTGAGTATCGCATCAAAATTAGTAGCTTCAATGCTAACTTCTGCTGGTGCAAGTAGAGTGATGACCATGGATCTCCATGCAGATCAAATCCAAGGATTTTTTGAAATTCCGATGGATCACCTATTTGGATCTTCTGTTTTTGTTAAATATATTCAAAATCTTGGTCTTGAAAATTTGTGTATGGCTTCTCCAGATGTTGGAAGCACAAAGCGTACACGTTTTTATGCTCAGCAATTTAATTGTGACATGGTAATTTGCGATAAATACAGAAAAAGAGCCAATGAAATCGCAGAAATGACCTTGATAGGAGATGTAAAAGGTAAAAATGTTATTCTAATTGATGATATCATTGATACTGGAAATACGCTTTGCAAAGCGGCTGATTTGATTATGGAAAAAGGGGCAATGAGTGTTCGTGCTATATGTACACATCCAGTTTTATCTGGCAAAGCTTTTGAAAATATTCAAAATTCTTCTTTAAAAGAATTGGTCGTAACGGATTCAATTCCGCTCAAAAAAAATTCGGATAAAATAAATGTTATTTCTGTTGCTTCTTTATTTGCAAATGCAATTGAAAATACATTTCATTATAAATCAATACATTCACTATTTACAAATAATATCATAAAATCGTAATAAAAATGGAAACCTTAAAAATTGAAGCAAAAAAAAGAGAACAAGTAGGCAAAAAGTCTTGTAAAGCAACTCGTAGGGAAGATATGGTTCCTTGCGTAATGTATGGAAGTGGCGAAAATGTTTCTTTTGCAGTAGATTATGTCAGTGTAAGTAAAGGTATTTATACTGATACATTTGTAGTTTTTGAACTAAATATTGACGGCTCTAAGTCTAAAGCTATTGTTAAAGAGTTACAATTCAGTCCGACAACAGACCGAATAATGCATATCGATTTTCAACAATTAGTTCCTGGTAAAAAGGTTAAAACTGAGGTTCCTTTAATCACTAAAGGTTTCTCTAAAGGTCAACAAGCAGGAGGAAAATTAGAAGTAAAACAGCGTAAAATTAAAATTAAAGCGGATGCGGATAAAATCCCAACTTCTATAACAATCGATGTGACTCCTCTTGAATTAGGAAAATCTTTAAGAATCAGAGATATCATCACTGATGGTTATGAAATTTTAAATCCAACTTCTTTACCAATTGTATCTATAACAATTCCAAGAGCATTAAGAAGTCAGCAAGCTGCTGCAGCTGCAGGTAAAAAATAATTACTAAATTCTTTTTTAATACATAAAAATCTCTTTAGAAATAAAGAGATTTTTTTTTGTAAAAAAGTTTTATCTTTACCATCATGAAATTATCAGCTAGTGTTTTTTCTTCTAAAAATAAAGAATTACTCGAAGTAATTCATGATTTAGATTTATATCAAATTGATTTTTGTCATATAGATAGTATTGAAGATTCATCGGTATTCGAAAAAATTGATTTAATAAGTCAAAATTCATCAATTCCGATTGATTTGCATTTAATTACAAATAATCCCTTATTTTATATTGAAGAAATAAAAAGTAGAGATATAAAACAAGTTTCCTTTCAATATGAAAACTTGCCAAAAGATTTTATTTTTCCAAAAATGAATGATACCAAAATTGGTTTAGCAATTCATATTCAAAATCAAAATATAAATGAAATAATTAGTTTATATAAAAATCAATTGGATTATTTTTTACTAATGATGACCACTCCAGGAATTAGTGGAGGATTATTTGAAATTAAAAATTTAAAATTGATTCATAATCTAGTTCAGGAATATCCGAATGTCATTTTTCAAGTAGATGGAGGCGTGAATAATGATATCGCATATATTTTAAGAATTTTTGGAATTGATACAGTGGTTATAGGAAGCTACATGATGAATCATGAAGATTTAGGAGCGGCAGTATTAAATCTAAAAAGTAAATCCTCTTCATCAGATATTTTAGTCTCTGATTTTATGATTCATAGAGCATTTTTACCAATACTAGATATTGAAAAATCTTGTATTAGAGAAGTACTTATTGAAATGCAAAAAACAAAATTGGGAATTGTTTTTTGTAAAAATAATAATAAATTTGAAGGAATAATTACGAATGCAGACATAAGAAAATATTTATTATCAAATAATTATAATCCAAATGACTCTATTCTTAAGTGTTTAAATCAAAATCCAAAAAAAATATTAGAAACTTTTACAATTAAAAAAATGTTAGAGTACATAAATGATTGCGAATTTCCAATATTGGTATTGCCTATTTTAAATAGTGATAATCATCTTTTGGGTGCCATTTCATTTCATAAATTATTAAAAAGTGATTAAGTTATATGATTTTACATATTAAAAAAAATGCTCCTTTACAATTACTTTTGGATTTTTACAAAGCTGCTTATTTTGAAGCAGAGGAAACTTATGTTTTAATTACATCTTCTTCAGTTAAAGAAATAGAAACTTCTCATAAAGAATATGTAGATTATAATAAAACTTTTGAATCGGATATACAACTTGCAAGCAAAGATTATATTACGAAACGATCTATTCAAATTGGTGATATCCTAATTGGTGGTCAATCAAATAATACTTTAATGATTACCGGGCCTTGTAGTGTAGAAAGTATGGAGCAGATTGAAACATCCGCACAATTTTTGATTAAAAATAATATCAAAATTCTTAGAGCGGGTTGTTTTAAACCAAGAACTTCTCCTTATACTTTTCAAGGACTTGGAAGTAAAGGTTTGGATATGTTAGTTGAAATGCGCGAAAAATATGGACTAAAAATCATTACAGAAGCTAAAGATGCCACACATATTGATGAAGTCATTGAAAAGTCGGATATTATTCAAATAGGTGCTAAAGCGATGTATGATCATGGAATTTTAAAAGCTTGTTCTAAAACACAAAAACCGGTTTTGATTAAAAGAGGTTTTGGCTCTACGTTGCAAGAATTTGTTCAGAGTGCTGAGTTTGTATTAAGTGGAGGTAATCCAAATGTTATGCTGTGTGAGCGTGGTATTCGTACATTTGAAAATAAAACGCGCTTCACATTAGATTTATGTGGCGTGAGTTATCTTAAAGAATATACCAATTTACCAATAATTCTTGACCCAAGTCATGCGATGGGCTACCGTTATGGAGTGGCTGATTTAGCTCGAGCTTGTGTAGCCATGGGAATTGACGGTTTATTGATCGAATCACATCCAAATCCTAAAGTTGCTCAAAGTGATGCGAGTCAACAGCTTGATTTTGAGCAATTTGTGGCACTTCAAAAATCTTTAATTCCTGTTGCAGAAGCCGTTGGAATGCAGATGATATAAAATATAATTATGCAAAAAGTGCTCTTTATTTCAGATTTTCATTTAGGAGCTCCAAATGACGATTTATCAAAAGAAAGGGAGAAAAAAATATGTCATTTTTTAGATCAGAATATACACCAAACCGATATTTTATTTTTAGTAGGTGATATTTTTGATTTTTGGTTTGAGTATAAAACGGTAGTCCCTAAAGGCTATTATAGATTTTTTGGAAAATTAATTGAATGGTCGGATCTGGGTAAAGAAATTCATTTTTTTACAGGTAATCATGATATGTGGATGAAAGATTTTTTTGAAAAAGAATTTAATTTAAACATTCATTATGAACCAAAAGAATTTATAATTAATAATACGAAAATTTTAGTAGGACACGGTGACGGCTTAGGCCCTAAAGATTATAAATACAAAACATTAAAATTCTTTTTTAAAGCACCGTTTTTTCAATATTTATTCCAATGGATTCACCCTGACATTGGTGTCAAATTAGCGTCATATCTCTCAAGACGAAGTAGAAAAACCACGGGCAATAAAGACGATCAGTATTTTGGAAATGAAAACGAGTGGCTTTATGTTTTTTGCAAAGAGTATCTAGAAAAAAATCCTAATATTCAATATTTCATTTTTGGTCATCGTCATCTACCAATTTATCAAAAAATAGAACAATCAGAAAGTTTTTATATCAATCTTGGAGATTGGATTTCGTTTAATACATTTGCTCAATTATCTGAAAACCAATTAAGTTTACTTCAATATCAAACGACTAAAGAGAATCAAGATTTTAGCTATAATTAAAATTAGATATGCAAAATATAACCATTCGAAGAGGTCGTGAAAACGATATTGATTCCATTTTTTATTTGATTATTGAATTGGCTGAATATGAACATGGACGACATTTTGTAACGAATACAAAAGAAAAAATGATAGAGGATGGATTTGGAGAAAATCCTTTATTTTACGTTTATGTTGCGGAATATGAGAATAACATTGTTGGATTTGCTTTATATTATATTCGTTATTCAACATGGAAAGGCAAACGATTGTATCTTGAAGATATACTTGTAACGGAAAAACAACGAAAAAAAGGAATAGGGCAATTATTGTTTGAAGCTTTGATTGAAGAAGCAAAAAAAATAAATTGTTCGGGATTAAATTGGCAGGTTTTAGATTGGAATTTACCAGCCATTTCATTTTATGAAAAAAATAAAGCAACTATAGATTCTTAATGGTTAAACGGTGCAATTGAATTGATGTCATAAAGCATAATTCAAACGAATTATTTATTTTTTTTTTTATACATTTGCGCTTCGTATTTAATAAAATTTAATTCTTAAAAATAAAATAATGAAATTCACGGTATCTTCAAAAGTATTCCAAGATAGTCTCAATAAAATTGCAGGTTTAATTGGGTCTAATAGCATTATCGCAATATTAGATAATTGTTTAATTGATGTTAAAAATGGAAAATTAACTGCAGTTTCAAGTGATATTGAAAATTCAATGAAAATTGAAATTGAAGTTGATAGTAGCGAAAATGGAACGTTAGCCATTCCTGCTAAAAAGATTCTTGAAACCTTAAAAGTGGTTCCGGAGCAGCCTTTATTAATTGAAATGGATGAAAATCGCAAAGTGTTGGAAATCAAAACAAGTAATGGCGCCTATACGTATGGATGTTTTGAAGCAACGGAATTTCCAAAGATTCCTGAGCTTAAAGAAACCAGTTCTGTAAATATAAAAGCCGAAGCGTTACTTAAAGCGATTAATATTACTTCTTTTGCATTAGGTACTGACGAGCAAAGAAAAGCAATGACCGGTTTGTATTGTCATTTTGATGAATTTGGTGCTACTTTTGTTTCTACAGATGCTCAAAAATTAGTAAAATATCAGAGAAAAGATGTAACTATTGGTCAAACATTTCATTTTATTTTACCTAAAAAAGTTTTAAGTCAATTAAAATCTTCATTAAATGGAATGGGCGAAGAATCGGTAGAAGTGCAATTTAATAAAACAAATTGTTCTTTTAGATTTGGAAATTTAAATGTAATTTGTCGATTGATCGATGCTGTTTATCCAGAATATAATAATGTGATTCCTGTAGATAATCCAAATAAAATGACGATTACAAGAGAAGGTATTTTAAATACGTTGCGTCGTTTGTCGCCATTATCAAATCAAAGCACGCATCAAATTTCATTAAAAATTGAAGGAAGTAGTTTATTGGCTTCTGCTTTGGATTTAGATTTTTCAAATGGTGGTACCGAAGAGCAGTCAATTACATTTGTAGGTGAAGATATGACTATTGGTTTTAGTTCAAAATATCTAATAGAGATTTTACAAGTTATCGATACGGAAGATGTCACTTTTGAAATGAGTACTCCAAATAGAGCGGGTTTAATTTTCCCCGTAAATGAAGATGAAATGGAAAGTACCATGATGTTATTAATGCCAATTTTGGTAAATATTGAATAGTAAATAAACATAAAAATGATTGAAAAACTCAAAGCATATAAAGATAAAAAACCAGAAATCGTTTTTGAATGGAAAGATGAAGAAACGGGTGCAGAAGGTTGGATAGTTATAAATTCTTTAAGAGGCGGAGCTGCTGGTGGCGGAACACGAATGCGTTTAGGTTGTACTAAAGATGAAGTACTTTCATTGGCTAAAACTATGGAAATAAAATTTTCTGTAGCAGGTCCTCAGATTGGCGGCGCCAAATCGGGTATTAATTTTGATCCTAAAGATCCACGCAAAGATTTGGTTTTAAAAAAATGGTACCAAAGAGTCGTTCCAATGTTAAAAACATATTATGGAACAGGTGGCGACATGAACGTAGATGAAGTTAAAGATGTAATTCCTATTACTGAAAAATTCGGACTTTTACATCCACAAGAAGGAATTGTAATGGGTCATTTTAATCCTGATGACGCTACTAAAAAAATTCAAATTACGCAATTGCAAAAAGGCGTAGCTTTAACCGTTCATCATCAAGATTATAATCCAATTCCTTCTATGGAATGGCTTGTAGCTGATTTAATTACAGGTTATGGCGTTTCGGAATCGGTCAAACATTTTTACAAAATATATAAAGATTCAAATATCCAAGGAAAACGAGTAATTGTTCAAGGTTTTGGAAATGTAGCGGGTGCAGCCGCTTTTTATTTAGCGCAACAAGGGGCTTTAATAGTTGGAATTATTGACAAAGATGGAGGAATTATTGATGAAATTGGTTTAAATAAAGAAGCTATCGTTAAGTTACTTGAAAGTAGAAATGGTAATGCCTTATCTACTGAAAATATGATTTCATTTGATGAAATCAATAAAAGCATTTGGAATGTTAAAGCCGATATTTTTATTCCTGCAGCGGCATCTAAAATTGTAACTAAAGAACAAATAGATGCAATGAACGCCAATGGCTTAGAAGTAATAAGTTGTGGCGCTAATGTTCCATTTAAAGACGAAGAAGTTTTTTATGGAGAAATTGCTCAGTATACGGACAAAAAATGCAGTGTCATTCCAGATTTTATAGCGAATTGTGGTATGGCAAGAGTTTTTGCATATTTAATGCAGCCCAACGTATCAGTTACCGAAGAAGCTATTTTTGAAGATGTGTCAAATACAATTTATAATGGAATTGTAGAAATTAAACAAAAAAGTACGGATTTATTGCATTTGCAAAAAACGGCTTTAGAGATCGCAATGGATAAACTATCTTAATATTTTTAATTATCAAAAGAAAATAAAAAATAAAAAAATGTCAATCAAAGAATTAATTGTTAGTAAACCTTTAGACAAAAAAATTGAAGTAAAAGGATGGGTGCGTTCTTTTAGAAATAATCAATTTATTGCATTAAATGATGGTTCTACAATTAATAATTTGCAATTGGTATTGGCTTTAGATGCTTTTGATGAAGAAGTATTAAAAAAAATAAACGTTGGTGCATCAATTGTTGCACAAGGGATTTTAAAAGAATCGCTTGGAAAAGGTCAGCAAATTGAACTTATTGTTGAAGAAATTCAAATAGTAGGAGAGAGCGATCCTGAGAAGTATCCAATACAACCTAAAAAACATAGTTTAGAATTTTTAAGAGAGAATGCGCATTTACGAATTCGTACGAATACGTTTAGCGCCATTTTTAGAGTGCGTCATCATTTAACTTTTGCGATTCATAAGTATTTTAATGATTTAGGTTTCTTTAATATTCATAGCCCAATAATTACAGGAAGTGACGCAGAAGGTGCTGGTGAAATGTTTCAAGTAACTTCATTAAATTATGATAATCCACCAAAAGATGAAGCTGGAAATATAGATTTTTCTAAAGATTTTTTTGGTAAAAAAGCGCATTTAAGTGTTAGTGGCCAGTTGCACGCGGAACTAGCTGCAATGGGTTTAGGTAAAGTCTATACATTTGGCCCTACATTTCGTGCAGAAAATAGTAATACCTCAAGACATCTTTCAGAATTTTGGATGATTGAGCCTGAAGCGGCTTTTATGGATCTTAATGGTGATATGGATTTGGCTGAAGGTATGTTGAAATATTGCATTCAATACATTTTAGATCATTGCATGGATGATATTTTATTTTTGCAAGATAGATTATTAGAAGAAGAGAAACAAAAGCCTCAAAATGAACGATCTCCAATGTCTTTAATAGATAAACTTCGGTTTTGTGTCGATAATGAATATCAAAGATTAACATATACAGAGGCTATTGAAATATTAAAAAATAGTCAGCCTAACAAAAAAGGAAAATTTGTATATCCTATAACTGGATTTGGAGCTGATTTACAGAGCGAACATGAACGATACTTGGTTGAAAAACACTTTCAAAAACCTGTAATTTTGATTAATTATCCAAAAGAAATAAAAGCGTTTTATATGCGATTGAATGAGGATCAAAAAACAGTAGCAGCAATGGATATCTTATTTCCTGGGATAGGAGAGATGGTTGGTGGATCGCAGCGTGAAGAGCGACTGGATGTTTTGTTGCAAAAAATGAAAGATTTTGGAATCCATGAAGAAGAAATGAGCTGGTATTTGGATACTAGAAGATTTGGAACAAATCCTCATGCTGGTTTTGGACTTGGTTTTGAGCGTTTAATGATGTTTATTACAGGTATGTCAAATATAAGAGATGTAATTCCTTTTGCAAGAACGCCTAAAAATTGTGAATTTTAATATTCCAATACATGCCAAAAAAAAACATACTTTGTATAGTAGGTTCTTTAAATCAAACGAGCCAGTTATCTCAAATCGCTAGTTTTTTAAGTCAAGATTACAATATATACTATACTCAAGTATACGGAAATGGTTTTTTTTACAAATTTATGGCCGAATCTGGAATTTTTGACAATACGGTTTTAGGTGTCGGAAGTTCATTTATAAAAGCATCAAAGGAGTTTTTAAAATCCAACAATCTAAATTATGATTATCGAGGAGAAACGCTGGGTATTTCTTATGATTTGGTAATAATGAGTACAGATTTGATAGTACCTAGCAAATTTAAAAACACCAAAAAAATATGGGTTCAAGAAGGAATGATTGATTTGATAACTCCATTATCTTATTGGATACGAAAATTAAATTTGCCTTTATATTTATCTGGAAATACGTCTTTAAATGGCACTTCAAATAAGGCTGATATATTTTTTGCAGCTTCAAAAGGTTATAAGAAATATTTTTCTGAATTAGGTACGGATGAAAACAAAATTTTATGTACTGGAGTACCAAATTTTGATGATATTGCTAATATAAACTCAAACGGTTTTGAATATAAAGATTATGTTTTAATCGCAACTTCTGATATTCGTGAACTTGGAGGAAATGAAAATAGAGTTGATTTTATACAAAAGTGTGTAAAAATTGCCAACGGAAAAAGGATGATTTTTAAGCCACATCCGAACGAAGACATCGAAATTGTATCAAAAGAAATTATTGAAAATACACTTAAGGATACCTTAATCATTCCCAAAGGAGATATCAGTCCCATGATTAAAAATTGTGATATTCTTATCACGCAGTTTTCTTCTACCGTCTATTTAGGCTTAGTTTTAGGTAAAAAAATCTATAGTTATTTTGAAATTGATGACTTAAAGTCAAAATGTCCTATTCAAAATAATGGACAAAGTGCAAAAATTATTGCGAGCATCGTTGATGACTATATTAATTTTGAAGGTTCAGGTATAAATTTTATTAAACAAAATGAAAAGGCCGCTTTTTTATTATAAGATTATAGATTCTATTGATTTTTTTATAATATAAATAGTTAAAAAAATATCAAATGAAATTATTAGTAAAGAAATAAATTAATGTTCAAAGATTGATTTAAAAACATTAAAAAAACAGAACGATTTTATCAAAAAAAGTATAAATTTGCATTCAAAAGTAATTATAAAAAACTTAAATTAAAAACATAATGACACCAAAAAATTCAATATTTTCTTCGGTAACTAAAAAAATTATTATGGGATTATCTGGAATATTTTTAGTCCTTTTTCTCCTTGTACATTGTGGACTTAACGCTCTAGTTTTTTTAAATGATGGCGGAGAAACATTTCTTCATGCCGCTCATTTTATGGGAACAAATCCACTTATGAGAACTCTAGAGATCGGTTTAGTTATTGGTTTTCTTGTTCATATTGTTGATGGTTTATATTTATGGTATCAAAATAAAAAAGCGAGACCAGTTGATTATAATTATTTAAATGCATCTAAAAACTCAACTTGGTATTCAAGAAGTATGGGGTTATTAGGAACCATATTATTATTTTTCTTAATTATTCATGCTTCGGATTTTTGGATCCCAAATCGCATGAATCAATTTATGACTGGAGAAGAAATTAATCTTTTTCAAAAAATGAGTGAAGAGTTCAAAAACCCAATTATTGTTTTAGTTTATGTTTTTGCTTGTTTTTCTTTATTTTGGCATTTATTACATGGGTTTAAATCGGCTTTTCAAAGTTTAGGTCTTAATCATAATAAATATAATGGATTAATCCACAATGTTGGTGTTTTGTTTTCAATAATTGTTCCTTTATTGTTTGCAATTATGCCGGTAGCATTTTACTTAAATTTAATCAAGTAATTTTTATTAACTATTTTAACTCAAAATATATGTCATTAAATAATAAAATACCTCAAGGAAATTTAGCTGAAATCTGGACTAAATACAAAGCAACTTGTAAATTGGTAAATCCTTCAAATAAAAGATCTTTAGACATTATTGTTGTTGGAACGGGGCTAGCAGGTGCTTCTGCTGCCGCATCTTTAGCAGAGATGGGTTATAATGTTAAAGCATTTTGTTTTCAAGATAGTCCTCGTAGAGCGCATTCTATTGCGGCTCAAGGAGGTATTAATGCAGCAAAAAATTATCAAAATGATGGAGATAGCGTCTATCGTTTATTTTATGATACCATAAAAGGAGGCGATTATAGAGCACGCGAAGCCAATGTATATAGATTAGCCGAAGTTTCAACAAGTATTATTGATCAATGTGTGGCTCAAGGTGTTCCTTTTGCTCGTGAATATGGAGGAATGCTTGATAATCGTTCTTTTGGTGGAACTCAAGTTCAACGTACGTTTTATGCAGCAGGTCAAACAGGTCAGCAGTTACTATTAGGTGCTTATTCGGCGCTTTCAAGACAAATTGCTAAAGGTACTGTAGAATTGAAAAATCGTCATGAAATGATGGATTTAGTTGTTGTTAATGGAAAAGCAAGAGGTATTATTGCTCGAAATCTAATTACAGGAGAAATTGAAAAACATTCTGCACACGCTGTCCTATTATGTTCTGGTGGTTATGGTAATGTGTTTTTCTTGTCTACGAATGCGATGGGAAGTAATGTAACTGCCGCATGGAAAGCACACAAAAAAGGAGCTTATTTTGCGAATCCATGTTTTACACAAATTCACCCTACTTGTATTCCTGTTTCTGGTGATCATCAATCAAAGTTGACGCTAATGAGTGAATCACTTAGAAATGACGGACGAATTTGGGTGCCAAAAAATATCGAGGATGCACAAGCGATTCGTGAAGGGCGTTTAAAACCAACGCAACTTGCAGAAGAAAATCGTGATTATTTCTTAGAAAGAAGGTATCCAGCGTTTGGTAACTTAGTGCCTCGTGATGTGGCTTCAAGAGCAGCCAAAGAGCGTTGTGATGCCGGTTATGGTGTTAATAAAACCGGTCAAGCGGTATTTTTAGATTACAGTTCTTCTATTGAAAGATATGGAAAAACGCAGGCTAAATTAAAAAATATTGAAAATCCAACTAAAGAACAAATCATTGAATTAGGTAAAGCTGTAGTAGAGGAGAAGTATGGTAACTTATTCCAAATGTACGAAAAAATCGTTGATGAGAATCCATATGAAACTCCAATGATGATTTATCCAGCGGTTCATTATACCATGGGCGGACTTTGGGTTGATTACAACTTAATGACTTCGGTTCCTGGTTGTTATGCATTAGGTGAGGCTAATTTTAGTGATCATGGAGCCAATCGTCTTGGCGCATCAGCATTGATGCAAGGATTGGCAGATGGTTATTTTGTAATCCCTTATACTATTGGAGATTATTTAGCAGACGAAATCAAAACGGGCAAGATTTCAACAGATTTACCTGAGTTTGAACAAGCTGAAAAAGACGTTAAAGATAAAATTAATCTTATTCTAAATAATAACGGATCACTTTCTCCAGATTATTTCCATAAAAAACTTGGAAAAATTGTGTGGGATGAGTGTGGAATGGCACGAAATGAAGTGGGTTTGAAAAAAGCTATTGATGAAATTAGGGCTTTAAGGAAAGATTTTTGGGCAAATATTAAAGTTTTGGGTACTGCAGATGCTTTAAATCCTGAACTGGAAAAAGCATTAAGAGTAGCTGATTTTATAGAATTAGGTGAATTAATGTGTATAGATGCGTTAAATAGAAATGAAAGTTGCGGCGGTCACTTTAGAGAAGAGTATCAAGAAATGGACGGTGATCAAAAAGGTGAAGCGCTTCGAGATGATGAGAATTACAAATTTGTTGCAGCATGGGAATTTAAAGGCGTAGATAACGACCCTATACTTCATAAAGAAGAATTAGATTATCAAGTAATCAAAATTGCTCAAAGAAATTACAAATAGTAAAATGAAAAAAGGTCTTCAATTTGAAGACCTTTTTTATTATTGAAAAAAAATAGCTACTTTTTAAAGTAGCTATTTTTAATTTTTTAAAATGGTAAATCGTCGCTAAATGGATCCGAATTATTTGTATTAATAAATTCTTCTTTGTTAACAGATGATTCCGATTGGCTTACTTGACTCTGACCAGTATTAGATTCATTATTATTTCCCTTAGGCATAAATTTAAAACTGTCTGCATGAATTTCAGTAACATATCTTTTTTGGCCTTCTTTTTCGTATTCACGAGTTCGAATTTGACCTTCAAGATAAATACTATCACCTTTTTTAAGGTATTGTTGTGCTAATTTAACCAAACCTGGATTTCCGATTTGAATGTTGTGCCAATCCGTACGTTTTTGTCTTTCACCGTTTCGGTCTTTGTACGATTCATTTGTAGCTAATGTAAAGTTTACAATGCTGTTTCCGTTATCAAACGTCTTTGTTTCTGGGTCTTTTCCTAAATTCCCAATTAAAATTACTTTGTTTAACATAAGTCTCCCTTTTAAGTAGTAAAAAATTTATTTCATCACAAAAGTAAACTCATTTTTTGTATTGTCAAGTCATTAAATGTAATTTTAACATTTTTTATAATTTAAAACTTGTGATTTTTTATTATTAATTTTCTAGAAAATTAAAAAAAATATTTCTTCCTACAGCTAATACAGGAGGCAATTTAAAGGCTAATCCCTAACATCTAATCCCTAATTCCTTTTTTTCAAATCATAAAGTACACGTGTCCCCGTCATCTCGGAAAATTTTTCTTGAATAGTGAGTCATCTATGAAAAATTTATCCGTGATCTCAGGAAGAATGCTTTAGAGATTCCAGATAAATTTTCAAAATAAAGAGCTGTTGAAAGAAATGATTGTGGTATGAAAATTTTCTGGAATGACGCGAAGGGATAATCTTTTGCTGAAATTTTTCTAGGATGCTGAAGTCCTGAGACGAAGGATTCGGGAACCTAAAAAAACATCTAATATCTCTAATCTAATATCTAAACCCATTCTTCCACCATCTAAAGCAGGATACTGTTTAAAGACTAATCCCTAATTCCTTTTTTTTAAATCACAAATCACAAAGTACACGCGTCCCCGTCATCTCGGAAATTTTTTCTTGAATAGCGAGTCATCTATGAAAAATTTATCCGTGATCTCAGGAAGAATGCTTTAGAGATTCCAGATAAATTTTCAAAATAAAGAGCTGTTGAAAGAAATGATTGTGGTATGAAAATTTTCTGGAATGACGCGAAGGGATAATCCCTTTTTTTTCAAATCACAAATCACTAATTACTAAAATCTAAAATCTATTATCTAAACATAATTTGAAACAAAAAATAAAATATAAACATTTATAAATGAGGGTTTTAAATAAAAATATACTCTTGTGAAATTATTAAATAGCTTATAATTTGAAAAATTAATTAGATTTGCAAACATTTTGCCCTGGTGGAGAAATTGGTAGACTCGCCATCTTGAGGGGGTGGTTCTCGCAAGGGAGTGCTGGTTCGAATCCAGTCCAGGGCACTTTAATTTATTTTATGGCATTTCGCTATTTCCAAAAATCTGATTTTATTGCGCTTACAAAAACTCGTGATGGGGAATCCAAAATCGGTGACTCGATTGCTTGTTTTCACGAATATCAGTTGAGTGCTTCTAAACCTAATTATATTGTGCTTGGAATTCAAGAAGATATAGGTGTTTTAGCAAATCTCGGTACGGAAGGGGCTAAAAACACGTTTGAGCTTGCTTTAAAAGCATTTCTCAATATGCAAAATAATCAATTTATTGATTTGTCTAATATTTGTATAGGTGGAGTGTTTGATTTTGAGGCTATTTATCAAAATCAAGATTTCAATAATACGCTTATAGATTTACGAAAATATGTTGAAACTATTGACGATGAAGTCTCGAGATTTATTCAAGATTTTGTTCAAAAAGGTTTTACACCAATAGTTATTGGAGGGGGACATAATAATTCGTACCCGATATTAAAAGGAATTTATAATGCCAAACAAAATGCTTTGGATTGTATTAATATAGATCCTCATTTTGATTTTAGAGCTATAGAAGGCAGACACAGTGGAAATGGATTTAGTTACGCCAAACAAAACGGTTATTTAAATGAATACGCCGTTTTTGGTTTTCACGAAAATTATAATAATCAATATATGCTTGATGCGCTATGGGCTCAAAATCCAGAAAAGTGTATAAGTTTTGAATCTTTGATTTTTAACAACATCAATTATATGGAAGCTTGGCAAACGCTTTTATCAAAATTTGACGATTCTATAGGGCTCGAAATTGATTTGGATAGTGTTGCGATGATGCCAACTTCGGCGTATACGCCTAGTGGATTTTCTTTTGAAGACCTTCGTCGTTTTTTATATTTTACCAAAAATAATAAAAACATTGAATATCTTCATATTGCTGAAGGCAATGTAGCTCATCAAATACAAGCTGTGCATGTATCCAAGTCGATAGCTTTTTTACTTGCAGATCTTTTAAGAAAATAATTTAAATATTAATTCTTAGCATTTTTTTTAAATCAAATGTATTACTTTTGCCTTTTTAAAAAGGTAAAAATGAGCAATAAAGGTCCGATTTCACAATTTATTTTAAAAAATTATAAACATTTTAATGCGGCTGCATTGGTGGATGCTGCTAAAGGATATGAAACCCATCTATTAGAAGGTGGTAAAATGCTGGTTTCTCTTGCTGGAGCAATGAGTACCGCTGAATTAGGAATTTCTCTCGCAGAAATGATACGTCAAGACAAAATTGCAATTATTTCTTGTACTGGAGCTAATTTAGAAGAAGATTTAATGAATTTAGTTGCGCACTCACATTATGAGCGTGTGCCTAATTATAGAGATTTGACTCCTCAAGAAGAATGGGATTTGTTAGAGAGAGGTTTGAATCGTGTAACGGATACGTGTATTCCTGAAGAAGAAGCATTTAGACGATTGCAAAAACATGTTCATGATTTATGGAAAAAAGCCGATGATGAAGGCGGACGATTTTTTCCACATGAATATATGTATCAAATGATTTTAAGTGGCGTTTTAGAGCAATATTATGAAATTGATCCAAAAAATAGTTGGATGATTGCTGCTGCAGAAAAGAATATTCCAATTGTCGTTCCAGGATGGGAAGATAGTACGATGGGAAATATTTTTGCTTCTTATGTGATTAAAAATGAGATCAAAGCATCAACCATGAAATCAGGAATTGAATATATGGTATGGCTTGCTGATTGGTATCGAAATAATAGTGGTGGAAAAGGCGTTGGATTTTTTCAAATCGGTGGAGGCATTGCAGGTGATTTCCCAATTTGTGTGGTACCAATGATGTATCAAGATTTAGAGTGGCATGATGTTCCGTTTTGGAGTTATTTTTGTCAAATTTCGGATTCCACAACATCTTATGGTTCGTATTCTGGTGCTGTTCCTAACGAAAAAATAACTTGGGGTAAATTGGATATCAATACGCCAAAATTTATTGTAGAAAGTGATGCTACCATAGTAGCGCCGTTAATTTTTTCTTATATTTTGGGACATTAATTTGTAATATTATGAGTAAAATAAAAGTGGGGATGACCCTTGATGAATTTATCATTCAGGAAGAAAAAGGTTATCCAAATGCAAGTGGCGATTTGTCTAAATTATTGCGAGACATAGGCTTAGCTTCTAAAATAATTAATAGAGAAGTCAATAAAGCCGGTTTGGTTGATATTTTGGGTAAAATAGGAAAAGAGAATATTCAAGGAGAAGAAGTTTTTAAATTAGATGAATTTGCTAACGATACGTTGATTTCTTTTTTGAAATATGGCGGTCAGTGCGCTGGAGTGGCTTCGGAAGAAGAAGATGAAATTCAAGTTTTTAATAATGAAGAAGCTCAAAATGCCCATTATTTAGTGCTTTTTGATCCACTAGACGGAAGTAGTAATATTGATACCAATGCTTCCATCGGGACTATATTTTCAATAGTAAGAAGACTAAGTGAAGATACAATTACTGAAAAAGATTTTTTTAGAACGGGTCGCGAAATAGTTGCCGCGGGCTATGTGTTATACGGCAGTTCAACAATGTTGGTTTATTCAACAGGAAATGGGGTGAATGGATTTACGTTAGACCCAAGTATTGGAGAATTTTGTCTATCGCATTATCAAATGAAGACGCCTGAAATGGCCAAGCAATTTTCGGTAAATTATGGAACAATAGTTCACTGGAATCAACGCTTGAAATCGTTTACAAATTGGTGTACTCTTGAAAATATAGAAGAAGGTACACCATTAACGTTAAGATATATTGGCTCAATGGTTGCCGATTTTCATAGAAACTTACTCAAAGGTGGTATCTTTATTTATCCAGCAAGCCCCAAATCTCCAAATGGTAAATTGCGATTATTATATGAATGTATTCCATTAGCTTTTTTACAAGAACAAGCTGGAGGACTTTCAACTAATGAAGAAGTATCTATTCTTGATATTCAACCCGAGGCTTTGCATCAAAGAACGCCAATTGCATTAGGTTCAAAGAAATTAGTAGAAAAGTTTTTATCGTTCTAGTTTTATAAAAATGGAAATTGTAAATTGGTTTTTTGATTTATTTTCTACGGAGGAATTTTCAGAACTTTTTACAATATTTATTCTGTCTATTTTCAAGTTTGGTTTTGGACTTTTTGCAGCCATTGTTTTAGATGCCAATATAGAGCATCGGATTTTTGTAAATCTATTAGGTGGCTTGATCGGAATATTGACATACACGTTTTTTAGCGCAATCATTAAACATTTTTATTTAAAAATTCGATATCGATATTCAAAACCAGTAAAATTTACAAAATGGAATCGAGGTATTATAACGTTTAAAAAACGATTTGGAATTATAGGAATAGCGCTTATTTCTCCAATTATCATTACGATTCCAATTGGAATTGTTTTGATGCTTCAAATTACAAACAAAAAATGGAAAATAATTTTGTTTATGTTTTTGTCTTGTATTTTATGGGCGATGATATTTTTTAGTTTATTCCATTTTTTTGGTTTTGCAGTTAAGTTTTAATTAAATTGATACTTTGAAAAAATTTTATTTATCAAGTAGAAAGGAAATTACTGAATATTTAATTTTAATTTTTTTTCCGATAATTTCCTTATGGCAGGTTAGTATTTTTAAATTCACTTTAAAAAATGACATGATGGATGCCTATTTCCCATTTCGATATTTTATGGGAGAAAGTATTCAAAATGAAATAATACCATTCTGGAATCCATATATTTATTTAGGTTACCCTTTTTATAGTGATCCTCAAAGTGCTTTTTGGTATCCAATAAGTTGGATATTAAGTTTAAATGGATATTCCATTTTTGATTTACATTTTGAATTTATAATTTATTTCATATTTGGAGGCATTGGATTCTATAGATTATTAAAATATTTTCGAATAACCTCTTGGGTTGCTTTAATCTTTGGAATAAGTTATCAATTATCTGGTTTTTTTATTGGAAGCGCTTCATTATTAACTTTTTTAATTGGAGCCTCATTTTTGCCATGGTCCATTTTGTATTTTTATAAACTATTGTCAAAAATAAGTATAAATGCTATCATTGGATTTGTAATTTCAATTAGTTTAATATTAACTGGAGGGTATCCCGCAATTTTGATTATATTAATGTATATTTTAATATTCATTTTTTTATTTGAAATTATTAATCAAAAAGTTTGGACATTTCAAAAATTTATACCTTGGCTATTTAATTTAGCTTTTTCAAGTATTCTAATTTTAATTCTCAATGCTGGGTATCTTTATTCCATATATCAATCTTCTAGTTGGATTACAAGAGGACAAGGTATTTCTATTGAAAGTGCATTGTATTGTCCATTTCCTAGAAAAGCTTTGATTTCATTAATAGCGCCTTTTGCTTCCGCTTTTCAAAATGATATATTAGCCTCTGATATTGCAATGACAAATGTATTTGTAGGAACTTTAGCATTGATTTTTTTTCCTTTAG
>JBIPPB010000035.1:0-18763 GCA_044368655.1 Chitinophagales bacterium | reverse complement strand
GTTGTGGTCGCATTAAACTGAACCGCATAGCTAGCCGCAGCCGTAGTATTGTCGCCATCTTCCAATAAGTTTAGTCTATTATAGGTGGCATTCATCGCCAATCCCGTAGAAGCTGTTATTTGCGTACGATTGCCACTCAACCATTCGGATGCATTGAAAAAACATGAAGGTGATTCGGTAGCATCCAAGACACCATCGTTATCGTCATCCACATCGGCAATATCCATAATACCATCGCCATCATTATCTCTACATGAAGCAATATTTGCAGAGATCGCATAAGGCGCATAATTAGAACCATAATTAATGATTCCATTATCAACCGATGTTTCTCTGGCATCCGCCAATCCATTGACTCCGTATGGGCCTGGGAAGGTAAAGTTTGCGGTAGTAGATGTAGTAGCGCCTGCCTCTAAAGCATCGCTACAGCCATCGCCATCGCTATCCGTATCCAATCTATTAGGTATACTGTCGCCATCGGTATCAATATCGCCACAATTAGACGTAACAATCAAATCTAAAGGATACCAAAAGATACTTCCTGTATTGGTACTCGCTACGGTAGGATATCCCACCTCAATTCGAGTAGAATCAGAGACTGCCGTAAAATTTATAGTAGTATTTGAAGCTAAATTTAAATTCAATGTAGAAATAGTAGTACCATTAACCGCATTAACCGCTCTTAAAACAGGTGTAATACCATCTTTAACTACAAATTGTCCCGATTGTAACCCAACCGTAAAACTATAACCTACATTGGTCGACGTTCTATACGTTTTTCGCATCAATCCATATAAAGGATTGGACGATCCTTGATGGTCAAACAAAGGTTTTCCATCATAAGGCTGCATAAAGTCAAAATTTCCATTAATAGATGTCCAGCCCAAGCATCCTGAACTAGTAATACCAAATGAATTGTTTGGAGGGAACGTCGTACAAACGGGTTCTACAGAACAAGAACCTATTTCCATATTGTCAATCACGCCATCATTATCATCATCGATATCAATCAAATCCGAAATTCCGTCTCCATCGGTATCGGTACATCCGTTTAATCTAGAATTTATAGCATTGCTATAATATGCTACATAATTTATAGATCCATTATCGACAGAAGTCTCCAATGAATTATCCAAACCATTAGCGCCCATCGTGCCTGTAAACTTAAAGTTGGCTGTGGTAGCGTTGGTAGATCCTGCTTCTTTAGCATCACTACATCCGTCACCATCACTATCCAAATCCAAATGATTCAGTTTACCATCCATATCTGCATCTTGATTACAAGATGGTTTTGGATTCAAATTGGCATTATAGTTTGAAGGCAACTCAAAATAAGCCTCATTTGAGACTCCATTTGTAATAATTCCTCCTCCATTGGTCCAATAGATTCTGTAATATCTATATCTGCCTGCGTTTCTTGTTACAGAGAATACGTTGGCATTGATTGTACCCGTCAATCCAAAAATAGAGGTTACTCCATTTGTAGCCACGGATGAATTATAAGCCATGCTATCACTCAAATTAGTCCAAGAAGCATTGTCGTTTGACCCTTGTAGTTTCAAGAATGTATTGGCATTAAAATGTGTATTTGCATTTACATAGCCAAGATATAACTTAGATATTTCTACAGGAATAGACATGTCAAAATTATAAACGGTCTGTTGTGGAGTAGTTGAAGCAACAAATTGAACCGCATAGCTTGCGACAGCCGTTCCATTATCCCCATCTTCTAAATTATTTAATTTGTTATAAGTTGAACTCATAGATAGTGAAGAGGATGCTGAGATATGAGGTCTATTTCCACTGAACCATTCCGAAGCAGTAAAGAAACATGAAGGTGATTCTGTAGCGTCTAGTATACCATCATTATCGTCATCAATATCATTGATATCTAGTATCCCATCATTATCACTATCTTTACAAGAAGCAATACTAGGGGTCACTGCATATGATGCATAGTTTGATCCATAATTAATGGTGCCATTGTCAACCGAAGTTTCCTTAGAATTGGCTAAACCATTCGTGCCGTATGGCCCTGCGATGATAGAATCGGTTAAATTTGTTGTAGAGCCTGCTTCAAAAGCATCGCTACAGCCATCATTATCCGAATCGAGATCAAGCCTATTCGGAATACCGTCGTTATCTGAATCGCACTCTATCTTAGTGCTATAATTAAATCTACTAATAATTGGGTCATTATTACATGGATTGCCGGGGCCATGTCTAAGAACAAGAGATATTGTTACATTTGCGTTTGTTAAAATACTTGACACCTGATATACAAACGGGAAAGTAGATGGGTAAGGGATTGAAGATATCCTTACTCCATCAATTTCATAAACTAGGGTATCCGAAGCGCCACAATTTGAGGCACCTGAAGTAAATTCACTAGAAAGCGTTATGGAATTTCCTACGGTTAGCCCTGTAAGAGATTTTGATAAAACCAATTCATATTGTCCATTTTCAGCCGTTTGGATTAAGGTATTTGAATAAGTTACTGGACTTGTTGGCCATGACCAAGAGCCAGGTCCGCTCAGAATTGTTGGACTTGAAGGTCTAGCGGGCATATAGCCAGCTAAAGTTACTCCTTGGAAATTTGTACCAAAATCATTTTCACTACCTATACATTCTTCACTATCCGGCACGCCATCATTATCATCATCGATATCAATCAAATCAGCAATGCCATCATTATCGGTATCTAAGCAACCATCCCTTTTATTATCTATTGCATTATGATAATATGATACATAATTAATTGTTCCATTATCTACCGAGGTTTCCAATGAATTGTCTAATCCATTGGCACCCATCGTACCTGTAAATATATAATTTGCTGTACTGGAAGTAGTAGCTCCTGCTTCTTTGGCATCGCTACAACCGTCGCCATCACTATCCAAATCTAAATGATTCAATTTACCATCTAAATCCTTGTCTTCAGCACATGCTAATTTTGGATTTAAGTTTTCGTTATAATTTGTAGGGGTTTCAAAATACACTTCATTAGAAGCGCCATTTGCGTTAATTCCACCACCATTGGTCCAGAAGATTCTATAATATCTATATTTTCCTGTATTCTTGGTCACAGGGAATACGTTTGCATTGATGGTTCCCGGCAATCCAAAAATGGAAGTCACTCCATTCGTAGTTACGGTTGAGTTATATGCCAAACTATCACTTAAATTGGTCCACATGGCATTGTCGTTAGAGCCTTGCAGTTTCAAGAACGTACTCGCATTAAAATGGGTATTGGTATTGACGTACCCTAGAAATAATCTCGTAATTTCTACTGGTACCGACATATCAAAATTATAAACGGTCTGCTGAGCGGTGGTTGAAGCATTAAATATAACGCCGATGCTGGCTAATGCTGTTCCATTATCGCCATCTTCCAATTTATTTAAACTATTATAGGTTGTATTCATAATCAACCCTGTAGTAGTATTGATTTGTGTTCTATTGCCACTAAACCATTCCGATGCTTTGAAAAAACAAGATGGTGATTCAGTAGCGTCCAATACACCATCATTATCATCGTCGATATCGAATAGATCCAAAATACCATCATTATCATTATCTTTACAAAGACCTACTGTAGGTGAAAGCGCATAGGATGAATACGTACTAGAATAATTCAACGTACCATTATCTAAAGCCGTTTCCTTACTATTGGCCAATCCATTAGATCCATAAGGACCTGCGATAATAGAATCTGTTTTTATAGTAGTAGCTCCCGCTTCAAAAGCATCGCTACAGCCATCTCCATCTGAGTCTAAATCAAGGGAATTTGGCAATCCATCCTTATCAATATCTACCTCTTTACAAAAGATATTGCTAACATTATTTATTGTTTCTACGGATAACATTAAGGCTACAGTAGTACCTGGATTTATATTTAAAACTAATTGATAAGCTGGATTTGTAGGTGTTGCGCCCGGAATTACTAAATTGACGCCACCCCAAGATTTACTTGCAGTACTTGTAGATTTTAAATAAGGCACATTGGCTGCAAAAGGAGCGCCCGTAAATCTTGCAGCTAATACTGCATAATTTACGTCTGCTTTAGGGAACCCTGCAGCAGACCATTGTGGTACCCATAGTGGACTCTTATTATTAAATACTGTAAAATCAATAGGTCCGACTAATGTGCTATCCAATAATCGTGCATAGAAACTAATTTCTGTACCTGGATCAACAGAAGCTAATAGTAATTTGGCTTGTGTAAATCCTTTATCATAAGACACTGTATATCCATTCGTATTTTCCATCAATCCATAAGATTGAACCGATGCCGTTGTACTTGAAGACAAAATACCCGTATTTGATCCATCGATATTTCTGACAAGAGGTTCTGTCCAAGGTGCAGGACAATTACTTTCGGATAAATCGGGAATCCCATCATTATCGTCATCAATATCAATTAAATCGGACACTCCATCACCATCTGAATCCGTACAACCATTCAAAAGATTATTAACCGCATTTGAGTAATACGAAATGTAATTAATATTGCCATTATCTACAGAAGTCTCCAAAGAATTAGCCAATCCATTGGTACCCATAGCACCTGTAAATTTAAAATTTGCGGCCGTTGAGGTAGTCGCTCCTGCTTCTTTGGCGTCGCTACAGCCATCGCCATCGCTATCTAAATCTAAATGATTGTAGATTCCATCCAAATCTGAATCGGCTTCACAAGATGTTTTTGGATTCAAATTGGCATTATAATTAGTAGGGGTTTCAAAATAAACTTCATTAGAATATCCATTGACATTAATTCCACCACCATTGGTCCAGTAGATTCTATAATATCTATATTTTCCTGTATTTTTGGTTACAGGGAATACGTTGGCATTGATAGTTCCCGTCAATCCAAAGATTGAGGTAACGCCATTGACAGCTACTGTAGTATTATAAGCCATACTATCGCTCAAATTGGTCCATATATTATTATCATTTGAACCTTGTAACTTCAAGAACGTATTGGCATCAAAGTGTGTATTGGTATTAATATATCCAAGGTATATTTTATTAATTTCTACTGGCACCGACATATCAAAACCATAAACGGTCTGCTGAGCAGTGGTTGAATTATTGAATCGTACCGCATAGCTTGCTACAGCGGATCCATTGTCTCCATCCATTAATTTATCCAATTGATAATAAGCTGCCGTCATAAATACTGTCGTTGACGCTATGATATGAGGTCTGCTATCGCTTAACCAATCTGAAGCAGCATAAAAACAAGAAGGTGATTCTACTGCATCCACAATACCGTCATTGTCATCGTCGATATCATTCATATCTAATATACCGTCGCCATCTGTATCTCTACACAACGAGATGGTATTAGAAAGTGCAAATGAATTATAAGTATTATTATAATTAGGCTGACTATTATCTAAGCCCGTTTCTTTACTATTCGCGTATCCATTGGCGCCATAAGGCCCTGCTATGATTGAATCGGTCCTAACGGTGGTAGCACCTGCTTCAAACGCATCACTACAACCATCGCCATCCGAATCTAAATCCAATGAATTTGGTTTTCCATCGTTATCAAAATCACAAACCAGCTTAGAAATGGCATTTGCAGAAATGGAAATATTTGCGCCAACATTGCCTGCGCCCGTTGCTTGAAAAGAAAAGTCATGAGAGGTAGCCGTTGGGGTAAACGTAATAATTCTAGTATCCCATCCACAACCCACGGTAGGCGTGTATTGATCTATAGTGGTCGTTCCCATTTTGAACGTATACTGCCCTGCCGGATATCCAAATCCTCCAAATCTTCCACAATAGTAGGTCAATGTGTATTGCTGTCCTGGTATCAAACCATTAATCGACGTTTTGAATGCCTCTCCTGTAGGCGAAGATATAAATACCCATTTTGTATGTCCGTTTGGAGCTGCAGGGGCTACACTAGTACACCCTGAATTCCATACGCCATAGACATGGCTAGTCACATCGGCTATATCTGGCGAAGATTGAACAATTTCCCATCCTGGAGACACTCTTTGATCACCTTTATCACCAATATTGGTCGGTGGGAAAAGAGGCGTACAATTATTTTCTAATTCATCTAATACGCCATCATTATCATCATCTATATCAATCAAATCTCCTATTCCATCGCCATCAAAATCAGGACATCCATTTTTGGTAGCATCTATGGCATTTTGATAATACGAGATATAATTTATATTTCCATTATCTACGGATGTCTCCAAAGAATTGTCCAATCCATTGGTACCCATGGCACCCGTAAATTTAAAATTGGCTGTAGATGAAGTCGTTGCGCCCGCTTCTTTAGCATCGCTACAACCGTCGCCATCACTATCCAAATCAAAATGATTGAATTTTCCATCTGAATCGATGTCATTATTACATGAATTGCTTGGATTTAAACTTGTCACATAATTGGTTGGGTTTTCAATATAAACTTCATTAGAAAATCCATTAATATTAATTCCACCACCATTCGTCCAATAAATTCTATAATATCTATACTTTCCTGAATTTTTTGTTACAGGGAATACATTGGCATTAATCGTTCCCGTCAATCCAAAGATTGAGGTAACGCCATTTGTAGTCACTGTAGTATTATAAGCCATACTATCATTCAGATTAATCCATGTTGCATTGTCATTAGATCCTTGTAATTTCAAGAATGTTCCCGCATTGAAATGCGTATTGGTATTTACATATCCAATATACAATTTAGTGATTTCTACTGGCACCGACATATCAAACGCATATACTGTCTTTGCTGCTGCTGTAGTAGCAAGAAAACTGACTGCATAATCCGCTACTGCTAATCCATTATTACCATCGGCCAACTGCACCAATCTATTGTAGGTTGCATGCATAGGCAACGTAGTTGAAGATAAAATATGGCTCCTAGAACCACTAAACCAATTTGACGCAGCAAAAAAGCATGAAGGGGACTCTACGGCATCAATTATTCCATCATTATCATCATCAATATCATTAATATCCAAAATACCATCGCCATCTAAATCTCCACATATAGCAATATTAGATGAAATAGCATAGGTATTGTAATTCGATACATAGTTCAAAATGCCATTATCGGTAGATGTTTCTTTACTGTTCGCTAAACCATTGGTTCCATAAGGTCCTGCAATGATAGAATCTGTAGTGACAAGAGATGATCCTGCTTCAAAAGCGTCATAACATCCGTCGCCATCACTATCCAAATCCAAACGATTGGGCACACCATCTTCATCGGCATCACAAGACTGCGACTCAGACGATATGGACATATCATCAAATAAGTAGTCATTACAACTAGCGCCATTATCAAATACTTCTACCGATACATTCATAGTTGTAGCACTGCCACTATACCATGAAATATTCTCTGCTGCCCATTCTCCAAAATTAGGAGAGGTTTGAGATGAACTTAAGTATACCACACTACCATTTATTTTTACTATTATTTGACCTCCACACCAATTGTGATAAGGCATCTTGATATTATAATTTCTATTTGCAACAACCGTTTCGGTATAAGAAAAAACTTCTTTAAATCCATTGGTACTTCCACCGCCATTAACCGCCAAAATAGTTCCACTGCTTAAACTTCCAGTGACATAGTCAGTAATATTGACTCCGTTTATAGCTATACAAAGATCATTTGGAGCTCCTATTTTATAATATGGCATTGAAGTATACCACAGTTGATCATTATTGCCTGTACATCCGGTTTGTTGTGTAAAATAACTATTGAAAGTAAAGGTAGAAATAGCTCTATTTTTTGCTGCACTGATTACACATTCCTTATCATCTGGAATTCCATCATTGTCGTCGTCAATATCATATACGTCTACGATACCATCATTATCTGAATCGACACAAGCAACAGAAGAAGCCGATTTGGCATAACTACTGTATATATTTGTATAATTAATGACACCACTTTCCGTTGCCGTTTCTTTATTATTTGCAAATCCATTAGCACCAAAAGGAGCGGTCATCAATGAATCTGTTTTGACCAAAGTAGCACCTCCTTCAAAAGCATCGCTACATCCGTCGCCATCGCTATCCAAATCAAAACGATTGGAAATTCCATCTCCATCGGTATCTATATCTACGGTATTATTAAAACCTCCAGTACAAAGGAACCCTGTACCTGCTTGAATAACCATTAAAGAGATATCATTTACACCAGGATTGGTATGTGCAATGGTAATCGTATGTGAAGTAGAGACCGCCATAAAAGACAAGGTAATCGTCTGAGCGGCAGCTTCTAAGAAAATATCCTGAGAAGTAGCCACGGTAGCACCGTCTCGTGCCAAAACAAAATTACCTCTAGTAGGTGTTGTCCATGGCGTAGTCCATGCAGACCGTCTCGTTAATGCACCTTTGAAAGATACTGTATATGTATTACCAGGTATCAAACAGGTAAGCGTTTGTGAAAAGGCTTCCCCATATGGTGCCCATCCACCTACTGAACCTGAGCCATTTTTGCTCATTCCATAAATAAAATATGAACCTGATGGCGCATAAGGAAATAGTGCCGCTGCCGAAGACACTTGATCTGCAAAAACATGCCAATTACCTTGACTGATATCGGGTGTACCGCCATTACCAAAAGTTGTCCAACCCGAAGGAGCCGTACTCGATGCTTGCGCACTAGCACTCAACGAGGCATTGGTAATACAACTTGGAGATGCATTGCAATAGGCTGGCGCATATTCAAATTCATCCAAGATACCATCGTTGTCATCGTCCAAATCAATGGAATTGATGATACCGTCGCCATCCGAATCTACGGAGCCACTTTGAGCATTTAATGTAAAACTACTTATAGCAAATGAAAATGCTAGAAGGCTTAATTTTGTTGCGAGTTGGCAATTAAATTTCATATAATTTTATTTATTATTTTAACCAATATCTAACTATATATATATTGGGATACATTTAAACATTTTATTAACAAAAAACATGCCAAAAGTACAAAAGTTTGCATAAAAATGCTATTTTTAATATAAATAATTGATTTACAAGAGTATGTAAATTAATTATTTATATTAAAAAATTTATGCCTTCAATAGTCTGAGCGTTTACATTTGAAATTACGAAACCCAAAACTACAAAATGCCTAATGATACCTTGTAACATGTTAAATATATTTTAAAACCTGCTAAACTACATACAAAATGTATACAAAAAAAGGGGTTATTGAGAATATGAGTACTGAAGAGTAAAAATTAAGCACTGAAATGTATACTATTTCATAAAATAAGAAAATCATTAATAATTTTATTAGTTTCTTATAATTTTCTATAATATTCATTTTATCGTATTATATTGTTTAAATTACGTTTAAGTAAAAAAAGAAATATATAAATTTAATAACTCGTATATTTGTAGCTTTTAACATTTTTTTCCATGCGAAATCTACTCATCATCATTTCACTTTTTTCTGCATCATACAATTTAAAGGCACAAGGCACACTTTCCGGAAATTTTAGGCTCAATGCCGATTTTTACGATCGTGATAGTGCTATTGGAGCAGCAAATATACCCAATTACGACTATAATAAATCGTCTGCCAATTCATGGTTACAGGTAAACTATACCAATCCAGAATGGGGTTTTGATGCCAGTATCAGAGCTGATTTAAACTACAATTCAATGTTGCAAAATCCACCTGCTAATATTACGGCTTCGGGCATAGGATATTGGTTTTTACGTAAAAAAATAGATGATTTAGAAGTAACCGTTGGTAGCATTTACGAGCAATATGGAACGGGTTCCGCTTTACGAGCTTTTGAAGATCGAAGCCAGGGTATCGACAATTCTATTTTTGGCGCAAAAGTGGTTTATAATTTTTCAGAATCCTTAAAATTAAAAGCCTTAGCTGGAGTTCAAAAAGGTATTATACAAGAAGGCAATATATTTAATCTTACCAAGCCATTTGTAAAAGGAGCTAATATTGAGTACAGTAAGCAAATCAAAGAGAATTTTACCATAAATCTAGGCGCATCTATTGTTAATCGAACATTGGATGTTGCAACTCGAAATGCAGTAAATAGCTCAAATGACAAGATTGAACCTTTTTCTGCTCGATACAACACTGTAGTTTATCAATTATACAATACCTTGACAAAAGGAAATTTTTCTTGGTATGTAGAAGGGGCTTATAAATCGCCTGAAGCCATTTTTGATCCTATTACCTTGCAATACATGCAAAAAGCAGGAAGCAATTTATATACCTCTTTAAGTTATTCCATTCCTAAATTTGGCGTTACCGCTCAAGCAAGACGTTCTGAAAATTTTCAATTTTTGTCTTACACGACCCTTTCATCTAATTTTAGCGAAAACAATAATAGAAGTCTATCCTTTATAGCACCTATCAACCGTCAAAATTCATTAAGGCTTCCCGCACGTTTTCAAATTGCGCCTCAAGCTATGGGTGAAATGGCTACGTCTATTGATTTTACGTTTTCACCATTTAAAAAAGTGGCGTTTAATTTAAGTTTATGTTTAATTGACTCTACGAATATGAGTAATCCTTATTATCGTGAGGTTTATTTTGATGTCGAATTTAAAAAATTAATGGATGGAAAAATGAAAGCACATTTTGGTGCACAATATGCGTATTACAATCAACTATTGTATATGCGAGAGGGAGAAAAAGATGTAAAAGGCTATACTTTTTTTGCAGAAGCATCTTATAAATTAAATCGAAAACATTCCATTCGTGCAGAAATACAATATCAGCATGCTGAAAAAGAATTAGGACAAAGTATTTTTGCCTTATTAGAATATAATATAGCCCCAAAATGGTCTTTTTCGGTAACGGATTTATACAATTTTAATCCAAATCCAAATTATTTTATTCAAGAATATCGCACTTCGCATCACTTCTATTCTGTGTTTGCTGCTTATACGAAAGATGTAACTCGAATTACGCTTGGCTATGTCAAACAACTTCAAGGTATTGTTTGTACAGGTGGGGTTTGTAGAATTGAGCCTGCATTTAGTGGACTCCGAATGCAATTGACGACAAGTTTCTAATAATATGGATTATTCATACCCACAAGTTCAACTCAAAAAAGGAAAAGAAGCTTCTATCCTACGAAAACATCTCTGGATTTTTTCAGGCGCGTTGCAAAAAATAGATTCAAATCTTGAAGAAGGCGCAATCGTTCGTGTTTATAATCACAATAACGAGTATTTAGCAACGGGAATTTATTCGAGTCTTGGCAGCATTTCCATTCGAATTATTAGTTTTGTAGATTGCGAAATTGATATTCATTTTTTTATAGGAAAATTAGAGCAGGCCAAACAAAAAAGAGCCTCCATACAACAAAATAACACAAATACCTATCGCTGGTTTCATGGTGAAGGCGATGAAATTCCATCTTTGATTATAGATGGGTATAACGACATCTTTGTTTTTCAAGCGCATTCATTGGGAATTCATAAACTAAGAAAAGTAATTACCGAAGCGCTCATTCATGTTTTTAAACCTAAAGCAATTTATTATAAAAGTGAAAGCACTTTAAATAAAAAAGTAGAAAATGAATGGCTTTACAATCCTAATCAGAGCGAGGGCGAAACGGAAGTATTGGAAAATGGACATCGATTTATTGTCAATTGGGTAGAAGGTCAGAAAACGGGCTTTTTTATCGATCAAAAGGATAATCGATTTTTAATGAGTCAACTAAAAGGCATTAAATCTGTTTTAAATACCTTTTGTTATACCGGTGGATTTTCGGTAAGTGCTCCAAAATTTGAGCTTGAGCGCGTTGTTTCTGTAGATAGTTCTAAAGTAGCTATTGCTTTATGCGAAAAAAATATGGTTTTAAATAATTTGGATTCTATTCATACTGCTCATTGTCAAGATGTATTTGAATTTTTGACAATGAATAAAGAGAATTTTGATTTAGTTGTTTTAGATCCGCCTGCATTTGCAAAACATATAGGGTCAAAACATCAAGCGATACAAGCATACAAAAGACTAAATATCTTAGGAATGCGACGTGTCAATCCAGGAGGCATTTTGATGACATACAGTTGTTCTCAAGTTGTCGATAGAGAAACTTTTGAAAAAACAATTTACAGTGCGGCAATAGAATCGGGACGCTCCATTTCAATCCTTGGTTATTTACATCAATCTAAAGATCATCCTATAAATATATTTCATCCAGAAGGTTCTTATCTCAAAGGCCTTTTAATTCATGTCGGAAATTAAGTTAATCATATCAAAAAAAATGAAAGATAGCACATTACTCAAAATTGCAAAAAATTATGGAACGCCAATTTATGTTTATGACAAACAGAAAATTGAAGAAAAGTACGAAAAATTAAATCTTGCTTTTAAAGGACAAAAGGTTCGTTTTTTTTATGCGTGTAAAGCGTTGAGTAATATCAATATTTTGAAAATCATCAAAAATGTCGGTTCAGGACTCGATACCGTTTCGATTAATGAAGTAAAATTTGGTATTCAAGCAGGATTTGATTCAAAAAATATTTTATATACACCTAATTGTGTGAATATTACAGAAATCAAAGAAGCTATTGCACTTGGCGTACATATTAATATTGACAATATTAGTATTTTAGAGCAATTTGGAAACCAGTTTGGAAACGCATATCCAATTATGATTCGTTTTAATCCTCATATTATGGCAGGTGGAAATTACAATATTTCTACGGGGCATATTGATAGTAAATTCGGAATTTCTATTCATCAATTGCGTCATGTGCTTCGAATAGTTAAAACTTTAAATATTAATGTTGAAGGCCTTCACATGCACACAGGGAGTGAAATCAAAGATATTGAAGTGTTTTTACAAGGTCTTGAAGTGATGCTCGAAATTGTTCGCAACTTTGATTCGGTAAAATATTTAGATTTGGGAAGTGGTTTTAAAGTGCCATACAAAAAAGAAGAAAAAGAAACCGATCTCACATTATTAGCCGAAAAACTACAAGTAAAGATAAAAGAATTTAATCAAGAAACGGGGAAAGATCTTGAAATATGGTTTGAGCCAGGTAAATATATGGTGAGTGAAAGTGGTCATTTTTTGGTACAAGCTAATGTAATTAAACCCACACCAGCAACCGTTTTTGTTGGCGTAAATAGTGGATTTAATCATTTAATCCGTCCTATGTTTTACAATTCTTATCATCAAATAGAAAATATTTCAAATCCTAAAGGAACCGAAAGGCTATATACGGTTGTTGGTAATTTGTGCGAAACAGATACATTTGCTTGGGATCGATTGATTAATGAAGTTAATGAAAATGACATTCTCGTTTTTAGAAATGCAGGAGCTTATTGTTTTGAAATGAGTATGAATTACAATTCAAGAACAAAGCCTGCAGAAATTCTAGTTGATGGAGCGGATATTCATTTAATTCGAAAAGCGCAGGTATTTGAAGATTTACAAAAAGATGTCATCGAAATTTAAAAAAAATATTTAAAACAAAAAAGTATGTTTGATAAATATGATGTTATTGTTGTAGGAGCAGGACATGCAGGCTGTGAAGCCGCCGCTGCCGCCGCGAATATGGGCAAAAAAACGCTATTAATCACGATGAACATGCAAATGATTGGTCAAATGAGTTGCAATCCTGCAATGGGTGGAGTGGCCAAAGGACAAATCGTAAAAGAAATAGATGCTTTAGGCGGTTATTCTGGTATTGTTTCTGACCAAAGTATGATTCAATTTAGAATGCTTAACCGAAGTAAAGGGCCTGCAATGTGGAGCCCACGAACGCAAAACGATCGAATGCTTTTTGCGCAGCAATGGCGTTATCATCTAGAAAACACCCCTAATTTAGATATTTATCAAGAAATGGTTTCGGGGCTTTTAGTTCGAGGCGATTACGTTTATGGAGTTAAAACGCAGCTTGGACTTTCTATAGAAAGTAAATCCGTAGTACTTACAAACGGTACTTTTTTAAATGGATTGATTCATATTGGTGAAAAACAATTGGGCGGAGGACGCGCTGGCGAAAGCCGAGCTACTGGAATTACCGAACAATTAGTTTCATTGGGCTTTGAAAGTGGCCGAATGAAAACCGGCACGCCACCAAGAGTAGATGGACGGAGTTTGGATTATTCTAAAATGGAAGTTCAAGAAGGCGATGCCATTATGGAAGGATTTTCATTTATGGATATTGAAAAACCAAAAGAACAACGATGCTGCTGGATCACATATACCAACGAAAAAGTTCACGAAAAACTCAAAGAGGGTTTTGATCGAAGTCCAATGTTTAATGGAACGATTGAAAGTATTGGGCCTCGATATTGCCCAAGCATCGAGGATAAAATTAATCGATTTGCCGAGCGAGATCGCCATCAACTTTTTGTAGAACCTGAAGGTTGGAATACACACGAAATTTATGTTAATGGATTTAGCACGTCACTTCCTTATGAAGTGCAGTATGAGGCATTAAAATGCGTTCCAGGTTTTGAAAATGTAAAATTACATCGACCGGGTTATGCTATAGAATACGATTATTTTCCGCCGACACAATTGGACATTTACCTTCAAACCAAAAATATTAAAAACCTATTTTTTGCAGGGCAAATAAATGGTACAACGGGTTATGAAGAAGCTGCAGGCCAAGGATTGGTTGCGGGAATCAATGCATGCCGAATCATCGACGATTTAGAGCCTTTGGTACTTAAACGGAATGAAAGTTATATTGGCGTATTAATCGACGATTTAGTCAATAAAGGCACCGATGAACCGTATCGAATGTTTACCAGTAGAGCAGAATATCGCATTTTATTACGTGGTGAAAATGCTGATTTTAGGTTAACTCCAATTGGAAATCATCTCGGTTTGGCAAAATCAGATCGTTTTGAAAAAATGAAAAAACGTCATGAGGAAGTTGAAAAAATTATAGAACAGTTTAATGAAATTCGGATCTCGCCAAAAGAGATAGATCCCATTTTAGAAAAACTAGGCGGCACGCCACTCAAACAACAAATGCCTTTATCTCAAATTATTACGCGTCCCGAAGTTGGCTTAAGTGATTTAATGGAAATACAAAAAGTTAGAGAAATATTACAAGTTTATTCAAATACGGCATTAGATTCTGCTGAAATTGAACAAAAGTATAAAGGTTATATTCAAAAAGAACAGGATATCGCTCAAAAAGCGGTTCATCTTGAAAATCTGAAAATTCCTGAAACTTTCGATTATTCAAAACTTACTAGTATGAGTACCGAAGCGCGACAGAAGCTTCTAAAAATCCAACCGAAAACGCTTGGACAAGCCAAACGTATCAGTGGCATTAACCCGAGTGACATTGCTATTCTGATGGTTTATATTGGTAGGTAGATTTTATTGCATTTTAAAACAAATTATTAAAACTTCATCATTCAATTTAATATTTTTTATCAAAAGATTTCGTTTCAATTTCGCTAATTTTACATTTCAAAGTTAAATGACATGAAATTTATTGTTTTCTTTTTACTTTTCAATAAGTTGTTTGCCAATCAAGGAGTAGAAGCATACAAAAATCATGACTATCAAAAAGCGATCACATTTTGGCAACAAGATATTAGATCCAATCAATATGAAAAAAGTGAACTTTTTTTTAATATTGGCAATGCCTATTTTAAGCAGAAAAAATATGTAGAAGCGATTCTTTTTTATAACAAATCTTTAAAAGTAAATTATAACTATTTAAAAGCTAAAACAAATTTGGATTTAGCCATAGAAAAACAGAAAATATCAGAATTTACTATTCAAAATGATTTTCTAGATTTTTTTAAACGATTGGTTTATTTTTTTAAGTTGCATCATTTACAATGGATCATTATTTTTTGTTTTTGGTGCTTGAGTGGTATTTTTATCCTAAATCGATTTTATCCATTTCCAAAAAAACGCATTGTTACTTTGTTTTTTTCAACCATGTTAATTTTGGCCTCTATAAACCTTTATTTTTTGTATCAATTTCAAAATGCAGAAAATGAAGCCGTTGTTAAAGAACCAACAGAAGGATTTGAAGACATTAACTTAACGAAATCCAAAAAGAATTTCAAGGGTGGTGAAACCATTGAAATTGTTGATCAATTAAAAAATGCTTCGCAAATTAAAATCAGTGATGGTCAGATTTTGTGGATTTCCAATTCAAAAATTTATAATATTTAAAATAATTAGATGAGAGCCTTATTTTTAGAAAAAAAGACCCATGCGGCCGATGCATTTAAAATGCGCGAAATAGAAGCCCCGAAGCCGAATGAGCAAGAAGTATTGATTGAAGTAAAAGCCTTTGGACTCAATTATGCCGACGTAATGGCACGTTTGGATTTGTATCCAGATATGCCAAAAATGCCTTGTGTTTTGGGTTATGATGTTGTTGGGCGAATTATCGAAAAAGGTCAAGATGTTTCAAATCTTGAAGTGGGCGATTTTGTTGTGGCACTCACTCGTTTTGGAGGATATGCCGAGAAAGCGGTGGCGGATAGTCGTGTTTGTATAAAAGTACCTGAAGATATTCCATCCTATCAATCGCTTGCGTTTGCAACGCAGTTAAGTACAGCATATCAAGCTTCGATGGTTAATGTTAATTTATTTAAAGGCGACACCGTTTTGATTCATGCTGCTGCAGGTGGCGTAGGACTTGGTTTGGTTCAAATAGCGCTTTACAAAAAATGTGATGTTATTGCAGTGGCAGGAAGCGATGAAAAATGTCAATTTTTAAAAGAAATGGGCGTAAAACATACCATAAATTATAAAAAAGAAGATTGGGTAGATTATCTGAAGAAGCACCAATTATTCAAAAAAATCGATGTTATTTTTGACTCTGTAGGTGGCGATAATGTTCCGAAAGGTTTAAAATCATTGAATAGCGATGGGAAATTGGTTTTATTTGGTTCGGCGAAGTTGGGAGAAAGTAAAAACAAATTAAAAACGATATTACAAGTTCTGAAATTTGGATTTTATTCTCCAATTAAATTTTTGATGAGTAGTAGAGCTTTAATCGGATTGAACATGCTAGCAATAGCAGATCGCAAACCGCATGCTATTGAACGAAGTATGAAAGGCGTATTGGAATTATATGAAAAAGGCGTTTTTAAAACTATGGTAGGAGAAACCTACTCGGTTAACGAAATAGCCGCTGCGCACACCAAATTAGAAAAAGGGCAAACTATGGGTAAAATAGCCATAGAGTGGTCATAAATTAGAAGAAATGAATACGAAATTATCAGTAAACATTAATAAAGTAGCTACAATTCGTAATGCAAGAGGAGGCTCTTTGCCCGATGTTTTAAAATTTGCTAAAAATTGCTATCGATATGGTGCGCATGGCATCACGATTCATCCACGTCCTGATCAAAGGCATATTACATTTAAAGATGTAGAAGATTTGGCTGATGAATTTCCGAAATCCGATTGTGAATATAATATTGAAGGTTATCCTAGCGATGCCTTTTTAAAAATGGCGATTGATGCCAAACCCTCTCAAATTACGCTGGTTCCTGACCCACCCCATGTTTTGACATCCGATTCGGGTTGGGACACAATAACACATTTTGATTTTTTAAAAGATGTGATTCAAAAAATACAATCACACCAGATTCGGGTTTCGTTATTCATAGATACCCATTTGGATTTCATTGAAAATGCCAAAAAATTAAATGCAGACCGCATTGAATTTTATACTGGTTATTATGCTGAAATGTTTACGAATGCCCCTGAAAAAGCAATATTTGAATATAAAAAAGCCGCTACCTTCGCTAATGAAATTGGTATTGGAATTAATGCGGGGCATGATTTAAGTTTAGAAAACTTGCATTATTTTAAATCCCAAATACCGAACCTATTAGAAGTTTCGATTGGACATGCCTTAATTAGCGATTGTTTATATTATGGATTGGAAAATACGATTTCGATGTATTTGAGAAAGTTGGAGGGTTAGATCAACTCCACTTAAGGATTATGATAAGGCAAATTGTTTTTTATAGCATATGCACGGTAAATTTGTTCTAACAAAAACAAACGTACAATTTGATGAGATAAAACCATTGGAGAGAGAGATAATTTAAAATTGGCTCTTTGATATAGATTTTGATGAAATCCAAAAGCACCTCCAATTAATAATACCAATTGTTTGATATTTTGATGTTCCCAGTTTTGAAATTGTTGGGTGAGTTGTTCGCTAGAAAGCATTTTACCATTATTATCTAATAAAACCACAAAATCTTTTTCTTCAATTTGTTTTTCAAAAAACTCGAGTTCAATCTTTTGAGTTATTTCGGCAGATTCTGATTTCTTTTTTGGCACCAATTCGATCCAATCGACGGCGGCCATATATTTAATTTTTTTGAGGTAATAATCTACACCTTCATGAATAAAAGAAGGTGTAGATTTACCTATAACGACTATTTTTATTTTCAAAATAGAATCAATTAGTCAATTTTACTATCGGTTACGCTATTTTTAGGTATTACAAAACCGTTAGCATCAATACTCTTTTGGCTTTCTAAAAACATGCTTGGTGTCATCGAAAAATCCGACAAATCAAAAGGCGAGTTTAAGTCGATGCTATGTTCATTAAGAATTCGTTTTCTGTTTTCTTCTTCAGTTAAAACATCTTTTTCGATCATCGTAATAATTTGATCTTCTTCTTTCTCCATCACTTCATACGATGTTTCGTTTTCAATTTCAAGAGGTGCTGATAAATTATATTTTGTTTCTAATTCTAAATCCGAAACTACAGAAAACAAATTTGGAGCTTGCTCTAAATTAACAATTTCTAATTTTTCTTCTTC
>JBIPPB010000034.1:0-18842 GCA_044368655.1 Chitinophagales bacterium | reverse complement strand
GATCCTGCTGGTGTTCCTGTCAATGAAACTAAGCTTCCGCTTGTCATATTTTTACCCGAAATTTGTCCGTTTTGGATTTTCTTTTCGATGCTATCGGTAATGTTATTGATAATTGTAGTATTTTTTGAAACAATACTTGAAACACTATCTTTAAAAATTGAAGATGATACAACACTATCGGTAATATTCTTTATATTTATACTAATTGCAACATTCAATAACGTAGCTCCAGCGCCACCCGTAATTGAAATAACATTTGGACTTGTCGACGTAAGATTATTTCCAGAAATTTCACCGTTTTGGATTCGTTTCTCAATACTATCCGTTATACTTTTAATAATTTCTGTATTTTTTGAAACAATACTTGTTACACTGTCTTTGAAAATCTTACTAGTAACGATGCTATCTCTTAGATTTTTAATGATTGTAGTATTTGTAGAAACAATGCTCACTACACTATCTTTAAATTTATTATTTCTAAGTACACTATCAACCAAATTATTCATATTAATATTAACTACTGCATCAAGCAATGTAGCTCCAGCGCCACCAGTTACACTTATAATTGTTGGGCTACCGCTCGTTAAATCATTTCCAGAAATTTCACCATTCTGAATTCGTTTTTCAATGCTATCTGTAATATTTTTAATTATTTCTGTATTTTTAGAAACAATACTAGTTACACTATCTTTAAATATCTTACTTGTAACTACACTATCTCTTAGATTTTTTATAATAACCGAATTCGTCGAAACGATTCGAACTACACTATCTGTAAATTTAGTACTTTTAAGCACACTATCAATCATTCCATTTGCAAACGCAGAAGATGAAATTTTTCTAATTGCCCCTGTTGTAGGATCTTGAATAAGAATATTATTTGATAAAACACCATCTGTTAAACCCGTTAAAGCAAATGTATTTGTAGAGTTTGTTGAAATAATTGTAGGTTTTGTTAATACGCCACCTAATTCAATACTATTATTTAAAGGATTTTTAGTTAAACCATTTCCCACAATAATATTAGCCATCATACTATCTATAATTGGATTGGTACTCATCCAATTAGCCATTGAGTCTTTTAATTGATTTATATTTAAATCAATATGAATCGAGTCTAAAACTGCTGCATTTGGTTTTCCTGAAACTAATATTAATGAACCGCTTGTTACACTTTTCCCATTTGCTTTAATATTCTCGCATAAACTTTTCCATGAATTTCCGTCAGATTGAAACAAACACTTTTCAGATTCGATATATACTACCATACCTGACTTCTTACCCAACAATATGGATGTATCTCCAATATTTTGAATACGAGTAACTCGTAATACTTTATTTGTTGATTCTAATTCAAGCAACGCACCTTTTTCTATTACGTTTGGATTCTCTCCCATTTTTACTTGGGAAAACAAATTGATACTAATCAACAATGACAATGTTAGTATAATTTTTCCTAAAAACTTATTCATATTTTTAACTATTAAAAGATTAATAATTAATAAATATCAAAGTTCATGCCAAAGTAAATAAAATTAAAATTATTTTATCTAATGGGTATTTTTTAATTGTCGAACGCACCATTTTTTTCGTTTCAACACATAACCACTTGGTCGATCAACTTTATATTTTAACGGATTCGGTAAAACAACCGCTAAAAGTGCCGCTTCATTCCTTGTTATATCTTTTGCATTTTTATTAAAAAAGTGCTTTGAAGCGGCTTGAGCGCCATATATTCCATCTCCAAATTCAATCACATTTAAATAAACTTCCAAAATGCGTTCTTTGCTCCAAAAAAGTTCAATTAAAACGGTAAAATAAGCTTCAAGTCCTTTTCTGATATAACTACGATGATGCAACAAAAAAACATTTTTTGCGGTTTGTTGAGAAATCGTGCTTCCGCCTTTGATTCTTTTACCCTTTTCGTTATTTTTTATCGCTTTTTGAATCGCTTCTACATCAAATCCCCAATGATTATAAAACTTTTGGTCTTCGGTGGCCATTACAGCTTTTGGTAAATATAAAGACATTTCATCAATGGAAACCCAATCTTTTTTAATACGAAATTTACGATTTTCTTCTAACATTTGCGTTGGGAGATTGAAAATCATGTATGGTGTAATTGGTACAGGAAAAAATCTAAAAAAAATAACCGAAACTACACTTATAATAAAAAACCATTTAATTGCTTTGATCATCCAGCGAAATAAAAACTGAAACCAACTCAATAATTTAATCGTAGCAAATAGATTTTCTATCAAATTCGTATTATTTATACATTTGTTCTCTTAATTGTTGCACGCCAGCGTCCGAAATATATTCATCATAAGACATCAACTTATCAATGCACCCTTTAGGTGTTATCTCAACAATTCGATTGGCAATCGTTTGTGTAAACTGATGATCCTGCGATGTAAACAAAATCGTTCCTTTAAAATCCGTCAAGCTTTCATTTAAAGTTGTAATACTCTCCAAATCTAAGTGACCTGTAGGCTCTTCTAAAATTAGAACATTTGCCGATGTCATCATCATACGACTAAGCATACAACGCACTTTTTCGCCTCCCGAAAGTACACTTGATTTTTTGAAAACATCTTCACCACTGAACAACATTTTCCCTAAAAATCCACGAATATAATTTTCATCTGTATTCGTGCTAAATTGACGTAACCAATCTACTAAATTCAATGAATCGGTAAAGTATTTTTCGTTATTTGAAGGTAAATAAGCATGTTTAATCGTTTGTCCCCAAGTGCTACTTCCCGCTTCAGGTTCACGTTCTCCTGCAATAATTTCATAAAAATGTTTTACGGCCAAACTATCATCCGAAATAACAGCAATCTTATCGCCTCTATTTACTTGAATATCTAATTTATGAAATAACATTTTCTCTTCACTTGAAGATTTCAAATCTTTGATTTCTAAGATTTGATTACCCGCTTCGCGTTCTTGTTGGAAAATAATACCTGGATATCTTCGACTCGAAGGTTGAATTTCATCTATATTTAATTTTTCTAAAGCTTTCTTTCTTGATGTGGCTTGTCTAGATTTAGAAGCATTAGCCGAAAATCGTCTAATAAAATCTAATAACTCCTCACGTTTTTGCTCTGCTTTTTTATTTTTATCTGCGCGTTGTCTTGAAGCTAACTGACTTGCTTGATACCAAAATGAATAGTTACCAGTATAAATTGAAATTTTCTTATAGTCTATATCACAAATATGCGTACAAACCATATCTAAAAAGTGCCTATCGTGCGAAACGACAATTACCGTATTTTGAAAATCTGCTAAAAAGTCCTCCAACCAAGCAATTGTTTTTACATCCAAATCGTTGGTAGGCTCATCCAATAATAAAATATCCGGATTGCCAAATAATGCTTGAGCTAATAAAACCCTTACTTTTTGATTGGCTTCCAATTCGCTCATCAAACTATAATGCCACTCTTCTTTAACGCCCAAACTGCTTAGAAGTTCTGCCGCATTACTTTCGGCCATCCAACCGTCCATTTCGCCAAACTTTTCTTCCAATTCCGCCGCTTTAATTCCATCCGCATCCGAAAAATCTTCTTTAGCATACAAGACATCTTTTTCTTGCATAATATCCCAAAGGACTGTATTTCCCATCATTACAGTGTTTAAAACTGTAAATGAATCGTAAGCGGAATGATTTTGTTTCAAAACTGACATCCGTTCACCTGGAGTAATTTCAATTTTACCTTTAGTCGCATCAATTTCGCCACTTAATATTTTTAGAAAAGTTGATTTTCCAGCGCCATTCGCTCCAATTACACCATAACAATTTCCTTTTGAAAAGTTAAGATTCACATCGTCAAACAAAACTCTTTTATCGTATTGTAGGCTTAAATTTTGAACAGATAACATATTTATTTATTATTATTTTAGATTGTAAAAAGGAATCCAAAAGATTCGAAAATGTATTTTTTTTTAAGAAACAAAACTATGCGTGAATGGCACGATTAGCAGATGCAGCCAAACAAGCTTCCTTAAAGGCTTCTGAAAATGTTGGATGTCCGAAACATGCCATTCCAATATCTTCGGCAGAAGCTCTAAATTCCATAGCAATTGCTGCTTGCATAATCATATCTGCCGTTCTTGCTCCCAACATTTGAACGCCTAAAATCTCATCCGTATCTTTATGTGCTAGCACTTTAATAAATCCATCGGTATCATTTGCGGCTCTTGCTTTTCCGCTGGCTTTAAACTGAAACTTCCCTGTTTTATAAGGTATATTTTCTTTTTTAAGTGCATCTTCGGTATAACCTACCCCAGCCGCTTCAGGCCACGTATAAGCAATACCCGGAATTAAATGATGATTAATATGTGGTTTTTGTCCACTAAGAAATTCGGCTACAAATACGCCTTCCTCTTCCGCTTTATGCGCCAACATTGGCCCTTCAATCACATCACCAATCGCATAAATATTAGGAACCGTAGTTTGTAAATTTTTATTTACCGGAATTCGTTGACGTGTATCTAATGTAATATTTACATTTTCTAAACCCAATCCTTCGCTATATGGTCTTCGGCCAACGGCTACCAAGCAGTAATCGCCTTCAAATTGAACTTCTTTATCTTGACTATCAAGCGCTACCACTTGAATTTTATCGCCATTTCGAGTTACTTTATTTACTTTCATGGAAGTTTGAATATCCATGCCTTGTTTTTTCAAAACACGTTGAAGTTCTTTACATATTTCACTATCCATACCGCCGCCTACTTTATCGGCATATTCAATAACAGTAACTTTTGATCCTAAACGGTTGTATACCGAACCTAATTCCAATCCAATAATTCCACCACCAATTACTAATAAATTTTTAGGAATTTCTTTAAGTTTTAAAGCTTCGGTAGAAGTAATAATTCGATCTTTATCAATATTTATAAATGGCAAAGAAGCTGGTTTTGAGCCTGTAGCAATAATAAAATGCTTCGATTGTATTTCTGACGTTTTACCGTCTTTATCTTTAATAGACAACGTAGTGGTATTCACAAAACTTCCTACGCCTCTTAACACATCAATCTGATTTTTATTCATTAAAAAATCAATGCCTTTAACGGTATTATCAACAACTGAAGCTTTTCTTTCAATCATTTTTTGTAAATCCACTTTCAAATTATCCAAGTAAATTCCGTGTTGATCAAATTCTTTTCTAGCCTTAAAATAATGTTCGCTACTATCCAACATCGCTTTTGAAGGGATACAACCTACATTTAAGCACGTTCCACCCAAAGTATCATATTTTTCAATTAGTGCCGTTTTCATTCCTAATTGTGCGCATCGAATGGCACAAACATAACCTCCTGGACCTGAACCGATAATCGCTACATCGTAATTTGACATAAAAAAGTATTTATAAAATTGTTAAATGGCCACAAATATATAAATATTGAAATAGAAATAAGGTCTTTTTTTAAAGGCGCTTTAGCAAAAGTGAACGCTTATTTATTTACGTTCTTTTGGCTTTTGATTTAACACAATGACAATTCGATTTTTTAAATCCGAATCGATTTCATTTTGTTGTAAAATTTTTTCTAAGAAAATGCGATCCTCATTCAGATTTTTCTTATAATTTAAAATCGAAGGCGTGTTGGATTGAATAACAAATCGATAATAAATCCACTCGGCTTTGGTCGGATTTTCTCGTATTATTTTTTCTAACAACGATTTTCCTTGATTAAAATGCTTTATTTTTACAAATGGATTGGAATGATGTTTTGCAGAAAGGGTTAGTAAAACGGCTTTATGACCTTCTGATAGATTTTGTTCTAATAACGATTTACAAGATTTAGAACAATAATAAGCTTTGTCAATTTGACTTCGTATTGCATCTTGCCCCTGCAATTGCAATACAAATAAAACAGAAAGTATTACACCTTTCATACTTTTTGAATTTACTATATTTTAACTTTATGCATTGTAAAAAGTAAAACGCCCAAACCTACCGTAATACAACTATCAGCGATATTAAAAACAGGATTAAAAAACGTAAAATATTCGCCTCCCCATAATGGAATCCACTCGGGAAGTGTGGCACTATACATCGGAAAATACAACATATCCACCACTTTGCCTAAAAATAAACTGCTATATCCTTGCCCAAAAGGAACCCATTCGGCTACCGTATGATTATAAATATTACTCTCCGAAAAAACTACCCCATAAAAAACGCCATCGATTACATTTCCAATCGCTCCGGAAAGGATTAACGTAATACCAAATACATAACCCCAATGTAATTTCTCTTTGGTAATTTTGATTAAATAGAAAAATAGAAATATGGAAATACCGATTCTAAAAAAAGTCAACAAATATTTACCAATAACACCACCATATTCAAAACCAAAAGCCGCACCCGGATTTTCGACAAATGCAATACGAAACCAATATGGAAAAATAATGTATTCTTGACCTATATAAAAATTCGTTTTGATATAGATTTTACTCCATTGATCCACAATAAGTAAAACAACAAATAAAGAAAAAAAGAAAGCGGGACTTTTAAGAAATTTCATTTGAATATTTTTATTAAAAAGCAAAGTTAAACTTAAATCAATAATTGCAGCTAAACAAAGTTGATAAAAAAATGATTTTGTATAATTTAGAAGTTGATTTTTAATTATTTATAAAACGATTTAAAAAAATATTTATTTTATCCTATTATGTTAAAAAAAACATAAGTTTCGTTGAATTACGATAAAAAAAATAGCTTGCAACATTAAAAAAACCTATTTTTGTTTTTGAAAAACGAAAATCTATGACAAAAAAGATGCTATTTGGCTTATTCATAATAAGTAGTTTGGGTTGTGCCAAACAAGAAATTTATGAAAAAGATTATTTTATTTTTGGTTCGTATCAAGCCACTTGCCAAAAAGATTGTACCAAGATTTTTAAACTTGTTGATGAAGGCGTGCTTTATGCCGATGTGGACGTTATATTTATGGAACCCATACAGTTTAATCAAAATGCGTATGGGAGCAGCAAAATTCAAAGAGTTCGGTGGTTGAGTAGAAATATTCCAGATTTTCTATGGAACAGTTCGAGCCAAACGATTGGAATACCGAATTTTAATAATGAGGTTGCTTATTATGTAGAATATTACAAACGAGGTGAAAAAAAAGGAAAATGGTATATCGATTCGGATAAATCGCGCTATTCAAATTCCGATTTACTTAAATATGTAGATAGCCTCGAAGCCATTACATCAGCGATGTAGTTGATTGGAGATATAAGATTTTAGATATGAGATTGGAGATATAAGATTATAGACAATAGATTTTAGATTGAAAAAGAATTATAACTTTTGAAATTTATTAAAAATACGAAATAATAAAATCACACCCTTCATTTCTATTGAAAAAATTGTTATTTTTTCTAAAAAAATACCGCATTTGTATAAATTGTATTATAATTGCGTATATTTACGAGTTAGGCACAATTTAAAAACGACCGACAGATGCGACAATATTCACTAACATTTATTCTCTTTTGTAGTTCATTTCTTCTATTTGGACAAAACAAGAATTATGAAAAAGGATTAAAAGCTTTTGACTCAAAAGACTTTGAAAAATCATTTAGACTTTTAAAGCCATATGCAGAAACTGGCGATTCAATGGCAGAGTTTGTAGTAGGCTTTTATTATTTAAACCCTGAATCAAATATAAAAAACGACTCATTAGCTGAACATTATTTAATTCGTTCTGCTGAAAAATTTAACTCTAAAGCAATGGGAATGCTTTCTATTTATTACTTTCAAAAAGGTATTGAAAATGAGAAACTAAAAATACAATCTTTAGTTTGGGCAGAAATTGCAGGTGCATATGACCCTGCATTTAATGCAACTACAACAAGATTTCTGATAAGAAGTTATTTAAATAAAGAGGAATTGAATGAAGTAGAGGCAATTTTGAAAGACAAAAAAGATAAATACAATAAAATTAGCATGGAAGCATTCTACAAACTTAATAAGCAAGTGAAGTCTAATGATGAAAATTCTGAAAAGATAAAAATACCAGAAAATAAATACAATTTAATTGAGAACCCATATTCTGACTGGGTTTATCGATGGAAACTTGAAGGATTTGAATGTGATTCAATGTATTATACTTCTCAAATAGATTCAAAATTAATTGACTCAACGATAAATAAAATTAGAAATAAAAAATCATTTGAAGTTCATTATTTATATTCAGGTGAAAATTCAAAGTCATTTGAAATAACAAAGGAAGAGCAAGACGATTTGATAAAAGAACTTGAACTATTAAAAAAACATAGATGGATGCCTAATATGTTTCCTTTTTCAAAGTGTTTAGAACAAGAAGAAATTCAATCAACTTTTAACTTGACAGAAAAGTTACCAACAGAGAAAGAAAAAAATATGTGTTCAATTGTTTATACGTTTTCAAAACCTATTTTTATTCGTAACGGGACAATTGCACTATTTTTAGACCAAAAAAGGTATAGAACTAATTATACTCAATTAGAATTTGGTTTTTATAAACTTGATAATAATCGCTGGGAACTTTACGCTTCGGTTTACAAATATTACGAAAGTGCAAAAGAATAAACTGTGCCCCCCGCCCTCCAATGTTATTAATTTAAGAAACGGACTATAAGGCTGAACAAAAAAAATATGTTGATTATGAAAATAATTAGAAATCGCAAATGGTCTGCAACATAAATTTCTTAGATTTTTAGGATTTTGAAATCAATCGACACAATTTGATTATATTTGCGCTTATCAAATGATAAAAATAATCTGACTATCCCAAAATATAAAAAACTGATGACCTATCAATCATTTAACCCAAAGGATCTTCAACTGCCACAAATCCATGGATTTATGCTCACCGCAGTGGCTCCAAGACCCATTGCTTTAGCCAGCACATGCGATGCCGAAGGTCGTGTAAATTTAGCACCTTACAGTCAATTTAACGTTTTTAGTACGAATCCACCCATTATGATTTTTTCGGCCAGCGTAAGTGGCAGAACGGGGCAAACGAAAGATACATACAAAAATATCAAAGAAACCCACGAAGTGGTTATTAATATTGTAGAATATGATATGGCATACCAAACTTCATTTGCGAGTTCGGAGTTTGAGCGTGGCGTCAACGAGTTTGAAAAAGCGCATTTTACACCTATAGCTTCGGAATTAGTCAAACCACCACGTGTAGCTGAAAGTCCGGTTAGTTTTGAATGTAAAGTAATCGAAGTTAAAGAATTGGGTACAGAAGGTGGCGCAGGAAATATATTTTTGTGTGAGGTTATCAAAATTCATATCAAAGAAGAAATTTTAGATGCTAATGGGAAAATTGATCCATTGAAAATGAACCAAATCGGGAGATGTGGCGCAGGATTTTACACACAACTTGAACAAAGCCGAATGTTTGAAATTGCGCAACCTCAAGCTAATATTGGAATTGGCGTAGATGCCTTATCCGACACCATCCGAAATAGCCGTGTGCTTACTGGAAACAATTTAGGGCAATTGGCATTAAACCAAACATTCCCTACGGTTGAAGAAATCGAAGCCTTTAAACAGTCTGAAAGTTTTCAATATTTAAAACAATTTGAAGGACCAGAAAAAGAATTACAGTTTCATAAAGCGGCTCAAGAAATGCTTCATCATGGTAATACTCGATTAGCGATAGTTTGTTTGTATGCATTAGAATCGATGGACTCATAATTTTAAAAAGATGATTGAAAAACTAAAAAAGAAATGGGGCGTAAATAACCTCAATTTAATACTCATTATATGTACCTTTGCTATTGGAGGCAGTTTTTGTGGATTTTTAGGTCGTAAGATTCTTGGTCTTTTTGAAATTTCCAATGGATTGCTGTTTGGCATTTTGTACGTCGTAGTAATGACCATCATCTGGCCCGCATGCGTTTTGCTAGTTAGTGTTCCACTTGGACAGTTTAAATTTTTCAAGAATTATATTCAAAAAATACTACAGCGATTCAAAAGATAAATTATTATGGAAAAAAATTGGAGTGAACTCAAAGCGGAATCAAGTTGGCTAATGTTTAAAATCATGAGCGAATTTGTAGAAGGATTTGAAAAATTACCAAAAGTAGGCCCATGTATTTCTATTTTTGGATCGGCGCGAACACCGCAAGATCATCCTTATTATCAAAAAGCAAGGATACTTAGCCAAAAATTATGCGAAGAAGGCTACGGAATTATTACAGGTGGAGGCCCTGGAATCATGGAAGCCGCGAATCGTGGCGCACAAGATGCGGGAGGCAAATCTGTGGGATTAAATATTATTTTGCCCCATGAACAAAAGCCAAATGATTATATTGACATTGACAAAACATTTAATCACAACTTCTTTTTTGTACGAAAAGTCATGTTTGTAAAATATGCACAAGCATTTGTTTTATTTCCCGGTGGATTTGGTACTTTAGATGAGTTTTTTGAGGTTGTAACGCTAGCACAAACATTAAAAATTGACAAAGTTCCGATTATTTTATATGGTTCCGATTATTGGCAAGGATTGTTAGACTGGATTAAAAATACACTTATCGAAGAGAAATATATAAATCCGGAGGACATCAATTTACTATTTTTAACGGACTCTGATGAGGAAGTCATTGATTCGATAAATTCTTATTACCAAAAAGGTGTTTTAAAACCCAATTTTTAACATGGCAAACATTAAAGAAATATTAAAAGAACGTATTCTAGTGTTAGACGGTGCTATGGGCACAATGATACAACGATACACCCTTGATGAAAACGATTTTAGAGGCGAACGATTTAAAAATCATACGCATCCGCTTAAAGGAAATAATGATATCCTTTCGATAACTCGACCCGATATTATCAAAAATATACATTTAGAATACCTAAACGCTGGTGCCGACATTTTAGAAACCAATACGTTTAGTGCGAATGTGATTTCTCAAGCAGATTATCAATTGGAAGATGCCGTTTATGATATTAACTATGAAAGTGCTCGAATTGCAAAAGAAGCTTGTGACGAAGTGACTAAAAAAAATCCTTTAAGACCACGATTTGTAGCGGGCTCTATAGGACCAACAAACCGAACGGCTTCAATTTCTCCAGATGTCAATCGCCCTGGATACCGTGCGGTTACTTTTGAAGATTTAAAAAATGCTTATATTCAGCAAACCGAGGCGCTTATAGATGGCGGAGTCGATTTACTTCTTATTGAAACCATATTTGACACCTTAAATGCGAAAGCGGCACTTTTTGGAATACAAGAAGTCTTAGAACAACGAAATCTAGATATTCCAATTATGATATCGGGAACTATCACAGATGCTTCGGGGCGCACATTAAGTGGACAAACTACCGAGGCATTTTTAATTTCATTGAGCCATGCGCCTATTCTTAGTATTGGTTTAAATTGTGCTTTGGGCGCAATGGCAATGAAACAATATATCGAAATATTAGCTAAAAAAAGTCCTTTTTTCGTAAGCTGTTATCCAAATGCAGGTTTACCAAATGAAATGGGTATGTATGACGAAACACCACAAGATATGGAACGCCAATTGGAACAATTTATGCAAGAAGGTTTAATTAATATTGTTGGAGGCTGCTGCGGAACCACTCCCGACCATATCGAACGTTTTGCTTTTTTAGCTCAAAAATATCCTCCAAGAAAAACAAATGCTTAATAATAAAATTGTAAAATCGTGAAAAAAGATATTATATTTCATCAAGCTCAGCAAGTTCATATTGCGATTATTCAAAATGAAGACACCTTATTTGATTTGTATTTAATCAACCAGAATCAAACTGCACTTCGGAATATATTAATCAATACGAATGGCGAAAAACCGGGTTACAAAAGCTCCACACTTCGCTATTTTCTTGAGCGACTTGAAGAATTTTCATACATAAAATTTGAAAGTGTCATGCAAGATGTAATGGAACTTAATAACTCCATTATGCTTTCCTATTATATCGGAATGGATATTTTTGAAAAAGAATTTCTATTCTCTTATGATCAACTTATAAAAATGACCCCTCAAGAAATTCCATTAATTAAACAAAATGGTTATTTGCTTTGAGAATAAAAAAAGCTAATTTTTATTTTTCATAAACAAATTACAAATTGAAAAATCTACATAATATCTTTTTTTGATATTATAAATTGGAAGTCTTTGCATTGTAAAATGTAAACCTTTTGCATCGCTTCGAATCATTAACGTGTTATCTGGAATGGCATTATCATTGTTATATGCCGTGTAGATTAATTTATTTGTTTTGGATTTAAAGGAAACAAACTCATTTTTGCAATATATTTTAGTTTCATTCATTTTTGGAATTGATTTTACCGCAATTTCAATAAAGTTATTATTATCATCCTGCCAATAAAATTTATATAACGCATCTTCGATATAGTTTTTTGAATATTTTTGAGATGCCACATAATGCTCTTTTTCAAAAACACTCCATTGGTTGGGGGTATTACAAGAAATGGTTTCGTTGGAGATGGATTTTAATGGTTCTTTGGAACACGAAATCGTGAGACTAAAAATAGCTACAAGCAACAAGGACCCTAAACACAAATTCCTATTTTTCATTATATTAAAAATATTTATTTTAGACAAAATTACAGCGAGAGGGTTTTCTTCTTTTTGTAAACAAGAAAATGGTCAGAAGAAAAAAGGTTATGGATAAATGCCGTTCGCTAAATAGAATTTAATATTTTTTGACAATTTATTGATTTTAAATTAAACGCTTTAGTGCCTTAAATAAGAGATCTCGGATAAATTTTTCAGAAAGGACTAGCTGTTCAAGAAAAATTTTCCGAGATGACGTTTTGTGATATTTCGTTGCCAAATCACTAAAAAAAAGATGTTTTTTACAGTGGGAAGCAAATAAAATTAAGCATTATTTTATTCTTTATCTACTTGAATCGTTATAAATAATTAACTAATTTTTCCCCAGCGTTGGCTTTGTTTTTTTAATTTTTCTATAAAATGCTTTAAAGGCTTAAATTGCTCCATCTGCAATTCGGGATCCTCTTCTACAATTTGTTTTGATAATTGTTGTGCTTGATGTAAAATAGGCGCATCTTGAGCAATATTTGCTAATTTTAATTGAATATCACCACTTTGTCTTGTTCCTGACAAATCGCCCGGACCACGCATTTTTAAATCGGCTTCGGCGATGACAAATCCATCCGAAGTACTAGTCATGATTTCCATACGTTTCCGTCCGTCTAAATTGAGATTGTAATCCGTCATTAAAAAACAGTAGGATTGATCGCCACCTCGCCCCACGCGTCCTCTTAATTGATGAAGCTGCGACAAACCAAAACGCTCGGCATTCATAATAACCATTATCGTTGCATTGGGGACATTGACGCCTACTTCAATAACCGTTGTGGAAACTAATATTTGAGCTTCGCCATTCACAAATCGTTGCATTTCTGCATTTTTTTCTACGTTTTTCATTTTTCCATGCACCATACAAACCGAATATTTTGGAGCAGGAAATTCTTCCAAAGCTTCTTGAAAACCTTCTTCCAAATTTTTCAAATCCATTTTTTCGCTCTCGGCAATCAATGGATAAACGATATAAACCTGAAAACCCTTAGCAATTTCTTCTTTCAAAAAAGCCATGAGTTGATTTTTTTTAGCAAAAAAAACATGTTTTGTCGCAATGGGTTTTCGTCCGGGTGGCAATTCATCAATGACCGAATAATCCAAATCACCATACAACGTCATGGCTAAAGTTCGAGGAATTGGAGTGGCGGTCATCACTAAAATATGAGGTGGATACGTATTTTTTTTCCATAAGCTGGCTCGCTGCGCCACACCAAATCGATGCTGTTCATCAATTACAGCAATACCTAAATTCTTAAAAACAACAGGTTCTTCAATCAGCGCATGTGTGCCGATAAGAATATCAATTTGACCATGTAGTAAATCATTTAAAATGACTTTTTTTTGTTTAGCCGTTACGCTCCCCGTAAGCAACATCACTTTTAAACCCAATGGAGCAAGAAGCATTGACAATCCTTCATAGTGCTGTTTGGCTAAAATTTCGGTAGGTGCCATCATACAAGCCTGAAATTCATTATCTATAGCCATCAACATACACATCAACGCCACAATCGTTTTTCCACTTCCTACATCACCTTGAACCAAACGATTCATTTGACCTCCCGAAAGTACGTCTTTGCGAATATCTTTTAAAACTCTTTTTTGAGCATTGGTCAATTGAAAAGGCAAATGATTTTTATAAAAACGATCAAAAAAATCATCAATTTTTGGAAAAACATATCCTTTCAACTTGGTTTTTCGATGATTAAGCGACTGCTGTAATTGAAACTGAATCCTAAAAAACTCTTCAAATTTGATACGATATTGCGCTGCTGTAATTTGATTTTGATTTTTAGGACTATGAATCCATTCCATTGCTTTTGGGAGTTCAAGCAAATTATTTTGCTTTAAAATCGATTCGGGTAAATATTCGTTTTTTTCAGTTGGATCCAAAAGCTGCATGCAATGTGTAATCAATTTATGCATACCTTGGCTATCCATGCCTCGCTTTTTCATGGTTTCGGAGGTTGTATAAATAGGCTGAAAACCACTCAATTCAATCTCCTCTTCTGAAATAATTTGTTTGATTTCGGGATGGGTAATACTGTATTTATTACCAAATTTATTCGGTTTACCAAACACGAGATACTTTTTTCCAGATATCAAACGCTTTTTATGCCATTCTATAGATTGAAACCAAACCAATTGAATACTTCCCGATTTATCTTCAAATTCGGCAACCAAACGTTTTTTGTATCCTTCGCCTTCAATGCGAATGTCCTCAATTATGCCACTTAACTGAATAAAGGAAACATTTTCATTAATTTCATTAACACCATAAACTTTTGACTTATCTATATACTTATACGGATAATGTGAAATAATATCACCAACCGTAAAAAGCCCAAGACTTTTTTTTAGCATATCTATTTTCACAGGTAATAAACCTGGAATTTGGTCGATTAAACTATGAAGATATAGAAATGGCATAAAACAAAAATACTATTTAATTCATAAATAGTAAAAGTTTGTTGTAATGATAAAGGAAATTATGATGCTTTATTTAGCATTTTTTTATCCACATAAAATGTTCCAAAAGGAATAATAGAAGCTAATAATGCAATAAAAACTTCTTTCGTCGACCATTTCAATTTATCTTTTACCAAAAATACACCATAAACGTATGCAATAAATAATACGCCGTGCAACATACCCGCAACTTTATTTGGCATAGGCATGTCATACATATATTTTAATGGCATCGTGATTGCAAGAATGATTATAAATGATAATCCTTCAACAATGGCAACATATTTAAATAATTTTATCATATTTTTTTTATTAATTTAATTTAACTAAAGCAATTTCAATATCTCTTTTTAATACATCAGGTTTAACTAACAACGTATTATGATGTAATGTAGGGAAAATCGACAATTTTACATTTTTGGATTCAAATTGCGCCAAATGCACATTATAAAAATCGGTTAAAGATATTTGTTTTGGATGGTATTGCTTCCAATTATCCAAAATCATGAGTTTTGCAAAGGCTTCGTCCGGCCATACAGGAAAGAAGAAATTACTATTTCCATCTCCTTGAACAGCCCAACCATCATTATACAAACCATACACTTCTTTATTAGAAACAATTAATTGTATAAACAACTCATATCTTTTAATATTAGGTAAAGCCAATACTTCTTTAATATCAATTTCTTTCAAAACTCTAAAATTATTTTCCAATAAAATTTGCTTTACGCTTTTCTGAAAAAGCAGCAACACCTTCTTTAAAATCTTGTGTATCAAAACACTCCGCAAAAAGATTGACTTCAGTGGTAAATCCTACAGGGCCATCTTTATAGTATGAATTAACACATTTAATCACATTTTCAATTGCTATTGGCGCTTTAGAGTTGATTTTATTTAAAATTTCTTTTGCTTTATCCAAAAGATTTTCTTGAGGCACCACATGATTTACCAAACCTAAACGATATGCTTCATCGGCCTTAATAGCATCCGCAGTTAATAATAATTCCAATGCTTTTCCTTTTCCAATAATTTGAACCAAACGTTGAGTTCCAGCATATCCTGGCGTTAATCCTAAATTGACTTCAGGTTGACCGAAGCTTGCGTTTTCTGAAGCAACACGCAAATGACAAGCCATAGCCAATTCGCAACCTCCCCCCAATGCAAATCCGTTTACCGCAGCTATAAATGGTTTCGGACAACTTTCTATTCGATTTAAAACATTATGTCCATCTCTAGATAATTTACGAGCTTTGTTGCTATCAAAACTTGAAAACTCAGAAATGTCCGCACCTGCAGCAAAAGCTTTTGAACCACTACCTGTTATTATTACCGATCGAATCTCATCCGAATCATAAATTTTGTCTAATATCGCATCCATTTCAGTAAAAAACTGAATATTCAACGCATTATATTTTTCTTCTCTTTGAATGGTAATTGTTAAAATATTATCTTGTAATGAAGTAGATAAAATTGAGTTCATATTTTTGAATTTATAATTTACAAATGTAATTGATTTTATAAGAAATAATCTGAAAAATTAGCTATTATTTATATAAAATTCTTTCATCATTTCGACATCTTTTTCTATTGCGGTTCCTATAACCACGCAATCTGCTCCCGAATGAAACGCTTCTATCATTTGATTTCGATTTTTTATTCCTCCTCCTACAATCAAAAATTGATTGGTCAATGGTCGAATTTTTTTAATTAAATCGAATTGAATCGCATTTTCAGCACCACTTCCTGCTTCTAAATAAATTGCTTGATAATTTAAAACTTTAGAAGTAAGTACAATAGTTTTAACGGCATCAAAATCTTTAGAAGCAATTGGATCTATTCCTGTAAATTTTATGGTTGAACTGTTGTTATTATCCGAAACAATTACATAAACCGTTGGAATTAATGGAATATTATAAGACAATAATTCCTCCGCCACGGTTTTTAAATGTCCTGTGATATAAAGCTCTTGATTTGATTGAAGCACCGACAAAATGAGCATCGCATCTGCATTAGAAGAGCGCTGCAAAGGATGACCTGGAAAAATAACAACTGGAATATTCGTTTTTTGCTTAAAAAATAGAATAACCGCTTCCATTTGTTCTTTAGAAATTAAAGAACTGCCACCTACAAATATAAAATTGGGTGAATATTTTAAAAGATTTTCTATGAAATCATCCGAAAAATCAAACTTTTCAGGATCTACTAAATATGCAACTTGCTTTTTTTTTGAATCAAAAAATGGTTGGTGCATATTTTATGATAAAAAACTAGTTTTTATTGTTCTTATTATCTTCAATTGGTAATCGACGCGCTGTGATGTATCGTCTCGAAAGATATTCGCTTGTATTTAAATCTTCAATGTGAACGCCTTTAGAGCTTGAAGAATGCATTAATTTAATCGCTTCATTAGTTACTTCTACTACAATTCCGATATGACCAATAACACCACTTGAAGCATTTCTTCCTGAAAAGAAAACCAAATCACCTTTTTGTAATTCATTTTTACTTACATATTCGCCAAAATGAGCCATTTCACGACTTGTTCTTGGCAATTGAATGTTAAACCAGTCAAAGATGTATTTAATAAAACCACTACAGTCAAAACCATTTTCACGAGTGCCACCCCAACGGTAAGGAATTCCTAAGAATGTTTTTCCTACACTGATAATATTATCAATTGTAGATTGGTAAATTTTTGAAGTAAAGGATTGTTTATTTGATTTATTGGTTTTGTTTGTATCAATTTTAACTTCACTTTTATAAAAATACTTTGCAAACGTTGTTACTAAATTATCTTCGCATTTAGTTTCTTGGTTCGAACTTTGAGCAATAACAGCAGATGTTAAAAATAATCCGAATATCAAAAAATAAATACGTTTAATTTGCATAAGTTTTTAATTTTTGGGTTAAAACACTTTGATTTGAATGATTTTATTTAAAATATCATACAAAAATTTTAAAGATGCAAAAATATACAAATAATTTAAATAGTAGCATTTTTTTTGAAAAAGTATATCGAGTTGTACATAAAATCCCTTATGGACGTATTACTTCTTATGGCGCCATAGCGGAATACCTAGGCGCTAAAAAAAGTTCGAGAATGGTTGGCACCGCTTTAACGAATAGTCACAAAAATGGAATCCATATACCTGCACATCGGGTGGTTAATCGAAATGGTTTACTTTCGGGGCGTGCACACTTTGGAACAGATAACGAAATGCAAATGCTATTAGAATCAGAAGGTATCGAAATTAAGGATTTTCAAGTTGTCGAATTTAAGAAATTATTTTGGGATCCAAATCTTGAAAATTTTTCTTTAGATTAATCGAATATCTCTTAGTTTAGCGTTTTTATTATAATAAAATCTTAAATAAAAGCATTATGGATATTCATAAAAAACCACTATACGAATACCATTTGGTTGACATTATAAAAATTTTTATTTTATTCAAAAAACCAATCATTATTGCGACTTCTATAGGTTTTTTAGCCTCTATTATTGTTGCTTTGTTATTACCTGTTTACTATCGTTCTACCGCATTTATTTATCCGAATAATTTAACTTTAGCCGACAAAAGTATGATTTTTGGTCAACAGCAAGGTCAAAATGAACATTCGTATTATGGAAATAAATACGACGCCAATCGAATATTAAGTATTGCAAATAGTTCGGTAATTGCGGGTTATGTTATAGAAAAACATCAATTAGCAAAACACTATGGATATGACAATGAAACATTCAAATGGACGAAAACGGTTGAAGAGT
>JBIPPB010000102.1:0-5430 GCA_044368655.1 Chitinophagales bacterium | reverse complement strand
CTGATATTGGAGTTGCTAAAATTGATTGCCCCACCATTTGAGGCGATGGTTTGCGTACCCGTTGTTTTTTGAAAATTAATCTGTGAGCTATTGTTTACTGAAATAGTCCCACCATTTGTACTTACATCACCATTCAAATAAATTCTTCTGTCGCTTGGAGCGTTAAAACTCAAACTCAAGGCACCTCCACTAGATGTTATGTTACCTTTTATCCAAATATCTGCATTGGATGAAAGCGTTAAAGTACGAGCATTAGAATTAGTATAGGTTAAACTCGCATCAAAAACGATATAACCTCTGCCAAAAAAAGTGGTTGGGCCGCCAGATGCAGAATTACTTCCAGTAGAAATGGTAATATTAGCCCCTCCCAAATTACTGGCCAAAGTTGCTAGCTGTGTGCTATTAAAAAAGAAATTCCAAGGGTCAATCAACCATTCTCCCGCAGAACCGTCGGATGCAATTGTACTCACTTTTACTTTTTCGAAATCTACCGCGCCTCCTGAGGTTTCGATGATTCCTCCCTTTCCACTTCCTTTTGCCATAGCGAGAATTTGCCCTTGTGCCATGGTATTGGATCTAGGATGATGTAGATTGCTCCACAAAACCACTTTTCCTCCATTTCCATTTTTTAATGCACTTGCATCTATAAGCGCTCCTTCTTCCATATTGACAGAAATTGCTTCATAAATATCCTCAGCGTCTTTTTTAGTCTTTTCTTTTCCACCTTGCCAATCACCGCCAATCAGAATAATACCACCTCCCAAATTTCCTTGTGCAAGAATTTTAGAATGGGAAGATAAATGAATAGCATCCGACTCTATAATAATCTTACCGCCTTTTTGTTTTGAGGAAGCGTTTAAAGTTCCATAAACTTCAATTTTATTTGTTGCATTTTTTTTAAGCCTTTTCGTTTCTTCAAAAGCTTGTAATCGTATTTCACCACCATTAGTATTTAAAACAACATTTTCCTTAACAATAATATCGCCTTTTGTTTTAAAAGTGAGGTTTAAGGGATGATTTTGAGATGCAATCCCAGAAAATGACCTAAATAAAATTTGACCTTTTTCTTCACATTCCAATATAAATTGATTTTTGGATTGCGTATTAAAATGTAAAGATGCCGACACCTCAATATCTTTTTTTGATTTAACCACAATATCAAAACCTTGATTGACATAGGATTCAATTACTTTTGACGGAATAACTAAATCTTTATGAGATTGAATCGTTAGCTTGTTATTTTGAATGGATACATGTTCAATATCGATACTGTTTTCCAAAACAAGATCAGAGATTGATATACGCTGAGAAAATGTGTTTGAATAAAATAAAAAAACAAAAACAAAAGCAAAAAGTATGTATGTTAGCTTCATATCTGGAATAGATTTAGTTTCAGTTCACAAATATAAGCTTTAAAGCATTAATTATATTAAAAAAACTTAAATTTAAATTACAATTGGCTTAAAATATTAATTTTTAACAAATTTAATGTATTTTTTCAATGTTTTATTGGATATTTCTATCAAATAAACTCCATTGCTCAAATCTTTAATATTAATTAAATTGTTTTTAGAAACCAAAGGTATTGATTTTATAGTTTTTCCTTCCATACTCAAAATGTTTAAAATAGTATGCTCCTCAAAAGGAATGATTACTTTAATGAATTCACTTGCTGGATTTGGATAAACTTCAATTTGATTTGATTCATTTTTACAATCTGCAAAAATAATTGGTGACCAGTTTTCGATACCATCAAAATCAATATCTTTTAATCGATAATAATTGGATTTTTTATCAATATCTTTAAATGAATAATCGGTCTCCGTCGCTTTATCACCTTGTCCATCGGTGGTGTGAATTATATTCCAATTAATAGCATTATCGCTTTTATAAAGTTCAAAAGTTTGATTGCGAATTTCAGAAGCCGTCGTCCAATTTACTTGAACATAGTCGTTGTGACAAATTGTATTAAACGATTTTAATTCAACGGGTAGGGGAGTGACGGAATTTCCAAATGCAAATGGAGAAAAACTGCCGGTATATCCTGTATGTGTTATGGTTTTGGTAGTAGTACCAGAAACACTTCCTGTGATTCCCGCAGCGATTTCCCAAATCGTGCCATTATGGTGATTTAGCACAAAATTAGTAATGCCACCTATTTCTTGCGAAGATTGCCATGAAAACTGCATATCTATTCCGCTGCCCGAGTTGGCATTATTTTTTGAAATATCCCACGTCGCTTTTACATGGGGTGTCGTTATTTGTCTGCCTGTATCTCCATTTCCCGACACCGAGTCTATAACTCGAACGCTAAAAGTATCTGAATTTCCGGTATTATTTGTAATCGTTACAGGATTATAATAAGTGTTTCCTAAAGAAAAAATTCTTGAAGCATTATTCGCTAATGTAGTTATCATTTTGCCAGAACCATTCGTTTGAAAATAATGGGTTGGCGTTCCAGAAATCGAACTTATTGCGTTCCCTAAAGTCACGTTATTGCTTCCTAAGATGGGCTTACCTCCTAAAGTTAAACCACCAGAAGTTAAAAATGTCATATTGTCTCTTAACGTAAACGCATTCGCAGCAATATTTCCCGTTTGGATATTGCTGCCTATTTGAATATTTGAAAATCCATCTGTGAAATTAGTGCTAAAGTATGAGGCAGGTAAAGCAAGAGTGCCTGCTGCTCCTGCTATACCGATACTTGTGGATGCATCAAAAGGTTTTAAAATTAACTGCCCAGAAGAAGCAATACTTCCTCCACTAATATTTAAGTTATTTGCTTCAATAATTATATTTTTATTAGCTCCTGTTGTGCTAATATTTACATTGGAGTACACCCCAAATGTTCCATTCGTTGTAGATTTTTTACCACTTATATTGATGTTTCCTATTGAAGAAATAGCACCGCTCCATAATAAAACACCATTTCCAGTAGTATTTGTTGTGCCTCCAGAAGAAGCCGAAGCGTCTCCAAAAAGGTTAAAATCGCCAGAGCCTAAAGAAAAAGTGTAATTAGGCCCTAAATTATAAAAACCATATTTTTGTCCAGCACCTGATTGCGCCAGAGCTTCAATATTAATATTTCCACCGCCAGAATTCATAGAACCAGTACCTGCTATGTATATTCCCCCAGAATAAGTGCTTGAAAAATCACCCGTTTTTCCACTTCCTTTTAATTCAATATGCCCCCCTGATGTACTAATGGATGTTCCTTGAAGTGTAATGCCATTGAAATGCGTAAAACTTCCTCCCACTGTTCTTGCTCCATTTCCAACAGCATGAGCATTTCCTACGGTTAATCCGTTCCATGAAGTAGTGCCGGAACCTCCTCCAAGCCATAAATTTCCTCCACCTGTTGAAATTGTAACTGGATTTGTATAGTTGTTTTCTGAGGCAAAAAAGATGTCTCCTGAACCATTTCCATCGGCGTCTGACCAAAAAATCATATCGCCACCCATTGATGATGTTGTTTTTGCTTTTGCAAAAGTGATATCACTAGTTGCTTTTAATAAAATATCACCATTCGTTCCTCCACTCGTAGTGTTTAGATTTTCATTAATGTTGATATTGCCACCATAAACTGTGACAGGACCTGCAATAGTGGTTGTTGAGCCTATCGTTATATTTGAAGTGTTCAAAGGTTTGCCTATAATAAGACTTGTTAAAGTTTGAGCATTTTCATTGAGAGACCATCCTGTTGCTGTAGTAAAACCTACTATGGTGTTTGTAGGAGGAGTATAATCTGTAAAACTACTTCCAAATGGTTCAATGGTAAGGCTACCTGTTGTAGCAATTCTTATGAGTCTGCCGGAAGCAACACTTAGATCATCTATTGAAAATCGAACATTAGAACTACTTATTGTATTTCCAGCTAAACCACTTCGAGAACCTATGTACATATCATTTTCTATTTGTAATGATTCGTTCTCTGTATTTATAACTATTGGACCTGAAGTTGCCAAGATATTTCCTCCAGACCAACTAATTTGTGTATGATCATTACCATCAAAAGTTTTTCCAGAGAGCGAGATGCCGCCTCCATTTCCTGTTGCCAAAATATTCGAATTTGTACTCCAGAATCGAAGACTGTTTTTAGCACGTTGTCCGTTTAATGTATTTTCAGTATTTCCAATTAATCGAATTGCATTGGCTGTTGTATTAGCAGAGGTTATTGTTAAAGGTTGGGTAGTCATTGCTTCCCAATTATTGAAAACCACCCCATATGAATTGGAGTTACTACCAGCTGGATTTCGTGCAAAACCTTCAATTAATATAATGCCCGTACCACTATTTATAGAAACAGAAGCTGGATTAGTATTAACAGCAGCTCCAACTCCAAGACCAACGCCCCAAGTGGGTATATTTAGTGCTATTGGGGACGCATTTGCAGCATAACCTCTAATAGAAATATTCCCATTTCCAGAATTTAAGTTCACGGATCCTCTAACCCAAATGCCAGCTGTTTGATCGTTTGCTATGATGCTAGAAGTTCCAATCCCATAGGCAAAATCGGTGCCTGTAGCACCTCCTCCCATAGAAATTGCACCTCCATTTGTAGTAATAGTTAATGCACCCTCTGCAATAATATTACCACTATTATTCGCATCGTGATCTCCACTCAAAACTACAGCACCACCACCTGTTTGTAATGTAATACCTGAAGAGTTAAATCGTAACCCAGATCTAGCAAATAAAGAAATAGGGGATGAAGTACTCGTCGTTAGATTAGAATTTACTGTAATAACCCTTCCATAAATCGCAATCGGTCCAGCTATAGTCGCCGTGCTAGCGACAGTAACATCTGCGTCATTATTGTTTTTTCCTAATGTCAATCCAGTTAAAGTTGAACTAAATGTCAAACCCGAAGTTGTAAATCCAGAGGTGAAACTTGTAGCTGAAGGCTCTATTTGAAGAGCACCATTTCCATTGTATGTTTTACTTGTTGGATTTGGATCGTTGTTTCTGAGAATAAGAATTCCTCCGTTTATTGAAGTATTGCCTACATAAGTATTATTTTGAGTCAATATCAAAGTGTTAGATAATTCCTTAGTTAAAGTACCTGTTCCACTAATCAAATTATTCAATGTTAAATCATTGGATCTACTGACTATCATAGCGCTATTATTGATGACATTACCTGTGCCAAAAGTACCTGTACTTGAATTATTTCCTATCTGTATGGAACCTGAACTAATAGTCGTTGACCCAGAATACGTATTATTTTGAGTGAAAATTAGGCTACCGGTACCTTGCTGTATAATAGTTCCTGTTCCACTTATAATATTTGAAATCGTTATGCTGTTAGATCGATTAAATTGTAATTGACCTTTATTTTCAATATTTCCACTACCCAAGTTACCTTGAGTTCCATTATTTCCTATTTGAACTCTTCCCGATTCAATTGTTGTGCTTCCAGAATATGAATTG
>JBIPPB010000101.1:0-5467 GCA_044368655.1 Chitinophagales bacterium | reverse complement strand
TATGATTTTTTCATTCAAGAATGCAAAAAACGAAATCTCAACGCATTACTTTTCATTTTATGCCCCGAAAATCCACATGCTTTAGATCATCAAAATAATAGAAATGCAGCCGTTTTTCAAAAATTAATCTCCTACTTAAAAACGCGAACCAAAATTGGAATTCATCCGTCTTATGATTCTATAGAAAACCATAAATTAAACGAAGAAACGATTTGGCTTCAAAATACATTACAACAAAAAGTGACCAAAAATAGATTTCATTTCCTTCGATTTAAAACCCCTAATTTATTAAAAAGAATTCAAAACACAACGATTCAAGAAGATTATTCTTTTGGATATGCTCAAATTGGTGGCTGGCGAAGCAGTACTTCGTTTCCTTTTCCTTTTTTTGATTTAATAAAAAACAAAGCCACCCCATTATGGATTTATTCGCCGTGTTGGATGGACGCTACTTATAAATACCATCAACAAAATCAAGAAGATTTTGGATTGGAGGTTGCAAAAAATCAAATTAAAGAAATTCAAAAATACGGAGGTGTATTTATACCTATTTTCCACAACGACATTCTTTCCGATGAAAATTGGCAAAAAGCGTATCTCCAAATTTTAGATTATTGTAAAACGGACTAAAATCATTTATGGAAAAATTCATCGTATTAAAAAATAATGCTATAAATCCGGTTAAATGGAATGAAGCGGTAATGAAAACCCAAGGCTTACCCTATCAATTATTTGAATATCTAGAGGCTTCTTCATTAAACGGTTGGAATGGCATCATATTTGGAGACTACCATAAAGTTTTTCCTTTTTTCTCTAACAAAAAATTTGGAATTCCTTATATCTACATGCCACAATCGATTCAACAATTTTCGAATCAATGTTTTACCAAATCCGAGTGGCACGCGATTTTAAAGTATTTAGAAAGTAGGTATTTAAAAATCACTATTCGAGTTTCAGATTATGGAAATTCGAGTTCATTAAAAAAACAAAATTATATTTTACAAAAAAATGAAACGGAAGATGATTCGAATTTTTATAACAGCTTGCTCAAACGGAATATTAATAAATCGAAAATACTTTCAATTACTACAAAACCATTTGAATTAGAAGATTTTGACTTTATTTTTAGTCAAAAATATTACCAGAACTCGATTAAAAAAGACGTCTTTTATCATTTTTACAACAACCTAAAATCGAATTTAAAACTTTATCAATCTTTTTACTACGACGCTCTGGTTGCGCAACTTTTGACCGTTCGGATTTTAAACAGAGAAATTTTACTCATGCCTGTTTCCAATGAAATCGGCAGAACAACTCAAGCGATGAGTGGCCTTATCAACGAAGTCATTCAGAATTCGGATGCTGAAATTATTGATTTTGAAGGATCATCCATTGCTTCAATCGCTCATTTTTACAAACAGTTTGGAGCCAAAGAAATTAGCTATTTTGAAACGAATTATTGGAGTTTATTTGGATTAAAATTTTAATATAAAGATCCTAAAAATAACCTTCTTTTTTGCGATCTTCCATAGCCGAATCGCTACGCTTGTCATCGGCTCGAGTGCCTCGCTCGGTGGTATAACTTTTAGCTATTTCTTCTACTATTTCAGCTAACGTTGAGGCATTGGATTCATAAGCACCCGTAATGGTAATATCGCCCATTGTTCGGAATCGTATTATTTTTTCTTCAACGACTTCATTAGGTTTTGGCGGCGTGAATGGATTTTCTGAAATCCAAGCACCACTTCTAAATATCACATTTCGTTTGTGCGCAAAATACAATGAAGGCAGTTGAATATTATTTTTTAAAAAATATTGCCAAACGTCTAATTCCGTCCAGTTGGATATAGGAAAAACTCTAAAATGTTCCCCCATGTGTTTTTTAGTATTATAAATATTCCAAAGCTCAGGTCTTTGATTTTTGGGATCCCATTGCCCAAATTCATCACGATGGCTAAAAACACGTTCTTTGGCACGCGCTTTTTCTTCATCTCTTCGAGCACCTCCCATCAATGCATCGAACTGATACGCTTCAATAGTATGTAACAAGGCTGGAATTTGTGCAATATTTCTGGAAGCATTAGAGCCTTTTTCTTCATGTGCCAAACCTTTATCAATCATTTCTTGCACACTTCCTACAATCAAGTTTAATCCAAAATCTTTTACCAATTGATCGCGATATAGAATCGTTTCTTCAAAATTATGACCGGTATCAATATGCACTAAAGGAAATGGAATTTTAGCTGGATAAAATGCTTTCTTAGCTAAATAGGTTACTAAAATACTGTCTTTGCCCCCAGAAAATAAAATTGCTGGTTTTTCAAAATTAGCTGCAACTTCTCTAATGATATAAATGGCTTCACTTTCCAACGCATCTAAATGTGTTGTTTTTAAATTCGACATACAATCTATTATATTTTATTTAAAATAAATTCCAACAACTTTTGGGCACTTTCTTCTTGATTGATTTGATCGGTTTGAATCACTAAAGAAGGATTTTCGGGAACCTCAAACGTAGCATTAATACCTGTTAATTGGTTCATTTCGCCCGAAATCGCTTTTTTATAAAATCCTTTGGTGTCTCGCTCCATCAAGGTATCTAAAGATGCTTCGATATGAATTTCATAAAATGAATCGCCAATTATTGAATTTGCCAAGGCTCTCATTTCCTTTTTTGGACAAACAAAAGTGGCTAAAACAATAGCGCCATGTTCCATAAACATTTTACAAACTTCGGCCGCTCTTCGAATATTTTCCATTCGGTCTTCATCAGAAAATCCAAGTGACTTATTTAGTCCATTTCTTAAATTATCGCCATCTAAAACAACAACGTATTTCCCTAATTCAAATAGTTTTTTTTGAACAGAAGAAGCTATTGTCGTTTTTCCACTTCCACTATTTCCAAACAACCAAAATACACTTGCTTTTTGGTTGAGTAATTTTTCAAATGCACTTTTAGAAATTAATTGATCAAAAGTGGGATGAATCGACATTTGTATAATTCAATAAAATTAACTAAAAATTAAACAAACGCATTAAGGCCCGTGATATCATTACCTGTAATCAACAAATGCACATCATGTGTTCCTTCGTAGGTAATCACACTCTCTAAGTTCGCCGCATGACGCATCATCGGAAACTCGCCCATAATTCCCATACCTCCAAGCACTTGTCTCAACTCTCTTGCGATATGAATCGCCATGTCTACATTATTTCTTTTTGCCATTGATATTTGAGAAGGCGTTGCACGATCTTCATTTTTAAGTGTTCCTAATCTCCAGCAAAGAAGTTGCGCTTTTGTAATTTCGGTAATTGCCTCCGCTAATTTCTTTTGTTGCAACTGAAAACCAGCGATTGGTCTTCCAAATTGCGTACGCTCTAGAGCATATTTTAAAGCTACTTCATAACAATTAACCGCCGCACCAATAACACCCCAGCTAATTCCATAACGTGCTGAATTTAAACAAGATAATGGACCTTTTAAACCTTTAATATTTGGTAAAATATTTTCTTTAGGCACTTTTACATTGTCAAAAACCAACTCGCCTGTAGCCGAAGCTCTTAAGCTCCATTTATTATCAGTTTTTGGCGTAGAAAATCCTGGCATATTGCGTTCTACAATCACACCACGAATCACACCTTCTTCATCTTTTGCCCATACAACTGCAATATCAGCAAGAGGACTATTTGTAATCCACATTTTTGCGCCATTCAAAATCACATGATCTCCGGCATCTTTGATATTGGTTTCCATTCCATTTGGATTACTGCCATGATTAGGTTCTGTTAATCCAAAACATCCAATCATATCACCAGAAGCTAATTGAGGTAAATATTTTTTCTTTTGCGCTTCACTACCAAAACTATAAATTGGATACATAACCAAACTACTTTGAACCGAAGCCGCAGAACGAACCGCACTATCGCCACGCTCTAATTCTTGCATAATTAATCCATATGCAATTTGATCCAAACCCGCGCCACCATATTCCTCAGGAATGTATGGACCAAGGGCTCCAATAGCTCCTAATTGTTTCATTAAATTCGGAATCGGCTCGTGTTTTTGAGCATATTGGTCAATAATTGGCATTATTTCTTTATCTACAAAATCGCGAACAGTTTGTCGAATCATTTTATGTTCGTCCGATAAAAGGTCGTCTATCAATAAATAATCAGTTGTAGGATTCATAATTAAAAGCGTTGAGTTTATAAATTATATTTGCAAAAATACACTCTTTCAATTTAAAAGTCATAGTAATTTTTAAAGTATAAAGATACATTAAATACGATCCAAAAACCATGTTCCAATATCCATATTATTGGAAAGATGCACGACTTTATTTTGCGCACCAAGCTTTTGATTTTTTATTCGATACGTTTCAAACGAGCCCGATTGAAGCCAAACAATTCGGCACCTTTGAATAATTTGGCCCTCAATCAAATGTTGATAATATGAGTTAATTTTGGAAAGCTCAAGATCCAAAAAAGTTTCATATGCTTCTTTGTTTATTTCAATTTCTTCTATTAATTCGGCTTCAATTAACCACAAATATTGTTTACTGGACACGTCAGGACAAACATGAAAATCAATGATATCTAGATTTGAAAAGTCTAAAAAATTCGACATCGTTGTTTCAATATGATGCGCAATAACATGCTCTCCAAATGCTGAGATAAAATGCTGCGTTCGTCCAACCACTTGGATTCGATATGGTGAAACACTAGTAAAACGAATCAAATCGCCCATTGTATAACGATAAAATCCAGAAAGATTACTAATAATGAGTTCATAAACTACATTCATTCTCACATCCTCCAAAGTAATCACTTCGGATTGACCATTTTCTCTAAATTCATAATAAATCCCATTATCAGTAAGCAAAAGCATATCCTTGGCTAAAGGATGATCTTGTATAGCAAAAAAACCTTCTGATGCTGGAAATGTATCTAAACAATCCACTTCTTTGCCAAGCAATTTTTTAATTTTAGTTCGATACGGCATAAAGTCGACACCGCCATGAATGTATAATTCAAGATTTGGATATATTGATTTTAAAGAATCGGAATGTGTTGCTTTTAAAAGTGCCTCAAAATATTGAATACACCAAGGTGGAATTCCTCCAATAATTGAAATATTCTTATTTTTAGTTTCATCGACGATGGCATTTATTTTTAAAATCCAATCTTCAATGATATTTACTTCGTATGAAGGTAATTTATTTTTTTGAAAAAACTTTGGAACTTCATGATATACAACGCCTGACAACCTACCAGCGGGAATACTATTTTGAATATCTAATTGAGGACTTCCTTGCAGAAAAATCATAAAATGCTTCATAAATGAAGCATTTTTTTTATGTAAAGCATATAAAATTAAAACAAGCTTAGCACCTCTAATCTGATACGAAATACCTTCTTTGGTAATGGGAATATATTTAGCTCCCGAAGTCGTGCCACTAGAGAGGAG
>JBIPPB010000100.1:0-5482 GCA_044368655.1 Chitinophagales bacterium | reverse complement strand
AAAAAGAATATTCAAATGGATTTGAATAAAAAAAATGAAGCCCTTACCAATTCTGAAAATTATTTATTAAATAAATATTTTAAAAGCCAAGAAGCCTCTTTTTTTGAAATTCAATTTCAGCGAAATCATCAAGAGCAATTTGATCGAATTATAGATTCGATAAATGCATCGCAAGAGTTTGCAGACCTTACGTTTTTGAAAAATTATTGTATTTTACTTCAATATCAAAATGTATATCAATCAAAAAATCATGAATTGCCTTTAGAAAAACTCGAGGAAATCAAACAACGATATGCTTCCAATCAATATGTTTATATTAATACTTATATTTCTTTGGTGGATTTGCTTACTCATAAAAAAGAGGAAGACTATTTTCATCTAAAAAAAGTTTTTTTAGAACAAATTAATAGTTGGCACAAAGATGAAATTCATGCTATTATTAACTATCTAATAAATTACACTATACAAAAAACCAATTCGGGAAATGTAAATTTTATTGATGAACGGTATGAAATCTATCAGTTTTTAGAACATCAAGGTTTTTTTGAATTAGAAGGCTTTGTCGATTTTAGAACGATAAATAATGTGGTTTTAATAGCGCTTCGAAAAAAAGAATTAGCTTGGGCTAGTTATTTTCTAGAAAAATATGTTAATTTGTTAGAAGGAGACATTAAGTTAAATTGTTATCACTATAATTTAGCTCGAATCGAATATGAAGAAAAAAAATATAAATCGAGTATGCGGCATCTTTTAAAAGTAGAATACAATCAAGATTTATTTTATGCAACGAATTCTAAACTTCTTTTGATGAAAATATATTTTGAACTCAATGAATTTGAAGCGTTTCAATCTTTAGCTTTAAGTTTTAAATCGTTTATCAAAACCAATAAAATACTCTCAGATAATTATAAAAATGCGTATTTTAATTTTATTAAATTCGCCAAAAAAGTATATAACGCTTCATATTCTCAAAAAAAGAAATTATCAACGGAATTAACTCAAAATCCTAATATTATTGAAAAAAACTGGCTTATTGAAAAGTGTCGGTAGGTTTTTGATAATTTATTTAAGGTTTTTTAACATTTTATTTGTTAACCTTTTGGACAAAAATGACACTATAGGGGTATGAACCGAAATAGATTAAAAAAAATTAAAGAAGGCGACTTGCAGGAATTGGATAAAATTTATCTTGAAGTCAAGCCTGTATTCGTCAAATTTGCACAAGAAAAATATAAAAATACACCTTATGAAGTAATCGAAGATGTATTTCAAGACACAATTGTCGATTTGTATCATAATATTAAAACGGGTGCATTAGAAGAAATTCATACAAGCTTATCGGCTTATTTAATTTACATTGGTAATACCAAACTGGGAAGTTATTTGAATGATTCAAAACAAGTAATTGCCAATGATTCCTATTTTGCTGAAAATGCAATAGAATTAGATGAGTATGATCATAAAATAGATAAAGCCGTGAAGTTTATATTAACTAAAATGAACGACTCTTGCAAAAAAATACTAAATTTGTTTTATTTTAATAAAAAGTCTTTAGATGAGATTGCTTATTTGCTTGGATATAAAAATGGAGATGTTGTAAAAGTGCAAAAAAGTAGATGTATTTCTAGTATTAGTACTAAGGTTAATAAAATTGTATTAGAAAATGAAGAATAACGATCTGTATCAACTCACCGAGAATGATATTCTTGAATTTGATGAATTATTTAATCGGACGCTCACCGAAGATGAATTTTATATTCTCAAAGCTAAAATAGAACTAGATGAAATATATAAACACAAATTTAGAGTATACCGTGCACTTAGAAAAGAAATAGAGGAGGAAGCAATATCTTCGGATTCCTTAAAAAATAGGCTCAGTAAATTAAAGAAAAAAGTGCGAAGAAAACGAATGATTCATTTTTATATTTCCTCTTTATTGATTGTATTCGTTTTATTTTTAGGTATAAATTATTGGTTAAATAAACCTGATTTAAATCAAGAAGTATATTCGAAATATAAAAATATCGAAGTCGGTTTGTCGCTTAAAATGAATGCGGAAAATCCAACAATGATAGATTCAGCGATGTATTATTTTGCAAAAATTGAATATGATAAAGCGTTGTACTATCTTAAAAAAGCGCCAAAATCCGATTCAGTAGATTTCTATATTGCTTATTGTAATGAAATGCTTGAAAATTCAGGTTTCGCAATCAATGCTTATCAAGATATTATTAAAAAATCCTCAATAAGGTTGTATCAAGACAAAGCTAAATTTAGACTTGCTTTGATGTATCTAAAAGATAAGAATAAGAAATTTAAAGACCTTTTTAAAGAAATTGCTGAGGATGATTCGAATGCATATAAAGAATTAGCGGCCGATATTTTAAAGTCTATCAAAGGTTAGATCAACTCCATAATAATTGATAAATGCCCAATATTTGGGATTTGCCCATTCTACTCGAAAAGGATCGTTGATGATTTGTTTTTTTGATTTTTTTAAAGCCTCCACACTCGAGGTATTCATTTTTAAGTTTTTGTAAAAGTACTTAAATAATTCTACGCTCGATTGATTATCCAAATCCCATGTCGATGAAATTACGGCGTCGGATCCATTATAAAAGAACATACGACTTAATGAAATGACACCTTCAGACTTATAAAATTTCCCATGATTAGACTCACAGCCATGTAAAATGCAAAGTTTCGGAGGCGTATTAATTTTACTTTTTACATTAAATGAAGTTTGATCCATAAAATAGGATTTTTCTTTTTTTTCGTTTTCTTTGGTATGTCCCAAAAGATGAAGTACCGAACGAAATTGGTTCTTCTTGGTATTATGCGATATGTTTAACTTTTCTTTCATCCATTTTTCTAAGTTTTTATTAAATGGTAAACTGATCGCATCTTTTGAATTCGTATATAAATCTACTTCCAGAGGCAATTTTTCTTTAGTCGTATTTAATTGATTTATAAGAAATGATAAGGATGGAATTAATTGTATATTTTGATTTTTGATTAAAAAGTGCTGATCTTTCCATCGATTCGATGTGTTCTTTTTGTATATCAATCCATCAAATGGAATTTGCTCAAGAAGCTCGTCAGCACAAATAATGATATTTTTAGTTTTAATTTGATCTAATTTTAATGTTAGATAAATCAAATTTGCTAATTTCTGATATGCAATAATATCTTCTTGATCGGCATAATATTTTAGACTATCTATGCGGTTTTGAATATTATTTATTTTTCCGGTATCTAAGTTTTGTTTAAAATCGTTTTCATTGATAACAGAAGTAATTGTAATTCCATTATTAGTAATTTGGAAATCGATGATGCTTGTGTTGTTTTTTTTACAATAATATTTAAGTTTTTTAATGTCTTTTTCAGTTATAGTTTTTTTTGAATCGGGTTTAAAAAGATAATTTCCAAGATGGTTTAATCTATTGGATAGTTGAATGGATTTATTTTCTAATATTTTATCTTTTTTTATAATACCATATGCTTTTATTTCCTGAAGTTGGAGATAACAACGAATGGCATCCGTGTAGTTGTCTTTAAAAATTGATTTAATGTTCTTGATTTTAATAATAAAAGGATACTTTTCACTGTTACTTAGATTCAAGATTTCTATAGATTTGTTTAGTGTAAAACGATCATTTAGTTTATATAATATGAAATTTTCAGTAATATTTTGAGGATTGTATATTTTTGTTTCTAAGCCAAAATCAGAACAAAAAGATGTAAGCGTGTTGTTACCGATTAAAGTAAGGTAATTTTTATAAATGCTGTCGAGGTATTTGTTGTTTTCAAGTGTATTTTGTTTTGCATAAAATTCAAAGGCTATTAATTGCATTAGCGAAGTTGCTACTGAATTGCGGTTAAGTATAATTTCCGAATCCGAATAAAATATGATTTTTTGATAAGCCGCTTTTAAAAAAGTTAAAGGATTTCGATTCGTTCTTTGATACATTAATGCTTTAATGATATCGATTAAGCCATTGGTTTTGTATGAACTACTTAAGGTTCTAGCATTGTATTCTTCTTCTTTGTTGTAATAAAACAATGCTTTTTGTATAAAAGGTTCTATGTATTTATTCTCGCCATAGTGAATTCGAGCTAAATCATTATAACTATTCCCAATTTTTCGATATAAATTGGGTTTTAATGAATCTAATTTGAATTTATTGCATAAATTTATCCCTGTCTCAAAGTTTTTTATTGCAGCTTGATAATCGCCTTTATTATGCTGTAAATAACCTCTTGATAAATATAAAATTACCATATTTTTGTTCGATTTGTCTTTAAAGATTAAAGATTCCATTTCGTTTAAGTATTTTTGACTAAGCGAAAAGTCCATAGTAGAAACCGCATCATTAAATTTGAAATAGGCAATTTCAAATGTATTTGAAAAATTTGTTTTTTGTATCACATCGAGTCCAAGAAAGTAAAATCCTCGGCTTCTTGCCAATTCGGCAAATTTATATTTTTCGATTTCGGAATATGTTTTTAAGGAATCTATAAAAATGGAAAACACAACATTCCCCATTCCAAGATCTGTGATGCTTGCTAACGACTCTTTTTGTAAAATATCTTTAATTAAAACTTGCGTTTCATTATTAATATTTGAAAGTTCTTTTGTCGTATATATTTCGGATGCTTCAGGTTTTAAGCAACCTAAAGTTAAAAATAATAAAATAAATAAAACCAAATTTATGTTTATCTTCATTTTACAAATTTACTTTTTTTAAGAAAAAAGCGATTGTTTTTTTTATGTATCGGATTGTTAAATAAAGTTAAAGTTTATTTATTTTGTTAACCTTTTGTCTAATTTGAACACATAGTGATTATCAAGAATATATTAATTCTAGGATAAAAAGTATGAATAATCTATTAGAAAATTTAAAATCATTCAGAAGTTTATTTGAATTATACATGCAAAAAGATTTACAGTTCAAAGAAAAGTTTAAAATTTCACCCGAAGCATACCATATTCATAGTATAAAAAAGATGCTTAATGAACCTCAGCAGATATTAAACTGGATTTATATAATCTTTGGTGTTATTATACTACCATTATTTTTGTTTTTTATTAACAAATCTTGGTTTAGCTGGTTTCAGATCTCCTATTTTTTATTATATATAGTTATCGTTCTAATTTTTGCCTTTGTCATTTTTTGGATTCAAAAAATAAGAAAGCAAAATAAAGAAATCCTTATCAATCAAATTGACGCATCCTACAAAGCGCTCAAAATATTCTATAACCAACATCCAAAAATACTGGAGTTTTATCAAAGAGGTCAATTGGAAATTGAAGATGCCGAATTGGTAGAACTCTACCAAGAAAAAGTAGCAAAACGAGAAAAAATGCTTAAACAAATTGACAAGGTCATTAAAGATAAAAACGAACTATTTTCTTTTTTTTGATTGCTCATAGTTGAACATTCTGATGTTTTCTAACCCCATTTATGTTAAAAATTGTAAA
>JBIPPB010000033.1:0-19352 GCA_044368655.1 Chitinophagales bacterium | reverse complement strand
TCGAGTAAAAGAAGTATTACAATTTAGTAGAGATGAAGCAAAGCGTCTGAATCACGATTCGGTTGGTGCCGAACACTTATTTTTAAGTTTGATTCGCGACGAAGAAGATGATGTAGTCAAAACATTAGTTGAGCTCAATCTACCTTTAGAAAACTTCAAAGTCCAGCTAGAAAGCAAATTAAGTCAAAGAGCGGGCGCTCAATTGAATCTTAATGGAGATTATCCATTAACACGTCAAGCTGAAAGTATTATTAAACTTGCTGTTCTAGAAGCTCGAAACTATAAATGCGAAAATATTGATACCGTTCACTTGATGATTGCTATTTTAAGATTAAAAGACAATATTGTAGCAATTACATTAAGAGATTTTGACATCGATGAAAAACTTTTTAGAGATGTCTATGAAAGTACTTTAAATTATCCTACAAAATCGTCGTATGATGATGATAATGGATGGGAAGATATGATGAGCGCGCCTAATAATCCTCCCGTTTCTTCGAAGCCAAAAACAAATATAAAATCAAAAACTCCGGTTTTAGACAGTTTTGGAAGAGATGTTACTAAATTGGCAGCCGATGACGCGTTAGATCCAATTGTGGGAAGAGAAACAGAAATTGAAAGGGTTTCGCAAATATTAAGTAGAAGAAAAAAGAATAATCCAATTTTAATTGGAGAACCTGGTGTGGGTAAAACTGCTATTGTAGAAGGACTCGCATTACGAATTGTAAATAAACAAGTTTCTCGGATTTTATTTGACAAACGAGTTGTCATGCTTGATATGGCCGCTTTAGTAGCTGGGACAAAATATCGTGGACAATTCGAAGAGCGTGTAAAAGCCATAATGGCCGAATTAGAAAAAAACAAAGATGTTATATTATTTATAGACGAATTGCATACCATTGTTGGTGCTGGTGGCGCTTCAGGAAGTTTGGATGCATCTAATTTATTCAAACCCGCTCTAGCTCGAGGTGAATTACAAGTTATTGGAGCTTCTACACTAGATGAGTATAGACAGTATATCGAAAAAGATGGCGCTTTGGCTCGAAGATTTCAACAAGTCCTTATCGAACCACCAACGGTAGAGCAAACAATTCAAATTTTAACAAATTTAAAACCTAAATATGAATCGTTTCATAATGTTTCTTATGATGATAAATCAATAGAAGCTGCCGTAAAAATGAGTAATCGTTATATTACGGATCGTTTTTTACCCGATAAAGCTATTGATGTATTGGATGAAGTAGGTGCGCGTGTGCACATCAAAAACATCAAAGTGCCGCAAGAAGTTTTAGAGATTGAAGCACAACTCGAAACACTAAAAGTTGAAAAAGAAAAAGCGGTAAAATTGCAAGATTATCAAGCAGCTGGAATTATTCGAGATCAAGAAATGGAGCTCAAAAAAACATTTGAACTTGAAAAAAACAAATGGGAGGCTTCATCAAAAAACACAAAATATCCTATTACTGAAGAGCACATTGCAGAAGTGATTGCGATGATGACAGGAATTCCTGTAAGTAAAGTGCATTCTCACGAATCTTCAAAATTAAAAGGATTGGCAGAAGATTTGAAAAAAGCGGTAAAAGGTCAAAATCAAGCCATTGAGAAGATTGCGAAATCTATACAGAGAAATCGAATTGGACTAAAAAATCCAAATAAACCTATAGGTACGTTTATCTTTTTAGGCCCAACGGGTGTAGGTAAAACGGAATTAGCCAAAACGATAGCCAATCAATTATTTGAAAGCGAAGAATCGTTAGTTCGAATTGATATGAGCGAATATATGGAAAAACATACCGTAAGTCGTCTTGTTGGAGCGCCTCCGGGCTACGTAGGTTATGAAGAGGGCGGTCAATTAACCGAAAAAGTAAGACGAAGACCTTATTCTGTTGTATTATTAGACGAAATTGAAAAAGCGCATCCCGATATTTTTAACATTTTACTTCAATTGCTTGATGAAGGCGTTTTAACCGATGGATTAGGAAGAAAAGTAGATTTTAAAAATGCTTTGGTTATTATGACTTCAAATGTTGGGGTTCGAGATTTAAAAGACTTTGGAAGTGGCGTGGGATTTGCAACTGAAAATCGTTTGCAAAATTCGGACGAAATTGCTAAAAGTGTGTTGGAAAAAGCCCTTAAAAGAACATTTTCTCCGGAGTTTCTAAATCGTATTGATGATGTCATTTTATTTAACTCGCTTGAAAAAGAGCATATCAAAGAAATTGTCAATATCTTAATTAAGGATTTAAAAGAAAGAATGGAAGGACTAAAATATCCTTTTGAAATTTCAGATACTGCAATTGATTACATATGTGAGAATGGTTATGATATTCAATTTGGAGCCAGACCGCTTCAAAGAGCCATTCAAAAGTATGTAGAAGACGCCCTTGCCGAAGAAATTCTTGATGGAGAACTTGAAGAAAACAATTATTTCTTTGTAGATTACTCCGAAGAAAGTCAAAAAATCGTGGTAATACGAAAAAGTAACTAACTTTTTATTTTTTTAACATCCCTAAAATAAACCTCAAACTGTTTTTTGAGTTTAATTATAAAATTAAATATATATGAAAAAAACATTTTTATTAATCGTTCTTTTTGCCTTGAATTTTCAATTCGGATTTTCTCAATCCAAGAAAAATAAAAAAAATGAAGTTGATTTGACAAAAATACAATGGGTTTCCATGTCGGAAGCTATTAAACTAGCTTCAAAATCTAAAAAGAAAATCATCATCGACTTTTATACGGATTGGTGTGGATGGTGTAAAAAAATGGATAAAGCCACCTATGAAGATCCAAAAATCATAAAGTACATCAACGAGAATTTTCATGCCGTAAAATTTAATGCAGAGCGCGAAGATTCCGTTGTCTATTTAGGGAAGACATATAAAATGCCGATTTCGGAGCGAAGAGCTACACATGAACTGGCGGTAATGCTTCTTGATGGCAGAATGGGCTATCCAAGCACCACTATTTTAAATAGCGATTTATCTAAAATTCAAAATATACCGGGTTATATTGAACCTGATATGATGTTTATGGCATTAAATTATTTTCGTCAAGATTTACATAAAACAACGCCTTTCGAAAAATTTAAAGATACATTTAAACCCTAGTTCTTTATTATTTTTTGATTATTCCGTTTTTATTAAATAAAAACTTTTATTTTTGTTTTCAAATTTTTAAAAAATGTATTTTAAACTTCAAAATATCTTTTTCTTTTTTACATTGTTTCTTTTATCATGTAATAATGACGACAAAAATCTCAACGAAGTAGATTTAAGCACAAAAAAAACGTTTAAAACGGCTGATGATTTAACCGCTGTTATTTATACAAAAAAAGGAAATATCGAAATTGGTTTAGAATATGTAAAGACACCACTTACTGTTGCTAATTTTGTAGGTTTGGCCGAAGGTCAAATCTCTAATGTACATAAATCTTTAGGCGTTCCATATTATGATGGTTTATCTTTTCATAGAGTGATTAAAGATTTTATGGCTCAAGGAGGATGCCCTAGTGGAAATGGAACAGGTAATGCGGGCTATCAATTTGACGATGAATTTCATGAAGAATTAACGCATGATGAAGCGGGAGTGCTTTCTATGGCGAATTCGGGTCCGAACACCAACAGTTCACAATTTTTTATTACATATAAATCAACGCCTTGGCTTGATGGCGTGCATTCGGTTTTTGGTAAAGTGCTAAAAGGCCTTGACGTACTCAATCAAATCGAAGCCAATGATAAAATCGACAGTATTCGAATCGTTAGAAAATCTGAAAATGCAAAAGCATTTAATGCACCTTTGGTCTTTGAAACTCAAAAAGAAATCATCAAACAACGAAAAATTGAGGGTATCAAAAGTAAATATGCGATTTATCAAAAAAATGATTTGTATAAATATTTTGAAGAATATGTAAAAAAATCATTTCCAAATGCAATTAAAACGCCAAGTGGCTTGTATTATGTAAAATCTGTAGAGACGAATAATGAGCAAGCTTCGGTAGGAAGAACGGTTAAGGTTCATTATATCGGAAAACATACGAATGGTGAGGTTTTTGACCAATCTGTAGGCAAACAGCCTTTTGATTTTCCACTTGGTCAAGGCATGGTTATTCCGGGCTGGGAAGAAGGTATTTCATTATTAAAAAAAGGAGAAAAAGCGACGTTTATTATACCACCATATTTAGCTTATGGCGAACAAGGTATGCCTCCAGTAATTAAATCAAACGAAACCCTTATTTTTGAGGTAGAACTATTAGGAATTTATTAAAATAAATATATTTAAACATGAAAAAATTATCATTATTATTCACTTTGCTGTGTTTGGTTTTTGTGGGATATTCTCAAAAAGCTAAAACAGCAGTTAAATCCAATAAACAAATCATGCAAGACGGAATTTACGCACAATTCAACACTTCAAAAGGAGAGGTTCTAATTAAATTAGAACACGAAAAAACACCTATGACCGTTGCTAATTTTGTAGCTTTGGCAGAAGGTAAAATGGAAAATGACAAAAAAGCTCTAGGAACTCCATTTTATGATGGATTAAAATTTCATAGAGTGATTACAAAAGCAAATGGAGATGCTCAAGATTTTATGATTCAAGGTGGTTGTCCTTTAGGAACCGGAACAGGAGATCCAGGATATAAGTTTCCTGATGAGTTTGACAAAACGTTAAGACATGATGCGCCGGGTATTTTATCAATGGCTAATTCGGGTCCAAATACCAATGGTTCTCAATTTTTTATTACAGTAGTTCCTACGCCATGGTTAGATGATCGCCATAGTGTTTTTGGAAAAGTCGTTTCGGGAATGGAAATTGCGAATCAAATAAAAACCAATGATGAAATCAAATCGGTAAAGATTATTCGCCAAGGCGCAGCAGCTCAAGCTTTTAAAGCAGATAAATCGATTATTGATAATGCCGTTAAAGCAATGCAACAAAAAGCAGAAGAAGCAATTAAAGCGGATAAAGAACAATTCAGTGCTTTTGTAGCAAAAAATTATCCAAACGCAACAACACTTCCATCAGGATTGGCATACATTATTGAGAAAAAAGGAACTGGAGAGAATGCAAAAGCAGGACAAAAAGTTTCTGTTCATTATAATGGCGTTTTAGAAAATGGAAATAAATTTGACAATTCTTATGAAAGAGGTCAACCTATTGAATTTCCATTAGGACAAGGTATGGTAATTCCAGGCTGGGAAGAAGGCATCGCTTTATTAAATAAAGGTGCAAAAGGTAAGTTGATCATTCCTTATTGGTTAGCTTATGGAGAGCAAGGTCGTTCACCGGTTATTCCTCCAAAGGCCATTTTGATATTCGACACCGAATTAATGGATGTTAAATAAAAAATTAAAAAGAGATTGGAAATTTCCAATCTCTTTTTTTTTGACTGCATATTAAGAAAAATTATCTGGAATCGAGGCGGAGAAGTTTTGATTGTAAACTGTTTTGCTTATAATAACTTGATTATTGACTTCAATTAAATGGCTAGAAGCCAATGATAAAATCGCTCGCTAGAAGCGAAGCGAGGATAAATTTATATTGCTTTTTTTTTAATTAAGCGTAATCGCTCATAGTCAAAATAATTAATTATTATAAATGAATTAAAAAAATAAATGTATATTTGCAATCCAAAAAAAAGGAGGTATATATATGTTAATTATCGACACAAGAGATTCAGATTCTATTGACAAGGCACTCAAAAAATATAAGAAAAAGTTTGACCAAACGGGCGTTATCAAGCAATTGAGAAAGCGTATGCACTTCACTAAAAAATCTGTTCAGAACAGAAATAGAGTAACTAAAGCGGCTTACCGTGAGCAAGTTGTTCGTAGTATGGAAGGATAATTCAATATATTTTGAATAAAATAGTAGCCAATTTACTTTGTAAATTGGCTTTTTTATTTTATGAACGAAACATCATTCCCTGCATTTAATCGCATTAATAATTTAATGCCATTTTCGAGTGGATAATTTTCATAAACCACTTTGTATATAATCTGAACCAAAGGTGCTTGAATATGCATTGTATCGGATAAATGTTTTATTACTTTAATGGTATTTAATCCCTCGGCGGCTTCAGTCATCGTTTCCATTACTTCTTCAATGGTTTTACCTTGCGCTAATTGAAAACCAACCGTATAGTTTCGGCTTAATGGGCTATTACATGTCGCTACCAAATCCCCGATTCCGGCTAAACCCAAAAATGACTTGGAATCAACGCCCAAAAAATTACCAATTTCAATCATTTCGGCGATACCTCTAGTAATTAATAAGGCTTTTACATTTTCGCCCAAGCCAATTCCGGCGCTAGCACCCGCAGCTATGGCAATATAATTTTTAAAAATGCCTGCCATTTCAATCCCTCGGATATCAAAACTTCCAAAAACTTGAAAAAGATCGTTATGTAAGATTGATTTTCCGATTTCTATAACCTCTTTATATTTGCTTGCAATAACAGTAGCCGCTGGCTGACCTTTAGCAATTTCTTTAGATAAATTAGGTCCTGAAATGCATCCAACTCGATAAACAGGTGTTTCATTTACAATAAGTTGACTCATTGTAGAAATATCATTCGGAAAAATTTTCACATTTTTTTCATCCACATTTTTCTCTACCGAAAATCCTTTGGTACCGTGTATCAAGATATGATTTGACGTTAGACTTGGCAAAATCTCTTGTAAAACCGCCTTAAATGCATAAGATGGAACGACAGGGAAGATAATATCACATTGTTTTGCAACTTGATGAATATCGTTGGTAGCAGTTACATTTTGATGTATATTAATACCTCGATGTGTTTTTTTTATATTAATTTCGTCTAAAGAACTTTCTTTACGTGCATAAACCAACACATTATGTTTTTTTGCAATAATATTAGCCAAAACAGTTCCAAAACTGCCTACTCCTAAAATTCCAATGGGCTTAGTGAGTTGATAAATATTTTTCAAATTGATATCCTTTTAATCTATTGTGATAAAAAAACAAACATTTTAAATCTTCACTATTCAAATTTTGATCCGAATCAATAAAGATTATTTTTTTTGAACTGAAAATATTAATATTATCAATAGCATGTTTGATGATGGTATCGATATCTTCATTAAGTATTCGATGTGTCGCTTTTACATTTCCATTATTTACTTCATTTCGAATACCTTCTCTTAACCGATTTAATTTTTCATTAAATTTTGATTTTTCAATCATTCGATCTTCTAAAGGTAGTAAAAATAGTTCATAAATAGATAAGTTTCGATGTTTTTGCTGGATTAATTCAAACAACGTAAATGCAACAACATTGGAACTTAATAACGTGTTATTTTTATAGTAGCTTGATACGATTTTATCACCTAAAATTTTAGTATATTCAAAATTACGCTGTTCGTCATCTACAATTTTATTTTCTATTTCAAAATAACCTTTAATATCAAAAATTTGACCTTGAGGACCTAAACTCTCTCCTTTTTGATTAACAAGATGTCCAATAACATCCATTGGGGCACCAAACGTAACGATAAGTTCGGGATTAGAAGCAAAAAGTTGCTTCACCAAACGAATCATTTTATAGGTTGATGAATATTCAAAATTATCGGCTACATATTTTTCTTTTCCAATTTCTTTTAGATATTGATTAATAAGGCTAGATGCTTCAATATTAAAATGATAATTTAGAACCGCAGGAATTACAAAAATCTTTTTTCCTTGATTTTTAAAATTATACTGCTGTGCTTCAACCGCAGTGCTCAAAAGACCTAACTTTAATTTGGTTTCAAGCATCCCACTTCGGCTTCTTGTTCCTCCGGGATAAAATAATGAAGGCGTATTGCGCTGAATGGCAATTTTTGAATATGTTTTGAGTAATTCTAAATAGATTTTATTTTTTTTGCGACGATCTATTTTATAAGCGCCTAAGTTTCCCATTAAAAATGAAAGTGGCTGGGTTCCAAACAAATTGACACCTGCGCCATACGTTACGGCTTCTAATCCTATGGCATTTAACGCCCAACCAATTATTGGTGAATCTATATTGCTACTATGGGTAGGGACAATTATAACACTTCCAATTTTTGCTAAGTTTCTTATATGCTCAAAATCACCTTGAATTTGAAATTTTTCGTAAAAAGGTAACTTTTTACAAAAAGGGATTTTAAAATGATACCCACTTTGGCTATTCAAAAAAAATGAAAAAATGCCTGGTAAAAACTTTTGAACAGTGTTAAAAACGGTTGGATTAAAATTTCCTACAATTTCATATGCATATCGATAAAGAATTTTCTTAAAAATAGCATCTAAAGCTATAGATTCTTCTTCTTGCCAATTTTTATTTTTCTTAACCGAAATTAAACTGCCTTTGATATGATTCCAAAAATCTTTATCATCCGCTGGATCGGATTTCCATCGACTTGAAGAAATTCGAATCCGCTCTTGATATAACGTATGCGCAATTTCCTCATAAATACTTTTAGAATCTTTAAGCTCCGCTTTTAATTTTGAATAGACGTTTTCAATGACTTCATCCAAAAACTCTTGTTTGTTAAGGCTTAACTTATAAAGTCCCCAATTGTAAATATCGGGTTCTACATAAGCAAGCGGTAATTTATTATTAAAATTCTCTGCGTTCAAAACAAACTAAATTAACGGATATTATAAAGCTAAATCATCTTCATCTTCGCTGTACTTTACAATCTCCGAATCCAAATTTAACTTTAGTTTATTATCGGTCATTGTTTTTCCAAAGCCCATTTCCATATTTAATTCTTTATTTGGGCGTCCGTTTTGCGTGTTATTTTTTTGCGTATGTTCTTGAATTGGTTCATGTTGACGGCTATTTTCATCTGCAAAATCTTCTCTTTTGTAATTTGCATTTGGTACAAAATCATTTTGCATTTGAATGGCAACAAAATTGACACGATCTATACGAAATGTTCTCCAATCATTTCGTAATCGGCACCATCCAACAAGATTCGTCCGTCCGTCGCGAGTGATGATATCCATTGGCTCAATTTCTCGTTTTGTAAGCCCTTTTTCTCTTGAGTGATATTCAATAGTAATCAATTTTCTTGATTTAATCGCATTATGCATCGTATTAATTAAATTAGAACTAAAGCTATATGCCGATTCGTAATCGTTTTTTCTTTTAGAATTTTTTGAATGATTCATGTTGTAAGGTTTTATATGTAAGGTTAATAAATTAAAATAGTGACAACCTAAAAAGTTGAACGACAAATATAATCAATTCTAAAAAAAAAGGTTTAAAAAATGAATGATTAAGATTGCTTTTTTTTCAATAAAATACAATTAAATTTAGTATTTATTAAAGCGTTCTGAAAATTCAAATCCGTTATTTCCATTTATTTTTAAGAAATAATTTCCGGCTGGCATTTGATCAATTTGGATTTGAAAATTATTTTGTCCTTGAAACGCTTTTTGATTATAAATATGATATATTTTTTTTCCTTCTAAATTCCAAATTTCAAACGATAAAATTTGCGTTTCTTGTAATTCAAACTGAAATGATAACACATTTTTAGCCGGATTCGGTGCAATTTGAATTTGTTGACTTTCTTTTAAAACATTAGAAACGGAAGAAGATAATGTGGTGGTATCTTCAACGCGCACTTTAGAAACCCAAGACAACATTCTTGTAAATGAATTGCCCAATGGACCACCAAAAGAACCTGTTAAAAAAGCTACATTTGGTTGATTATACACTTTTTGAATATTCGTATAATCACCCCATCGCTCGATAGAATCCGAAACCATATCTATACGATTATTCCCATTTTTTACAGAAACTATCTTTGAAAATTCGCCTTTAGCATTTTGATAAACCATACTCGTTCCAGGGAAACTATCCGTAAAACAATGTGAAAAAGTATACAGTACTTGTCTTGGTCGATTCTCAAGACCAATGTGGGACATCGATGGGTAACCAAATTCTAAATCTTCATCACTTAAAAGTTTTGCTTCCACTTTTGGATTCTTCGAAACATTTAAAATAGACCCTAAAAATACGGCTGCATTCTGAAACTTAGGATTTATACTATTTGAACCAAAATGAATATGATCATTTTCATAAATTGCGGTCAAAACTCTTGCATCATTGGTCATTAGCTGCTGCGTGATTCCAAACGAATTCTTTTTTTGTAAGGCATTTGGCGGAAATCCATATTTAATAGGCGATTTCAATAAACTTTGGTTGAGTTTGGCACTTTTAGATTTATACGAATTTGTAATTTCTAACAAAAAAATGGTATCATTAGAAAAAGAAACATTTTTAACTGATAAGAAATACATTTTTTCTTTTAAATCATTTGTTTGATATTTGGCAGGACAAATATTTCTGAGAAATACTCCATTATGTTTGATATCGCTCCACAAATCATACTTTAAAGAATCGCCTTTATATCCAGTGTTTTTATCAATTTGCCAAATTACAGATTGTTTAAATCCTACGGACCAATGCACATTATCTTTAACTTGGTTAAAGGTTATAAACAAATCGTTGTTGGAAACTGAAATGATTGGATAATCACTCCACGTGCTGTCATTAAAACTGTTTCCATTCAACTTATAGAAATTCCATGCTCCTGCGGGATCATTTGTTTTAGAAAAACCTACTAAAATTATAGAATTCCTACTTAAATTACCTGAAAAACAAGTAAAAATAAAACGATCTTCTTTTGGATCATAAATCACACGAGGATCGGAAGTTGAATTAAAAACACCCGCTTGAGCAACTAAGTTCGTCAAACTTTTATCAATAATTTTTTTACCCGTCGAATCCGATACTAAAATATTGGTATTTACAGCACTGATTACTTTTAAATCATTAGAAACAGCTACATCATTATCCGCAGGATGTCCGTTGGGAATATTTGCTTGAAATCCAAGATCAATTTTGGGTTCGATTTCGTTTTCTTGAGCGCTTTTTAATTGGCCTTTTTGAAGGTTTTCCTTTTTTTTTATATACGCCATTCTGTTTTTGTGCAAAATTTCTTTTTTATTGGCATATTCAGCAGAAGGAATTGTTTTTATATCAACATTATGAAGCTGTGGATTAAAATCTGGGATTGTTGTATCCGAGAAATCAATTACGCTAGGAGCAACCGATACACCTTTTGTTTTAGTTTGTGAAAACGCCGACAACGCGTAAGACAAAATTAAAAAACAACTAATATATTTTTTCATGTGATTATTTTTCTAAATTCAGTATGGCAAATATAAAACAACTTTATTATAAATAAATTATTAATTCTGAAACCTAAAAAAAATACTCTTAAAAATCAGATATAGTATATATTTGTATTCATTAATACACGTCACATGAATTTTGAAAAACCTTCAATTGAAACCTTAAAAACCTTCATTCAAAAAGAACTCAAGGATGAATCATTTGAAGATAAATTAATTAGACCTTCTGAAGGAATAATTGTTGAACCCATTTATCAAAATTTAGAAAATAATAAAGTTAATTTAGAGCGCAATACCGAATATTTTACATACTTCGAAAACTTTAAAATTCAAGGCAATTTTGAAATAATAAATCAAGAAATATTATCCGCATTGGAGCAAGGCACAGGAGGGGTGATTTTAGAGTTTGAAGAAACGCAAAATATACTTCAAAAAGATTTTGAAAAATTATTCCATCAAATTCGATTGGATTATGTTTTTACGGTATTTAAATATCTAAATCCAAGTTCTTTAAATACGTTTCAAAATTACTTAAGCGTATTAAAATACGAAGTGCCTCAAAATCAGTTAATCTTTGAAACGTTTACAATCAAGAATGAACATTTTTATGAATTGTCTAGCCAAATCATAAACCAAATCAGTAAAGAAAAACAAACTTTAATCGAAATTGAATTAAATGGCGACTTTTATTGGGATTTATGTAAATCAAGAGCATTTAAAATTTTAATCGACAACTATACAAAACTTAATGATTTTCCATTGAATTATTTAATAGTTACCAAAACAAGTTCTCAAAATCCTCACCAAGAAAAAGTAAATATGCTTATTCAGCATACGACCGAAGCCATTTCAGGTTTTGTTTCAGCTACCGATGGAATTATCATTCCTCCAATTCAAACGGAAAATATTAATTTTGACCGTAGGATGGCTCGAAATATTTTTCATTTATTACATGAAGAATCTTATTTGTCATTAGTTGATGACGCTTCAAATGGAAGTTATTTTATTGAAAATTACACGTATCAAATTGCTAAAAAAATTCATTCTACTAAAATATGAATCGACTAGAAATTCAAAACATCTCAAAATCGTATCAAGACAAAAAAGTGCTTGATAATATTTCTTTTAACATACCAAAAGGAAGTATTTTTGGATTATTAGGCCCAAATGGTGCTGGAAAAACAACATTATTGCGAATCATTACAGGTATTTTTGCTTCAGATGAAGGTACTGTAAAAATAGATGGGAAACTAACCGATTTATTGTCAAACAGCGCTACAATTGGCTATATGCCAGAAGAAAGAGGTTTGTATAAAAAAATGAAAGTTGAAGAACAAGCCATTTATCTAGCGCAATTAAAAGGAATGACGTATTCCGAAGCAAAAAAAAGGGTTTCCTTTTGGATGGATCGACTCGGAATGCAGGCTTGGAAACATAAAAAATTAGAAGAACTAAGCAAAGGAATGGGACAAAAACTTCAATTTGTTTGTACTGTTGTTCATAATCCAAGTTTGATTATTCTTGATGAACCATTTACAGGTTTAGATCCCTTAAATGCAGATTTAATTAAAAATGAAATCTACGAATTGGCAAAAAATGGTGCTACGATATTATTTAGCACGCATCGAATGGAGCAAGTTGAAGAAATTTGTCAGCAAATTGTATTAATAAACCAAGGAAAAATGCTTTTGCATAGCGATGTAAAAAGTGCCAAGAAAATGTTTCTAAAAAATGAATACCTCATTGAAGGTGATGATTTAACCAATTTAAATCAAGGAAAAACATTTGATTTAATAGAGCATCAAACTGAATCTGCTACTTTAAAAATTAAAGAAACCTCAACATATCCCGAAATGCTTCATGAATTGGCAGATTTTAAAGTTTCATTTCGATCAATTCGTGAGAACTTACCTTCGTTAAACAAAATTTTTATTGAATTAGTAAATCAAAATTAATGGAAAATTGGAAAAAGTATATCGGTTACGACTGGTTAGATAACGTCATTACCGGATTTTTAATTGCTGGTCTTTCAATGGGATTAGGATTTTGGCTTCAAATCCGATTTTATTCATTGAGTTTACTGTGGTCTTATAGTAATGAATTCCTTTCTCCTGTTTTAAAATTAAGTATTTTATCCATTTTACCATCTTGCTTAATTTTTAATTATTTTGACAAATTATATGCATTTAAAGGCGCATTATTTTGTTTAATCCTTTCTGCTATTTTATTCTTTATCAAATTTTTATAAATGATTTCTACTTTAGTTTTAGATAAAATTCCAGCAACTTTAAAAGACAAAAAAGTTAATTATTTTTTAAAAATTAATGAAGAAGCTACATGTTTGAATGAATGGATTGGTTCAGCGTTATCAATAAAATTTACAGAAAAACGAATCTGCTTAGATTGCAAAAAAAGTGTTTCTAAATTTTATGGCCAAGGTCTTTGTTATGTGTGTTCGATGAGTTCGGCGTTAAATTCGCCTTGTATAATTAATCCCGAACTTTGCGAGGCACATTTAGGAAATGGACGAGATGTCGAATGGGAAATCCGAAATCATATGCAACCGCATATTGTATATTTAGCAAATTCTGGAGGCTTAAAAGTTGGTGTAACGCGCAATGATCAAATCCCGACAAGATGGATTGACCAAGGCGCCGACGAAGCCATTATTCTATGCAATACGCCTTATAGACAACTTGCTGGTCAAATTGAAGTCTATTTAAAAAATTATCTGAGTGATAAAACCAATTGGAGAACGATGCTCAAAAATATCAAAGATGAAAATGTGGACTTATATACTTCAAAAAAAGAAGTCTTTTCTTTTTTACCCGAAGAATTAAAGCCTTATATTTCAGAAGATGACACGGTTTATGAATTAGAATTTCCAACAACAATTTTAAACAAATCGGTGAAATCCATCAAATTAGATAAAGCACCGCATATTCAAGGTGTTTTAACTGGAATCAAAGGGCAATATTTAATTTTTAATGAGGAACATGTATTTAATGTTCGCACACACAGTGGTTATGAAGTAGAAATTCAATATATTTAAAATGGAAATTGTTAACAAAGATATTGAAAAATATATAGAAAGTCACTCGCGACATTTAACGCCCGAATTAGAGGCTTTAGAGCGAGAAACATATTTAAAAGTCCTTTTACCCAATATGATTTCAGGTAAAGAACAAGGTACTTTTTTATATTTATTTGTAAAATCATTGAAGCCAAAACGTGTTTTAGAACTCGGAACATTTACCGGATATTCTGCAATTTGTATGGCGATGGGTATGGAAAAAGATAGTGAATTAGTAACTATTGATCCAAATGAAGAGCTTAAATATCTATCCAAAAAGTATTTTGAAAAATGTGGAGTTTCGGATTTAATAAAACCCATAAAAGGTAAGGCATTTGATTATTTTGACAAAATATCAAATGAAAGTCTTGATTTAGTTTTTATAGATGCAGATAAACGAAACTATCCTGAATATGTAAGACTTCTTAAACCAAAGATGAGAAATGGTGGCTATATACTCATTGATAATGTTTTATGGCATGGTAAAATTATTGAAGAAAATCCAAATCAAGATACACAAGCCATATTAGAAACCAATAAAATGCTGTTTGAAGATACGGATTTTATTACGACAATCATTCCAATTCGAGATGGAATCTTAATGGCAGAGAGGGTTAATTGAAACTTATGAATTTTATATAAGCTAATTACTTTTTTATCATACTTAATTGCAATAGACAATAATACAATTAAACAAAAAATATATTCATTTCAAGAAAAAAAATATTATTTTTGTAAAAAAAAGAAATGGAAACGCTCACAATAAATATTTTAAATCCTAAAATGGAATCCATTTTAAAAGAGTTTGAATCTTTAAAATTAATTTCTATTCTACCTAATTCAAAAGAAAAATTCAAATTTGTTTTATCTAAAATTAGAAGTAAAAGTGACAGTAAAATTACTTTAGAAGAAATTCAAAGAGAAGTAGATATGATAAGAGAAAGGGATTTTAATGATGAAAAAAATTAAAATAATCTTAGATACTAACATCTGGATAAGTTATTTAATATCTAAAAACAATAATCAATGGGATACGTTGATATTTTCTGATAAAATACAAATAATATATTCCGAGAAGTTGTTAAATGAATTTATTGAGGTAACTCAAAGAGATAAATTTCGTAAGTTTATTTCATTAGATGACTTAGAAGTAATTTTAAATTATTTAGGAGATTTTGCAATTTTTGTAGAAAATATTGAAAAAAAATATACTCTATGCCGCGACTTAAAAGACAATTTTTTATTGGATTTAGCTGTAACTGCCGAAGCGGATTTTTTAGTAACAGGAGATAAAGATTTGTTAGAAATTAAAACTTTAGAGAACGTTAAAATATTAAGCCCTACTGATTTTATAAATTTTATTTTATAATAACAAGTAATTCATCAATATTTTTTCATTATTCATTATAGAATAAAACTGTTTAAAGTAAACAATATATAAGACATTCCTTAAATTGACAATTCACTCAATGCTTCTTTTTGTTTTATGAAATCGTTCCAAATATTGTTAAGAATTGTAGCCGCTGGAAGAATTTCGTTAATTAAAGAGGAAACTTGACCTATTTCTAATTCTCCTTCCTGCATATCGCCTTCAAACATTCCTTTTTTTGCGCGTCCTCTTCCTAAAATGTTTTTCAACTCCTCTATATCAGCACCATGAAGCTCTGCTTGTTCCACTTGGTTATAAAATTCATTTTTGAGTAAACGAACGGGAGTTACATTTTTCAACATCAATTTAGTATCTCCTTCGCGGGCATTTACAACACGTTCTTTAAAAGCTATATGTGCACTACTTTCTTCACTCGCAACAAATCGACTTCCTATTTGAACCGCTTCGGCTCCTAAAGCAAACGCCGCAAGCATGGTTTTTCCACATCCAATTCCTCCTGCAGCAATTACGGGTATAGATACGGAGTTGACAACTTGTGGAATTAAACATAAGGTTGTCGTCTCTTCTCTTCCATTATGGCCACCTGCTTCAAAACCTTCAGCTACAATTGCGTCAACACCGGCTTGCTCACATTTTTGTGCAAATAAAGAACTACTTACAACATGAACTACTTTAATCCCTTTTGATTTTAAAATAGACGTATATGTTTTAGGACTACCTGCCGATGTGATAACAATTGGAACTTTAAACTCAATGATGGTTTCTATATGCTTATCAATATCTGGATACAAAAGTGGAAGATTAACCGCAAAAGGCTTTTGACAATTTTGATTCATTTTAGTTAAATGCTCTCGAAGAACTTCGGGATACATACTACCTGCTCCAATTACGCCCAAACCGCCAGCATTACTTACCGCCGAGGCCAATTCCCAACCGCTACACCAAATCATTCCAGCTTGAATAATTGGTTTTTCAATATTAAATAAATTTGTAATACGGTTCATTTTATATTTTTTTCTTGTTAAAAAAATAAAGTTCTAAATATATAAATGTAAATAAAGTGAGACCTAAAAATCCAACTTTTGAATTTTCATCAAATGGTAATTTCTTATAATCTATCCAAAATAATAAGGAGAAAATGGCTATTGATTTGATAAAAAACATGATAGAAATGACAATAAAAATAAAGTTTTTATTATTTTTAAAAAAGTAATAAACAATAAAATAAAAAATCAAAGCTATTGTAAATACAGAATAAAAAATCAAAGATTCAAATAACGCATTTTCATTTCTAAAATAATAAAGAAATGAAATATTGATTATTGAAAATACAAAAAAACGTAATAATGACGAACTACTTAATACTTGTAACATCTCTGATAACCATTATCAAACCTGCAATTAAAAAAAAAGTAATACAACCCAAAACCGCATAAGGTTCTTCATTTTTCATATAATTATCAATCCATCTTCCAATAAAAAAACCTACTAAAATATAGCTCAATAATTGAAACGCTAAACTACTATATTTGGCTAATCGATTCCATTTACTTTTTGGATTTGAATTCATTTTATTTACTTGGAGTCGGATGAATCGGTTGATTGACTACTGACTTATTTGAGCTCATAGAGATTTTAGCTTGAATAACAGCACCTTCTTCAACAATTAACTTATTTGTTGTAATGTTACCATCAACATTAGCACTTTTTGAAATTTTTAAAATTTCTTTAACTTGTATATTACCTCTTACAAATCCTTCAATATTTCCATTAATACAATTAATATCCCCAACCACTTGAGAAGATGCACCTAAAACCAATCTTCCTGAGGTAAGTATATTTCCATTTACTTTTCCATCAATTCTAAAATCACCATCTGTTTTAATATTACCATCAATAATGGTTCCAACACCAATACTATTTAAAGATTGTAAATTAGCTATGCTATTTTGCATAACATCTTCTTTTTTTCCAAACATACTTCCTATTTAATAATTAATGTACAAATATAAATGATTTTCCTAACAAGTTATGCAAAAAAGAAGAAAATTTTAAATTATTTAATACTATCTTCAGAGTTTTTGGTTGGATCAAAAATTTTATTAGAAGGAAGGTCTCCTTTTAGGACTTGTTGAATATTTTTGAAATATAAATCATTTTCTTCTAATTTATCTTGAATTTCATCCGTTTGATTAATTATGTTTCTAAGCTGTTTTCGCATACCAGCATCTCCATAACCTGGAATATAATATTTTATGGGACTATACGTAATCAGTAAAATTGAAAAAATAACACTTATTAAAAAAATCAAGCTTACTGCTAAAATAATATTCAATTTGGATAATAAATAACTACCTTCTGTTTCAAATGTTGATTCATTATAAATGACTAAACGATATTTATATTTTAAATTTTTAAAAAAATCATTCCATTTTTTAGAAAACATAGTTATTTATTAATTCAAATACAAAAATAGCATTTTGAATTTAATTTGTCTCAATTTAAAAACGATAATTTAATGTCATCATATAATGTTGCCTTTGTATATTATTTTTTATACCTACATTATATTCATTTTGTTTAGTATAAAATGAATTGTATTCTTCTTGTTGTGTGGTCATTGCAGCAAAATCAATAGATAAAGCCTTACCTCTAAATCCAAAACCAAAAGTAAATGTTTTAGTGGACAAATCAGCACCTTCTACAATAACATCGAGGTTATCAATTGGAGATACATCTACATATGGAGTTGTTCTATAATTGAATCCTGCGCGTAATCTAAAGATTTCATAAGCCAATTCTCCTCCTAATTTAAAGGTATGAGTTCCTCTTCGTTCAAATTTAAATACATCATTTATAATACCTTCATTATATGGCATGTCATTAAAAAATATTCGCTGAGTATTCATGGTACTGTATTCGTATTCTGCACCAATAAATCCATATTTAGACACGGCAGATAAACCGAGCCCCATTTTTACTGGAGTTAAAGCATTATATTCAAATTCGGGTCGTTCATAAGTTGCTGAATTATTTGCTGCTTGAAATACCGTTCGATATGTTAAAGAATAATTCTCTTGAATACCATAATAAGTAGGTGTATGAATAAAAGCACTTGCTCTCAAAAAATCATTAATTTTTGCTAAACCTCCCAATTTTAAATTAACCCCTACCCCACTGTGATCAACTCGTTCATTAAAACGATGGCTAATAAATCGTCCATTATTTGGATGCAAGCCCGAAGTATTAATACTTCCGAGATGTTCTTCGGAGAACGAAGTAGCCATGGAATAATTTAAAAAAGGAATCCCCAAAGATACGCCAAAATAAACACGATCTTTGAAACTTCCTGCCCAAGCAAATGAAAGTTCATTAATACCACCCCAAATATTTCTTTGACCTTGCTGCAATACAGATTGGCTGGCATATGAAATTACTGAGGTATCTGCTGGATTTGTCTCATATAACTCAGTAAAAAGCCCCCCCATTTCTCGCGCGCCATAATAATCAAAATCATTTGAGTTTACATTAGAGCTGTTTGGAAATGAATTTACATCTAAGCGATATTGAGAAGTTAAATAATCCGCATTAGAAGCCGCATAGGTATATGCACGATTATTAGCATAAAAAGAAAATTTCCTATTAAAATCAGCAGTTCGATTTAATGCAATAGCAAAATTTGAATTTTTTATA
>JBIPPB010000099.1:0-5624 GCA_044368655.1 Chitinophagales bacterium | reverse complement strand
CCGCTTGGACGCAATTAGGAATTTGTCATACCGAACTTAAAAATTATGATACCGCGCAAATGTGTTTTCAAAATGCCGTTCGAATCAATTCAAAAGATGCTAAAATTTATTCAAATTGGGCTAGAAATCAATATTTAAAAGGCGATAAGTCGCATGCTGAGCAATTATATGGAACCGCTATTTTAATGGATGATAAAAATCCTAAATATTTTAGTGATCGAGCCAAAATCAGAACTGAAATAGGAATGCAAAAAGAAGCAAAAGAGGATTTAGAAATTGCTGATAACTTAAGTGAAAATAAAAATTCTGTTGAAAATAAGGCATTCAATTCCAATTGGTTTCTATTGATTTTTGTTTTGTTATTTATAGCATTTTTTATTTTTCGAAGAAAAAAATCAAAGCGCTAAGGCGTTCATTTTTTCATAATAACCTCGTGCAATTTTTTGATGCGAAGCGTAATCTTTGCTAAAAAGATGAAATCCATTTAAACTTGGATCGGCACAATAATATAAAAAGTCGTGATTTTCTGGATTCAAACAATCTATTAAAGTTCCAATTTCAGGAATGCAAATTGGTCCTGGTGGCAATCCTTTGTTTTTATATGTATTAAAAGGAGAATTAAATGATGTATGGTATTGAGTAACCCGCTTTGCGCCAAAATCCCTTCGAGCATATTTACAAGTCGCGTCTACTTGAAGTGGCATGTTTATTTTTAAACGATTTATTAAAACGCCTGCAATCCTTTTCCGTTCTTTCTTCATGGTGTATTCTTTTTGAACCATACTTGCTAAAATATACAAAGATTTTTGATCCATATTTAATCGACGTAATAGGTCTAAATGTTTTTGATTCCAAAAAGTAGCATGTCCCGTTTTAATTTTGTTAAAAATGACATCAGGATTCGAATCCCAATAGATATCATATGTGTACGGAAAAATATGGGTTAATATTTGAAAACTATCTAAATCATATTTGTTTTTAAATTCATTACTGTTTAGGTAATTCAAGAATTGAGCAGAATCCACTTTAAACTTTAATCCAACTTTTGAAGCGATATCATAAATCGTAGTGATGTTTGATATCGAAAAACGAACGGCATCTTGTCGTCCATATTTTAACTTTTTAGCAATTTGGTATAAACTCAAACCCTTTTTAAGATGATACCGTCCAATTGGAACCTCTTTTATGTCATAAACTTTTACAAAAAAATCAAAAATCGTCTTGGAACTCATGATTTCATCATTATGTAATTCCTTAATAACTTCATTAATTTTTTTTGGCTGTTCTACATAAATAACGCCTTCATTTTTGATAAAATTAGCAAAAAGCAACAAATAACCTATAAGAACGATAAAAAATATTCCAAAAATGAAAGCCAAAATTATTGGTTTTTGCTTTTGTTTTTTCATGTTTTTAGTATTAGTTATTCTTGAAAATTTTCTTTGTAATGGTTTGATTTTCAGTTTGTATTTTAAGTAAATACCAACCTTGACTTAAATTCGAAAAATCCAGCTTATTTTCCTTGCGATTTAATGTCCCTGAATCATGTAATCGACCACTTAAATCAAATATTGAATATTGGGATTTAAAATCATCTTCAAGTTGTATATGAATTTGATCTACAAAAGGATTGGGATAAACCAATATGGATTCCAATTTTTGATTTTCCGAAATATGAATTTCATTACTATCAATCGATGAATAGTCTCTTGTGCCATCAAGAATAGCCCGTATCATTGGAGATCCCGGTAAAATAACACTCGTTAACTTCCAGTTATTATCTGTAAAAACAAGCATTTGTTCAATGCCCTTAGGATGATTTCTGTCGTATCCAATTTGTAAGTTGCGTTCATCACTTTGAACCCAACCAATGTAAAAAGAATCCTTAACAATTACGGGAGTATCTAATCCAAAAACCGCAAATTGATTCATGGTATCAACATAAATTGGTTTTTTGTTATTTATTACTTTAAGAACCGTTTCTTTGTTTGAATTGATATCTATTTGACTCCAAATTTGCAAATTAAAAATTAAATTACTTACATCTTCGTTGATATTTGAAAACATAATTTTAATTGCCGCTAAGGTATCTTGAAATGGAATCACATACTTCATGGCTACTTTTTTTAACCCAAATCCTTGAATTCCGTAAGCCATCTCAGCGGTTCCATCATCATAGGCGATTTCGTTAAAAAATAATTGTTTATGTTGTGCCGTATCATTTGTAATGATATTATCTCCTTGTAATGTGTAGTACTTAAAACTTAAAGTCGTACTATCCGAAATTGAATTTGGAATATTAAAAACATTGACACCTGACGAAATAGAAAAGTTTTTTGCTGCAATAAATGGAACGGTGTTTGAAGTATATAAATTTAGATTGGTATTCAAATTGTCTACTTTGATGACATAGTCCATAACTGGAGTTAGTGTAGCGTCATTGTTATTATTAAATGCAAATAACGTGTCCTTTAAATCTATTGCTCCACGAAATTGTTTGGCGGGCAGCAACGTATAGTTTTTTAATGGTGTCGGTAAATCATATTGGAAAGCGATATCAAAAATGGTAGTATCTGCATCGGTTCTTCCTTTGTCAAACCTTACGTAATCAATATGCCAATGGTCGTTATTTCCCATCGTAGAGGCATAATTTATAAATCGAAATTGGAAATTATTGTGATAATAAAAAGGGTCACCGGGAATAATTTCGTCAGGAATTGAAACAAAAAATTGTTTAAAAATTAAATTGTCATCCAACTCTTTTCGACCGTCCGAAGGTAAAAGATGCCAAACGGTATTCCATTTTCCCGTTGTATCTTTAAATTGAAGCAGTAACGTATCTTTTGAATTTGGATAGTCTCCATATCCTTGTTCTTCTACAAAAAAGCTCAAAAGAATGCTATCTAGTCTCGAAAAAGTGCTAATATTAATTGGGACAGAAGTTAATTTGTCGGCAATTTGAAGCGCATTATTTGATTTGGGTGTGTATGGTCTTCCATACAAATCCAAGCCATCTAACGTAGCTACACCTAAAGTTGGAGGAAAATATGGAAAATGTCTATTAATATAGGCGTCGTTATCCGTCCAAAGTACATTGTTTAAGGTCACTTCTTCAACAAAAGCAGCATTAATAACTGTATCAAAAATTAATGTTGAGTCTAATTTGTTGCAATTTGTTATATCCCATGTATATCGATAAAAAGCGGGCGTGAAATTTGTACTATTTGAAATTAAATTACAATTTGTATTGGAAAATGTTCGGACTGCAATTTGAGGAATAATTATCGAAGAATCTATGGTATTAGTAGCAACATTACAAGTGTAAATTCTACCAATTTGACTCGAAAATGAATAGGAAGCTGAGGTGTATTTTAACGTTTCATTACATGTGCCAAAAGAATAAAAACGATTACCAACAAATGGTTTTAATGAAAAAGGTCTTGTTTTGTCGCTAGAAAAATCATCTACAAATGGTAATGTTTTAGTAGGGAAGATAAATTGATAATTATCGGTTCGTTTTGATTTTAGTTGATTGGGAATTTTTCTATTTAAATTTGGATTTAGTATCAACGGCGCAACATAATCTTGAGCTTTTATGGAATAAAAACCAATAATTAAAAAAAATAATAAAATCTTTTTGCTATAAATAATCATTAATAAAACGAATTACTTTCTTAACGTAGAATCCGTCGGAATTATTTTAGGTTTATTCTTAGAAAAAAATAAATCTATGGTTTCACCTAAGTTTAATTTCTCTTCATTATTAGGCAAAGGATATTGTTTTATAACATAAGCGCTCGCTGTGTCTTCAATATTCTTATCGTAAAAAAAGTTCGCAATGATACCATTTGCGGATAAAATTAAATCGACTTCACTTTTTGTTTTACCCATAAGATTTGGAACATCAACCAAAACGCCCGTTAATCCATCGCCAAGCGTCAAATTAATAACCGTTCCTTTAGGAATCATAGTGCCCGCTGCAATTTCAGTATTGCCTATTCGTTGCGACAATACGGCATCTTTTTCATTTGATGGCTCAAACGTTAAGCTCCCCAATTTGAGTCCTCTTGATTCTAACTCCACTTGAGCAAATCGAAGCGAGCTTCGTCCTGCCAATTGCGGCATAGCCACCATTGGTGGTCTTTTTGACGAAATTATTAAATAAATCGTTCGACCCGTTTTAACATTTAATCCTGCGGAAGGTTGTGCATCTAAAATAGTGCCTTCTTTCAAATCGGCTCGATATACCGAATCTTTGATTTCATATTCCAAATCAACATCTTCAATCATTTCAATTGCTTGTTCGATATTCTTATTGATAACATTGGGAACATCAGCACTTTGTCCCCATTTGGTAATGATTTTTAAACTAAAAAGTAACATCCATCCTGAAATAATTAATACGACAAAGAATAAAATACTATTCAACCAAAAGGCTTTATCTTTGAGTAAATACATTATTTTATTCCAAAGTTTAATTAAAAAATCCATGTTACTTTATTTTTAGAATAATTAGTTTGTTATTTTTTCAACCTTGGGTCCATGGCGTCTGTTAATCCTTCTCCAAGTAAGTTGAAAATGGTAACCGTTATGAAAATGGCCATACCTGGGAAAATAGCCAACCACCACGCTTTAAAATAGCCTCTTGCTCCCGAAAGCATACTGCCCCAAGTAACGTCTTCAGGTTTTACGCCTATTCCTAAAAAGGATAAACTCGACTCTAATAAAATAGCACCTGCAACACCAAATGCTACGGCTACTAAAACCGAACTCAATGAGTTTGGTAATGCGTGTTTGAAAATCGTTCTCCACTCACTGTAACCCAATGATTGAGCCGCTTGAATGTATTCTAAACTTCTAACTTTAAGCAATTCGGCTCTTGTATATTTTGCGATTCCAGTCCAACTTGTAAATCCAATAATTACCATAACCAACAAAATGGATGGACTTTTCATTACCGCCACAATTGATAAAATCAAAAGTAAGGTAGGAATAGAAACTTTAATCTCAATTAATCTTGAAATAATAATATCTACCGGCACGTCTACTTTTTGTCCTAAAAAGTTGTTTTTCTTTAAAATATTTGCTAATATATTTCCGAATCCAAAAAATGCTATAAATATCAAAATACTTAAAAGTATTTGAATCAGAAATTGAGGAATACTCTCCGAAAGTGCTGTAGAAATATGATAACTTCGTAAACCAAAAGCATAATACAATCCTAAAATCCCAAAAATGATACTTAACCAAAATCGAGCGCGGCTCATTTGCATACCTTTATCGCCATAATAACCTGCTAAAGCACCAAAAAAGATGCCAATAACTACTGAGATAGACATAGAAATTATACCCACCAACATCGCCGTTCTTGTTCCATGAATCATACCTGCAAGTACATCTCTTCCTAAATTGTCGGTACCCATAAAGTGATGCCATCTTGTACTTTGTACATCTTGCTCGTCAAATGGACTTTTATAATCTTTATTTTTTAAATCCATGTTTCGAGGCGAATAGGGGATAGGCGTTCGAATTACAGATTCAAATGGCGCATTTTGCCAATCTAAATTTATAAATGCTTTTGGATATTTTGCGATTCCCAAATCCACGCCATAACTATTAAAAAT
>JBIPPB010000098.1:0-5632 GCA_044368655.1 Chitinophagales bacterium | reverse complement strand
ATCAATTCCGTTTTAACGTGATCGATAACTTGAGTTAAACCTTTTAAAAACTTATTAAAATCCTCTTTGTATAAAAATATTTTGTGTTTTTCATAACCTTCTTGATCAAAACGTTTTTTACTTTCAGTAATGATTACATAATAATCATCAAATTTTGTTGTTCTAACGTCAAAGAAATACGTTCTTCTTTTGCCAGCTCTAATCTTGTGTGAATACACACCACTATTATTTTCTCTATTTTCCACGATAATCAGTTTTAAAATTATTACGCAAATGTAATTGACAATTTTTTTATAAATCGTATTTTTTTATAGTTTTTTCCACAAATTGTTAATTCGGTCAATTTCATTTTAAGATAATCAATGTTTTATCTTCTACTTTGAATATAATTATTTAAGTCTTCGCGGCTCGAACTCATTTTAAGATTATCATTTACTTTAAAATAATTTTGCTTGTCGATGCAATTGTCATACATTTTTTTTGCAATTTCTAAGCGCGTCGATTCAAAAGAACTTACTGTAATTAATTCTTTAACTTGATCCGAAGTCAAGCATCTTTGTTCTAATGAGGTATTAATTTCTGAAATCTTATCGGAATCGAAACTTCTTTTCTGAACGGTCTGAAAAAATACTCTAAAATCTTTTTCAGGCATTTCACAAATTGTGTTGTTATTTGGATTTAAACCATTAAGATTTTGTAAAAATATATTTCTTTGGTTTTCGGTAGTTAAAATAGATGTCGCTTGGCTATAATTATCTAAATCAAAAATATTCGGAATCATCCGATTTAATACATCCAATCGAATATTTTCATCAGAAATCTGAGAAGCTAATTGAATCGCTTGTTGTGAAGTCACACAACCATTTAACGTAAAATTTAAAATATTTTTAGCGCGATTTCTTGAATCCATACTCGGTGTTATTGTTCGCATAAAGTTATCAAACGTTATTTTGTTTGATGGATTGTTACAATTGGAACGTCCGTTATAAGAAGGAACAGGAGCCGGTTTGGGAACAATTATATTTGAAGTGTTCATCATTTGTCCTATTGTTTGATGATACAATTGAATAGCCATTCCAAAACTTCGAAATACATCAAAAGTAACAAAGAAATTTTGAACATCAGTAATGTTTGGATAGGCATAGATTAAAAAATCGGCTTTATCGCGCTCGCTAATCAACATTGAAGCGATGTCTTTGGCTTGTAACGAACTCAAACAGTACACTTGAGCCAATTCGATAGAAGCCTGAAATGCCGCAGGACCTCTTTGTTGTAGGATGCGGTTTTTGATCAACATAAACTCTCTTGAATCTCGAACGGGTTGGCAATTTTGCGCAAATCCAAGAACTGTAATCAAAACGAATACAAGGGTGTAAATATAATTTTTCATAAATTTAAAATTTATCTTAAAGACTTTATTTTATTTAATTTGGTTTAATTTCGCAAAGATTAAAAAAAATTAAAAAATGTTTCAATTTATTTTTTATGCGCTTCAAGGCATTTGGTTTGGAATTCGAAATGAAAGAAATTTTAAAATCCATTGTTTCGGATTATTGTTTATGATTTTTACCGCTTATTATTTCCATTTTACAAAGTTAGAATGGCTTGTTTGTATACTTTCAGCTACATTGGTTTTATCCCTTGAATTAGCCAATACTGCTATTGAAAAATCACTGGATTTGCTTCATCCACAAAAACATCAACTTGTAAAAATAGCTAAAGATTGTGCTGCGGGTTCTGTTTTAATTGCTTCTATTGCCGCATTAGTCATTTGGATTATGATAATGTTGGATAAGTTTTAAAATCCATTTTTTTAATTTAATTTTTTTATTATTGCACATTGATTTTAAGTTATGTTCAAAGAAGTTATACAAAAAGAAGAAAGTCGTTTTTTAGAAGAATTGGTTCAACTTTTAAAATTCCCATCTATTTCTGCCGATGCCAAATACAAAGATAATGTATTAGAATGTGCTGATTTTGTAGCGGATAAATTGCGTCTTGCGGGAATGGATCAAGTTTCCTTATTACAAACCGCTGGTTTTCCTGTGGTTTATGGCGAAAAAATTATCAATAAAGATTGGCCTACGGCTTTAGTTTATGGTCATTATGATGTGCAACCTGCCGATCCAATCGAATTGTGGCATTCTCCACCTTTTGAACCGGTTATAAAAGATGGAAAAATATACGCTCGAGGCGCTGCCGATGACAAAGGTCAGTTTTATATGCACCTTAAAGCGCTTGAAATTTTAATTAAAAATAATGCATTAAAGTGCAATGTAAAATGTATTATCGAAGGCGAAGAAGAAGTGGGATCTACAAATCTTGAAACCTTTGCGTTGTCATATAAAGAAAAATTACAATGTGATTTTATTGTGATTTCGGATACCAGTATGATTTCTAATGAAAATCCATCTATCACAACGGGTTTAAGAGGATTGTGTTATATGGAAGTAGAAGTTACTGGGCCTAATCGTGATTTACATTCTGGTGTTTATGGAGGCGCTGTTGCCAATCCAATTAATATATTGTGTCAGATGATTTCCAAATTACAAGATGAAAATGGCACGATTTTAATACCTGGATTTTACGAAAAAATAGAGGCGATTTCTCAAAAAGAGCGTGATGCCATGTCAAAAGCGCCTTTTGATATGGAAGCTTATAAAAAACATTTAGATATCAATGCGGTTTTTGGTGAAAAGGATTATTCGGTTTTAGAACGTGTGAGTATTCGTCCTACGCTTGATGTCAATGGAATTTGGGGCGGTTATATCGGCGAAGGAGCTAAAACAGTTTTGCCTAGCAAAGCGTATGCAAAAATCTCCATGCGATTGGTTCCAAATCAAGATTTTCATGAAATTGAAAAACTTTTTGAAGATTACTTCTTAAAGATTGCGCCTGAAAATGTAAAAGTAAAAGTAACGCCGCATCATGGAGGCGAACCGGCGGTTACGCCAACAGACAGTTTTGCGTATCGCATGGCTGAAAAAGCCATTGAAAAAACATATCAAAAAACACCAATTCCATTAAGAACAGGCGGCTCAATTCCAATTGTTTCGATGTTTAAGCGTGTTTTAGGTGTTGATACAGTTTTACTCGGATTTGGTTTGGATTCGGATGCAATTCACTCGCCAAACGAACATTATCATTTGTGGAATTATTTTAAAGGAATTGAAACATTATGCCATTTTTACAGTGAAATGGATTAAGAATAAAAAAATATATTATTATGGAATTTTTAAAAAATTTAAAGTTAACAAGTCAAAATTTAGGCGTAAGTAGTGGAAGTATTTGGTTAGAAAATGAATCCAATTGGATAGATTCTTTCTCTCCAGTTGATGGTTCTAAAATCGGAAGTGTTTCAAGTACAAGCGCTTCTCAATATGAACAAATGGTTAATACGGCTTCAAGTGCTTTTGAAGTATGGCGTAAATGGCCCGCACCAAAACGTGGAGAAATTGTAAGACAATTAGGCGAAGCTTTTCGTTTTTATAAAAATGATTTAGGGCAGTTGGTGAGTTATGAAATGGGTAAATCATTACAAGAAGGTTTGGGAGAAGTTCAAGAAATTATTGATATTTGTGATTTTGCGGTTGGATTGTCGCGCCAATTACACGGACTTACAATGCATTCGGAGCGTCCGAATCATCGAATGTATGAGCAGTATCATTCGCTAGGAATTGTTGGAGTGATTTCAGCTTTTAATTTTCCTGTAGCGGTTTGGAGTTGGAATAGTATGTTGGCTTGGGTTTGTGGTGATGTTTGTATTTGGAAACCATCCGAAAAAGCGCCTCTATGCAGCGTGGCGTGTCAAAAAATAGTTCAAGAAGTCTTTGAAAAAAATAATGTTCCCGAAGGTGTAAGTTGTATCGTAAATGGAGACGCAAATTTGGGTGTGTTATTAAGTAACGATGACCGAATTCCATTAGTTTCAGCTACTGGAAGTACTCGTATGGGAAAAGAAGTAGCGAAAGCCGTTGCGGGTCGTTTGGGTAAATCTTTATTAGAATTGGGTGGCAACAATGCGATTATTCTAACAGAATCTGCAGATTTAAAAATGTGTATTCCGGGTATCGTTTTTGGAGCAGTAGGTACGGCAGGACAAAGATGTACCAGTACGAGAAGATTGATCATTCACGAATCTATTTATGAAAACGTGAAAAATATGCTCATTAATGCATATCAACAAATTGTAATCGGAGATCCTTTGGATAGTAAAAATCATATGGGACCTCTTATTGATGATGCCGCTGTGGCAATGTATTTAGATGCAATTAAAAAAGCTGAACAACAAGGTGCTAAAATTCTTGTTGAAGGCGGTGTTTTACAAAATCAAAAAAGCAATTGTTATGTAAAACCTTGCATTATTGAAGCAGGAAATCATCTTGAAATCGTTCAACACGAAACGTTTGCTCCGATTTTATATATCATGAAATATCAAACGTTGAATGAAGCCATCGCACTTCAAAATGGAGTAAAACAAGGACTTTCAAGCGCAATTATGACCATGAATATGCGTGAAGCGGAGCTATTTTTATCTTCGGAAGGTTCAGATTGCGGTATCGCTAATGTCAATATAGGTACTTCTGGTGCTGAAATTGGCGGTGCTTTTGGTGGTGAAAAAGAAACCGGTGGCGGACGAGAAAGTGGTAGTGATAGTTGGAAAGTATATATGCGTCGTCAAACGAATACCATAAATTATGGAACGGATTTGCCTTTAGCTCAAGGAATTCAGTTTAATATTTAAGGTTCATTTAATACTTTTGAATGAAAATAGTTTATCAAATCGGTGAAATAAAAGACTTGCTGATGCAAGTTCGTTCACAGAATAAAGCCGTTGGTTTTGTGCCTACAATGGGCGCACTTCATGAAGGTCACCTATCTCTTTTAGAGCGTTCTCAAGAAAAATGCGATATCAGTATTGTGAGTATTTTTGTGAATCCTACACAATTTAATGATCCTAACGATTTTTTGAAATATCCAAAACTGTTAGAGCAAGATATTGAATTATTGGAAAATAAGAAATGTGATGTTTTATTTTGTCCAAGTGTTGAGGAAATGTATCCAAACGGACTTGAAGAACGGCTGAATTTCCCTCTAGGACTTTTAGAGGAAGTTTTGGAAGGTGAAAAACGAAAAGGACATTATCAGGGAGTCGTAACGATTCTTGATGCTTTATTTAAAGCTATTCAACCCGATTTTGTTTTTATGGGTCAAAAGGATTTTCAGCAAGTATTGGTTGTTAAAACATTTTCAAAAGAATTATTTCCTAATATTCAAATAATTAGTTGTCCTACGGAAAGAGATTCGGATGGATTGGCAAAAAGTAGCCGAAATTTAAGATTGAGTGCCGAAGCGCGTCAAACGGCACTGAGATTAAGTCAAGCCTTATTTTATATTAAAAATAAATTTGACCAACAAAATCCTTCTAAAATTATAGAAGAAGCAAAAAAAATATTTTTAGAACACCCAAATGTTCAATTAGAATATCTTGAAATGCGCGATTCAAACACATTAGAAGCCTTATCTTACGAAACTTGGCCTAAAAATAATGCGGTATTACTCATTGCTGCTTTTGTAGATTCTATTCGGCTTATTGATGTACTTTTATTGTTTGAGGAATCAGATTAAAGAA
>JBIPPB010000032.1:0-19679 GCA_044368655.1 Chitinophagales bacterium | reverse complement strand
GAAGGAATCTTTCTTCGTCGTATCATTAACCGTTAAATGCAAATATAAAAAGCTGTCACAGCCTTTGGAATTTACTAACGTGTCTCTATATATTCCTGAATTATTTCGACTGATGCCATTAAAGAGAATTGGTTGATTTTTACAAATCGTTAAAAATGAATCTTTCTTGGTCGTATCATTTACCGTTAAATGTAAGTATAAAAAGCTATCACAGCCTTTGGAATTTACTAACGTGTCTCGATAAATTCCTGATATATTTCGGTTAATACCATTAAAGAGAATCGGTTGGTTTTTACACGTAATTAAGAACGAATCTTTTTTGGTGGTATCATTAACCGTTAGATTTAGATACACAAAACTGTCGCAGCCTTTAGAATTAACAAACGTATCTTTATATAAACCTGTAGTATTTCGTAAAATGCCATTAAATAAAATTGGATTATTGACACAAATCGTCTGGAAGATTTGATTTGTTGTTGTATCATTAACCGTTAAATGTAAATACATAAAACTATCACAGCCTTTGGAATTGACCAATGTATCTTTATAAATTCCGCTTGTATTTAATGCTTGACCATTAAATACAACAAATTGATTTTTACAAATAATTCGGAAGGAATCTTTCTTCGTCGTATCATTAACCGTTAAATGCAAATATAAAAAGCTGTCACAGCCTTTGGAATTTACTAACGTGTCTCTATATATTCCTGATGTATTTCGGCTGATGCCATTAAAGATAATTGTTTGGTTTTTACAAGTAATCAAGAAGGAATCTTTTTTCGTCGTATCGTTAACCGTTAAATGTAAATAAACAAAGCTGTCACATCCTTTGGAATTTACTAACGTGTCTCGATAAATTCCTGATATATTTCGGTTAATACCATTAAAGAGAATCGATTGGTTTTTACACGTAATTAAGAACGAATCTTTTTTGGTGGTATCATTAACCGTTAGATTTAGATACACAAAACTGTCACAGCCTTTTGAATTGACAAATGTATCTTTATATAAACCTGATATATTTCGTAAAATGCCATTAAATAAAATTGGATTATTGACACAAATCGTCTGGAAGATTTGATTTGTTGTTGTATCATTAACCGTTAAATGCAAATACATAAAACTATCGCAACCTTTGGCATTTACAAGCGTATCTTTATAAATTCCGCTTGTATTTAATGTTTGACCGTTAAATACAACAAATTGATTTTTACATATAATTCTGAATGAATCTTTTTTCGTAGTATCATTTACAGTTAAATGTAAATACAAAAAGCTATCGCAACCTTTTGAATTTGTGAATGTATCTCTATAAATTCCGGTAACATTCCGACTAATGCCATTAAAGATTACAGGCTGATTTTTACAAATCGTTAAAAAAGAATCCTTTTTCGTTGTGTCATTTACGGTTAGATTTAGATATACAAAACTGTCGCAACCTTTGGAATTTACTAATGTGTCTCTAAAGATTCCGCTCGTATTTCTACTAATGCCATTAAAGAAAACAGGCTGATTTTTACAAATCGTTAAGAAGGAATCTTTTTTGGTTGTATCGTTTACCGTTAGATTTAGATATAAAAAGCTGTCACAGCCTTTCGAATTTAATAAGGTATCTTTATATAAACCCGAAGTGTTTCTTAAAATGCCATTGAATAATATCGGATTATTTTTACAAATTGTTAAAAAGGAGTCTTTTTTCGTCGTGTCATTTACCGTTAGATGCAAATACAAAAAGCTATCGCAACCTTTGGCATTTACAAGTGTATCTTTATAAATTCCGCTTGTATTTAATGTTTGACCGTTAAATATAACAAATTGATTTTTGCATATAATTCTGAATGAATCTTTTTTCGTTGTATCATTTACCGTTAAATGTAAATACAAAAAGCTATCGCAACCTTTTAAATTTGTAAATGTATCTCTATAAATTCCTGTAACATTCCGACTAATGCCATTAAAGATTACAGGCTTATTTTTACAAATCGTTAAGAAGGAATCTTTTTTGGTTGTGTCGTTTACCGTTAAATGCAAATATAAAAAGCTGTCACATCCTTTGGAATTCAATAACGTGTCTCTGTATATTCCTGTATTATTTCGGCTGATGCCATTAAAGAGAATTGGTTGGTTTTTACAGGTAATCAAGAACGAATCTTTTTTGGTGGTATCATTAACCGTCAGATTTAGATACACAAAACTATCGCAACCTTTTGAATTGACCAATGTATCTTTATATAAACCCGAAGTGTTTCGTAAAATACCATTAAATAAAATCGGATTATTAACACAAATCGTCTGGAAAATTTGATTTGTAGTCGTATCATTAACCGTTAAATGTAAATACATAAAACTATCACAGCCTTTGGAATTGACAAGCGTATCTTTATAAATTCCGCTTGTATTTAATGTTTGACCATTAAATACAACAAATTGATTTTTACATATTATCCTAAAAGAGTCTTTCTTAGTCGTATCGTTAACCGTTAGATGCAAATACATAAAGCTATCGCAGCCTTTTGAATTGACAAGCGTATCTCTATAAATTCCGGTGCTATTTCGGCTGATGCCATTAAAGACAACGAGTTTATTTTTACAAATCGTTAAAAAAGAATCTTTTTTGGTTGTGTCTGAAAAAGTTATCAAACTTGAAACCGTACTACTTGGACATCCGATAATTTTGACATCTACGGCATCTAAAAAATTACCAACCGTCGTATTGCCACCAGCAGAACTTACGGAATTAAATCTTAAAGTAAATAAAGTGTCAGAAACGTTATTTGGAATTAAATAATTGACTTTATTGTAATTCCATTGGGTATTTCCAGCAGAAAAATTTCCTAAATTAACATAAGGTCCCCCAATTTTACCAATTTCAATTGACATAACATCCGTACCTTGTCTTCCTCGATGTGCAAAGGAAACCTCAATCAAATTTCCAGATTTTGCAACAAACTCTTGATACAACGTAGAAACCATATTGGCATTTAACTCAGCAAATTGATTTCCAGAGAAAGAAGGGACTCCTATAAATCCACTTTTCCATAATTCAATCATACCATCACTTGCTGTCGTTTTCCAACAAGGAACACTATTTTGCGACACGATTTGGAAACTTAAACTCGTAGGAATTGTATATCCTTCAAAATCGGTATTACATAAAACAGATGTTATTGTTCGAACATTTAATGAATATAGGCCAGGAACATTTGTTGTGAAATTATTTATATTTCCTGGGTTCGAATACCCCGCAGGCGTTGTCCAATTATAAATATAGTTAAATTGAGAAGGTAAAACCGCTTGAATTATTGAATTTTGACCCGGACATAAATTCGTATTATTATTTTGAATTGATGGAGTAGGAGCAGACAATACTTCTAAATTAAATATTAGTAAAGAGTCACAACCAAATCTAGAAGCATTTTTAAAGGTATCTACATAAATTCCACTTACTATTTTGCCTCTAAAGGTATCCCCAAGACAAATAGATTGAAAAATATTATTTGTAGCTTTTGGTCTTATGAAAACTACTAACTGTTGGTATTCAAAACATCCGCTGGAATTAATTATAGTATCTTGATAGGTTCCAGCACTTTTTATCCAAATATTATTATATAAAACACTATCTCCTTGACAAAAAGTATCAAATAGTATAGAATTAATTGGATTGTTATTTGAAAAGTGAAGATATATAAATGAATCACAGCCAACGGAATTAACCAATGTGTCTTTATAAACGCCAGTGGTACTAATTGTTTGATTATTAAAAACAATAGTTTTAGGACTACAAATTGAGAAAAAAGAATCAAATTTTGATGTATCCTTAAAACTGACTATATAATTAATAAAACTATCGCAACCTAGATAATTCGATAAGGTGTCTTTATAAATACCTGGCTGATTGATAATTTGATTATTAATAACAATGGACGAATTTTTACATATTAAAACTGGAACATCAGAAGTTGAAGATAATTTTACAGTATCTTTAATACTTAATAATATTTCACAAAAAAAGCTATTCACTTTTACGATTGTTAAATTTACATCTTGACTAGGATTTGCAATTTGAATAATAGCGGTATCATTATTTCCGATGATAATACTATCTAAATTTCCATTAATCACATATTGAATAATATTATTTCGCCTCCCTTTAATAATAAATACAGCAATACTATCATTACAATTAAATGGTTTTTTTGATAAAATTGGCGTATCACAAATTGTGCCACAAATATTTACAACTGGTGGAATTATAAAATTAACTGAACTAAGAACATTTGCAGCAGAACTATTGTTTCCAATAGAACCATTAATATGATGTCCGACATATCCATATCTAGGTGTATTTTTTTTGATGTATGCCGATGTATGGCCACCTACTTCGCAAAACGTAATGGTATCACTAATATTAATACCGTTTGGAAGATTTAAATTATTAAAACCACTATTATTAGTTCGAGCAATCATTAATGTACTGTTGTTTCCAGCAGTAAAAACATTATAATTTGTATTAATTACTGAAATATTTGGATTTACAAAGTCGTGTTCATTAGCCGAAATCCATTTTGCATTATTTATAAAACTTCCATTTGAATATCTAGCTTGAACCCAAACTAAACGATTTGTAGTTGTATTGTCACATATTTGCCCAAAATTATTAAACCCCAATGCATACATATTGTTTAAAGTATCAATTGCATAATAGGAATGATTGCTTGATTGACTCGTTGCTTGTATCATTCGAATTGGGGTAGAGGTAGGCAATGTCATTTCCAGTGCAACTGATGAATTACTTGCAGCGGTTCCATTTCCGATATATACATTTTCGCCCCAAGTCCATAGTTTGTTGTCTGCTGAAAGCGCATAACCAAGTCTTGAATTACCTCTTGTAGCAATTATATTTAACAATGGTTGCCCAGTATTTATTACAACCTGACTCCATTGAATAGCACTCCCACTAATATTACCTCGAACAGCAGTATTTTGACTTAAAACAAAAACCCGACCACCACAAGTAGTTATTATTATAGTTTGGAATGAAACAAACATCATTTTTACACTATCTGGTGTAATTCCAGTGGGAAGACCATCCATTTTTCCATTCACAATAATTTTAGTAAACGGTGTTGTGTTCTTAATAGAAGTACTTATAACCGCACCCGGAGCACCACTTGCAAACAAACCCGTTGAGGTAAGAACAATTAATTGAACATTGTTTAGGCTATTTGATCCTAATCCGACATGATAAACAGAACCTGTTAAAGAAGGATAATTGATACTATTCAAATTAGTTGGGACTAGAGCATTCCCCGTTCCATTATTAAGCATTCTTTCTCCCCAAATACGATATCCATTTTCTTCTGATACTAAAGAGGAATGAAATGAAGAAACCATATTGTCATACCCAATACTTTCAGGATTATTGTTAGTAAAAATACCAACATTTTGGTTACAATTTGTAACACATTGTGCATTTAAATTATAAGTAAATAAAAATAAAAAAAGAGCTAAAAATTGTTTCAAAAAATATTTATATATTGCTTTTTTAATCAAAAAATGTGCCAAAGTACATTAGATTTACAAAGATAGTTATATATTTGTATTCATGTGTTTTTTTGTACATCAAAGTCTAAATTCGATTAAAATTGAAAACCGTTTTCATAAGGAAGTTCGATTTGACAATAATTTACAAAAAGGAATTATAAATGGATTTATTTTTCCTAAAATAGCGGTAATTGTTAATAATGAACCGAATATAGTTCAATTTTATAATTGGGGCTTAATTCCTAGTTGGTCCCAAACTACGGAAATTAGAAGATTTACATTAAATGCTAAAGTTGAAACGTTGGATTCTAAACCAAGTTTTAAATTATATAAAGATCAACGATGTATTATAATTTTAGACGCCTTTTATGAATGGAAATGGCTCGATGCTAAAGGAAAAGTCAAAGAAAAGTATGAAATTCAAAACCAAAATATGGATTTAATGACTATTTGTGGCCTTTGGAATGTATGGAAAAATCCAATAAATCAAGAGGAGATAAAAACCTTTACTATGATTACAACAGAAGCCAATGAATTAATGTCTCAAATTCATAATACAAAGAAAAGAATGCCAATGATTTTGAATAACTATGAAGAAGAGGAATGGTTGAAATATGGAATCGTAAATCCTAAAAGAAATGTTGATTTAGTAGCTACAAAGATTTTGACTTGAGTTTTTTAACTTCTTCTTCAGACAAATTTCGCCATTTTCCAACTTTTAAAGCCCCTAATTGTATGTTTTTAAATCGAACCCGCATCAAGTCCGTAACTTGGTATCCTAATTCAAAACACATTCTTCGTATTTGTCGGTTTAAACCTTGTTTTAAAATTATTTTAAATTGATTTTTTGACATTACTTTTACTTTACATGGTTTTGTTTTTTGACCCAAAATCCGTAAACCACCTTCCATTTTTGACACAAAATCTTTATCTAAGGGTCGATTAACTCGAACCATATATTCTTTTTCATGTTGATTTTCAAAACGCAATAAGTCATTAACGATATCTCCATCATCTGTAAGTAAAATTAAGCCGCTGCTGTCTTTATCTAATCGTCCAATTGGGAAAATCCGTTTAGAGTGATTAATAAAATGGATAATACTTGTTTTGTCTTTTAAATCCGTTGTACAGGTTACTCCAATAGGTTTAAAAAAAACAATGTACGTTTTATTTTCAATTACTTTTACAATTTCACCATCAATTGCTACACGATCGCCTTCAAAAACTCGGTGCAATATGGTTGCAATTTGATCATTAATTGTAACTCGTTCTTCTTCGAGATATTTTTCGGCTTCTCTGCGGCTACAAAATCCTGTTGAAGAAATATATTTATTAATACTTATACCATTCATAATGTAATTAATATAATTGAAAGTAAAGCAATTATAAATCCAATAATTTTTTGAAGAGAAATCTTCTCTTTAAAAATAATTAAACCCATAATTATACTAAACATGATGATTAAAATATTGTTTAATGTGAAAATTGTTGCACTAGTTAGATGGAAATCTTTATTTAACTTTTCTAGAGTTTTTAATAGAAAATAAATCGAGAAATAGTTAGGAATTCCTAAAAATAAGCCTCCAATAACACTTTTGATATCATATTTTAAATTATTGATTATCAATAGATAAAAAACGCTAACCAAGAAAGCACTTATAAACGTAATAAATGTAAAAACACCGGATTCAATTAAGTGAAAAAATTTCACATTAACGAGCTGAAGCATACTATCGCAAACCCCTGAACCCAACCAAACCAACAAAACGATGTATTTACCAAAGCCTTTTTTTGTTATAGCTTGATCTTCTTTTTGATAGGTCAACAATATTAATGCTATGAAAGCAAAAAATATTCCAGCAATCTGAAGCCAATTTGTGTTTTCATTATAAACGAATATTCCAATTAATATTGGGAAAATTAGAGCTAATTTCATCGCAACGCTTGTCATTCCAATTCCTGAAGACCGAGTCGATAAATTACAAAAATTAAAAACTATAAAAAATAAAGCCCCTAAAATAAAAGGCAACAAGATGTCTGAATTCAATAATTGAGTATTAAAAACCAATGTTTTATTGGAGATAAATAATAAAGCTATAATGGATGCGAAGAAATAATTTAAGCTGATTGCTCTAATGGTATCTACTTTATATTTCTCAAAAAGTTTGAAGAAAATTAATAGGATAGAGGAGCTCAGTACACTTAAAAATAGATATATCATTGCTTTAGTTAATAATTTATAAGTTTCTGATAATGTTCAATTTGAACACCATTAAATACTTTTAAATTTAGTTTATTGAAAAAAGTAAAATTCATAATAGGTGCTTCAATTCCATTTGGAATTTTCAACTTTAAATTTTTATTTATATATAGTTCATCAATGTAATTATGATTAGAAAAAAAGGATAAGATTTTTGATCCACCTTCAATTAGTATTTTATTCATACCTTTTGAATTAAAAAAACGTATCATTTCTGAAATATTTTGAGTATCCAATTTAACATAATGAATATTTTTATACGTTTCTGATTTTACATTATTCAAAATAAATATCTGTCGATTTAGTTGAATATTAAAGTTTTCGTAATTATTCTTAAGCATTGAATCCAAAACAATAACATCTGGCTGATTTTCAGTAAATGTAAATCGATTATTTAATAGAGGTTTATCAATTCTCCAAGTATTTTTACCAATTAAAACACCATCAACACCACTTCGAATATCGTGAAAAATTGCATCTATTTCAATAGGAGTTATTTTTATTTTTTCGTTTTCTGAACCTAATTTATTATTATTTGATATAGAACATTTTCCAATAAAATAGGGGCGTCTATAAATTTGATTTACAATGAAAGGTAGATTGATTTCATTTTGAAGTTCAATTAGATTTAGATTCAATACCTCAATACCATTTTTTATTAATAAATTCATGCCATTTCCATTTACTTTAGGATTTGGATCCAATGAACCGATAACAACTTTTTTGACACCGCTTTCGATGATTTTATTTGCGCAAGGAGGCGTTTTACCATAAATAGAGCAGGGTTCTAATGAAACGTAAAGCGTCGATTTTTCAATTATTTTGGGGTCCAATAATGGATTATTCAAACACATCACTTCAGCATGAGGAGCACCAATTTTATGATGAAATCCTTCGGAAACAATTTTATTATTATAAACTAACACAGAACCCACTTTAGGATTAGAAAGGGTATTCCATTTTGCATTTTCAGCAATTTGAAAACAACGTTTTATAAATTTAAAATGCTCAATTTGATTTTCCAAGTCTTAATTATTCAAATATCTCAAAACCACTACTTAACATAATGTAAATTATAGGACAAAAAATAATATTATGTTAAGTCATTAAAATAAACATCAAAAATATGAAAAAAAATTTAATCCCAATTAATCAAAATCGTACAAAAAAATTTATTCAAATTAAAAAGCTATTAAATGAACTTCACAAAAATTACCCAAACATTTATAAACGCCCTTATATTATGTCTAACGCCATTATATTTAACGGCATTGTTTTCAACTTTCTCACTGATTTTAACTATATCAATTTGTATCCTTTGCGCTCTCCCAATTCTTTTAGTTTTAATCTATATTTTGAAAATATCTATCAATTTTCTAAAAGTATTAAAGAAAAAGGAATTTTTGAATATTTTGAAAATCACTACAAAAAAATCTTAAATTATAACGGTCATTTATAATCTACCCAAGAAAACCACTTCTATTTGAAATTATATGAAACGTAAAAATAATAATCAAAAAAAACGATTCCGCATATATGTACATTCAAAAGGTTTTGAACTCAAATCAACCTTTTTGTATATGTTTCGACAAAATCAATACCAGTTCTCGGAAACGACAAAACAATACTTAAATACTCGTTTTCCGAACTGGTTTTTTATCTCTATTTTAAAACTAAACACAGATAAAAAAACATATTCTTATCATTCTCGAATATACCGCAATAATTTATAAAATTATGAGAAAACTCAAATATATCGCTGTCGACGACCTTGAATTCAAGTTACTTAAAAAAGTAATCATTGACAAATTAAAGGGTACACGTTCAGAAGCTTCAAGAATTTTATTAAGAAATTTAAAAAATCGAATATGCAATTAATTCAAAATCAATTATTTATAGAATATTCTTTAATTATATTTATATCACTTTTTTACATATGTAAAAAGATGTTAAAATATTTGTTAAATTTATTTAAAAAATTTTTACAAACATCTGAAAATCAAAACAAAAGTTCATAGTTTCTCCAGTCCTCCCGTATAGTATAACGGGAGGACTTTATTTTATGTTTTTAGCTTCTCTCCTACTCTTTATTAATGTTCCGACCACTTTAAATCAAAAAAAATGATATTTTGCAAATCAAAAAACGACTTAGAAAGTCTTTATTTACATACTCAATCTAAACACTTTAACATTGATTGGCTTTATATTACTGCTAAAATAAGCGAAACGAATATGAAAAAATTCTTTTCCTCCTCAATTCAATTTTCATATCGTGGTTTGATTTTAAACTTCATTTTAGAAAATGGCAAAACTTTACATTTCAATAACCGTACTCGCGTAACTTGTAACGGTATTGAATTATTAATTATTGAATCTTTTGCACACTCTGGAAACGTTGCATTTAAACAAGACGATATACGCATACGCGTATCCAATTCTGTTTTCTATACGCCATACACAATTTTTATTTTAAAGGCTTTATTTTCAAAACAAATGCTTGACACTTCAATTTATAAAATATCTGAACTTCATATAGCTTTTGACGGTTCTAACGAGATTTATAATTTTATCGATTCAATGGTAACAAAAGGCGCAAATTATTCAATGGCATATCTTCCAAAAAATGATAAAGGACACGGAAGGAAATTAGACGGTCGAATTTTTAATATAGAAAATTCTTCTTTTCTCTCTTACACCATTGGCTCTAAAAACAATGACCTTTGGTTATCTTGCTACAATAAAGCAACCGAACTTAAATATAGTCAAAAAAAATACATTATTGAATACTGGAAAAAAAACAATATAGAATACAATGACACTAAATTTTATCGTTTTGAAATTCGTTTAACTGGTTCTGAACTTAAAAAATATTGCGATATAACCAATTTAGACACTTTAAAAATCGAAAATATTTGTAATATTTATCAAACTATTTTTAACGAACGTTTACAATTCAAAATACATAAAAAAAATACATATAAATTGAAGCTTCAAATAAGTAATTCAGTCAATTTACAAAAAAACAAACTAACTTCTGAACTTTCAGACCGTATGTACAAAATGTATTTAGGCTACTGGATAGCACAATATTATAAATTTTCTTTAAATCCTATTGACGGCACTGGAGAAACTAATTCTTTAGATTATATATTTGACCAGTGCTTTTTAATGTGTAATTTCTTAATAAATATTAGTCCATCAAATATTTTGTTTATCAAACAAAAATTTGAAAATATTTCAAAGGAATTCCCTATAAAAAAACTCAGAAAAGAAATCCAAACACTTAAAACAATGATTGAAGAATTAGTTTTAACGTGTAAACCTAATGATTATGATTATCAATAATTTAAAATAAACATTAAATCTAAAATAACAAATAATTTTAATATCAAATATACCTTTGCAGTAAAATTTATTATTACTCAAAAATCATATAAAAATGAAATTATTTACATTAGCTCAAGGAGAAAACAAAGATAATCACGCGATACAAAGACGCTCTTCAATTTTAGTATTCAACGTTTATCTTCCTTTTAACCAAGAAAATCCAGAATCTAGAACTCAATCAGACTATGAACTTGTACAAAAATTAATTTTAGAAAATGCAGGTTTATCAAGTATTATCATTAATTCAAAATTAACTGGTAAAAAAACCACAGATTTAACTAAAAATTTCAATGCTATTGAAATTATTAAAATTTCTCAAACTCTTGGTTTCCCAGTTTTAGTTAAAAATATTAAAACTGAAGGTGGTTTAAGTACCTTAGTCTCTTTTGCTCTTCCTATCACTTTTGATAGAACTTCAATACCTTTTTCAAGCACAAATACACTTTATTTAAGTGTTACGAATCCAACTGCCCAAAAAATTGATGTATTTTCTATCGATAGTGAAACTACTTCAGATACTTCAATTTTACGCTACGAACGTGAAATTTTGCAAGCTGGTCAACGTAAAGATTATATAAACGCCGACAACAACTATATCAACGCGGTTCTTGAAACTATTCACGAAACTGACGTTTACTATTTAAACGGAGAAGTTTGTCAATATTTACCTGATGAATTTGACGTTTTAAACGACTTTAATGGTCGCCCACAATTAGTTTGGAATAATCAACTCCAATCTAATTTCGGCAATATTTCAAGTGTTCCAATGATTGGAGTCCGTAAAATTGCTATTCAAGGCACAAATTCAGACCAAAATGTATTCTTTGTTAGAAACGTAAATTTAAATTAATATGGCTTTACCAATTCTCGCTGGTCTTGGTGCTGGCAAAATTATTTCTATAGCTGGCGGTTCGGGTTTAGTCGGAAACGTTGGTAATCTTTTAACATCTTCTCTCGGTTCTATTGCTACAAATCCAATCGGAACTCTTACTAATATCGGTACTTCTGTTGGTAGTGCTGTTGGTAATTTTATCGGCGGTATTTTTGGCGGTGGTGGTAACAAAGCTTTTGAAAACTACGTTAATGCCAACCGTGATGATATTGTAATTGGAAACGGCACAACACCTATAGCAATATTCTATAATGGAATACATAAAACTGAGGGCAAAATGATATTGACAGAACCAATGGAACTGCCAAAAATGCCACCAAATTGGAATGATTGTATTTCTTTAATTGAATTCGCAGATGGTTACGATGTTCATATTTATGAAAACGACAATTATGGCGGTCATCATACTGGTTTCAATTCTAATTCATTAGAATTATTTGGAATGGATAAAGGGTCTATGCGTGCTGGTCAAAGAAATGAACAAATGTTACTTTCTCTCGGTCGTCACAATTGGAACGACAAAATCAGCAGTTTCAAAGTATTACCAAATGGAACTAAAAAATCAAACACCGTTAATCAAAGGTCATCAAATCAACCAGTTCAACACGGTTTACCACCAAATAATTTTGTTGAATCAAATTTTATAGGTCCACAATTGCCATCAAATCCAGTTGGAAACGTTGGAACTATTGGAATTAATCCATTTCCAAACACAACATCAAATAATCAAGGCTCATCAAATTCAATGATGTATATCCTACTTGCTGTCGCTGGTTTTTTCATCTTTAAAAAAATGAAATAAAATGAATATAGGCGAAATTTTAAAAAAATCGGGTCTTTCAGATGTGTTGGTTGCTACTGGCGTCGAAACTGCTAAAACTTTAGGTTTACAAGTTGGTCGTATTGCTTCAAAACCAAAAACAACTGAAACACCTGAGGAATTAAAAAAAATTCGTTCTGCATTAATTAATGGATTAACTGACGGCTATTTCAAAAAAGAAGACGGCTCAATTAATTTTTCTGTCTTAATTATGCCTATGGCTATAATTATTGGTTTAATCATATTAATACGTAAAATTTAATTGAATGACTTCTCCAGTAATACAAGATTTAGACCAAATATTAAATGATGAGATAATAAAAAACCAATATAATGATGGTACTATGAAAACATCATTTGAAATAAAACAACTAATTTATACAATAATTAAAAAAAATTGGTTGTTTATATCGGTTTTAATACTCGGAAATATTGGAATTTTCATTTTATATCGTAAACTATTAAAAAAATAAAATATGTGGCGTAAATCATACAAAACAACATCTTATAAAAGAACTTCAAAGCCAAAAACATACAAAAATGGATTTGTAAAAACTGCTAAATCTATTACCGTTTATTTGCAAGGTGCTAAACTATTGTTAAACAATGCAATCGAATCAGATAACGGAAATTGGTTATGCAGTTTTAAAGTAACTAAAAACTCTATGTTAATGGGTTCGGCTCGTGGTATTTATATGCCATCAACTAAAGTTTTACAAATTACTTGGAAAACAAAAAAATATCTTTTATCATCTTTAAAATAAAAATAATATGTTCAAAAAAATTGAATCTTTTTTAGTTGGTTTAAGACCAAAAATACAAGCAATTCACGATATAACTGGTGCAATATTAAAATATTTACCTGAACCAGTTGAAACTGAAATTGACGAACTACAAGAGATAGCTAATGAGATTAGAGATACCGACAATTAAACCTATTTTATTAGCTGTTGGAGGTGGTGGAATTATAGAATATATATCAGGTACTGAATTTGAAATATTATATAAATACGCTACTCAAACGCTTACTATGGCATTTTCAATGTTTATAGCCTACAAAAGTTACAAATCAAATAAAAAAAATAATTCACAATAAAATAAAAAAATTATGTTCAATTCATACTCAAAAAAATCAAAAGGAATAATGGGTTTTTCATTTACAACTATAGCTATAGTTTTAGGCGTTTTAGCTTATTCTATGCGTTGGTTTGAAAAAATGGAATGGTATCCAAAATCTTTAACTGAATCAACTTTTTTAAAGTTTAAAGATTAAAGATGTTAAACAAAAATTTAAATGCTATTAAAATTGCTTTAATAGCATTTTTTGTTTTTTTATTTTACCGTACTAAGCAATCTGACAAAATAGATAAAAATAATGATATGTCAAATATATTTACAGAAAATGATGCTAAAGAAGCATTAATTAAATTGTCTAAAATTAATTATGACAACGCTAAAATAATTGAACGAATTTATAGATGGGAAACTGCTCATTTTAAATCTCGTCAATTCCAATTGACTGGCTCTGCTGGTATGGAGGTTGGTAAATGGTTAAACATTCCATCTAATGTTAAAAGCGTTGAATTAATTGAAAATGGTACTGGATTAAAAAAGAAGTTCATTGTTTGGCGTTCTTGTTATGATTTTGTACTATATTTAAATGATTATATCAAAAGACATAATGGTAATTGGTCTCGTTGGTATTCAACAAACCCAGACTTACAAACAAAATATAGAAATAATGTTAATTTAGTAAAAAATCGTTTTATATTATGAAAAACTTTTTATCAAAAAAAATATATGGTTTTAGTATTTTAGAAATTATCATTGGATCTTTTGTCCTTTTTAATTTCAAAACTATTTTTAGTCTTTTTGGTTTAGTTTCTAAACCAGTTGAAAACGCTGTTAATGATATTGCAGACAAACAAATTGAACAACAAACTGGACTTTCTAAAAATATGATTGAATTTACTAAACAACTTGCACCAAAAATAAAAGTTCATTTAGATAAATTTAATACAGATGAAAAAGCATTAGCAAAATTACTCCACGATTCTATAACAAGTCAATTATATTGGGATTCTATTCAAAAATACTATAACCAAAAATATAGTACCGACTTACGTTCCGAATTATATTCTTGTTTTGATGATTTTGGATTTAAAACAACTTACAAAGATATTTTAAAACGTTCTTTTTTAATCGCAGATTTATTTTAATTATGAAACCACAATTTACCCTTGTAGAATATACAACTAATGAAAACGGTGAAATGTTTGTTGAAAAAACACATTTCCCTATTTTTTGGACTTCTCTAAATCTTGTACAAAATTTATCTTTTAATATCGATTATAGTTTAATTTGTGTACCTCAAAAATTATACAATATTTCTCCAAATACTAAATATTTTATACTTTTATTAAACTGTCAAGATTAATTTTTTTTTTAATATGTTTATAACATCATAAAAAAAAACTTGACTATAAATAAAAGCCTTGTATATTTGTAACTTAATTACGAATATATGAGGCTTTTTTTGTTTTCCCTTATCATTTCATCTATTAGCATTTTAAACGCTCAAAAACAAAATTATTTGCTATTCAGCAAAGATAAAATTTATATTTGTTCAAATAATGAATTAAATATAAATTTTAAAATTTACGAATTAAATAAAAAACTTACTATTGAGTCAAATTTTTGTCCTGAGTGTACAGATGACAAATATTATTCTTTAAAACTAAAAACTTTAAACAAAGATTTTTATTATTTTGAAATTGCTGATTATTTTTTTATAATTGATTTATCAACTTCTCTACCCTCTGCAATACTTATAAATTCAAATTCTCTTAGTATAAAAAATCAAATATTTAATCCAAATTAATATTCCTATCCTACTAATTCATAATGTAAATTATAGGACAAAATTAATATGTAATATTATGTTAAGTAAATAAACGACTTTGTTACGAACTATTTGCCTCATAAATTATATTGGCTTAATCCAACGCTCTAATAAATCCAATAACTTTTGACTGTAACCCATTTCATTATCATACCAAGCGATTAATTTAAAAAAGTTTGGATTTAACATAATTCCTGCTTTTTCATCAAAAATACACGTTTCGTGAAAACCAATAAAATCTCTTGAAACGACTTCCTCGTTTGTATAAGCTATAATGCCTTTCATATTGGTTTGCGAAGCTTTATAAATGGTATCGCAGATTTCTTGATAACTCGTACTTTTTTTAACTTTAACGGTTAAATCAACCACACTTACATTCGTCACGGGCACTCGAAATGCCATTCCCGTAATTTTACCTTTTAACTCAGGAATTATCATCGCAACAGCTTTTGCAGCGCCCGTTGTAGCAGGAATAATATTATCCAATCCCGAGCGTCCAGCCCTCCAGTCTTTTGCAGATGGTGCATCTACAATTTTTTGAGTTGCAGTAACGGCATGAACCGTTGTCATTAAAGCTTCTTCGATTTCAAAAGCTTGATGAATCACTTTTGATAATGGTGCCAAACAATTTGTTGTACAACTGGCATTGGAAGCAAAAACAATGTTTGGCGATAATAAATGGTCATTAACACCTACAACAAACATCGGTGTATGATCTTTTGACGGCCCTGTCATTAAAACATGTTTTGCACCGGATTCTATGTGACCCTTAGCGGTTTCTTCGGATAGAAATAAACCAGTGGCTTCAATAATATAATCCGCATTTACGGCGCTCCAATTGATTTTTGAAGGTTCTTTTTCTTGAGTCACTCTAATTCGATGACCATCTATAATCAACTCATTTCCTTCAATTTGTATTGATTTATCAAAAGTTCCATGTACACTGTCATATTTGAGCATGTAAGCAAGATATTCAATATCCATAAGGTCATTGATAGCAACCACTTCAATATGAGGGCGCTTAAACGATTCTTTTAAAAAGAGCTTTCCAATTCGACCAAATCCATTAATTCCTACTTTCATAAATCTTGGGTTTAATTTAGTGATGCGATAAATATCGCTCTGCTTCTAAAGCGGCCATACATCCAGTTCCTGCAGCGGTTACCGCTTGTCTATAATTTCGATCCATGACATCTCCACATGCAAAAACGCCTTCTACATTAGTTTTTGTTGTTCCTGGTTCTACAACAATATAACCATCCTCATCGGTCTTAATAAATTCTTTAAAAATTTTAGATTGAGGCGTATGTCCTATTGCTACAAAAAAACCTGTAATTGCAATCGTTTGTTTTTCTCCTGTTTTATTATTTAAAATACGAACCCCTTCTACTGCATTTTGACCTAAAATTTCATCCGTCTCCGTATTCCAATAAACTTTTATATTTTTAGTGTCGAGAACACGTTGTTGCATAATTTTAGATGCACGCATTTCTCCTTTACGAATAAACATATGAACCGTTGTGCATAATTTTGATAAATAAATAGCTTCTTCGCAAGCACTATCCCCTGCTCCAACAATGGCTACTTCTTGACCTTTATAGAAAAAGCCATCACAAACCGCACAAGCCGAAACGCCACTTCCATTCAACCTTTTTTCACTATCAATTCCCAACCATTTTGCGGTAGCTCCTGTAGCTATGATAACTGTTTTTGCTAAGATTTGGGTACCATTATCGGCAGTACATAAAAAAGGTGGCTTTTGATTCGAAAAATCGACTTTAGCGATGATTCCAAAACGAATATCGGCACCAAAACGAGCCGCTTGAATTTTTATATCTTCCATCATCGATGGACCATTAATTCCATTGGGATAACCTGGGAAATTTTCAACATCATTTGTGGTCATTAATTGACCTCCCGCTTCCATTCCTTGATATAAAATTGGATTTAAATTTGCACGAGATGCATAAATAGCCGCGGTGTAACCTGCAGGTCCTGAACCAATAATCAAACATTCTGTTTCTTGTACTGTACTCATTTTATTATTTAATTTTTTATGTTGTCGATTGCACAAATTTAGCTATTAATAACTTAATCATGTTAAGTATATCTTTTAGTTGTGGAAAAAATGTTTAATCTAGTATTCCAGTCTGTTTGTTTTTTTGATATAATTTCTTTTTTTAAGGTAAAACATATCAAAATAACTACAAATAAACAAGATGGAATAAGAACATGTAGAAACTATTGCAATAAATCGAATCCCAAACTGGGCGCCATAAATATAATTAATCAAAATATTGGCAACCGTAATGGTACCTAAAATAACAATATTTGATTTTTTATAGCGCACGCTGTGCATCATGATATTGAGCACTGCATAAAGCGACCAAGGAATAAATCCGATTAATAATATACGAAGCGTATCAATAGAGATTTGATTTTTATTTTTAAAATAGACTTCGATGACCCATGGTGCCATAATATAAAATACCAGACCTATTATTAGGTTTAAGACCAATACAAAAAGTAATAGCTTATTTGTTTTTTGTATAACCACTCTAAAATCTTTTTCCTTTAAGAATTTTGGAATAAACATCGTTGCGGCAATCGCACTTAATATCTGTAATTGTTCTGTAATAACTCCCGATTGTGTGTAAATTCCGGTTTGAAAATTTCCTAAAAAATATTTTACAATATATTGATCGCCTCGCAATAATATAAAAAAACAAATTCCAAAAATATACGATTTGGTATTAAAATTAAAAAGCGTTCTTAAGAAAATAAAATCCATTTTAAAATCTAGTTTTTTGATTTTAAGCTTAAAAACTCCAATAGTTGTATATACCAAATACTCTGAAAAAATTAATAGAATTGACGATGTTATACTTAATAAATCATTGTAAAACAAAAGGATACAAAATAAAAGCACAATAACTTTAATAACCGCATCTACTTTTCCCGAAAAAATAATATCATCTTGACCGATCATTAAACTTCTTACCGTTAATTGAATCGAATACATCAGATATGTTATTATAAATAAAAAGATTATTGTGGTGGATTTTAAAGGAATTAAGTTTGGAAGAAATAAAAGCAAAAATCCAAGAAGTAAAGAGGAGACAAATGCGATTAAAATGTTAAAACTAAAAAAAGAAATCCGTTTTTCGGGATATTGATTTGATATTGTAAGCGCACTACTATTAAATCCAAAATTTAAAAATAAATTAAACATGGTCAGCGAAGTAATAAACAAATTATACACACCTCTCCCCTCCTCTAAGATACTTCGGGTTATTAAAATTCCTGAAATCAATGTGGCGATAACGGCAATAACCCTTAGGAATAAATTAATGGACAAACCTTTAAAAAAGGATTGATTCGTTTTAAAAAGTTCTATTACTTTTGTAATCATTATTAGACGATTCATCAATGAAACTCACAAATATATTTAATTTAAAATATTCCTTCTTTTTTTATTTTTTCTTGATTGCAACGCCTATTGTTTTTAGTCAAAAAAAAGTACTACAGATTTCAGAAAGCAATATCGAAATTGAGATACCGCTTTTTACAATTGAAAAAATGCTGAATGAAAAAGCGCCTTTTAATCTTTATTCCGACACCAGTTTTGAAGACAATCAAAATGATCGCATCAAGTGCCAAATTTTTAAGAAAAGTCCATTTAGAGTTTCGAATCTCAAAGACACCTTATATTTTACGATTCCTCTAAATGCTTGGGTTGAAAAAGAATGGAATACCATGGGTATTAAAACTCGACATTCAAGCAATTTTGAAGTCACTTTTCAAATAATTGCATTTCCTGAGTTAACCTCTTTTTGGAACGTAAAACCTAAAGTAAAAGTGCTCGGTTTTATTT
>JBIPPB010000097.1:0-5691 GCA_044368655.1 Chitinophagales bacterium | reverse complement strand
GAATTTTATCTTTACACAGTTTTTCCCATTCTTTAGCATAACGAGCTTCTTGTATTATATCTCCATTATTAAACTGAGTTACAGATAGATCTTCAGTCATCCAGTTTTGAGTACCAATAGTTATTGAGGATATTGTATTTTTTACATCTGATAAATCATTTTTAGAATTATTATTATCAAACAAAGATTCTTCATTTACAGATGCAGCTTTTAAAAACTTATCATATTCTTCATCAGTTAACTCAACCCTTGTGTTATGATACCAATTACCACCTCCTTTTGCATTAATTTGAGCAATTATTGTTTTTGGATCATCTTCGCTGTAACTTTTCAAAACAAAGGTACCATTTCCAGCATCTTGGTTAATCCAATCTGCTCTTATTACTTTGGTATTATTTACACCATCATCAGTAATAACAAAGTCTTCTAAATGACCTCTTTCTGTTGCTTCTTTTATACCAGAAGACATTAAATAACGATACTTAACGATTACTTGAACTTCTGATTCACTTGGTATTATTTTCATAACTGCTTCTCCTTCTACAAAACCTGAAGAACTTGAACCTTTATTAAAATCTTGTCCTGTAATTTGAATTATTGAATTAATAAGTGAGATGCCTTTTTCTTTATTATTAGCAATTTCACTATCTTTACTTGGTTCGTTAGAACAGCTAAAAAGTAGAAACTGTATTAAAAATAATGTCTTACAAAAAAAAATATTACTCATTTTAAATAATTAAATCGATAAAAAATTCAGGTTGTTTTTTTTATTACAAAAACCTATAACTATTAGGTACTTTTAGAACGGTTTAATATCTACTTAACTCAATTTGAGGATAACCATCTAAACCTTTAGAAACATTGCCATAATGCCAAACTAAATTATCACCTCTGATTTCTAAGCGTATAGTATCTTGTCCATAAACTCCTGTTTTAACAAATACAAGATGTTTGTTTTCTAAATAATACTTATAGTTTTTCTTGCTTCCCTCATAGTTATATAATTTATCGCTTTCAACATCATACTGATTCCGAAAAATTTCACATAAAGAATCAGTAATGAAGTTAAATTCTAAATATTGCTTGGTAGAACCTTCAAGTGTACTTTGAGCAATATATTTTGCCCCTGAATAACCCTCAGATTGTTTTATTTCTCTTCCGTTGCAGCTAATTAGAATTGAAATGCCAAATAATATTGTTTGTACTTTTTTCATTTTAAAATTTTATTTACATTTATAGATCTTCAGAATACTCCCCTCTTTTTTTGATAGGGCTGAATAGACAATGATTATATATATATATATATATATACTTTTGTATATATATACCTTGTTTTTTCTTTAAGATTCATTATTAAACAGAGAAAATACCCATCCAAATATTAATCCAATTATTCCAAAAAAAACACCTGTTGGAAATGCCGCAATCAAGCTTGATACCATATCGTATGAACATGATAAAAAACCTACGATACAACCAGTGATAAATCCAAATGCACCACCCCCAATAATAATATTTTTATTACTCATTTATATTGTTTTATTATTTTTTAAATAAAGTACTTGTATCAACATTTGACATTATTTTTTTGGATTTTCAGAATAAGAAAAATCTTTGAAATTCATGGGGTAATTCTCTTTTAAATAATTCCAAAAAACATAAAGATATGGAGATTCTGTATGCATATTTGGTGTTTCATCCTTACTACCATCAAACCAATGCCAAAATAACTTCCATTGATCATACCTAAATACATGACCATCTCTATCTTCCTCAAACTTAATATGACCAGTTCTTCCTTTCTCGTCAATTATCGCTAAATAAATCCCTTTCCCATAAACAGCGCCATCCCAAAATTCAGAGTTTTTATAATCAACTTTATAAAAAGTTTCTGTACCTCCATTAAATGTATAATGGCTTCTTAAAATTCCTGAATAAGAAATGCTTATAGTTTCTGACTCTTTTGTAACAATATTAGATATATAATGATGTGTAAAGGTTGCAACTACAGATGAACTAGCATAAGACTTTTCAAAAAATATCTTATTGGCTTTCTCTATACTATCATTAATATATTCATTGTAATTATATTCTGATTCAAAGCCTCTTTTTTTCCATTCAGGAGTTTGACAACTTGAAAGCAAATATAAAAATAAAATTAAAAAACTGGTTGACTTCATTGTAATAATATTATATTTAAAAAATAAATTTTATGGAACGATTTAATTAAATTATTCATTGTAAACTATAATTTCATCTAATTTGTCGTTGAAAAAAGCACTAATTGTTTCTTTTAAAAGAGCTTTTGGACTATCTTCTATAGTTACTTTATGTATGGTAGAATAATTCATTACACATGGATTCTTTTGACTTGTGTTTCTATTTTTACTAGTAGCTGCTGGGCTTACACATGAAGCTATATAAAAAGTTTTTTGAATGTCTTTATTCTTTAATCTTAATATAGCTACAACTTTAGTTTTTAAATTGATGTTTAAAAATAATCTTTGCTCTTTAGTCATTGTTTTATTTTCATTAATATTTATCCATCCTAAATCTGAGTTGGGGAAAAATATTTCAATATTTAATCCTTGAGAATTCAAAGATTTCAAAAAAAGTTGAAAAGCATCATTTTTAGTTAAACTATATTCTCCTTTAGATGAAAAAAAGTTTCCACTTTTCCCAAACAAACATGAATTAGTAAAATAAATTCTATTTATTGAATTATTTTTTAAAAGAAAGTCGACAACTTGATTGTTTAAAACAATGTTGTGTAAATCTGTATCATTAGCTGTATATCGAACTTTACCACTATTTGTTTTTCCTAATTTTCTTTGACAATATCTAATTATATCAGTGTAATGTATATTCAATTTACTTAGTTCTTCTTTTAAGATTTCTTTACGATTTGAACGATTTGGATAATTTATAATCTTAGGAAAATCAATTGGAGCAAAGTCCCAAAATGTTCCTTCATTTCCATGAAAATAGCTAATCTTTGGTTTTTTTAATCCTTTACTAGATTTTCCTTTGAATGTTAAGTTATCTAAACTAAGTGTATCGCACAAATATGTGATAGGAGGGAAAGTTCCAATCATTAAACCTGCAACATTACTTTCTATATCTAAATCTTCAATATATGGATGCTTTTCAAATGGGGGAATCTGCAATAGTTCTCCATTGTTTTTTTTAATTTGATTTATTGATAAATTATGAAGTTCTTCAAGATCCTTTGTCTTTTCTTCATCAAAATCATTAATTTTTAAATTTTCAAGCAGCTCTTTTAAATTTTTATCATGTTTATTAGTCATAATTTTTAAAAATATAATACAAAAATACAATCAAATACTCAAAAACTAAAATCAACTTTTAATGCTTTCAAAACGCCATTTTCATATACATAGTCTTCAATACTTCTTGTATTTGACCACTCCCATGGAACAGGTATTTGCAAAGGATCGCCATTTTCTTGTAGCACTCTAGGAATTTTGCATTGAACCAAGCATTCTTTTCCAAAAAAAGGAAAGAGATGAGCTTCTACATACGATATGTAATATGAAATAAAAGGTGACGGCATATTTTTTTTAAAATTCCTACTCCTATGGCTTTTCAGATTTAGCCCCGTTTATTTAAATGGTATCTGGTCTCCATTTTTAGTTATTTCTATTGTAAATAATTTTATTAAAAGGTAAACATTTCTATTTCAAGTTTATTCAAACTTTCTATAATATTTATTAAATATAATCCAATCTCAGATGAATCAAACACTATTTTTTCAATATTAATTTTGCTTGACATATTTTTTCAATTTTATATTATACTCAAATGCAAATATATTGTTTTATTTCAAAAAACAACATTTTTTAACTAAAAACTTGTTGTTTTGTTGTGTTGAAAAGTTTAAAATAAAAATCTACTAATACTGCAATTAATCCTGAGCTTATTAAATCAAATAAGAGGTTTATTTGATAATTCCTTTATTTCTATGTGCACTTTCGTCAACTAAATCTTATAAATTTTATATAAAAATTAACTATTTATATAAAATAAACATTCATGTTAAAAAACGAAATGAAAGCATCAAATGAAAAAAATAGCGAGAGTAAACCGATAGATATTATCGAAGTTGAAGACCAATATATCAATACGATTGCAAAGTATACAGGCACAAGAGCTTCTGCAATAAGTAAATTTATAAAATCAAATCGACTAGATGTTGTAAAACTTTCTGTTGATTTGTCGAGGGATGCAACGGAAGAAAGAAAAGATTTTGCATCAGCAATAAGTGGTTATGCCGACAATGAATACCTAATTAACCTTAGAAAAAAATACAAATTAGCTGAAGGATTCAGTGAGCAAATTACTAACTCTATCAAACAAAACAAACGATATAAAATCACCGAAATACAACTAAAAATGTTGTTGGATAGACTATTACAAAATAGTAACGATATAGAAAATGAAGATTACAACAATAATGAGATTAAGTCATTGAGATTTAAAATCAAAGGTGATTTGCTTTTTAATTTTATAAAATTCATTGACTCAATAAATTCTATGACAATTTATAATATAGAATTTAATGATGATTTTGTAGGAGTTATTGTAACTAATCTGGGTGACTATAATGACTGGCAACAATTATTTGATTTTTATCAAAAACTTAAAGAACTTAGCAATGATAACTAATAATAGAGGATATAAATTACCAGAAAAATTAATCAATAATCTGGGAAAATTTGATCAGATTATTACCAGATACAATACTGAACTAATTTTCAATGGCAGAGTATTAGTTCATTGTATGCGCAAAGAAGATGAGCCTTTAATTGGCTTAATGACCGAACACCAATCTGGTTTGCTGGTTGTATACTGTCGTCCTGAGACTATTCAATTTCAACGGTTGTTGGAATCAGCTGACTCTGTTATTCTATTGAAAGGAAGGGTTAGATTCGAGGATGTAAAGTATAATGCAATCATACCAAGCAATGCGCCTTATGGTACGGCTATCTTCTCCTTTAGCCCATATGAAACAGTTGTATTGCAAAATAGCGGTTTAAATGGCAAAGTAATTTACCTAAAGGCAACAGGAATTCCTGAATTTTCAGAAAAAATGGAGCTTTATATTGAACATATATCAGATACTTTATAACAAAACCCTGTAAAATAGGGTATTATCATAGCTTATAACAAACTAATTATATGGCGTTCACAGTAATGTCTTGAGAGGATCCTTTAATAGGATCCTTTAATAATATGCAAAAAGTTAAAATTGCAATATTTTTCTAATAACATTACTTCATATATTTATAATCATAAGCACAACGCTTGCTGCAAAATTCTGGAATATAAATATCTAATAAAAGCTCACTATAATCTCCTGGTACAATTCCAAAAATCTCATCAATTCGCCATCCAGCTCCTTTAAAGATATTTTTAGCTCTATAATACTACCAAGACGAAGACTTTTTATTCTTTTTATATTCGCTTTTATATTCATAAGCACATTTTTGGCTGCAAAAATCGACCCCATCCACTGCTTGTTCCCAGCCACTAAAGTCAATACTGAATCCTATACCTTTAAATCTTGTAGAACACCACTGACAAGTATGAATCTTCTTTGATAATTCTTCTCTATTCTTTTTAACTTGCTTATCATAATCAGCAGCCCAATCCCACAAAGCTTTATTTTCT
>JBIPPB010000096.1:0-5698 GCA_044368655.1 Chitinophagales bacterium | reverse complement strand
CAGTTCGGATTGGAGTCTGCAACTCGACTCTATGAAGCTGGAATCGCTAGTAATCGCAGATCAGCCATGCTGCGGTGAATACGTTCCCGGACCTTGCACACACCGCCCGTCAAGCCATGGAAGTTGGGTGTACCCTAAGACGGTAGCCGTAAGGAGCTGTCCAAGGTAAAACCAGTAACTGGGGCTAAGTCGTAACAAGGTAGCCGTACCGGAAGGTGCGGCTGGAATACCTCCTTTTTAGAGGCTTCTACAATTAAGGAGTATAGTTGCTTCTTTCGTTTTTTTTATCTTTTCTTTTTTATAAGAATATTTAGCTCTTCATCAAATAATGTGGAGCTATTTTTGTTTACCCAATGGGTACACAAAGTCTCGTAGCTCAGTTGGTTAGAGCGCTACACTGATAATGTAGAGGTCCCCAGTTCAAATCTGGGCGGGACTACAAAAATAACTTGGGGGCGTAGCTCAGTTGGCTAGAGCATCTGCCTTGCACGCAGAGGGTCGCAGGTTCGACTCCTGTCGCCTCCACTAGTATTTCCAAGCCTTTGCAATTTATTGCAGAGGCTTTTTTTATTTATGTATTTATATGTTTACCGTCTATATACATTATTCTCAAAATTTTGATAAATATTACATTGGTTATACTTCTGAAGAAGTTAAAGAGCGTATTCGTAAACATAATTCAAATTATAAAGGCGGCTTTACATCAAAAACAAATGATTGGGAGTTGAAGTATCAAGAAACGTATGAAATGAAAACGGAAGCGATAAGTCGCGAGAAAGAGATAAAGAAGAAAAAATCAAGAAAGTATATTGAATTATTAATCAATTTAAAAGGCTAGATGCTATCCCGACATGCAATTGGGAGGGTCGCAGGTTCGACTCCTGTCGCCTCCACTAGTATTTCCAAGCCTTTGCGATTTATTGCAGAGGCTTTTTTTGTTTTTCTAATTTGTTGATATTTTCAAAAAGAATTCAAATACATTTTCTTAATTTTAAAATATAAAGAAGCATACTAAATCTATCATTTGCTTAAAAAATCTTATTTTTGTATTTTAAATTTAAAAAAGTGCAAAACATTCAGATTCAAATTCAAAAATTATTAAACATAAATATTGAGGATTTATCGAAATCGATTCATGAAAGAATGAAAATTCAATCCAGTATTCGTAAAGAACAACTAATAGGATTGTTAGTATCGGTACTTTTAGTTTGTATTGGTTTAAATACCAGTTCATATATGGCGTTATTTGGCGGCCTATTATTATTTCCTTTCCTGCTTTCTTTTTATGCTCTAGGTTATGGTTTATTTATTAAAGATTTAGAGATTATACATCAATCAATCAAAACGATTTTAATTGTTTTACTAATCTCGATTTTTGTAAGTATTCTATATTTTTATATTACTCCGATTTATATTTCGGATGTCAATATTTTAAAAGTTGCAAATGTGTCATTTTCCGAGATTTTGGTAGCCTTTTTAGGTGGTATAGCTGGATTTGTATCTATTCTTAAAAATCGATTTCAAGTGATGATGATTGCAGTTAGCATTGCGACAGGGATTATTATACCATTAGCAATAGTAGGTTTTGGTTTGATTCATAGTGATTTTCATTTGGTACACCAAGCTTTGTATATCTTTTTAGTTATTTTATTTTTTATTATATTCGGAGCTTACTTCTTAAGTCTTATTGTTGGGATACAACAAAATAAGTTGTCAAAAAGATTTCAGATTTTAGTTTATAGTTTAACTTTAATTATTTTTATTTCAGGTGTTTATTTTTCTTCTACATTGCTTAAAAAAGCTATTGCAACGCATAATATTGAAAGTTATTTAAATGAAGCTATAGGTTCTAATACTTGTGTCATTCAATCAAAAGAAATTCAATTTGATGAGAAGAAAGTTGAAGTTTATTACACTGGATTTAAACCCAATGCCATTCAAGATGAAGCATTAAAGAAGAAATTCAAAATTAAAAACTATACCTTTAATTACATAGAAATATAACATGCAATACAATCGAAAAATAGCCTTTCATACATTAGGATGTAAGCTCAATTATAGTGAAACTTCAAGTTTGGCTAACTTAGCAATTGATGGGGGTTACTCTAAGGTTGATTTTACAGAATTGGCTGATTTTTATGTGATAAATACGTGTAGTGTTACCGAAAATGCGGATAAAGAATGTAAATTTTTGGTGCGTCAAGTTAAACGAAAAGCTCCAGAATCAAAAGTTGTTATTATTGGATGTTATGCACAATTAAAACCAGAGGAAATAGCTTCCATAGATGGTGTCGATTTAGTTTTAGGTACTTCCGATAAGTATAAATTGGTAACCCATTTAGATCAAATGGACCAATACCAACAAAAAGTGTTTTCTGGCGATATTAAAGCCGTTAACGAGTTTTATCCAACATTTTCATCTGGAGATCGTACGCGTACGTTTTTAAAAATTCAAGATGGTTGTGATTATTTTTGTACGTTTTGTACTATTCCTCTAGCTCGTGGCCGAAGTCGAAGTCAAAGTGTGGATAAAACCATTGAAATTTATAAAAAAGCGGCCGCTACAGGTGTAAAAGAAATTGTTTTAACAGGAGTCAATACAGGTGATTTTGGTAAAACGGAAGATGGTAAAAATCGTACGGAGGAATCTTTGTATGATTTTCTTAAATGTATTGATGCTATTGAAGATGGTGTAAGAATTCGTATTTCATCGATTGAACCCAACCTTCTGACCGAAGAAATTATTGATTTGGTAGCTCAAAGCAAAAAGTTAATGCCCCATTTTCATATTCCTTTACAAAGTGGTTCGGATACAATTTTGGAGGCTATGCATCGAAAGTATAATACCGAATTATATCGAAATAGAATTGCTTATATTCGAAATAAAATACCTCATGCGGCTATAGGTGTCGATGTCATTGTTGGATTTCCTGAGGAAACGGATGACTTTTTTGAAGAAAGCTATGCTTTTGTTAATAGTTTAGATATTTCATACCTTCATGTCTTCACATATTCAGAAAGATTGAACACGCGAGCTGCAAAATCAGAAATACAGGTTCCTATAGAAGTTCGAAGAAACCGAAATAAACGTTTTAGAATTTTAAGCGATAAATTGAAACGCGCTTATTATGAAAACCATTTGAATAAAGAATATCCCGTTTTGTTTGAACAAGAAAATGATAATGGTTTTATAAATGGATATTCGCCTAATTACATTAGAGTTCGAATTCCTTTTGAAGAAAATCTTCAAAATTCAATAAAAAATGTTCATTTAAATGAGGTGCATCCTTTGTTATATGTGAATGGAAATATATGCCAATAAAAAATACGGATAGTTTTTTACCTTATCGAACGACATTTAATCCTGATTTGATGGATTTTATATTAACTATGATTACTATAGAAAGGCAAGAAATTTTAAAGAAAACCATAGAACAGCGAACAAAATATTGCTGCTTTGTAGCGGAAAAATTATTAGATGATCATAATGTTCATGCTGTTGTTCGAACCTCTGAATGTCTAGGTTTCCAAGATTTTTACAATATACCATTTGAAGGGACATTAAAGAGAAATAGAGCCATTACCAGAGGCGCATTTAATTGGACACATATTTATAATTATCCTGAATCCAATGGAAGTGTAGATTGTATTCAAGATTTAAAATCCAAAGGTTATCGAGTTTTTGCTAGTACGCTTCATAATGAAAATAATTATACGCCCGAAACAGTGCCTATAGATAAACCATTAGCTATAGTTTTAGGAAATGAACATGCAGGTGTTTCCGATGAAGTAATGGCTCATGCTGATGGATTTATTCAAATCCCGATGTATGGTTTTACCGAAAGTTATAATGTTTCAGTTGCTGCCGCGTTAATGGGCTATCATATCAATGAACGAGTACGAAGTCATCATAAAGAAATATACTTAAATGCGCTCGAAAAACGCAATTTATATTACGAATGGTTATGGTTTTCTGTAAAAAATCCGGATAAAGTATATGAATATTGGAAGCGAGAAATACGAGATTTAAAAAAATAATTTTTTTTTCTTAATGATAATGAATAGGTTGTAAAATTTTTGAAACAAAATACTAAAAAAAACATTGAAATTAAAAAATAACCTTTATATTTGCACTCTCAAAACGAGAAAGGGGTTCTTAGCTCAGCTGGTTCAGAGCATCTGCCTTACAAGCAGAGGGTCACTGGTTCGAATCCAGTAGAGCCCACTAGTATTTACAAGCCTTTGCAGTAATTTTGCAAAGGCTTTTTTATTTGTGTTATACTTTTGTTATACTTTTTCATTATTTATTTGTCTTTAAATTATATTTTAATAGAATAATAATTAAGAAACATTTCTTACTTTCATTATAATTTCATCTTTTGTTTCAACTTTATTTGAAAGTAGCCATTTCTTTATTTCTTCAAATTTGAAAAATAAAGTTTTAGAGACCTTATAATGAGGAATCTCTCTATTCATTGTTTTTTTATAAATCGTACTTGTTGATAATCCAGTATACTTTGTAACATCTTTAAGGTTCATTACTTCTTTATATTCATTACTAGGTATTAAATTAATTTCTTTTTTATTTTCTAAGTCATTAATTTTTTGTTTAAGTATCTGAAGTTTCTCGGAAGTTTCTAAATTTTTTAGTGTTAGATCCATGAAAAGTTCATTGATACTTGTTGTTTTGTTGTTTTGAGAATAATTTGTATACATAAGTTAATAATTTACATTTTAATTTCGACATAGCTTCGCCATCCCATGTCCACGATGGTTTTATATAATATTTAATTATATAGGAGGTTCAGTATTATGCTTTAATAAGTATCTTTATATTTTCATTAAGATCCTCTACTCTTTTTATTACTTTATCTTTGTACTCATTTGGTATAAAATCTCTCTTACCTATACCCTCGACATTAATTCCATAAAATTCTCCTTCTTTATTTTTTATGTAATATTTGAAATTTTTGTTTAATACATTAAGAGGTAATTGTTGAAATATATTTGCATCATCTATATCAAAGTCATTAATTACCTTTTCTATATCCATTTCCTTTGAAATATTGAAAAATTGTTTATTTAATAAAGGTATACCTATTTTATCTCTTACTTTGTCAATTTCTAATAAAAATTTTGGAAAGAATTTAAATAGTTTAGCATTTTCGAAAACCTTGTCTTTAGGATTTTTTATTAATTTTCTAATTTCATTGCTTAATGAAAAGTAAGTTCTATGTTCACGATTTTTTATTGTCAATAAATGTTGCTTGTTTTCTTCTGAACGATATAACCATAAATCCTCTAGACCAATAGTTGTTAAAGCATAAAAAATTGCAAGATCAAATACACTATAACCATATATTTGTTTTTTATTAATTAAGCAATTGTATTGTTTAATCATATCATCAGAGAGTCCAATTTGATTTAAATATAACGAAAACTCTAAAGCAAGAACATCCGATATTGAAAATCTACGCTTACCATTACGAATTCTATATGCTTTTATGTATCCTTTTTCATCATAATAGTTAAGCATTCTAGAACTATAACTTACATCAAATTCGAAGTTGGAGCTTTGTATCAACATTCTAAGTGAATCACATTCTTTACTTTCATCTGAATGAAGAAAAGCTTGTACCTTATCGAGAAGTTCACTAGACCATATTTCCAATTTAAATACCATATTTTTAATTTCTTT
>JBIPPB010000031.1:0-19880 GCA_044368655.1 Chitinophagales bacterium | reverse complement strand
AATATCATTTTAAGGAAATTCGCATATAAAAAGTTATACGATTTCGAAAAAACACCATTAATAAGATACAATGGAATATTTAGATTTTTGATTTGGAATAAAAAATGAAACCAAAATTCATAACGCACCCAGAATACCATCGAAGGTTGGAGATGATTTAAAAATTGAATAGCATTTGATTTTGTATCAAAAGGAAGATAAAAAACGGCATCGATGTCCTTATTTTTTAACGCTTGCAAATAACCCGATGGTGAAAAAAATGTTACGACTATTTTTTGACCTGAATGTTTCTTTTTAATACAATGTATAAAATATTTTATTTGTTCAAACTCACCATAGGAAGCCACATGAAACCATATAGCGCCTTGTAAATCATTAAGTTGTTTAAAATTAAACGCTTGCCTTCCTTTTAATCCGTTTTGTATTTTATCACTAAAAAAGGACCCAATTAAAAAAGCAAATTGTAATAAATTAATGAATATATTATAAACAAAAATCATAACCTTTAATTATAAAAATAGTTCTCCGTAAAATAGGATTTATTTTTAATATATAAAGGAATCGTGAAATACAATTTAGGTCCTACCATCCATTTTGTTTCTTTTAAATTTTCGATGCTTTGATTTTCTTTGAAATCCCAAGTTCTTAAACTAGACGTAAAGGCAAAAATATTTTCGATACCTAAGCTAAAATTTAATAATCTTCCGGATCCAAAAAAAGTATAACCAATATATTGCGAAAAACTAACGCCACCCATTGCACGGTCATAACCATTGAGATAATCATTATTAAGTTGCGGAATATTCAAAAAATCGGTTGACGCATACGCCGAATAAAACATATATCCTAAGCCTCCTTTGAGATGAATACCTGAATGTGGATCTTTCTTAGAAAGCGTAAATATTTTACCTACTTCAAAATTCAAATGTCCTCCCCTACCTTCTAAAGAAGGCTGTTCAACTGTCAGATTTTTGCCTAAAATAAAACCATTTGAATTGGTCATATCGCCTAATAAAGATAAATCTTTAACTTCGGCACCAAACATAAAAGCCGCTTCAACGCCTACCGTTATGTTGCTTGGGAATTTATATGAAATATTCATTGCGGCTCTACTGTTATTTGTGAAAAAATCTGCATGTTTGCCAAAGGCAAATTGATATCCAAAACTTGGCGAAAACATCACAATAGATTGTATCTTTTTAGTCGAATCTTTTTGAGAAAAAGATAAAAAAGGAAATAAAAGAACTAAAAAACAAAGGACAAAATGCTTCATATTTAATATTAAAATACAAATTTACTATTTTTGCAATGAATATTTATAATTAAAAATATTTAAAATTTTAAACTTTTATGAAAAATACCACTCAAAAGATATATTTTTAATCCTTAAATTATTAACATTATGAATTATTTAAAAAAATCTTTATTATTAGGAATCATTGCAATAGCTTCAATTGAAAATGCTTATTCTCAAAATGTACCTGCAATTCAAAATGCAACGCCCCCAAAGCAATTTGAATTAACCCCTGAACAAAAAGAAAAACGCGAAGCTTTAAAAGTAGAGCGCATGGAACAAAAAGAAGCGATGGAAAAAGTTTTGACACCAGAACAAAAAGAAAAAATGGGTAAAATAAAAGAAATGCGTAAAGATTTGAACTTAACACCAGAGCAAAAAGAAAAGATGCGTGAAATTAAAAAAGCAAATCAAAGCGATATAAAAGAAAAGCGTGAAGCTTTTAGAAACAGCTTAACCGAAGAACAAAAAGAAGCGTTAAAACAAAAAATGAAAGAAAAACGGAATAAATAGCATTTTATAATATAAAAAAGGACTTGGTTTTCAAGTCCTTTTTTTATTGTGGCAATAGTTTTTTAATTTGAATATCCCATTCTTCAAAGCGAAGTGGATTTAAATTTGAATATACCAAAACACCTTTATGGTCATAAATGTATGTTACAGGTATTGAATACACATCGTAATCTTTCAAGGGTTTTATACTATGATAAAATGGAAGATTAAATTGATATTTTTCGATATAGAAAGGTAGCTGCTCTATGGATCTTTCGTCCGAAATCAATACAAAATCAATTTTGTCTTTATAAATGTCATATATTTTTTGGATATCCGGCATTTCGGATCGGCAAGGACCGCACCAAGTTCCCCAAAAATGAATAATAAGTGGTTTTTTTCGTTTAGTATTTACTTGAAAGTTATTTTGTTTTAAATCTACAAGTTCAAGTTTATTTATATTAAAATCAGGAATTGTAAAATACCTTTGATAAAAAAAATAACTAGCACTAAAAGCACTAGTTATTAATATAATTGTAATGAGTACACTTTTTTTCATTTTGTAAGAATTCAATAACTCTTTAAAAATGATTTTAATGTTGATGTCCTCCTAAACCATGAGCATGACCATGATCCAATTCTTCTTGAGTGGCTTCACGAACTTCAAGAACGGTTACATCAAAATTAAGTGTTTTATCAGCCAAAGGATGATTAAAGTCAATAGTTACCATTTCATTTTCGATAGAAACTACTTTTCCATTGAATGGATTTCCATCTTGATCTTGCAACGGAATAAATTCACCCACTTTAACAATTTCCGCATCAAACTGACCTGTATCTGGATGATTAAAATTTTCTTTAGGAATGGCTACAATATCTTCCGAATTTGAAACACCATATCCATCTTCAGCATTTATAGAAAAAGAAACTTTGTCTCCTACAATTTTGCCCATCAAATTTTCTTCAAACTTTGGAAGTAATTGTCCAACGCCCATCAAAAAGGTAAGCGGATGCTCAGGAGTCGATTGATCGACTAAATTCATTTGTCCATTTTCTTCAACATGCAATACATATTCTAAGCTGCATACCATTTGATTTTGGATTTTCATAAAAAAATAATTAAAAAGTTAAAAATAGCCGCAAAGATACGGGAAAAATTATAAATGCTATTTTATAATTAGCAATATTATAATTAAAAAAATGAATTATTTAGCCTTCAAAACACGCTCTAAATTGATCAATTAAAATGGATGTGGCGATGGCCGCATTAAGCGATTCGGTATTTGAAAAACGTGGAATGGTCACTTTAGTTTGAATTTTAGTTTGGACTTCTTTTGAAATCCCATGCGATTCGCTTCCGATTACTAATAAACTTTTGCTTTTAAAATTGACGTTACGATGCGAAACGCCATCAAATAATGCCCCATAGATATCTTGATATTTTGATTCGGATATCACCTCTTCAAATGGTTGTATTTTTGTTTTTACATAAAAAATAGACCCCATTGAGGATTGAATTGTTTTTGGATTAAAAACATCAACACATCCTGGTGATAAAAAAATTTGTTCGATACCGAACCAATGTGCCGTTCGGATTATAGTACCTAAATTTCCAGGATCTTTTATATCGTCTAAGTATAATTGCAACCAATCCATTTGATTCATCTTGCTATAAACTGGATAATGCACCAAAGCAAGTATATTGGAAGGGGAAGCCAAACAAGTTATTTGCTCCATTTGTTTTTCACTAATAGCTTCAATGTTTAGTTTTTTAGTATTTTGAGGTAATTTTGAAAAATCCACCGCATAAATTGAATGAATTTTAAAATCTTTTTGATGTATCAATTCATCAATATTTTTATCCCCTTCGATAATAAAAAGTTGATTTAAAACTCTGTTTTTTTTAAGATGTAAACTTTTTATAAATTTTATTTGTAAATTTGTGGCCAATTCTGAAGATTTGAAATCAAAAATACATTTTTTTTATTATTTTGCAACAACTATTCTATTGTTGCAGCTGCAATCTTGTGGCGTAATGAATCAAATTCCGGAACAAGACACCCTTTTAACTCAAAATAAAATTGAGGTAGTAGGTGTAGAAAAAGATTTGATTAATGATTTTTTTTATAAAGACGATTTATTCAAAATTCCAATTCAGCAGCCCAATAAAAAACTTTTAGGCGTTTTTCCGCTTTCATTAAATATATGGTCATTTTACAACCGAAAAAAAGTGACTCGTTTTTCTCAATTCATGAAAACCAAAATTGGTGCTCAACCTGTTATTTTTGATAGTACACAAGTAAAAAAGTCCGAGATTCGATTTAGTAATTACTATTCAAATATTGGATATTTTGACAATAAAATACAAACAAAAGTAGAGACAAGGAATAGAAAAACAATTGTTAACTATAATATATACCCTAATAAACCTTATAAATATCGGACTATAATTTATGATACCGCATCACCTCTGATGCGACATGTAATTCAAGACAAAACAAATCGATTAATTGAAACTAATGACGTTTTTAATGTAGATTTATTAATACAAGAAAGGCAACGCATTACAAATTTGATCAACGAGGCTGGATATTATACATTTAATAAAGAATTTATCGAATTTGATTTAGATACATTTAAAGAAAATAATGAAATAGATTTATATGTGAAAATTCAAAAAGAAACCGACACGAATGATTTTAAAAGATATTTAGTTGATTCAATCTTTGTAGTAGTTTCTAAAAATGAAACAGAAAATGAGCAACTTGATGTCAAACGAATTCAAAATGTCGTATTTTTTCAAAATAAAAATGAGAAACTATACAACGAGCGCTTTCTTTATAATTTTTTCGAGCTAAAGAAAGATTCATTTTATTCCAGAACCAATAATATTAGAACCATTCAGCGTTTGACCGATTTAAATAATTTTAAAATCATAAATTCAAACTTTAGCTTTACTGCCAATAAACCGAACTCAATCAATGCATTGTATTCCCTCGTCCCCTACCGAAAACAATTTTTTTCAACAGGAGTTTCGGCTTATAACAGTTCATTAGGATTGATTGGTAGCAATATCAATTTTAACTACAATAATAAAAACCTAACCAAAAGTGCCGACCGTTTTTCACTTTCATTAACAACTGGTTTAGAATTTAATTTCACTTTACGATCTGATGCTAGTACTGATAGAAGTATTATTTCTAGATCCGATATCGCCTTAGTAAGTAATTATTCCATCGATAAATTGATGGTACCTTTTTACGTTAATAAAAATAAATTAATTGTATATCGAACTAATATTTCAGGTCGTTATGCTTTTGAAAAAAGGTTGGCATTTTACGATTTACACAATTTGGCACTTAATTTTGGATATGAATGGTCTAAAAATCCTAAGATTAGGCATTTTTACAATCCATTTTCAATCAGTTATATATTTTTACCTCAAAATTCTCTAAAACCTGAATTTATTGATATTCTTAATCGAAATCCATATCTAAAAGCCTCCTTTTCGGATGCGTTAATACTTGGCTCAAATTATCAATTTGTGTTTATAAATAATTCAATAAATAATAAACATATATTTCAATTTAAATTCAATGCGGAAATGGCTGGAAATATGCCATTTTTAACCAATGAATTATTAAATCTTAATAAGGATGAATCCATTAAATTCAACAATGTTCCAATTTCTCAATTTGCAAAAATGCAAACCGAATTAATTTATGCCTATAAAATAAATAAGCCGACTTCTATTCATACCCGTTTTAAATTTGGATATGCAAAAGCGTTTGGAAACTCTTCATTTTTACCCTATATCAAACAATTTTTTCTTGGAGGCCCTTATAGTTTGAGAGCATTCAGACTTCGTTCGGTTGGCCCAGGAAGTGTTAATATTAGTGGCGTCGATATTACGGATCAAACCGGTGATATATTTATCGAAACCAATGCCGAATATCGGTTTAATATCATTAAGATGTTTAAAGGCGCTCTATTTTTAGACGCTGGAAATGTTTGGATAGCCGATAATAAATTCAATACTTGGCCAAGTGAAGCAATTTTTAAAATGGATAAATTTTACAAAGATTTTTATATTGGTGGAGGCGCTGGATTACGCTTCGATTTTGATTATTTTGCAATTCGGCTTGATTTAGGCTTCCCTATCCGAGTACCGTATGGCGATGAAGACAAGAAATGGGTTATTAAAGACGCGAGACCGTTTAACAATGACTGGATTCGAGAAAATTTAGTTTTCAATATTGCCGTTGGGTATCCTTTTTAACTTTAATAAAAGCGCATTTAAATATTTATAAAACGTTTCTCTGGCAATACAATATTCAATTTGAATGCCGATAAATCCATTTAAAAAACCGCGTTTAATTATTAATCCTTTAAAAAATTTAATTAAAGGACTAAAAAGCATGCTGATTAAGATACTCAAATAGCTTTTATCCAAAGCAATATTTTTAGAAGCAAGTTTTGCATAAAAAATTGATTTTTTGAATACAACATCAATACTTGAATATCCATAATGTAAAATTGGGAAATTGATTTTTTTGATGTTTAATTTCGTATCAAACTTAAGAATTTCGTGAGGTGTTTTCCCAGACCATTCGGCTTGATTTTTTTTCCATAATCTTATTTTTGTGTCGGGATACCAACTTCCATATCGAATGGCTTTATTTCCTATATAATTTAAACGATGAAATGAATAAAGGGAGTGAATTTCGGGGTTCCAATTTTCTAAAAATTGAATCAATGGAGCACTAGCTACTTCATCGGCATCTATGCTAAAAATATAAGCTCCATGAGCTTGATGATTTGCATAATTTTTTTGATTGATATAATTATCAAAAGGTCGTTCAAAAAAACGCACCTTATCATATTCTACACATATAGATTTTGTTTCATCTTCCGAAAAACTATCTACAATAACAATTTCATCAGAAAATGACAAAACCGACTCAATACATCTCTGTATGTTTTTTGATTCGTTAAAGGTTATAATTACAGTAGAAATTGTGTGTTTCAAAACTTAAAATATTTTGTATTCTTTATGATAAATAACAAAGGTAATAAAAATAATGCCAATCCTAATTGTGTTTCTAGAAATGGTTCTACCATAAAAACAACCAAAAGAACCATTTCAAATAATATTAAAAAATAGTTTTTGGTTTTTAGACCATAATATGATAGAAAGGCAAAAAGAGACAACATCGACATAAAACCAAAAATACCAACAGATGCCCAAACATAAATAAATTGATTGTGAGGAAGAACTAAACTAGAATTATCCGAAACATTTTGTATTTTTTCTAATTCTTTCGCAACACCTCCTTCGCCCAATCCAAAGATAGGATTCTTTTTAATTAATTCAAATCCTTGTCTGATTGAGTTTCCTCTTTTTATATCCGAATAATCATTAGTTGTTTGAGTTAATGACCATTTGGTGTAATTGATTTTTGTTTTAATCGTTGGAAATTGAAAAATAAAAAACAAAAATAAAGCTAAGACAATTAAAGATTTTAATATGTAAAAAATCGTATTTCGATTCAATTTAAGAAAATAAAGCCAAACAAAAAAGACGATTAAATAAAATGACAACCATGCACTTCTGACACTTATAAAATGAATGTAAAAAATAAAATATCCAATGGTTAACCAATCCCATTTTTCTATTGTATTTCCTATTTTTATTTGTTTTAAAACATCAATGATTACCCAGATAAAAACAAAAAGTATAAAAACGCCATAATGAATATGATGCTTAAATGGCAGCCATATGGGCTTGCCGAAAATCAAAAGTTCTATTGAAGCTTGATAATTAAAAATAAAATAAATAATTGAAAAAAGAGAGCTAATAAAAAACAAACAAAGTAAACTTAATTTAAGCGATTTTATAAAATTCGGTTTCAAAGAAGGTAAAAATAAAAAGGCTAAAGGTAAAATAAGTATACTTGACTTCATTGCCACTTTCTGTAAATAGACTTTATTAAATCCACCCCAAAATCCGCTGATTAATGATAAAAAATACAGAAAAATAAGTATAAAACAAATTAAATTTTGCTGATTCTTAAATTTAAATACTTTGAACTCAAAACTAAAAAGTGAAATAACAAACAGAGAAAAAATACTTAAACTTAAGCAAAGATGCCCTGGAATCCAAAAACTTAAAAAAAAGAAAAATATTGCAAAAAAATAAATTTCTTGAAAATATCGCTTTAACAATTTAACTAAATTAACAATTTTAAATATAATGCAATAATACAAATTTTAGTATAAAAATTGAATTTTGTGTTACAATATCAAAATCAAAAATTTGTATTTTGTCTAAATTATTGTTATACATTTTCTTGGAATTATTGTTATATTTGCGAAATTTAAAACAAATTTAAAATATATTAAAATGACCTATAATAGTCCTATTAAAATTTCTAAAAAAACTAATGAAAATACAAATACAAAAATAATTCTAATTGAGAAAGGAAAAGCAGATGCTAGTTTAGGACTTGACAATTGGCATATCGAAAAAATTAACGAAACATTTGAAGGAAAATCAGAGATTTATCAAATTTCAAATGATAAAGAAAATGTATTTATTGTTTCTTTAAATTTAGAAAATAAAAAAGATACTGACAAACTTGAAGTTGCAAGAAAACTAGGAAGCAAATTATACAATGAAATTTCAAAACTCAATATTGAACAAATTGAGGTTTCAAAACAAATGGATACGTGTTTCATTTTGCCATTTGTAGAAGGAATCGTTTTAACTTCATATAAATTTCAAAAATATTTAAGCAAAGTAACTAATGAAAAACTAAATCATATTTTTGTTGGTTGCGCAAGTATTTCTGAAAATGACATTCACGAATTAAATGTTATTTTAGAATCTAATTTTATTGCTCGCGACTTAGTTAATGAACCGGTAATTACATTAAATGCGGTTGTTTTAAGTCAACAAATCGAAAGATTAGGAAAAGAAGCTGGCTTTAAAGTAAATGTATTACATAAAAAAGAATTGGAAGAGCAAGGATTTGGCGGTTTATTATCTGTAAATATGGGTAGTGTCATTCCACCGACGTTCTCAATTATGGAATACAAACCACAAAATGCTAAAAATGCAAAACCATATGTTTTAGTTGGGAAAGGATTAGTTTATGATACAGGTGGCCTTTCTTTAAAACCTACGGCGAATAGTATGGACAGTATGAAAAGTGACATGGCTGGTTCGGCTGCTGTAATTGGTGCTATGTATGCGATCGCGAAAAATAATTTACCAATTTATGTTGTAGGTTTAATACCAAGTACCGATAACCGACCGGGTGAAAATGCATATACTCCTGGCGATATCATCAAATTACACAACGGAAAAACCGTAGAAGTTTTAAATACGGACGCCGAAGGACGTTTAATTTTAGGAGATGCGCTTAGTTATGCTTCAAAATATGAGCCGGAGTTATGTCTTGATTTAGCCACTTTAACTGGTGCTCAAGTTGTAGCGATCGGAAGCCTAGGTGCGGCAATTATGGGGAATGCCCCAGATAATGAAAAAGCCGAATTGGTTAAAGCGGGTAATGAAGTATACGAAAGAGTAGCCGAAATGCCGTTCTGGGAAGAGTATGGTGAAAAAGTTAAATCTGAAATTGCAGATTTAAAAAATGTTGGTGGCCCTGAAGGCGGTTGTATCACAGCAGGTAAATTTTTAGAAGCTTTTGTTTCATATCCTTGGATTCATATTGATATCGCAGGACCTTCATTTTATAATGCAAAATCAAATTATATTCCTAAAGGTGGCACTGGTTTTGGAGTAAAATTGTTATATCAATTTTTGAAATCTAAAGTCTAATCGTAAAAAATAAAAATGGAAGAAAAAAAGAAACCAGTTATAGGAATTACGCTTGGCGACATCAACGGAATTGGCCCTCAGGTGGTGATGAAAGCACTTTCTAGTGAGCGCATTTTTAAACATTGTAATATCATCGTATTTGGCAGTGAAAGTGTTTGGCAGTTTTATAAAAAACAATTTCCAGATATTAAAACACCTTATGTTTTAATCAACATAGAGGATAAACTCAATACTAAAATGACGAACCTTATCGAATGTGCTGAAAAACCACTCATCGTAAATATGGGTGTCAGTTCCGATTTTTCCGGTTCTATGAGTTTAAAATTTTTAAATGAAGCCTTAGATTATTTCCAAAAAGGTAAAATTGACGCATTAGTAACCGCACCGGTTAATAAAGCATTTATAAAAAGTAACCCTCCATTTTACGGACACACGGAATATATTGCACAAAAACTACAAGAAAAAGAATCGATGATGATTATGACTTCGGACTATTTAAAAGTTGCATTAGCGACACATCATATTCCAATTCTAGAAGTTAGTAGTAAATTAAGTAAAAATCTAGTCGTTTCTAAAATCAAAACATTTGCGGAATCTTTGAAAAAAGATTTCGGAATTATGAGGCCAAAAATTGCCGTTTTATCTTTGAATCCGCATGGTGGCGAAAATGGTAAAATTGGTAAAGAAGAAATTGATTTTATACAACCGGCAATTCAAGAATGCGAAAAATCAAAAATTATTTGTCAAGGACCTTTTTCATCCGATGGCTTTTTTGCTAATGGGAAATTTGATCATTTCGATGGTGTTCTGGCTATGTATCATGATCAAGGTTTAATTCCTTTTAAATATATAGCAGGAATGGAAGGTGTTAATTTTACTGCAAATTTAAAGATTGTAAGAACGTCCCCAGATCATGGAGTTGCATTAGATATTGTTTCCGAAAATACTGCCGATCCAATGTCGATGCGCAATGCTATTTTTCAAGCTTTTGATATTTTATCTATGCGAGAAAAAATGGCAAAATGGAGCGAAAGCCCATTACCAAAATTAGAAATCAAAGATTTAGAAAGATAATTAAATACATTTATGAAATTTAAAAGAATTTTATTAAAATTAAGTGGAGAAGCCTTGATGGGCAACAAACAATATGGAATTGATGCCGAAAGACTTAATCAATATGCTCGTGACATAAAAGAAGCGAAAGAATTAGGTGTAGAAATTGCATTGGTTATTGGTGGTGGAAATATTTTTAGAGGTGTTCAAGCCGAAGAAAATGGAATTGATAAAGCTCAAGGCGATTATATGGGTATGCTTGCTACAATGATTAATGGAATTGCCTTACAAAGCGCTATAGAGAATGTAGGTGTATATACCCGATTAATGAGTGCCGTTCAGATGGATCAATTTGCCGAGCCATACATTCGAAGAAGAGCCGTTAGACATTTAGAAAAAGGAAGAATAGTAATTTTTGGAGCTGGAACCGGAAACCCTTATTTTACAACGGATACTGCAGCCGCTTTACGAGCAATCGAAATTGGTGCCGATATTGTTATAAAAGGAACCAATGTTGATGGAATTTATACCGCAGATCCAAAAAAAGATCCAAATGCAAAAAAGTTTAATCAATTATCTTTCCAAGAAGTTTATGAAAACAAATATTCTGTAATGGATTTGACCGCATTTACGTTATGCGAGGAGAATAAAAAGCCAATTTGGGTTTTTGATATGAACATACCGGGTAATCTTAAAAAACTTTTGAGTGGCGATGCAATCGGAACCATTGTTACCAATTAGTTATAATTAGTATCTTTACGCTCGTCTTTTATTAAAATTAAAGAACGAATCATTTTTAAAACGCCTACAAAAATCTGAGTAAACGAACATACCAAAGCTGCGCCAACTGCGCCTAATTTTGGTATTAAAATAAAATTAAGACCTACACTTAGAATACTTGCAATTGAAACAATAATTAAAATATCTTTATACTTTCCTTTAGCAAGTAGATAGGTTCCGAATATATACATCAATGAAGATCCTATTAACGCTGGTAAAATGTATTGAAATGTACTTATGGCGTAATTATCTGTAGTTTTATATATTTTCAAAAAAATAATATCTGAAAATAGATAACCAATAAGCATTGCAAAAATAGCCGCAGTGATAGAAAATATAAATGAAAAACCAAGTACTTTGTGCATCCATTTTATTTTGTTTTCTGAAATATAATTTGAAATCAAAGGAAATAAAAATACACTAAATAAATAAAGACCATTATAGCCAGAATCTACGATTCGATATGAATATGCATAAATACTAGCATGGTAATTTCCATCATTTAATAAATATTTTAACATTACTGAATCCAATCGATTATAAATCATCATCAATAAAGCAATTAAAGTGTAAGGTAAAGTGCTTTTAAGAATAAAATAGATTTTCTTATGTTTTAATTTACAAAAAAATGAAACGACTTCTTGTTTATTAATCAAAAAGATTGTAATAAAAATGCATGACAAATAAGATAAAAAATGAATACCCAAAAACAAAAAGAAGTTCTTTTGACCTGTAATTTGATTTAAAATTAAAATTGAAAATCCAAAAACAACCAATAAAATTCGATCTAAACTACTCAACCATTTATCTATTGAAAACAATTGTAAACCTTGAACAAAAGTTCTTAAAAATTGAAAATACGAAAATAAAAACTGGTTAAATGCTACTAAAAAGAATACCCAACGAAGTGATTCATTTTGAACTTGAAAACATATAGAAACTAAAACAATTAAAAAATAAATAAAAGCCAAACTCCATTTTATTGAGTTTAAATCTGCAAAATCTCGTCTTAAATTGAGTTTTTGTTTGGAAATGTATTTTGTAATGTAATTATGAATACCTAAATCCAAAATAACAGAATAGATATAAATCTGGCTTAAAACCGAGAAGTAATTACCGTAAACTTCATGACCATAAATATTTTGAAATTGAGCATCTAAAACAAAAACCCAAATCGGCTTTATCGCAAAATTGATAACGATAAGACCAAAAACATTTTTAAAATATCTTGTTAAAATGTTTTCAATACCCAAAACTTGAAATTTTATAGAATTTAAAAACCTTTTCTCTACTCATACTGCCAGGATTCAACCCTAATTTTCCTTGAGGTATTGGCATACCTAATTTTTGATAATACGCTTCAAATTCTTTGTGAAATTGATTACTTTTTTTTGTTTTAAAGTTCATCGGAAATAATGAAAAAAACGGCTTATCCTCATTTGCAAGCTTAAACGCATCATACAACAATTCAGAACAATAATACGCCTCATTTTCTAATAAAAAAACATCATCATAAGGAACATTTAATTTCGATTTTAAAAATGAAACGGATGCTGGAATCAATTTTTGATATTCGTCTTTTAGTCGGCCAATTAAAACCGTTGGTTTTCCGTTTGTATCTACATAGCGGTATAAAAAATCTTTTAAAGGCACTTCTTTTACCCCACCAATATTCGATTCTAATGCGACAAATTGACCCAAGGAATCTTTTACAATTATTGCTACATGTGAAAATCGATATCCTTTTTTTGAAACAGTAACTTCTTCAATAGCATCACAAATTGTTCCACAATCGCAATCTTGAAAAATAAAATCCCCTATTTTAAATTCTAATAATAAAGTTTGAAGTAAAATTAGGAAATACATATCAAGATTGAAATAAACTTAAATTAATGCATCACATCTTCTAACAAAGATTCAAAAGCTTGAGAAAGTAAAATCCCTTTTTCGTGAAGTTGTTGTGGGAAAATACTAGCTTCCGACAACCCAGGTAGCGTATTGGCTTCTAAAAAATAAACCGAATCGCTTTTAAGAAAATAATCAAAACGAGTAAGCCCTTTGCATCCAAATGCATCAAAAAGTTTTAGAGAAATTTCTTGTATCTTATTTTCAATATCTTTTGGAATATCTTGAGCGGGAGTCACTTCCTTAGATTTCCCTTCATATTTTGCCTCATAATCGAAAAAATCATTTTCACTTATAATTTCTGTAATTGGCAATGCTATTTTTGTTCCTTGCATTTCAATAATACCATGCGCCAACTCTCTCCCATCAATAAACTCTTCAATTAAAATTGAAGAACTATGTTTATACGCTTCAATAACCGCTTCTTTAACTTCAGAAAGTTCATGTACTTTAGACACTCCAAAACTGCTTCCTGCTGCGTTTGGCTTTATAAAAATTGGAAAATTAAATGTTGACAAAACCGCTTCCGAAGGCATTTGTTGATTAGAAAGTAAAACAAAAGCAGCTGTTTTTACGCCTTCAAATTTTGAAGCAATCAATTTGCTATATGCTTTGTCCATCGTATTCGCACTACATTTTATTCCGCAACCCGTATAAGGCATTTTCATCATTTCTAAATAACCTTGAATACGCCCATCTTCAGCGGGCGAGCCATGCAAACACATAAAAACAGCTTCAAAACTGATTTTTTGCCCATCGATTGTTAATGTAAATGTATTTTTATCAATTACTTGCCCCGAATGAAGTTCAATCCATTCATTTTCATTGACATCTATAATGTATGTTTTATATTTTTCAGAATCTAAATTCGCTTGAACCACAGCCGCACTTTTCAAAGAAACCACTCTTTCGGCGTCGTATCCTCCAGATAAAATTGCAATATTTTTCATACGTCTTATTAAATAATAAAATTAAATTGAATTTTTTAAATCTTCTAAACCGCTTTTGATTGATAATAACATTTCGATGATTTCATTTTGGTCAACACTTGAAGTAATGATTTTTTGCTCAATATTTTTATCTTTTATCTTCTTTTTTGCACCTTCAATAGTAAACCCTTCCTCTTTTAATAATTGTTTTATTTTTTTTAATTTTTCGATATCTTCTTGTTGATACAATCGGTCGCCTTTACGGTTTTTTCGAACATTTAAATCAAATTCGCCACTCCAAAAACGAAGCTGCGAAACAGGTAGATTCAATATTTCGGAAACTTCGCCAATCGAAAAATAAAACTTATCATTTGATTCCATTAAAAAAAAATCGGATTTGTGCAAAAATATAATAAAAATAAGAATATGAACCTTTTCTTTTATTTAAAATTTCAATTAAGTCGTTTTTCTTTAACAAAAAACACTAATTTAATTTTCTTGGTATCTTTTTATTATATTTGCATATAAAGACTTTTAATGATTCATCTACAAAAAATACCAAATATAAAATCTATAATAATTCCAAGTATTTTAGGAATTGTTTTTCTATTTCTTGGACTTTTTTTAGAAAATAAAATTCTTATTTTTCTTCCATTTGGTATATTAATAAGTCTTATTTTTTCGTTAGTTCCTCGATTTTTATATTTCCTATTAATCGCTTCTATCCCAATTTCGGTAGTATATGATTTTAATGGAGGCCTATCTACTGATTTTCCATTTGAATTTATTACTATTTTTTTGATGTTCATGGTTTGGATAGAAATTTTAATAAAAAAGAATACTGATTTGACTTCTCTCATAAAAAACCCTATTACTTTAATACATGTTTTATTATTTATCTCCGCAATTTTATCAACTATTACCGCAATAAATCAAACGATTGCGATTAAATATATTTTAGCAAAAACTTGGTATTTGAGCGCCTTATTTATTTACAGTTTTATCCTTTTTGATACAATTGAAAAACTCAAGAAGTTTTTCTGGTGTTTTTACATTCCATTTATTTTTACGGTCATTTTAAGTTTTATAAAAACCGCCATTGGAAATTTTAATTTTGAAAACACCAATTTATACTCCTTACCTTTTTATCCAAATCATGTAATGTACGCGACGACAATGTCAATATTCTTACCTTTTGTTTTTTACTTCAGGACATGGTATCAAAAAGGTAGCCTAATTCGTATTTTACTAACTTGGAGCATTTTTTTAATCTTAATTGCTATTTATTTTTCTTATACAAGATCTTGTTATATTGCACTCATTGGCGCTTTTATTTATATTTATTTTATTAAATTTAAAAAAACGAGTTGGGCATTTTTGCTTATTTTGGTATTCACAATTTTAAGTATAAAGTGGATTTCTATAGATTATAATTTTTTAAAACTGCAACCAGATTTTACCAAAACGATAATCCATCAAGATTTTAAAGACCATTTAATAGCAACATTCCGAGGAAAGGATGCTTCAAGTATGGAACGATTAAATATGTGGATTGGTGGCGTTAGAATGCATCAAGATTTTATTTGGACGGGAGTTGGTCCCAATAATTTCCCATCCAGTTACAAACCATATACGCTTTATCATTTTCATACTTGGGTTAGCGATAACCCACTTAAATTATCTTGTCATAATTATTTTCTTTTGATGCTCACGGAGCAAGGAATTGTTGGATTTTTAATTTTTGTGATATCTATTTTCACTATTTTATACCAAATCGATCAACTTTATTTTAAAGCTAATAATGAAAAGATAAAGAATTTAACCCTAACACTTGGTGCTTCTTTTGTAATTCTTCTAATTAATTTATTGTTTAGCGATTTAATCGAAACGGCTAAAAATGGCTTTTTCTTTTTCTTTATTTCGGCAATATTAATTCGAATAGCATCTTGGAATAAAAACAAACTATGAGTTTTTTTGAATCCATATTAGTTCGTGATAAAAAAATCCTTCTTTGGGATTATCATTATAATCGTATTCAAAAAAACTATAATAATTTATGGCAAATTAAAGCTCCAGAAGCATCTGAAATATTAAAAAAATTGGAAATACTTCCATTTGGTGATTTAAAATTAAAAATTACCTTTGAAGCAAATTCTTATAGCTTTAATTTTGAAGAAATTGATTTAGTTAATTTAAGAAAAAAACAAAACCTAACTTTTTACAATCAATGCTTTCTTAAAGATCTCAGAAATCCTATTAAACGAGTTGAACGAACCTTTTATGAAAAATCTTTAGATTATGCTACAAAAGAAGGTTTTGATCAAAGCATTTTATTAACTGAAAAAAATGAAATTATAGAAACAAGTTATGGAAACATCTATTTTATAAAAGATAAAACTATTTACACGCCTCCGTTGTTAATTAATTGTGTGGATGGCGTTTTCAGAAAATATATATTTGATTTTTTTAAAACACATAAATGTTTTAATATTAAAGAGAAAAATATATTAAAAGAGGAGTTAGAATATTATGAATCGGGGTTTATTACCACAGCAATTCGTGGAATTGTTAAAATTAACAACTTTAATCACTTAAAAAATAATGAATATGAACAGTTTTGAATGGTACAATCCTACAAAAATTATTTTTGGAGAAGATAGTTTTGAAAAAATTTCAAAAGAAATTCCTAAAAATGCAAGAATTTTAATGACCTATGGCGGTGGCAGCATTTTTAAAAATGGTATTTATGATGCTATAAAAAAACAGTTAGACGGATTTTATGTAGAAGAATTCGGGGGTATCGAACCTAATCCAACATACCAAACGCTTAAAAAGGCTATAGAACTAATTAAAACGAATGATTTGAATTTTATATTAGCTGTTGGAGGAGGAAGTGTAATAGATGGTACTAAATTTATAAGTGCCGGCGTTTTATTTGAAGGAGATTCTTGGGATATTCCTAAAAAAGGAATTCGTGTAGAAAAGGCTATGCCATTTGGAACGGTGTTAACATTACCAGCAACTGGATCCGAAATGAATTCAGGTGCTGTAATTACAAATAAAGAAACAGGCGAAAAACTTGGTATGGGCAGCCCTCATTTATTTCCGAAGTTTTCAATTTGTAATCCATCCGTTATCAAATCACTGCCTAAGACTCAAATTCAAAATGGAATTATTGATACCTTTACGCATGTTTTAGAACAATATGTTACGTATCCAATTGGCGCTAGTTTACAAGATCGAATTAGTGAAAGTATTTTGAAAACATTAATAGAAATAACACCTAAGCTATTAAATGAACCATATAACGTAACTACCGCTTCAAACTTCATGTATTCATGTACAATGGCGCTAAATGGACAAATACAAAAAGGGGTGCCAACAGATTGGGCTACCCATATGATAGGTCATGAGTTAACGGCACATTTTAATATTGATCATGCCCGAACTTTAGCTATCATTATGCCTAACTTATATCGCGTGAAATTTGAAAACAAAAAAGAAAAATTGGCCCAAATGGCTGAACGCGTTTTTAATATTGAAAAAACTGATACAAACTTTATGGCTAAAAAAGCAATAGAAAGCCTTGAAGCATTTTATAAACAAATAGAAATGCCTTATAAAATTAGTGATTACTCTAAAGAAGGAAAGGGAATAAGCGAAAAAATCAAAGAAACGTTTATTTCAAGAAATTGGTTAGGACTTGGCGAACGAAAAGATATCTCACCAGATGAAGTTGAAAAAATTGTAGAAATGTCCTTATAAAAAAAAAGCCCTTAGAAATTCTAAGGGCTTTTTTTATGTTGGTCGACTAGGACTCGAACCTAGAAAAACGGCACCAAAAACCGTTGTGTTACCATTACACCATCGACCATCATTCGAAATGTGGTGCAAAAGTAAAGTTTTTTTTTTTAATGAAAAGAAAAAAATAAAAAAAAAGCGCAGAAAAATTTCTGCGCTTATACAACTAATTAAATTTGAATATTTTAATACTCCCACAAATTACTTTCATAATTTCTTATATCATTACCAATGCGATCAGATTCATATAATAAATCTAAACCTGTAGCATATTCTTGAATTCTTCTATCGTAAGCATTTGATTCTTTCATGATATAACTTGAAAAATAACGAATTTCAAATAAATCTTCCCAACTCATAGTTGAAGCATCATTTTTGATATTATAAACCGGATTTTGAGCTAAAATATTTCTTAAATCTGGATAGTAAACCCAATACATAATTTCATCGCCTCCAACTTCTCCAGATTCTAAAACTCTTTCACGAATAAGCGCTAAGCCAATTATACGAACTAACATTGTAGACGTTTCTTTATCAAAAAACCAATCTTCTTTTAAACGTAATTTAGTAACAGAATTAGGATCAAATGTATTTACTGATACTTTTCGAATTTCTTCACCCGTTTCAATATCTGTTGTTGTTACCGTATCAACACTTGCACCGATTTTATTTACTTCATCCGCAGAAATGGTACTTTTCCAAACTTCACCATTCGCATCAGGAGAAAAAACTTGAATTTCACCTCGTGTAGCAGCATCATGAACAACTTTTACAAATCCCATCTTAGGGTGTACAAAAGGTAAATTCATTTTTTCTTTACAGTCAAGAACTCTCCAAATACGTTTACTCCAAATCACATCGGCTTCACGAACGTGATCATACTGAATAATTTCACGCTCTTTCAGTGTTACTTTTTCGTAGGCACCATCTAATTTTTCATCGATTTCAGCAAAACGTTCACCTGCAGGCTCTTCATCAGCTTGAGTAAATCCTGTAAAACAAGAAAGTATTGCAAGAACTAAAAAATACTTTTTCATAATTTTAAATTTATATGGTTATATAATTGTTACTCCCAATCCTGGAATTTTACGAGGCTGTCCATCAGGACCTACTACTTTTATATTCTCGAATTGGAAAACATCTTTTGGTTTACAATTTTTAATTTGATCCACTAATCTACCAGGAAAAGCTGGACCAGTAGCTGTACCACTAGATAAATCTTCTCCTTTAGGTATGAAAATATAGTCAAAACTTTGAACTGAAAACTTAGCTTCAAAATCAAAATTTTGTAATACAGCAACAATACCTTGTTGAACAGCAAGCTCACCTTTTTTTACTTTACCCGATGTAATTTTACCACCAATGGTAGCTATTGGATCTGGAACTCTTTTTACTCTAAAATTATAGGTAGTCGTCTTTTTATCAGCATTAATAGTTATAGATGATTGACCTACAGAGGTTACCCTTACATTATATTTACCTGGAGCAGTTTTACTTAATTGAATACCCCCTCCAGAAGCAGTAACATTTGTTTTATCATCACCGGTACCCGATGAAATCGTAACTGGATTATCCAATCCGATGTAAAATACATTCATCTTGTCAAGCATAACTGCCGCACCAGATGGAGTTCCGATAGTATATTTAATAGACATCGTTTTAGATTCTACTTTACCATCAGGAGTCGTATATTGAATACGAACTGGAACTTCTTTTGCACCAGCAGCACCCGAAGCCGTTGATTTCCATACAGCCATTCCATCTGCATTTAATGCTACATTCT
>JBIPPB010000030.1:0-20112 GCA_044368655.1 Chitinophagales bacterium | reverse complement strand
AAATAAACGACTCTACTTTTGAATCAATTTATATCCAAAAATTAAAAAAATCACTATTCTTTTTTAAAAATAAACCTAAAATAAAACGAAATAAAACAAGTAATACCTACAACTTAAATATTAAACAAAATTTCATTAAAATAAACGATAAAGATTATCCATTAAATTTTAAAATAAATAAACCTTCTCTTACTATTAAAATAGGAAATGGAAGAAATACAAAAACTATAATCCATAAATCTGATACAACTTATAAAGAAATAGAACGATATAAAAGATATACACATATCTTCAAATATCATTGGTTTGCAGAAATCACTTTGGAGTAAAGTATTTTTTATGTAAATAGAAAACAAATCTCCCCCCACTTTCCCACCCCCACTTAATATTATTTTTCTATTTTTGGGGCATTGAATCACACCATGAAATATAACAACATCCGAGAAGAAGCCCTCAAAAACAAGGTAGGCGCAGACTGGTTTAAGGCATTTGACACCACCGAGATTTTGGGGAATATCGATTTTACGGTTTTTCCTAGCGAGGACAAGGGCTTTGGGCGCACGCCGCTCTTGTGGGCCGAGGCCAAAACGGGCGATTTTGACTTGGCTGCTATGTTTGTGCAGTTGATCCTGACCATAGGCAAGGCGCGTACGTTTGACAAAACCCTGCCGCCTGCGTTTCTCGGGGCATTTGACTTCAAGAAAATCGCTTTTGTGCCTTATGCCAGCGTGCAGGACATCTTCTATCTCAATGATTTCAACTGGAATGTGACCCCGAGCAACCACGAAACCAAGGAGTTTCAGCTCATCAAAACCCGCATTGAGGCGACGCTCCTCCAAAATCAATACGTCTACGACTACGAGCAGGACCAAAAAGAACTCGAAGCCTTTATAAAAAATAATATCGCCAAGGCGAGCACGTCGAGCCGGCTCAAAATTGATAAAAACAACTTTATCCCCATCTATCTGCGCTGGCTGGAGACTGTGAAGCCCACGATAGGCGTCAACTGGGACGACCTCAAAAAGGCCAATATCCTCGACAGCGATTTTTACCTCGCCGACCTCTTTGTAGACGACCGCGACACACAGCAGATAGGCGATGACTTGACCCTGCGCGACAATCTCTTTGTGGTATTCCAAAACGAAGGCTACAAGATAGCCAAAGAAAACCTCAAGCAGATGTTTGACGCCACCATCCCCATTCAGGACAAAACGGCGTATCAGAATTTTTGGAAACGCTACAAGCGTCCGCCCCTCAAGGAGTTTCAGGACTATATCATCGAACGACGCGATTTGCTGGTACCGCAGGATATCCGAGAGCGCAAAGGCGCATTTTTTACGCCACGAAAATGGGTGGAACTCTCCCAAAAATACATCACCGACTATCTAGGCGAAGACTGGCAAGAGGAATACTACGTATGGGATTGCGCTGGTGGCACAGGCAATTTAGTGGTAGGCTTAACCAATAGATACCATATTTATGTAAGCACCCTCGACCAAGCCGACGTCAATGTGATGCACGAGCGTATAGACCACGGCGCACATTTGCTCAAAAACAATGTGTTTCAGTTCGATTTTCTCAACGATGACTTCATCCCCACTTCCAAAGGCGGCAAAATGCCCGATGCTTTATTTGAAATCATCAACAACGACGAAAAACGCAAAAAATTAGTGATGTATATTAATCCACCATATGCGGAGGCGACTTCTTCATCTACTATTGTTGGTGATATAAAACATAAATCGGGCTTATCTAATAACTTAACATATAATAGATATAAAAAAGAATTAGGCAGGGGGATAAATGAACTTTTCGCACAATTTTTAATTAGAATCTATAATGAAATACCTAATTGTACGATTGCAGAATTTTCAAAGTTGAAAATTCTGCAATCGTCAAACTTTCAAGATTTTCGAAATTTTTTTCGAGCAGAGCTCGAAAAAATTTTTTTAGTTCCTGCCGATACGTTTGATAACGTTAAAGGAAAATTTCCTATTGGTTTTTTCATTTGGAACACTAAAATTAAAAAAGAATTTAATGAAACTATAGCAGATATATATAATAATAATGGAAGTTTCATTGGAACAAAATCTATTTTAAGTGTTAAAAAAAATGGAGTAATTTTAAACTGGATGCAGAAATATTATGATAAAACTAATGAAAGATTGTCATATATGGTTAGGGGTGCATCAGATTTTCAAAACAGTAAGATAGTTTTTGTTACAAATGGAGCCTCAAAAGCAGTAATAGAACATAGTCAAACACATGATATTACAAAAAATAATTTATTAGAATGTTCAATTTTTTATGCAGTTCGTAAATCTATTGATGCCACTTGGCTCAACGACCGTGATCAATTTTTATATCCAAATGATGAATGGGAAACTGATAAAGAATTTCAAAACGATTGTTTAGCTTACACTTTATTCAGCAATAATATACAAAGTCAATATGGGATAAATCACTGGATTCCCTTCACAGAGCTTGAAGTGAATGCACAAGCGAAGTTTGAGAGCCGTTTTATGACGGATTTTATACAAGGAAAAATCAAAACCGAGCAGGAAGCAGGCGATCTTTTTGGAAGTGACAAAAAAAGTCTCATTCCTACCCAGCCTCTTGTGTTTTCGGACGAAGCCCGAGCGGTTTTTGACACAGGAAGAACCCTCTGGACCTACTACCACGCGCAAAAATTCGCCCCTCAATTCGCCTCCAATGGAGGGGTGACCGAAGGTCGGGGTGGAAAAGAAGGTGGAACTGGCTACAACCCCAACGCCAGCCTCTACGACATCCGCGAACATTTCCAAGGCCGCAATGAAGCAGGCAAGATGAACAACAAAAGCCAAGACGAACACTACAACCAACTCATCGCCACCCTCCGCGAATCCCTAAAAACCCTCGCCAAAAAAATAGAGCCCAAAGTCTACGAATATGGATTTTTGAAGGGGTAGGAAAATTATTAATCTTACACAATGCTTAAAAACAAAAACGAAACATTACTATGAAAAACGAAACAAATTCCCCTCCAATGGAGGGGTGGTCGGAGACCGGGGTGGAAATCTCCAAGAATAACAACGAAAAAATAATCCTTACCACAATAAACAACATTCCCATTTATCGAAACTTTGTAGAAGACTTGCCTCGCAATCCCGCACTAAAACAGCTAGCGAGGGACAAACGTAGAGCAGGTATATTATCCGAAGTGCTTTTTTGGATGCAAGTACACAAAGGGAATTTTCATAAAATAGATTTTGACCGACAGCGAATTATAGGGAACTATATCGTAGATTTTTATGTCAAAGCCCTTGGATTGGTCGTAGAAGTAGATGGAAGTAGCCACGACAATAAACAAGAATATGATGCCGAAAGGCAAGCCTATTTGGAAAGTTATGGATTAAAAGTTTTTAGGTGTACCGATTTGGACGTAAAGCAACATATCAACTATGTCTTTGAAGCGTTGGAGGATTTTATAATAAAGCATTATGGGAGATAAAAACCACCCCGACCTTCGGTCACCCCTCCTAGGGAGGGGAATTTGAGATTCCGCATATTTTTTTTCAGGTTATTAGCTTATCAAAAAAATTGTGGAATGACGGTCAGCAGTATTTTATCCCTTCGTCATCTCGGAAAATTTTTCCTTACAAGCTAGTCAACTTTGAAAAATTTATCCGTGATCTCTTTTATATACTTGACAAATTAGATTCCGCATATTTTTTTCAGAAATATTAGAAAGTCATAAAAAAAATTACTTAATGCTGCAAGTGCCGAGACGAAGAATTCGGAAACGAAAGTCACGAGAATATAGTAAAGATTGGTACTACTAAACAGATTTGCTATCATTAAAAATAGAAAATTTATTATTTTTGTAAAAAGAAAATATCAAATACTATGGCAAAAATAAACGTTCAAGATAAATCCATTACTATACTAAAAGTTGCCGATACGGATTTTATCTCCCTTACGGATATGGCAAATGCAAAAGAAGGTGTAAGCAGAGCTGCTGATATAATAAAAAATTGGTTACGAACAAGATACGCACTTGAATTTTTAACCCATATTAATCATTAGAAAATGATTAATCGCATAATAGATTGTAAATCAATTAAATTTACATTTTATTGAAACAATCTATTTGCGGGGTTAAACCCAACTAACGCCTTATTTTATTACTTTGTAATAACCTAATGCGAAATTTGGGTTTAAGTGTTTGGGAACAATTGTATAATCCAAATTTTAAAGTGGTGGATTCTGACCACTTTAAAATGCAGGCAGGATTACCAAATTTTGCGATAAGTGTATCAGAATGGATTGAAAAAACGAATGCTATTGGAATTGTAGTAAAAAAAGGTAAGTATGGTGGCACATATGCACATCAAGATATCGCTTTTGAGTTTGGGACAGCAATCAATGTAACGTTTAAACTATTCTTAATTAAAGAATTCCAACGACTAAAACTAGAAGAACAAAAAAAAATAGGATGGTCTGCAAAAAGAGAGTTAGCCAAAATTAATTATAAAATTCATACCGATGCCATTAAGCAAAATTTAATCCCAAAAGAATTAACATTACAACAAACGGCTCTTATATACGCAAATGAAGCAGACGTATTAAATGTAGCGCTTTTTGGAAAAACGGCTAAAGAATGGAGAGATGAAAATCCCGAATTGCAAGGCAATATGAGAGATTATGCCAATATGAATCAATTAATATGTTTAAGCAACTTAGAAAATATAAATGCCATTATGATAGAAGACCAAATTTCACAAAAAGAAAGACTCTTAAAGCTCAATCGTATAGCGATTCAACAAATGAACATTTTGGAAAATGCTGGAGACCGTAAATATTTAAAATAAAGAGATAGAGTATTAATAAGCAAAACGAAACAAATTTCAGACCAAGGGAGATAAAAACCACCCCGACCTTCGGTCACCCCTCCTAGTGAGGGGAATTTGGGATTCCGCATATTTTTTTTTAGAAACACTAGAAAATCATACAACACAAGTTTGAATTCTATGATCTCTCGTCAAAAAATTTATCTGGAATCTATAAAAATTTGGATTAAATTTGTCTCTATTTTTACACTTGCTACGTCAAAACTTAAAAAAAAATATGCAGTATATACAAGAAATCAAACAAATCCTGTCTCAAGCCAGACAAAAAACCTATCAAGCCATCAATACCGCTATGGTAGAAGCTTATTGGAAAATAGGTGAACGAATTGTTTTGGAAGAACAAAATGGTGTCGATAGGGCAGCTTATGGAAAAGAAATTATCAAAAATATTTCCAAAGAATTATCTCAAGAATTTGGAAGAGGATTTTCAGAAAGAAATATCTATTATTTTAAACAATTTTACCTCACTTTTTCTAATCTAGAGATTCTGCAGACAGTGTCTGCAAAATTAAGTTGGTCTCATTTTCAAGCAATTCTAAAAGTTTCAAACCCCGATGCCCGACAATATTATCTTCGTGAAGCAGCACAAGAGGGATGGAGTGTTAGAGCATTAGAACGAAATATTTCCACTTTGTATTATCAGCGAATGTTATCTTCTCAAAACAAAGATTTGGTAAAAAATGAAATGATCAAAAAAACAGAATCATCAAACAGCCAAAATCCTTTGGACTTTATAAAAAATCCAGCGGTTTTGGAATTTCTAAATTTACCTACAAGCTATAGCTATACAGAAGCCGAACTCGAAAAAGCATTGATTGATAATTTGCAAAAATTTATTCTAGAACTTGGCAAAGGCTTTGCTTTTGTAGCTAGGCAAGAACATATTCAAACAGAAACAAAAGATTTTTATATCGATTTGGTTTTTTACAACTATTTCTTGAAATGTTTTGTCATCGTAGAACTCAAAACGCATGCCATTACGCACCAAGATATTGGACAACTAGATATGTATGTAAGGATGTATGACGACCTCAAAAAACCAAAAGAAGACAATCCCACCATAGGAATTTTGCTCTGTACCGAAACCGATAAAACCGTAGCCAAATATTCGGTCTTGTCGGACAACAAAAACCTTTTTGCATCAAAATATTTGGATTATTTGCCTACCGAAGCAGAATTAATAGAACAAATTGAACATCAAAAAGCCTTATTAAGTCTGAGAAATAAGGAATGATAACCCCAAAATCTACGAATACGGTTTTTTGATGGGGTAGCGTGGTGAAGTAAAAAAATATCCTGATAATATGATACTTTTTTTTAGCACTTAGATATAAAGACGAAAACCCAATCATGCTAACTTCGGATAATGGATTGCAGATAAAAGCAAAATATATGGGAGTTTCAACCATTTCTTTAAAAAATTTTTTGAAACAATTTTAATTTTATTAATCAAACGATATCATTTTTTTTAAACCTAAACCACATTAAAACGTATGACCGCACAATATCAAGACCACCTACAATACGACAATCAATTATACAGTATCAATACCGAACCATTGAGTAGTTATTTAACACAATTTGATCCATATCCATTTCAATCCTCAAATTCAGCTTGTTGGAGGGGCTATATTGCCAAATGGGAAATTTCCAATAATATGTTATTTTTAAAATCGCTAAATGGAACGATTTCGGATTACAAAGAAGTAGATATGAGTTATTTATTTAAAGACAAAAAACAAGTTTTTGCAAATTGGTTTACGGGAACTATTAGAATTTCTTTAGGTCAGCAATTGGCATATATTCACAGTGGTTATGATTCGATTTATGAGGGAACCAAAAGACTAGAGATTAAAGACGGCTGCTTAATCAGTGACACCAATACTTGGTTAACGCCAGAAGAAATTCAAGAAATCACCGATAAATATGATGAATTGCTTTTTTGGTCATAGCGATTTCTTTTAAAAAATAAATCCTTTTAGAATTAACCATTTAACTTTATACTTTTTTTACAATATGTTGAATAGAATGAAGTAAATACCAAATATATAATCATTATAAAAAATAATAACATGAATAAAATCGTAATTTTAGGAATATTAATGAGCGTTATGGCTTGTAATCAAAATAATAAAACAGAAAACACAAAAAATGAACAAAAGGAGATAATCCGTGGCTTATTAAAAAAAATGTATTATGAGGATGTTTATATGGAGTCTCCATTAGATAACACCTTGATTTTTACTAAAGAAGTCATAACATTAAATAAACAGTGTGATTCGGTAACCGATGCCGATGCCGAACGAATTGCAAAAAGTGACTTCCCAACAGATAAACCGTATATGAGAGAAGGAAGTTTGATTTCTTCTTTATACGAAGGCGTGACGCATTTTTATATTAACGATATAAAAACGGTAAAAGAACAAACTATAGTAACGGTAACGTTGTCAAATAAACATTACCCTAGTCAAAAACAATGGAAAGAAAAAATCATTTTCATTAACCAAAATGGTCTAAAAATTGACAATATTTATTTTGATAACGATTTATTGGACACTACGAAACCGAATCTAAAAAAGTCTTTAATGATCTTCATTAAGCAAACTAATGAATGCGCTAATCTATAATTAAGCATAGCTACTCCCCCACTTTTCCAACCTCCACTTAATATTATTTTATTGTACATTTTGTCAAACCATAAAATATAACAATATCTGAAAATAAGCCCTCAAAAACAAAAAATAGGCGTAGATTGGTTTATGGCATTTGATGCCACCGAAATTTTAGGGTAAATTGATTTCGGGTTTTGCCTTATTTTAACATGAATTTTACATTTTTTTTAATTTCAATATTCAAAACATCATTTTATTCGTTAATTTATGTAAAGTTTAGTTAACAATATATAATTAAACAATATAGTGAATCCGTTTTGCATAAATTTTATTTATATTTGATTCGTAATTACAAAGGACTAGCTGAACACCTTAAAAAGTAAGCATTAACTTTAAAAAAATCATTTATGAAAAAAACATTTTTTATTGCTTTGGTATTATTAGTGAATCAAAACTTCATTCTAGCACAATCAAAAGTTGCTAGAAAAACAAAAAACAATATCGTTGATTCTGCAAAATGGAGAGCAGAACATTATATAATTAATCGAGATTCGGCCTATGCCGATCCAAGAATTGGTTTAAAAAAATTAATGGGGGGAAACAAACGATTTATTGAAGGGAAATCTATAAAACCTAGACAAGATGCATCTACAATCAAAAAATTGGAGTATGGACAAGCACCTTTTGCAACCATTGTGGGATGTTCGGATTCAAGAGTACCGAATGAAGTAATTTTTGACCAAGGCTTAGGGGATTTATTTATTATCCGAACCGCAGGACAAGTATCTGCTGCTGCGTCATATGGCAGCATGGAATTTGCTACTTTAAAATTAAAGACAAAATTAATAGTTGTTTTGGGGCACACCGAATGTGGAGCGGTAGCCGCAGCGGTACAAAGACCCGAAAACGTTCCTGGTCATATCGTTACCTTGATTAATGAAATAAAACCCGCAGTAGCAAAATGTTCACATTTGCCAGGAGATCCTGTTAATAACGCGGTGCGACAAAATGTAATTGACCAAGTGAATCTACTTAGAGATTTGGAGCCTATTTTGCATAAAAAATATATAGACGGAGAGATTTTAATCGTTGGGGCGGTATATGATATTCATACAGGTAAAGTGGAGTTCCTAGAAGAGACGCTTCAAAATCTTCCTCAACCCAAAAAATAACAAAAAATGTCTCTGAAGAAAAATAGTATTTTGCTATTTCTATTTATTCTTATTAGTTCAATTGCATTTTCACAAAATAATAGAATAAGTCATAGCAATACCATTGGATGGTTCAATATTTTTGGCACGGTAAAGCTCTCTGAAAAAATAGGCATACATACCGAATACCAATTTCGTAGAGAAAATGTAATTACGGACTGGCAGCAAAGCTTACTCCGAATAGGTTTCAACTATTCTCTTAATCCTAGAGTATTGTTTAGAGTAGGCTACGCTTGGATAGAAACATATCCGTATGGTGAATATCCAATAAATGGAATGGGTAAAGACTTTACTGAACACCGTACATTTCAAATGGTACAGCTTTCACATAAAGAAGGTATTTTAGACCTTTCGCATCGGTTTATGTTGGAGCAGCGTTTTGTAGGCCGATACAGTTCTACTCTTTTAGAACATGAAGATGAATATCCTCTTCTTCATAGAGCAAGATATATGGCACGAATTCAAATTCCACTAAAAGGAAAATCCATAATGGACAAAACACCCTACTTAGCAATTTATGATGAAATATTTATTGGATTTGGAGATAATGTAAATGCCAACATTTTTGATCAAAATAGATTGGGATTGTTATTTGGCTATCGCTATAACAAAAATATACGTTTTGAGGGCGGATATTTAAATCAAATATTACAATTCGGAAGACAAATCAATGGTCAAAATGTAATTCAATACAACCATGGTTTAATTTTGAATGCGATGCTCAATTTTGACGTATCAAAAAAAGAAAAATAAAAATAGAATGATGTATTATTGATAATAGTATTTCAATATTTCATTTTTTTTGAATAAAGGACATCCAGCAATGGGTGTCTTTTTACTTTTACAATTATTTTGTGTGCTTCACAAAATTAATATCTATTTTATTTTTTTACAATTATTTTTGTCAAAAAAATAGTTTAAATATGAAAAAAATTATATTATTACTTTTAGTTTCGTCTCAATCTTTGTTTTCACAAAACACGACAACCGTTAATACCAAAGTAAATGTTATGGGTATGGATATTATGGATGTTCAGATTCAAGAAACCAATACTACAAATTCAAATTCAAGTTCAAGTTCAAATCAACAACAGGTAGAATCTGTTCCACAAAACCAAAATAATGGTGGGCAATCAAAGCCAAGTAGTTGCACATTTCCGATTTCAGGTTCGGAATATGGAAAAGTAACCGCTACCATAAAAAGCCAAAGTTTTGAAGAAACACAGCTAAAAATAGCGAAACAAGCTACAAAAGCAAATTGTATGAGTACTGCTCAAATTAAGGGAATTTGCAAAATGTTTTCATTTGAAGAGTCTAAGTTAGAATTTGCCATTTTTGCACATACCTATTGCACCGATAAAAACAATTACTATAATTTAAATGATGTATTTTCATTTTCTACTTCGGTTGATAGTTTAAATGAAGCCATAGAAAATAAATAATAATTTTTTCTATCTTATACTATTTATGAAGTAAATTAAATCCAATTCTAAACAAGTATAATGCCGTGACAGTAAAAGTTTAGGTCATTTTTATTAACCTATTACTATTACGTATACGGTATTAATGTAATAAAAAAAGGGAATTGTTTTCACAATTCCCTTTTTCAACTAAAAAACCAATAAACTATTGGCCTTGTCCTAAAGAAAAGGCTGGTTTACCATTAAATGAATATAAATTTTCGGTTTTGATAACATCGATATTTTGAGAAATCGCTTGATTCAAAAGTTCTACGATGTTTGAATTATTTACAGCATGATTTTCAGTTGGTTTGAAACGGCATCTCCAATGGTCGGTACAAAATGTTTCCTTAAATCCATCCGGCCATACTTTAATCCCTCTGTTGGTGATCATCGACAATTTCAAATCTTTAGAATCAATTTTTGCAACTATTTTAGACAATTCATTAGGATCGGTTCCCGCCCAATGAACAAATAAATCTACTCCTTCCAATTTCTTAAGAGCCGCAGGCTTTCTTTGATATTTTGGCAAATTCAACGCCGCATTATTGGAATAAGATACTGATTTTAAAATTGTAGGTTTGTTATTTAAATTATTAATTACAGCAGCTGCAAACTCTTTTGTACCTACTTTTTGTTTGCTCACGCCTTCTTTGAAAATGTCATAGGTATGTATTCCATCTTCTAATGTTTTAAGCCATGCATTTTGAACTTTTTCAGCTACTTCGGTTTGCCCCATATGGTTCAGCATCATAATCGCTCCTTGCAATAAACCCGAAGGGTTGGCTACATTTTGTCCTGCTCTTCGTGGAGCCGATCCATGAATAGCTTCAAACATGGCGCATTCTTCTCCAATATTTGCGGATCCAGCAAGACCTACAGAACCTGTAATCTGTGCAGCTACATCGCTTAATACATCGCCATAAAGATTTGGCATTACAATAACATCAAAAGCTTCTGGAGTATCTGCCATTTTTGCAGCACCTATATCTATAATCCAGTGTTCATTTTCAATTTCTGGATATTCTTTAGCGATTTCATCAAACACTTGATGGAACAAACCATCCGTTTGTTTCATAATATTGTCTTTTGTAAAACATGTTACCTTTTTACGATTTTGTTGTTTGGCGTATTCAAAAGCATATCTTACAATTTTTTCACAACCCGGACGACTGATGAGCTTGAGACATTGAACCACTTCATCCGTCTGTTGATGCTCAATACCTGCATATAAATCCTCCTCATTTTCTCTAATGATTACAATATCCATTACGGGATGTTTGGTACTCACAAATGGATGAAGACTCATACATGGTCTTACATTGGAATATAATCCTAAAAATTTTCTCGTTGTAACGTTCAAACTCTTATATCCGCCTCCTTGAGGAGTTGTAATTGGCGCTTTTAAAAAAATCTTGTTGTTTCGGATAATATCCCAAGAGTCATTGGAAATTCCTGCCGTATTTCCAGCCAAGTAGACCTTCTCTCCTACTTCAATCTCATCAATTTCTAGCTGAGCACCAGCTGCTTTAATTATTTCAAGCGTTGCATCCATAATTTCTGGACCTATTCCATCGCCTTTTGCAATTGTAATTCTTGTCATATAATTAATTTTTTTGTCTGGCAAAAATAACACCTTTAATTCATATTTTTTATTTACAATCTACATGTTATTCATAAAATATATTTATAAATAAAAATGGGAATTGTTTTCACAATTCCCATTTTTATTTAACCAAACAAACTTAAAAAATAATAAGATTCTTAAATTTTTATCAATTTCCTTAAATTAATTAAAGCGTATCGCATTCTACCAAGCGCTGTATTGATATTAGTTCCAGTCATTTCAGCAATTTCTTTAAAACTATAATCGTAGTAATGTCTTAAAATGATGACTTCACGTTGCTCTTCAGGTAATAAATCTACATATTTTAAAATATTTATAGACTCTTCTTCTTGAACACCAAAATCAACGAGCGCTTCATGATCTTCTAAAGAATCCATAATGTCAAACTCAGGGTTATTGTTTGAAACAATTCCTTGACGCTGATTTTTACGATAGTAATCCATACATAAATTATGCGCAATACGAAGAACCCAAGGTAAAAATTTGCCTTCTTCATTATATTTACCTTGATGTAATTTGTCAATTACTTTAATAAACGTATCTTGAAAAATATCATTTGAAGTATCTTCATCTTTGATAATTAGAAAAATGGAACTAAAAACCTTGTTTTGATACTTTTTTAATAAAAATTCAAATGATTTTTGATCTCCAGCAATATACTGTTGAATAAGATCAATGTCCTGCAATGCTATTAACGCTTTCATAACTCTACAATTTAAAAATTAGTAAATAAATTAGGTTTTATTTAAAATAAAATAAATGTAAAGTTTTTATTCGATAGGTTAATATTATATAGTTGATAAAAAAATCTTATGCAAAGATGGGATTATTATTTGAAACTGGAAGTAAATAAATCAATATTTAACATTATTTAACATTTTGGAAGCAATTTTAGATAAAACATGTCTTATCAAATCAAAAGAAAAAACGAAAATACAAAGAAAAAAACAAAGTAAACCTAAATTTACAAGCAATGATTTTATTAAAAAAGATTATTTTTGTACAAAACTTATCATCATGGCAACGATTTCACTCAAAGGAAACCCAATAAATACAAAAAATGATTTACCAGCAATTGGATCTCAAATGCATGCATTTGAATTGGTTGCATCGGATTTAAGTACCAAGTCGCTTCAAGATTTTGCGGGTAAAAATATTATTTTAAACATTTTTCCAAGTATTGATACTGGAACATGTGCAACTTCAGTTCGAACATTTAACGAAAAAGCGGCTCAAATAGAAAATACCGTAGTTATTTGCGTTTCAAAAGATTTACCTTTTGCAATGAATCGTTTTTGTGGTGCCGAAGGCATTCAAAATGTGGCTACCTTCTCCGCTTTTCGTTCTAATGATTTTGATTATTTAAATATGACAGACGGTCCTCTAAAAGGATTAACCAGTCGTGTAATAATAGTAGTAAATCAAGAGGGTAAGATTGTGCATCATGAACAAGTTTCTGATATTGTAAATGAACCTAATTACGAAACTGCTTTGGCTTCTATCTAATTTATGAGTCTAAATAAACTTCAAAAATTTGCGGCGATCAAAACGATGACGCATGTTTTTCAAAATTTTAGTTTTAATCATCCGCAGTTAATTTGCAATGAAGCACCGGTTTCGATGCGCGGTAAATGGCATGAATCTTTTTTTAAAAATTCAAATCCTATTGTTTTAGAACTCGCATGTGGTCGAGGCGAATACACTGTAAATTTAGCACGTAAAAATCCAAACATTAATTATATAGGAATTGATGTTAAAGGCAATCGAATATATACTGGAGCGCAAACCGCTATTGATGAAGATTTAAAAAATGTGGCATTTATCCGGACGCCTATTGAGCAGTTGCATCATTTTATAGCCCCAGATGAAGCATCCGAAATTTGGATTACTTTTCCAGATCCATTTCCAAAATTTCCCGATCGAAAAAATCGTTTAATTTCACCTAGATTTATAGATTTATACCGTTCGCATTTTGCTACAAAACCGATAATTTATCATTTAAAAACCGATAATATTCGTTTATTTAGATATGCAACCGGGGTGATTGATGGACGCGGATATAAAATCCATACTTGTTTAGAAGATATTTATGCTATTGATAAAAAGATTGAAGATTATTTGCGAATACAAACGTATTACGAACGATTACATCAAGGTATGGGAAGTGCCATTCATTATATGAAATGGGAAATGTAATTTATATATAATGCTTGGCTACCATTCGCATTCGATCAATCATGGCATTTAAACCATTATTTCGTTGTTGGGTCAAATGGGTTCTCAATCCAATTTTTTCGATAATTTCCGTTGAAGCGTCTAAAATTTGCTTTGGACTTAAATCACTCCATAAATATATTAATATTGCTACAATTCCTTTCGTAATAACGGTATTACTATCTCCATAAAATGCAACTTTTCCATCTATAAAAGTATGCGTTAACCAAACTTTACTCTGGCATCCTTTTACTTCGTTAAGTTCATGTTTATCGGCTTCTTGAATTTGATTTTTTAAAGAATGAGCGCCAAAATCAATTAAGACCTCATAACGTTCCATTTCATCATCGATCCATTCAAACATTTCGATTAAATCGTTTTCCCTTTTATTTAAAATATTGATTTCCATTTTATTAATACGTTTGAATGGTTTCAGAAAAATAATCTAAAGTAATTCCTGCTTTAGCAAACATTTTTTCACTTTCTTCGGCGGCTTGGTATTTTTTTTGACAAACAACCCTGCGGATTCCACAATTGATAATGAGCATTGCACAGGTATTACATGGTGTCATTCGGCAATATAATGTAGCGCCATCAATCGATACGCCTCTTCGAGCGGCTTGGCAAATGGCATTTTGTTCGGCATGAACGGTTCGTACACAATGTTCGGTAATACGTTCATTTTCATCTAAATGCATTACTTTTTTGATATGATGTCCTGCATCGTCACAGTGGGGCATTCCGATTGGAGAACCTACATAGCCTGAAACAAGAAGTTGATTATCCTTAGCAATGACACATCCACTTCGTCCTCGATCACACGTCGCTCTTTTAGAGACCGTATCCATGATTTCCATGAAATATTCGTCCCAACTCGGTCTTTGATAATTATTTTCCATTGGATTTTAATTTATTGGAAAAATTTTTCTTAAATTTGTCAAGTTTAGGTCCAACAACGGCAGCGCAATAGGCATTTTGAGGATTTCGTTCAAAATATCCTTGATGATAGGCTTCTGCAACATAATATTGATCCAATCTTTCTAATGTCGTAACCATATTTATATAAAATGCATCCTCTTTTTTAAGGTTTGAAATATAGTTTTCAAAAAATAATTTTTCCGCATCCGTATTATAAAATAAAGCACTTCGATATTGAGTGCCGATATCATTTCCTTGTCGATTCAATTGCGTAGGATCGTGGAGTATAAAAAACATATCTAGAATTGCTTCTTTAGAAATTTTATTAGCATCAAACTGAATTCGAACGACTTCGGCATGACCCGAATTTCCTGAGCAAACTTCTTCATATGTTGGATTTTTGGTCGTCCCGCCTGCATAGCCACTTTCCGCTTTAATGACACCGTCAATAGCATTAAATGCCGATTCTATGCACCAAAAACAACCGCCACCAATAATTATTTCATCCATTTCATTCGATTTAGGCGTAAAATTGATGGATAAGGAATTAACACAATAACGCAAACCGGAAGCTGTAGGACCATCATCAAAAAGATGCCCTAAATGACCCCCACAGTTTTTACAAACAATTTCGGTTCGGACCATTCCGTGAGAGTTATCTTGTATTTTTTCAATTTTATCTCCTGGTATTTCTCCATCAAAAGAAGGCCAGCCACAATGACCATCAAATTTGGAATCACTGTTAAACAATTCCGTACCGCATCCGTTGCACAAATAAACGCCTTTCTCAAAATGCATGTTGTATTGTCCGCTGAATGGGCGTTCCGTTCCTTTTTCTCTTAAAACATGAAAGGCTTCTGGACTTAGTTTTTCCTTCCAATACGATTCATTTTTATCCATTTTTTGATTTGATTTTTGAGCGTTACAAGAAAACTGAGCCATAAATAAAATCATAAAAAAATATACAAGTTGATTCATGGTTCATTTTTTAATTAAACAATTAAAATTGCATTTTAGTTTTATCAAATTAAAAAATCATTTCCAAAGTTTGAATACTTTGTATTTCTTTAAAATTTGGAATATGGAATTGATAAAAATGAATCAATGATTGATAAATTGATTTACGTTGACCAGGTAAAATTTCAATTTTTTGATACATCGAATCGGGAATCATTAATTTTTCGACGATAGAAATAGTCTCTTGATTTGAAAAAAGTTGTGAGGAAATTTCAAAGCCTAAAAATCGGACATATTGAATTAAAAAACATAAATAAAAGTTTGAATACACATGATGCTGTTTTAAATATTCAAAAATGCTCATCACAAATTCATACTTTTCGGGCTCTGGTTCCAATTCTTCAGAGGTTGAGTGCGAAATAACCTCAACAATAAAATAAGCTAAGGATGTTTTATAAATTCCAAAATTTTTGGTATCGGGAGCAAACTTCAATTGATAATCTTTTAGAAGAAATAGCGTTTTATTATTTTGATGATAAAATTGAAATTCTATAAAATTAAGCGGCCTTAAAATACCGTAAGCACTTTTTTTAGAAGATTTAGCGCCTTTTGCAATAACACTAATTATGCCAAAATCTTTTGTAAAAATTTTTAGAATTAAACTACTTTCTTGATATTCAATCTTTTTAAGAATAAGGCCTTCTGTTTTTGTAACCATTTATATTCTTAAAAACTACTATTAGTTTTTGAACGGCTTAATATCAACTTGAATATTTTTCTGTAAAATTTCGTCAGCATTCAATTGAATATTAAATCTTGATTGCTTTGATACGGAAGCGCCCATTTTATCAAAAAATCGATCTTTTTTCAAACCTTGAGATAAAATAAGTTTCATATTTTGAGAAGTAAAAGGCACAATGATGGAATACTTAAATTTTACACTTTCTTGATTACTAGGCGATTCAAAATAAACTTTTAAAAACGTATTTTGATCTTTAGTAATGAGTTTGGCATATTCTTTTACTTGATAATTTTGAATAAGATAATCAAAACTTAAATCAATAGCAAAAATATTAAGATGAATTCCTAAGATAATAATAATAAGGCTCAATTTGTTTTTCATATTTTGTTTAATTTAATAGTTTAATGCAAATATAACGTCTTTTTTGGATATTTTATTATAAAATTAATTTAAATTACATTTACATGCCTAATTTTATGCAAATCAAAATTTATGCCAAAATGTAAAATTATATTAAAAAAGTAATAAAAAGTACAAAAAATCAACATGAAAGTTCATTTTGTCAGAAATTAGATAACAATTGTTAAAAATTAAAAATCAAACGAGCCACTTTATTCTATATTATTTTAACAAGTATATATTTTAATTATCACTAAAAATTGTACTTTTGTATTATTAAAATATGTAAAAATATGTATCGAATTAGAACGGAAGCAGATTATAAATTGTCTTATGAAAAAAGTATAGCAAACCCAGAAGCCTTTTGGGAAGAAATTGCCTCTAATTTTGAATGGAAAAAAAAATGGGATACCGTTTTGGATTGGAACTTTTCAAAACCGGATGTAAAATGGTTTGTAAATGGAAAATTAAATATAACTGAAAACTGTATAGATCGCCATTTGGCTAAAAGAGCAAATCAAAAAGCATTAATTTGGGAACCTAATGATATTAATGGATTGGCTAAATCATACACCTATCAAGAGTTATATCATGAAGTATGTAAAATGGCGAATGCCTTAAAAGAAATAGGAGTAGAAAAAGGCGACCGCGTTTGTATTTATTTACCGATGATTCCCGAATTGGCATTTGCTTGTTTGGCGTGTGCACGAATTGGAGCCATACACAGCGTTGTTTTTGCTGGATTTTCGGCAAACTCAATTACCGACCGTGTTATTGATGCGCAAGCCGAATTTATTATTACAAGCGATGGAATGAGTCGTGGACCTAAAGAAATGGGTTTGAAAGAAATTGTAGACAGTGCGATTGAATCTATAGATTTTATAAAAAAAGTATTGGTTGTAACACATACCAAAACCCCAATTCAAATTAAAGAAGGTAGAGACCTTTTATATCAAGATTTATATCCAAAAATGTCCAATGAATGTCCCGCTGAAATCATGGATAGTGAGGATATTTTATTTATATTATACACGAGTGGAAGTACGGGAAAACCGAAAGGAGTTGTTCATACTTGCGGGGGATACATGGTCTATGCAGCCTATACATTTACCAATGTTTTTCAATATGAAGAAGGCGAAATCCATTGGTGTACAGCAGATATTGGTTGGGTAACGGGCCATAGTTATATTTTATATGGGCCATTATGTAATGGCGCTACGACATTAATGTTTGAAGGCATTCCAACATATCCAGAGGTGGATCGTTTTTGGCAAGTATGTGACAAACATCAAGTAAATATCTTTTATACGGCACCTACGGCAATAAGAAGTTTGATGGCACACGGAACCGAACCTATTGAAAAACATAGCTTATCAAGTTTAAAAAAATTAGGTTCGGTGGGCGAACCAATTAATGAAGAAGCTTATCATTGGTTTCAAGAAAACGTTGGAAAAGGCGTTTGTCCTGTTGTAGACACATGGTGGCAAACCGAAACAGGTGGTATTCTAATTTCAACTTTAGCTGGCGTAACAGAAAGTTTACCAAGTTTTGCAGGTTGGCCTATGCCTGGAATGCAATTTGAATTAGTAACCCCCGAAGGCAAATTAATTGAAGGAAACAATATTGAAGGATATTTATGTATTAAATTCCCTTGGCCATCGGTATTAAGAACCACATATGGCGACCATGAAAGATGCCGAATCAATTATTTTGCAACCTATCAAAACATGTATTTTACAGGCGATGGCGCCTATCGAGATGCCGAAGGACGATATCGAATTATAGGACGTGTAGATGATGTTATTAATGTTTCGGGGCATCGATTTGGAACCGCCGAGATTGAAAATGCATTGGATGAAGATTCTTCTGTTATTGAAAGTGCAGTTGTTGGATATCCTCATGATATAAAAGGACAAGGTATTTATGCATTTGTTATTTTAGAAAGTCATTTCGAGCCTAGTGAAGCCCTTAAAAAGAAAATAACAGAAACAGTTATAAAAGTTATTGGCCCAATTGCCAAACCCGATAAAATTCAATTCGTACCAGGATTACCAAAAACACGTAGTGGTAAAATTATGCGAAGAATTTTGAGAAAAATCGCAGAAGGCGACACGAGTAATTTAGGCGACACGGCTACTTTAATTGACCCAACAGTTGTAGATGCTATAAAATTAGGTGCATTGTAGATTTTAAATAATGTAACGCTTGATTTTTAAAATTGATTACTAAAAATTAGGTTTTAGTATAATAAAAATACCGATTAGCTGAATTGGCTTTATGATTTGCTGTAATAAAACGTAATGACTATTTAGGATATTTTTGAGGATTTTTTGAGGTATGAAACAATGCCTTAATTTCAACTTCAAATAAATCTTCATCTATTTGATAAATCAATAAATATGGAAATATATCTAATGGAATAGCTCGATAATTTTCATACCATTTGCTAAAAAATGGAGTATGCTCAAGTATATCAAAAAAAGATTCTAATTCATTTTCAAACTTGTTAGCTAATTTTGCATTAATATTTTGATAATAATCAAATGCTTGGAAAATATCATTTTGAGCATCAAAAGAAATGATAACTTTATATTTTTTCATGTCTATTTCTCAAATTTAAACTGAATTGTTCGCGAGAAATAAATTGATTTTTTGGAGTATTTTTTCGTTCTTCTAGAATTTCTATTTGTTCTTCGGAGAAAATAATATCGGAATCCTCTATAATTTGATAATTTTTAGTATTAATAAACTCAATAAATGAGTATACTTCATTACTAGGTACATCTACTAATACTTTCATAACAGAATAAATTTTAATATTATGCAAATTTACTAAAAAAATATTTTTCTGATAACTAAGTTTTTACAAAAAAAATATTTATTAGAAAGTAATTAAATAAATCATTAAAATAAATGAAACAATTCGCAATTATTGTCTAATAGCAGATTCTTTAATCTGATTCCTCAAACAATAAAAGTACATCAATAAGCCGAATAGAATCTACAAAAGCAGCAATGAGTAATACCGCATTATTTTTAGGCCAAGTTTCGTAAGATAAGGCTTCTAATGTGTAGATCGGAAG
>JBIPPB010000029.1:0-20118 GCA_044368655.1 Chitinophagales bacterium | reverse complement strand
TTCAAACGACTCCAAAAAATACAGAGCCAGTGAAGTTTGAGAGTCCGATTGATAATAAACCTAAAGAAATCAAAAATGAATCATCTCCAATAAATTCAAATACTATTGAGGCACCAAAAGAGACTTCGTTAGAAAATGATTTAAAAGAAGATGCTAAAGTTTTGAAATTCTTTGCGGGAACGGATTCTATATTAAGAGTTGGTAAAATTCGTTTAACTAAAATTGCGGCATTACTTTCAGATGCTTCATACAGTCAGTTAAAAATTGTATCGCATACCGATAAAGGTTCGTATTCAAAATCAAATATGGACATAGCTACAAATAGAGCGAATGTGATTAAAGATATTTTAATTCAAAAAGGAGTATCAGCAGATAAAATAATCATTGATCCAAAAGGAGATACAATGCCAATAGAAACTTCAGATAGTACTGATGCTATAGAAAAAAATAATCGAATTGAACTCGTTTTGATAAAATAGTTTATATTTGCATAATATTTATTGAGACGTCTTTAGTAATCAACTCAAAGACGTCTCAATTTTTTTTAATTTAATCCAAAATAAAAGATTATGAGTACTGTTTTTTTGACCAAAGAGAGTTTTGAAAAAATTAAAAGTGAAATTCAATTTTTAAAGACAGAAGGTAGAGCAGAAGCTGGTGCAGCTTTAGCTGAGGCAAGAGAAAAAGGTGATCTAAGTGAAAATGCAGAATATGATGCAGCTAAAGAAGAGCAAGCTAAATTAGAGAAAAGAATTGCGATGTTAGAACATGCGCTTACTAATGTAAAGATGATAGATGAATCCGAGATAGATACTTCAAAAGTAGGAATTTTAACTACCATTAAAGTTAAAAATTTAAAAGCAAATAAAGAGTTTAATTATAAAATTGTATCTGAAATAGAAGCTGATTTTAAAGAAGGTAAATTATCTGTATCTTCTCCAATTGGGAAAGGATTACTAGGTCATAAAAAGGGAGAAAAAGTAACAATTACTACTCCAGCAGGTCCAATTGATTATGAAATCTTAGATATTACTAAATAGTTATAAATGCCTAGTATTTTTACAAAAATTATTGACCGGGAACTTCCTGCATACATTATTGAAGAAAATGATTTTTGTATAGCATTTTTAGATGTTTTTCCAATTCAAAAAGGCCATGTTTTAATTGTATCGAAAGATGAAGTAGATGATATTTTTGATTTACGAGATGAAGTACTTCAAAACATGATGTTAATGTCTAAAAAAATTTCAAAAGCAATGCGAAACGTTTTTGAATGTAAAAAAATCGGAGTTTCAATAATAGGACTTGAAGTACCACATGCTCATATTCATTTAGTTCCGATAAATAACTTAAATGATATTAACTTTGCACAACCAAAATTAAGTTTTAATCCTGACGAAATGCAAAATATTGTATTGTCGTTAAAATCTTTTTTAAAATAGATAATTATAAAAAAATGAGACAGATAAAATATAGAGATGCTATTAGAGAAGCCATGTCGGAAGAAATGCGAAAAGATCCAACCATTTTCTTGATGGGAGAAGAAGTCGCTGAATATAATGGTGCTTATAAAGTAAGTCAAGGCATGTTGGATGAGTTTGGAGCTAAGCGTGTTATCGATACACCAATTGCTGAGCTTGGTTTTACTGCAATTGGTGTAGGTGCTGCAGCAAATGGTACGAAACCAATTATTGAGTTTATGACTTGGAATTTTGCACTTTTAGCGATAGATCAAATTATAAATCATGCATCAAAATTATTAGCGATGAGTGGTGGAGAATTTAGTTGTCCTATAGTATTTAGAGGACCAAATGGAAGTGCAGGTCAATTGGGCGCTCAACATAGTATGGCTTTTGAAAGTATGTATGCCAATATTCCGGGTCTTAAAGTAATTTCGCCAAGTAATGGATATGATGCTAAAGGTTTATTAAAATCAGCTATTTTGGATCCAGATCCAATTATTTTTATGGAAAGTGAAGTCATGTATTCAGATAATTGTGAAATACCTGAAGAAGAATACTACATTCCTATTGGAAAAGCGGATGTAAAAAAAGCAGGTACCGATTGTACTATTATAACATATAATAAAATGGTCAAAGTTTGTTTAGCCGCAGCTGAAGAACTTGAAAAAGAAGGAATTTCTGTTGAAGTTATTGATTTAAGAACAATTCGTCCATTAGATATTGATTGTATTGTAGAATCGGTTAAAAAAACAAATCGTGCTGTAATCGTTGAAGAAAGCTGGCCTTATGGTAGTATTTCTTCGGAAGTTACCTATCAATTGCAAAAAAATGCATTTGATTATTTGGATGCTCCAATCAAAAGAGTAACGGGTGCAGATAGTAGTATGCACTATGCATCGAATTTAGTGGAAGCCTATTTACCGAATCCTACAAAGGTTATTAATGCCGTAAAAAGCGCAATGTATAAACTTTAATTTTCAAAAATTACTTCAATAATTTTTTTGCTAAACGAATTATTGAAGTAATTTTTTATTTTATTGTATTCATTTTGGTTTAGTTGAATATATTCAGCATCTGCTAAAACAGCCAATTTTTTTATTTCAATAGGATAATAGCTCTTAAAAAAGGGTAATGCGACATCTGGAATTTTTGGGTTAATTCGTTCAAAAATACGCCCACCTTGGTTGTTTAAAATTATAATAGTAAACGAATCAATCAATTTAGTCCATAAAAAACTGTTTATCTCATACAACGCAGAAACGTCACCAAGAATACAAAATAGTGGATTGGAATTCAATTTTATTTTTGAACCAATCGCAGTTGATAAAACACCTTCAATCCCACTAATGCCTCGGTTGCCAAAGTTTAGGATATTTTTATTTGAATATTGATTGGTTTGTTCCGCATATCGAATTATCGAACTATTCCCCCAATACACAATAGCATTTTCTGGAATTTCATTTTTTAAACAAACAATAAATGCTTCTTCAGTATTATTTTTTACGGCGTTTAAATGATTTGGTGTCCACAGATATTCATATTCTAAATTAGAAATTAATTGTAATAAATCATCTAAATGGTCTTTAATAAATATAAAATCATCGGATAACTTCCAATTTCTATCATAAGTGGCGCAGTCCAAATGCGTAAACTTCCATTTTTTATGATTTCTAAATAAAGTTCTTTTAGTAATCATCTGATTTCCTATAGTTATTAAAACATCCGGTAAGTCTTTTGGGGTATAATTTCCATTAAAAAAGTCGAAATTATATATCGCTTTTTCATGATGGTAATTGGATAAAATTTCAGGAATGACAATAGCTTTATTTTTAGAAATAATGGTATCTAATAAGCTTTTTTGTTTTTTATTTAGTTGAATTTCAGAAATATAAATTGCAATTTTTTTGTTTTCTAAAAATGAAAAGTCTGCTTTGTTTTCAACTTTTTGTTTGATTTTTTCAAACTTAAAATCTATTGAAATGGATGTAGTTTCATATAAAGGCTCAATAAAAGGCATATTTATATGAAAAGTTTCTTGATTTTCCAAAATGCTCAATTCATTATGTAACTTTTGAGCATGTTCAGTATTATTTTTTTCATCTAATTCAAAAAAGTGATGGCAGTAGTTTTTAAATACATTTTTTTGTTTCATGGTTTGATTATCGCCAATATGAATTTCTTTTTTAGGGCGATCTGCGGAAACTAGAATTAGGGGGGTGTTTGAATAATATGCTTCAAGCATGGCTGGAGCAACATTTAAAACAGCGCTTCCAGAAGTGGTTACAATTACGGTATGTTTTCTCGAAATTTTACTCATGCCTAAAGCTACAAATCCAGCGACTTTTTCATCAAAAATAGAATATAAATTAAAGTAGGTGTCATGTGAAAATGCAAGAATTAAAGGCGCATTTCTACTGCCAGGACAGAGTATGATATCCCTAATATTATTCTTTTTAAGTATTTCTATTAATACTTGAACACTTTTTTTATTTGATGTCATCTAATATAGAATTCTAACTCCTGCTTGTGCATTGATTCCAAAATTATTATATCCAACAAATTGATTGATTTTTGTGTTTAGCAAGTTGTTAAACATACCAAAGATAAAGATATTTTTTTTAATTCCATACTCAGAACTTAAATTTAAATCAATTTGGAAAGGCGTCGTTACTTCAGAATTGCCGATTTTGCTTTTTACGCCACTGATACCAATAATTTCAGAATGAATAATCCAATTTGGTTTTAATTTATAATAAATTCCAAAATTTGAAATTATTGAAGGTAAATTGTATGCCATTTTTAGATTATCCAATTCATAAAAATATAAGTTGGATTTAAATGAAAAAGATAATGGAGAATTCGAAACATAGAACATTTCTAAAGATAAATCATTTACCGTCATATTTTTTTCAATTTGCATATCAAAAAATCTTGGATTGATTGAGTCGTTTGCAAATAAAATGGCATCTTTAATTATTTTTTGAGTTAAAGACGCATTATAACTAAAGTTTTTATAGTTTCCCTTAAATCCAGCACTTCTTTTTTCAATTTTTGAAATAGGTAAAAGTTGTGCATCCATTTGAATAAAAGGATTAAATTGAATCCATTCGGAAAATAAATTATTTTGTAATGTTCGACTCCAAATAGAGTAAAGTGTTACGAATTTTGGTACAATCTGAACTTCAGTTTCCACTTTTGGTAAAGCAAAAATGGAACTATTGCCATTGATTGAAGTATGCGCTAAATCAATTCCTGCGATTAAGTTTAACGATTTTGTTTTATAACTTAATTCAGGGTTAATTCCTATAATTTGTCTATGCGTTTGAACATTAAAGTTTGTTTGCGCTATTTGTGCATATCCCAAAATGGAAGGTGTGAAATTTTCGCTGTATTTATATGTAGCTTTATGAGATAAAGCGTATTGATATTCATTATTCTTATTCTCTTCTTTCTGATTAAGGTTTTCTAAGGCATATAACAATGAAATTTCAGACCGATGGGATATTTTTTTAATTCCATTTTGATTGAGTTCGGCGATGGTTCCAATTTTACCTAAATTAAAAAAACGATCGGCCTTATTTTTATCTATGGATTCGTTTAAATTTCCAAAGAAATTGTAATATTTATTTTGAAATTCAACATATGGTTTAATGTCAAATTTATTGATTTTCTTTTGAGCGCTTAATTTTAAATCCGTGTTCGAATATCTTTGGAAAATTTCAGGTTCGATCCAAGCGCTGTTATGTTTCAAATAAATATTCATAGATTCATTATCATTATTGATATTATGATTCCATTCAATTAAAGGATTTAATAACGAACCAAAACCGATTTTTAAAAAACTTAAGTTTTTAATTAAAGTGTCTGTTTTAGAATAACCTATTGGCCTAATGGCTCCGGGCTCAAATTTAAAACTTTCGATACGCTCTGGTAATTCATATTTTAGATTTTCATTTTCCACCCGTTCATCAAATTTGGGATTGTAATCTATTGTGTTTGAAATTTTCTGAGCGTCTTCTACAAAAACATTAAAATCTTTAACAATATTGATTTGTTGCGTTTCTATTTCTTCATTTTGAGCAATCATATTACTCAAAAAAGAACATAAAAACAATATACTTAAACTAATATTTTTCATCATCAATTTATTTAATTTCATAATTTACTTTTGATTTGGATTTTGCATTCTTTTCAACCTCTGCAAGACGTTTTTTCGCTTCCAAAATCAAATTTTGATCGCCTTTATAGTTATTAATAATGCTTTCTAAAGTTGCCTGAGCTTGAAAATAATCTTTCATTTGATTGTAGTTTTGAGCAATCAATATAAAATATTTTATAACCCAGTACTCATAACTTGCAAAATCATCTTTGGCTTTAAACAAGAAGTCGTTCGATTTTTTACTTTCATTTTTTTCAAATAAAGTTATTGCATAGTAGTATGCAGATTCCGCACTTTTGATATTATTTTTTTCTTTACTTACTTCTAATAATAACTCTTCGGCCAATCTTTTATTTCCAAGCCAATAGTGAGACATGGCGATGTAATACTTTGATTCGTATTTGTAAATTTCAGGCAATTCCGTTTCTTTTTCAAGATTTAAAGCGGTTTGAAGGGCTTCTTCATAATTTTTTGTTTGATAAGAACAAATCATAATTCCCAATCGACTTAATATTTGATTTTTAGCAGATGATGCAATTTCAAATGTTTTCTGGTAATGGGTTAACGCTTTTTCATAGTCCTTTTTAAAATTGAAATATAAATAAGCTAATTGAATATTTGAAGATTCGTAATAAGGGTTATTATTGATTGCACTTAAAAATCCATATTCCATGATTGCGTCATCGATTTGTTTATTCTTAATGTAACATTCGGCTCGATAAAAATGGGCTTTTTTACTAAAAATACCTTCTGGAAATAAATTGAGATATTTTATAAAATAGTTTTGAGCTTTTTCACAATTACCTTCGGCATAAAAAGTTTCACCAGCATCAAATAATAAGCTATCTTGAGTAGAAACAGCCATTTCTTTCCCATTCGGTAGTTTTTGAATCCACGAAATATATTCGTCTAATCTGCCTTGTAAGGTATATATTTCTTTAATACCTTTAAGTGCTTGATCGGCTTCCGGAGCATTTGGATATTGTTCAATAATATTGATATAGTACTTTAATGCTTGTTCCGTTTTATTTGAATTTAAAGAAATCGTTGCTATTCTTAAATGTGATTTTGGAGCAAATGGCGATTTGGGTTTGTTTTTTATGATATCATTATATTCTTTGATAGCTAAATCAAAGTTTTTGTCATCTTCATAAGCCAAGCCAAGTTGATAATTTGCATCATCAACATACATGGATTTTGGGTAATTCGAAATTAAATCTTTAAGGGTATTAATTTTCTCTTTGTTTTTTTTCCAAATCCCATCAATTGTAGCTTTTTGTAGTAATGCATAATCAATATTCTTACTTTTGTTAGTAATAAATCTTTGATAATTTTGATAAGCAGAATCGTAGTTTCGAGTTAAAAAATATAAATCTGCAATGCGTAGTTGGATATCTATAATAACATTTTCCTCTTCTTTTTCAGGTTTTAAACTAATATGTTTTCTACTATTTTGAAAATACAATAATGCACTTTGGTAATTTTTTTCTAAATATTCTGAATAACCTAAACCATAAAGGGTGTTTAAAAAGGAAGCATTTTTATTGTATAGGATATTTTCATTTTGAATGAATCTATACGTATTGGTATAAGACTCTTTTGCTAAATCATATTCTCTTTGTTTGAATAAAATTTCAGACTTTAGGTACATGGCTTCCGCAGCAATATTTTTATCAAATGGATTTTTTATAGCTTTATTCAAAAATTTTAAAGCCATAGGGTAATCGTTATTATTGAATAAATTAACCGCATATGCGTAGCAAATTTCTTGATATAACTTTTCATTTCCTTGAACCAAATCTTGATTTTTTTCAATCAATTCGATAGCTTGTGGATAATCTTTTGCTGCCATTAAAGATTGAGCCATGATTTTATACGCTTCCTTTTTATATGTAGAATTAGGATACAAGGAAAGATAATTTTTTGCAGTAGCAATCGCTTGACTAAAGTTGTTTAACTCAAAATTTAGTTTTGAAATATTAAAATAACTTTCTTCTTTGATTATAGAATCAATATCAAATTTAGATGCAGAAATAAAGGCTAGTCGCGCATTGTTTTTTTCGCCATTTTTTAAATAGCAATCTGCTAAAGCATACATAGCATAAGGACTGAAATCTTGACTGCTTTGTTGTAGTTCTTTAAAATAAGAAATCGCTTGCGTATAATTTTTATTTTTATATTCTGCAAATGCCAGTTGATACATTTCTTCGGCAGTCACTTTGTCTGTTTTATTAATATATTGGGAAAGATACAACGCGGCTTTATCAAATCTTTTTAGTTCAAAATAACTTTTTCCGACAAGAAGAAGTCTTTCTTTTTTACTTTCATTATCATCTGTGATTTTTGGTTCATTAAGTTGAACAACCTCTGTATATTTTTTATTTATAAAATGAATTTGCCCTAAGATATACGCTATATCTAATTTTGGATTTGTACTATTTTGGATTTTACTCAAGTATTTCTCAGAAGCATCGTAGTTTTTTTGATTAAATAATATGGTTCCGTTATAGTAACAGCTTAGTTCTTCATGCGTGGTTTTTGAAAAATTAATTGACTCGTCAAAATGTCGAATTGCTTTCTCCATCTGATTGTTTTTCATATGGTTAAAAGCTTTTTTAAAATAAAATCGATCCATTTCTCGTTCGTTCATCCATTCCGTAGAAGTATTTTCAAACCATGGTTCCGCATCTTTAAATTGTCCTTTATCAAAATAATATTCCGCTAAATGAAATGAAAGTTCCTCTCGTTTCATTAGGTCTATCGTTTTTTGATAAACAGCTTGAAGTAAATTTTCTGCTTGTGATTTACCCATTTTTAATGCAATAATTGCGCAATAAAATTGAGCTTCTTTTTGATAAGTTTCTACTTCAGGATTCGGAAAGGATTTGGTTTTTTTTAAAACCCGATTAAAAAAAGCATCTGCGTTGGCATACTCTTCGAGCTGATAGTAACCAATAGCTTTGTTGAAATCGTAGAGTATGTGGTTATAAACCTGATTCTGTTGCGAAAAAAGACTCGTTGCAAAAACAACAAATAGTAAAAAAAAGTATTTTTTAAGTGATATGTTTAAAACAATTTGATTTGTTTGCATTTTATGAATTTTACAATATTAAATGACAGCTTTTATTAATTCATTAACCATTTGAAAGGTTAAATCACGTTTACCAGCAGGAACTTTACTTAGACTTCTTTTAGCCATTCGGTCAAAAGAAACTTTAATTTTTTCTACATTTTCCTTTCCCTTGTCCGATATCTTTAAATATATTTTTCGTTTATCTCCAAACATATAAAATTTATCAATAAAACCGTTGACTAATAACGGTCTAACCATCCGAGTTGTTGTACTTTTATCAATATTTAACCATTCATTAATCTGACTCAATTCTACGTATCCTTTATCAAAAATATGAAGAATCACACGACATTGATTTAGGGTTAAATCAAATTCTTTATTAAATTTCCGTTCTAAATTTCGTAATGCTTTATCCCATTTAAAAAGTATGTTTAGCATTTCATTAATTTGCTCTTGCTCGATAGTCATTTGCGTATTTTTTACAAATGTAATTTAAAAATATATTATTCGTATATAATTGTATTTAACAACTATGTTTAAACTGTTTATTTTAATAGACAGCAAAAGCGTAAAATTATAAACAATACGTGGATAAAAAAAAACATTATTTGATTATTTTTATTTAATTTTGAATGTTTAATTCATTGTAATAAATTGCTATTTAAAATGAAATATGTTTTCTTTTTTTTATCTTTAATGATATTTTCTTGTGGAAATAATAATGAGAATCAACAAAAATTTACTTCGGACTGGGAAATGGATGAGGTGTTTTATGATCAAACGTCCGAGTTGATGGAAGATGGTGGTTTTTGTCCCTATTATTATCGCGAAGATTCTAAATTGACAGATAGCCTTGAAATTGAAAATGATAATTCAATTGTAGCTATTATTGTTCAACCAACTATAAAAGTGAATCAAACAAAAGCAAATATTTGGATACAAGACCAAAAAATTGATCTTCTTTTAGTAAAAGATGAAACAAAAGGCACTCAAAAATATACTAGAACTTTTGATAGTCCTTCATTTGAAGTCGAAGTTACAATGAAATTAGTTGAAGTTATCGATGGGATGGGAGAGGGCGATATGTTCAGATATTCGGGAACGATGAACGTCGTGAATAAAGAAACTAAAAAAACAAAATCCTTTAAAATTCAAGGAGGTTGCTAATATTTACAAACTAAAAATAAATTAAAAAATGGGATTTTATCAATTAGAATTTAAGCAAGATATTCAAGCGCCTTTAGATGTAATCTGGGATTTTATCTCCGATCCTAAGAATCTTCAAAAAATCACACCCGAGTATATGAATTTTAGAATTGAAAGTAAAAATTTATCTACTGAAATGCATCCGGGAATGATTATTAAATACAAAGTTAATCCATTACCTTTTTTTTCTACAAATTGGTTAACGGAAATTACCCATGTGGTTCCTAACAAGTTCTTTGTAGATGAGCAAAGAATGGGGCCATATAAACTTTGGCATCATCAGCATCATATTGAGCCATCCGAAAAAGGCACTTTAATGACGGATATTGTTTCTTATATCCCTCCTTTTGGCATTTTAGGTGATTTGGCTAATGCTATTTTTATTCAGAAACAACTTTTAAGTATTTTTGAATATCGTAAAAAAGCTATGATTTCAATATTTGAATCCTAATTGGTCTGTAAATTAACTATTTTTTCATTCCATTTTAATTAAAAAAATAGACTTTTGCGTGAACTTTAAATTAACAAAATGAATTTTCTTATCTTTTTTTATATTTTTGCTGTAATTGGTACCCATATTGGTTTGTATTTTGTGTTTAAAGCCAATAACATTCAACCATGGAAAGCATTTGTTCCATTTTTAAATAAAATAGAATGGATTCGATTAGTTGGTCAAAAAAAATCTTTTATCTTTTGGTTTTTTATTCCTGGAGCTAATGTTATTGCAGCCGTTTCATTAATGAGCGAGTTATTAGATGCGCACCGAATCTATGGATTTAAAGAACATTATGGTGGGATATTTTTCAGTAGTATTTATTTCCCATATTTATTTGGTAAAAAAAATCCAAAGTACTATGGTCCCAAAGGAGAGTTCGAAGGATCGAGCTTCAGAAAACCTAAACCTGATTTTTTTAGAGAAACTTCGGATACTATAGTTTTTGCCTTATCTGCAGCGATGCTAATCCGAACATTTTTGTTTGAGATTTATACAATACCTACACCTTCTTTAGAAGGATCGCTTTTAGTTGGAGATTTCTTGATAGTAGATAAAGTAACCTACGGAATGCGAATGCCAAATACGCCACTTGCAGTCCCATTGGTTCATAATACGCTTCCATTTACTAACGATATGGTAAATTCTTATGTTGAATGGATTCAAATTCCGTACACGCGTTTTAAACATTTAAGAGCCGTTAAAAGAAATGATTTAGTGGTTTTTAATTTTCCAGAAGGCGATACTGTTGCACAAGAATATCAAAGCCGATTCCCTTTTTTACAAATGTGCGAAATGTATGGACGCGAAACCGTTATGAATAGCCCTCAGCTAACAATAACGAACAGACCGGTAGATAAACGAGATAATTACGTTAAAAGATGTGTTGCCATTCCCGGTGATACACTTAAAGTTATAAATAGCGTATTGTATATAAATAACCAACTAGCTTATCAAGCACCTAAAATTCAAACTTCATATAAAGTAGAGATAGATGCCCAAAAAGGTGGAAATGTCTATACATTAGAAGATGATTTGAAAAAATTAGGAATTCATGATCAAAATTATAGACCAGCATCTGATAATACGTACGAAGTCCATACCGATAATGAAAGGTTTCAAGAGTTGAAGAAAATTAAATATTTAAAATCGGTTACTCCTATCATTTATCCTGCTCCAGATTCAAACAACTTTTTGTTTCCTCACGATCGAATTAATTATCCATGGAGTATTGATAATTATGGACCATTAGTGATGCCAAAAAAAGGAACTCCAATATCTCTAAATTTAAACAATTTAGCGACCTATCAAAGAGTAATACAAATATATGAAGGCAATCAATTAGCTGTAGAAAATGGAAAAATATTTATAAACGGAAAAGAATCAAATAGTTATACTCCTAAAATGGATTATTATTTTATGATGGGTGATAACCGTCACAATTCACAAGATTCTAGAGCTTGGGGTTTTGTTCCAGAAGATCATATTGTCGGAAGACCATTAGTTATTCTGATGAGTTGGGATAAACTAAAAGGACGAATTCGTTATGAAAGAATATTAAATTGGGTAAGTAGTAAATTTACGCCTAATGGGTTTTAAAAATAAATAGAATGGCAAAAGTATTAATTATAGATGATGAAAAGAGTGTAAGAAACTCATTAAAAGATGTTTTAGAATATGAGAAGTACACTATTGATACCGCTGAAAACGGTGTAGAAGGATTAGAAAAAATTAAAAATGAAGTGTATGATTTAGTACTTTGTGATATTAAAATGCCAAAAATGGATGGAATTGATTTGTTAGATCAATCGCTTCAATTATATCCTACATTAAAGTTTATTATGATTTCGGGGCATGGAAATGTTGATACGGCTATTGATTGTGTTCGAAAAGGAGCTTTTGATTATATTCCCAAACCACCCGATTTAAATAAACTTTTAATTACAGTTAAAAATGCGCTAGAAAATAAAAATTTAAAAGAGGAAACCACTATTTTAAAAAATAAAATTCATCGTTCTAAAGAAATAGTAGGGAATAGCAAAAGTATACAAAATATTAAAGATACCATATTAAGAGTTGCTCCTACGGAAGCGAGAATTTTAATTACAGGACAAAACGGAACGGGTAAAGAATTGGTAGCGCAATGGGTTCATCATAATAGCCATCGAGCAAAAGGTCCATTTGTAGAAGTGAATTGTGCCGCAATTCCTAGCGAATTAATAGAAAGTGAACTTTTTGGTCATGAAAAAGGTAGTTTTACATCTGCCGTGAAAAATCGTATAGGTAAATTTGAACAAGCCAATGGAGGTACTTTATTTTTGGATGAAATCGGAGATATGGATGCCGCTGCACAGGCAAAAGTGCTCAGAGCATTGCAAGAAGGGAAAATTACTAGAGTAGGTGGCGAAAAAGATATCAATGTAGACGTTAGGGTAATAGCAGCAACAAATAAAAATCTTGATTATGAAATTACAAGAGGCAGTTTTAGATTAGATTTATATCACCGTTTGAGTGTTATTTTAATCCATTTGCCAACACTTAATGAACGTAAAGAGGACATTCCAATGTTGACGGAGCGTTTTTGTGAGCAAATTTGTGATGAATATAAAATGCCAATAAAACAAATTACGCCAAGAGCTTTTGAATTATTAAAAGAATATGATTGGTCAGGTAATATTAGAGAATTAAAAAATGTTATTGAACGTTTAATTATTCTTAGCCCTGAAAAAATTACCGAAGCGGAGGTTGAGCAGTTTGCAATGAAATCAAATTTAAGTCAGAATAAAGGAAGTCTTCTCGAAGTTTTTGACCGCTTTGATCGTTTTCAAGAATTTAAAGATTTTGTTGAAAAAGAATTTATAGAATTTAAACTTCAAAAACATTCGTGGAATGTTAGTAAAACTGCGGATGATATAGATATACAAAGAAGTCATTTGTATAATAAAATTGAAAAATTTGAACTTAAAAAAAATATAAATTAATAAATTAAAATTAGTATCATTTTTTATGGGAAGAGCATTTGAATACAGAAAAGCAAAAAAAATGGCGCGTTGGGGTAAAATGGCTGTTACATTTACGCGCATTGGTAAAGAGATTTCAATGGCAGTAAAAAGCGGAGGCCCCAATCCAGATACAAATACCCGCTTAAGATTGGCAATTCAAAATGCCAAAGTTGCCAATATGCCCAAAGATAATGTGGATCGTGCTATTAAAAAAGCAAGTAGCAAAGAAGATAAAGATTTTGATGAGATTTTATATGAAGGTTTTGGTCCTCATGGTGTTGCTTTCTTGGTAGAAACGGCAACAGACAATACCAATAGAACAGTTGCTAACGTTCGTTCTCATTTCAATAAATGTGGTGGAGCACTAGGAAACTCAGGTTCTGTAGAGTTTCTATTTGATCACAAAGCTTTTTTTACAATTGATATTTCTGGAAGAGATATTGAAGAAGTAGAATTAGAGTTGATAGATGCTGGTTTAGAAGAAATTGGTAATGAGGAAGGAGAAAGCTATGTTCAAGTTGGGTTTACTGATTTTGGAAAAATGCAACAAACGTTAGATAGTTTAAATATTCCGATACTTTCATCTGAAAAAGAACGAATTCCAATGACGTATAAAGAAGATTTGAGCGAAGACCAACGTGCAGATATTGAAAAATTAATCGAACGCCTTGAAGAAGATGAAGATGTTCAAGCCGTTTTTCATAATATGAGTGATACCTAATTTGATTTTATAGATTAAACCCCTCTCAAAATATGCTCATTTGGGTCAAATGGTTTTATATTTGAAAGTGTTAGCCATTTAATCGCCAAATCAATTAGTTGATCCGTTGGTTTTACGTTGTTTGAATTAATAAATATCCCTGTCTCGATAAGTGATGACTCCGGAATTAATCCAATTAATTCGCATCCTTCAACATAGGTGTCGTATTTTATTGCTCGTTCAATACAAGATTTAAAAACTATATGTAAAGGACTTGCTATAATATCTGTAATATTAATAGAAACTTGCATTTTTTTAAATTCAGGGATATACCAACCAATGGCGCGCACACCTCGATGTAATCCTTTGAAATGTACTTTTTCTCCATGAACTTGTTTCCAATATCCAGTTTCTCGTATTTCCTTAGCAATTTGATTGGCGATTTCTAATGAACCTCCATTAATATTTACATTAATTGCGATTAATAAATCACGATGCCCCATGACAGAACCACCAAACGTCTTATGAAATTGTTTTGGGCCAAAATCAGGAGTCCATTCAGGATGATTTATTTTTTCAAACCAACCTTCGTACTCTCCTTTTCTTATGGAAGCTAGATATTTTCTATTTGAAAATAAAGCTGATTTTTCATATAAGAAAATTGGAATATCAAATTCATCCGCTATTTTTTTAGCTAAAATTTGAATTTTATTTTGAAGTTGAATAGGATGATTATCTCCCAATATAACAAAAGGACAAACATCAATGGCGCCCATTCGCGGATGCGTTCCTTTATGATTTGACATATCAATAGTATGAAAGCTTGCTTCATAAAGTTTATAAACTACGTTCAATACATCATCTTCTTTACCAATAAATGTAAAAACCGTTCGATGAACACTTTTTCCAATATCTCTATTTTTTAACTCGACGCCTTCCGAATTTGAAATTATGGTTGATAATCTATCTAAAAAGTTTAGATTTTGACCTTCACTAATATTTGGAATACATTCTATTAAATCCATTTTTTTACTTTAATGAATTCAGCGCATCTTGAGCTTCTTTAAATTCGGCATCAAAAACTAGCGCTTGTTTAAATGCCGCTTTTGCTTTTTCTTTATTTCCATTGATTTTTTCAATTTTACCAATCATAAAATAGGAATCTGGAAATGTTGGGTCCACTTTTGTAGCGATATTAAATTGCTTTAGCGCAACATCATATTTCTTTTTTTCAAAATTAATTACTCCAATACTGTATATCGCATCTACATTTTGAGGAAAAAGAGCAATTATGTCATTATATGCATTTTCAGCCATTTCAAGTTTGCCAATTGTTTTATAAAAATAGGCTTTACTTAATCTTGCCGAAGTGTTTTGGCGATTCACTTTTACCGCATTATCAAAATAAACAATTGCTTTTTCATTTTTTCGTTGTGCATATAATTCACCTATTTGTTCATAAGGTTCATCCCAAGATGGATTTTGTTCCGTTGCTGTCGTAAAATTGGAAAGTGCTTTTTCAAAATTATTGGATTCTTTATAAGCAAAGCCTTTATAAAAATAGGCTTCAGCAAATGTAGGCTCTCTTTTTAAAGCATTATTCAAATGATTAATTGCGGTTTGATAATCTTTAGAATATATATGAAATTTTCCTGCCAACATATGATAGTATGGGTTTTCTGGAGCAAATTCAATAGCTTTGTTTAAAGCCATCGTAGCTCGATCCATATTCCCGTTTTCTAGCATAAATTCTCCAATGGTAGCATAATACTTTGCATTTGTAGAATCAAAAACATTTACTTTGTAAAAGTCGTTTAATGCCAATTCCATTTCATTTTTTTTCCAATATAATAAGGCTCTTTCATAATAATAAACTGCATTTTTGGGTGCAGACAAAATACTATCTGTATATAATGCGATACCTCTTTCCGTTGGATCTTTTGGGAGTTCGGCAAGATCTTTTTTATTGTTTTTACAACTTGCCATTAAAAAAAACATGAATAGTGTTAAGTGATAAATGTTTGATTTTGATTGGAATATTTGATTCATAAACGCTTTAATATAAAAGTGTAAAATTACCTTTTTTTTCTTTGATTTGATTGTTTAAATGATATGTTTTTACATGATATTGATAAACTCCAGGTTCGGCTAATACGCCTTTATAGTATCCATTCCATCCTTTAATATGTCCCTCATTAGTTTTATAAACTATTTCTCCTATTCGGTTATATATTGTTAGTGTCGCTTTTTTAATATGATTTCCTTGAACTCTAAGTTCTTGGTTCTTTGGATTTTCTGCGAATGGTGAAAAAATATTTGCTATTCCTAAACTGTAATCATCTTCTACATCAATCCATAAACTGTCATTAATAACACATTGTTTTTTATCAATTATTTGAATGATTATATACGAACTTTTATTAGGATATGCTTCAGAAACGCTACAATGATTACAACTCATAATAATTTCTGGTTTCCAATTAATGTTATTAACTTCAAAATTTAGGGGTTCAAAATTAACTAACGTAGATGTACCTAATATAATTTTTTTAGGATTGGCTTCTAATATATAATTTGGTTTTTCTGGTTTTTTTAGTTTAATAATTGTATCTAATAAACAGTTATTTGAATCCCAAATACGAAGGGTATAAATACCACTATCAATATCTTTAAATCTAAAAAAAGGTTGAACTGGGGTATTGTTTAATTGATATAAAAAAGGTGCGCCATTTCCGCCTTCAACATAGACGTCAATTTGGCCATTCATTTTGTTATAACAACTAGGTTCTATGATATCTAAAGAATTGATTTTATATTCAGGTAAATCTTTTAATCCTATTAAAAAAGTATCTTTACATAACTTACTATCGGTTAATTCTAGATTGTAGTTTCCTGATGGAATTTGATCTAAAATACTATCCTTTACATTTTTATAAAACCATCTATATTGATACCTCGTATTGCCTCCTTTTGGATGAACTACTATTTTTCCTGAAGCGTCGCCAAAACATTTTGGAATATAATATTGTGTATTTAATTGATAGGTGTCGGGTTGAAAAAGAAAAATTGAATCTTTATAAACGCAATTATTAAAATCACGTATTTCATAATAATATCTGCCACTAGAAACTTGTTCTATTATCGAATCATTAGAATTGTTGCTCCATTTATATTGATAAGGTTTTGTCCCGCCAATTCCTATGACTCTTGCCATTCCTGTTGCTCTTTTCGTACATTCAATATCTTTTTTAATGATTTCGGCAAAAAGTTTATTGGGTTGTTCAATCAAGACCGTTTCGGTAATAATACAATTCCTACTGTCTTTAATTCCAATGTTGTATGTCCCTTTACTTAATTTTTCGAAAGAGTCTGTAGCATTCCAAACGCTTAAATTCAAAGAATAAGTAAGTGGAAGATAATTAGAATTGGCGTTAACTTTTATAGAGCCACTATTATCTTCAAAGCAAGATAAATTGGTTTTATTAATTGAATAAGATATTTGATTTTTTTCTTCAAAAATAGTGTCTTTGAAAATAGTTACACATTGATTTACATCAATAATTGTAACTGTATAAATTCCTTTGAGAATGTTATTAAGATCTTTAGAGACGGAACCATTGCTCCAATTAAATTGAAAAGGCGCGGTGCCTCCTGTTAAATTCGTTTGAATACTACCATTAGATAGATTACAATAATCTGTTGTTTTTATAAAGCTGGCCTTTACATTTTTTATCGATACAATTTCAAAAGAGTCGCTTTTTTGGCAATTTTTTGAATCCGAAATGGTTAAAAAATATTTTCCATCAACCATATTTTGAATATCTTTTGAATTGCTCCCGTTGCTCCAACTATAATTATATGGAGGATTTCCACTAGTTGTATTAATTTCAATTTTACTATTTAATGATTCGCAACTATTTGGTTTTACATTGGAAGTATATAATAATTCAGGAAAAGACCCTAAGCGAACATTCGCATTTCTAATACATCCTACAGAATCAATAATCGTTAAAGTATAAGTTCCAGTATCTAGGTTGTTTATCGTTTTTTGATTCATTAAATTACTCCATTCATAAACAATACTTCCAACTGCGTTTGAAACATTTGCCGTAATAGAACCATTTTTTTGTTGACATGAAGTCATTGTTGTATCGAACGAAATTTTTGGATCTGATATATTATTTAAATTAGTGAAAAAAGTATCTTCGCATAAATCGGCATCTTTAATTTTTACCCAATAATTTCCTTGATTCAAATTTTTTATACTTAAATTTTGAAGTGTTCCATTACTCCATGAAATGTCAAAAGGCGATTGTCCATCATTTATCGTCAAACTAATTTCGCCATTAGCGACTGCGCAAGTACTTGGTTTTAAATCGAAAACGACTCTCGCTTTTGGCTTATTATTTATTTGAATCGTTTGCGTATCTTTACATAAACTACTATCTGTAACTATAATTTGATAAATTCCATTCAGTAAATTGTTAATACTATCTTTTGAATCGCCGTTATTCCATAAATACGTGTATGGTTTAAGTCCAAAACTAGTTTTTAAAACAATTTGGCTATTTAGCTTACCACATCGATTATCTAATTTTGAAAAACTTAATATAGGCATACTATCATTTCGAATTATCGCGCTGTCGATTGCAATACAACCTTTTGAATCTGTAACGGTAACGATATATTTTCCGATATTAATATTTAATAGAGTATTGGTACTTTCGCCATTATTCCATTGCCATGAGAAAGGACTTGTTCCTGAATTTAATTCGGTGTTTATAGCGCCTTGTTTTCGTTGACAATTAATAGGTAATGCATTTAATTTTAAAATTGGCTTTGAAGAATTGAATACACGAATGGAAAATGAATCTTTACAGCCATTGGCATCCGTACATACCAATTTATAAAAACCACTATCAATATTGGTTAAATTTTGTGTGGTTTGTCCAGAATTCCATTGAAATTGCAATGGTGTTTTAAACTTTTGGGGAATAGAAATAATGGAGCCATTTACCTGGCCGCACGTGGCATCTGTTTTGTTAAAACTAAGTTTGAAGGTGTCCTGAAAAATTTGAATAGTTGTATCTAAAATACATCCAATTGAATTTTGAATTTTAATTAAATAAATGTTAGGATTTAAACCTGTAAAACTGTCATTTGAAGTATACAGGTTTTGATTAATTTTATATTGAAACGGTCCATTTAAATTTTGCATTTTTATTTTAATCGTGCCCGTTGGATTACAACTTGCATTGACTTTGTTAATTTCAGAGATATCTTTTTTTATATCATTAACTAAAATTAAAGCAGAGTCTTGAGAGTTACAACCTATGTTATTAAAGGCAGCTATTTTGACAAAAAAATTATTACTTGCTTGAAATTGTATGGTCGTATCATTTAATTTTGTATGCGAAATGCCGCTCCAAATGGTAGAATAACTTTCATCAGAAATTACATTGCCAACGATTGAAGTAACAATATTAGAACAAATTTTGATTGTATCATTCAATTGGGCTCGAGGTGCTTTTTTTACAAAAATGGAAATATTGCTATCAATAGCATTACATTTTGGTAGTTTTACAGAAACGTTATAAATCAGATTGTAGTTTGAAGTTTGATCATTCTTCAAAAAACGCGGGTTAGCAATATTGCTATTCGACAAATACGTGCTTGGAGTCCATTTAAAACTATATAAATTTGATAAAGAGTCATTATATAATAGTACAGAACTAAACTCACAAATCGTCGTATCATTCGCCGCATTAAAAATGGAAATTTTTCGATCTAAAATTTTAAAGATAAACGTGTCTTTATAAAATAATTCATTGTTTTCTGCTATAACTACTAGTGAGTCATTAATTTCTCTAATATTATCATCAAGGGCTAATAAATTAAGTTTAAATGAGACACTATCTTTTTTTATCGTTATTGAGTCGGGTAGAGAGGCAATCTCACTTAAATTGTTGGCATTTCCTGTGTAGTTTAGCTTAATAGTTATATCCTTGGTAGCCTTTTTACT
>JBIPPB010000095.1:0-5887 GCA_044368655.1 Chitinophagales bacterium | reverse complement strand
AACGGCGGTAAAAAACATGAACGTGATGCCCGAAGTTACGATATTAATGAATTGGAAATTGGCGTAGAATGGCAACCTGCAAAACAATTTGAATTGGTAGCGTGCTACACCATTTCTGATAGAAGATATGAAGATTTTGGATTAAGGAACAATAGACAACAAGGGAATTTTTTAAGACTACAGGCTCAGGTTAATTTTTAGCATGTAATGCCTCTATGGCATCCACTAAATTATCCAAATTAAATCGTTTTTTTTGAAATATAACTAATTATTTCGGTTCTATTTTATCTAAATCAAAATTTCTATTTCCATGGTAAATTGCTAAAATTAAAATCTCAGAATGACTAATTATTTTAAACATTATTCTGTAATTTTTATAAATTAATTCCTTGTAGTTTTTATTTTGAAGTTCAGGAATCATTCTACCTAAATTGGGGGCTAAACTTAATTTTTGCACTTGATACAGAATTTCTTTAATTAATTTTTTAGCATATAGAACGCTATCAAAAGAAATATACAAACGTATCGATTTTAAATCACTGATTGCGTTTCTTGACCAAACTAATCTAACCATTGGTTAACTTCTTTTTCTACTTCTTCTTGTGTATACGTTTCACCTTTTTCGTATTGTTCTTCTGACTTTGAAATTTTATCTAAAATAATTATTTTTTCAATCAAAACATCGACTTCAAATTCATCAGATAGTGGATCAATTAAATCAAGCACCTTGCTTTTTAAAATCATAATATTAGAACTTTATGCAAAAATACAAAAAAAATATAAGTTTTTATTTATAGATTTTTATTTACAATACAAAGCTTCAATGGCATTAACTAAATTTTCCCAGCTAAATCGTTTTTTTTGAGATCGAACGCCTTCGGTCCAATCTTTTTCTATTTTAAAAAAATGCACCAATCCTTCATAAATCGAAATTGGATTTGGCTCAACAACAACACCTGAGACATCCTGAAGAACGATTTCAGCTAAACCGCCTACATTAGTGATAAGCATCGGTTTTTCAAAATGATAGGCAATTTGAGCAATACCACTTTGCGTGGCATTTCGGTATGGTTGAACGACCAAATCACTGGCTGCAAAGTAATATTTCACTTCGTCATGCGGGATAAATTGATTAAACAAATGTACTTTATTTTCAATTTTAAAATCCGAAATTAACATTTTATAAGGCAACTCATTTTCATAAAATTCACCCGCTATGATAAGATGAATATCATTTTTTTCCAATATTAATTTATTAAAAGCTTCAATTAATAAATCCAAGCCTTTATATTTGCGAATAAAACCAAAAAACAACAAATATTTTTTATCTAAATCCAATCCCAATTTTATTCTAGCTTCATCTTTTGAAACAGCGGCACCAAAATTATCAAAAACAGGATGTGGCGCATAAGCAACATCTTTATTTTTTGTAAAACGTTGAATATCTTTAGTAACTTTATCTGACATCGATACCAATTGATGCATAGCGCTTAAAAAGTATTTTGAAAACAATGTGTCAAAAAACTTAGGTTCGTGCGGAATCATATTATCAACAATAGAAATATTTCTTGTTTTTGAAAAACATTTAACTACCCAACCAATCGTTCCCAAACAAGGTGCCAAAAATGAAAGCCAATATCTAAAAATAAGCAAATCTGCTTTTTTTTGACTTAGATAAAACCCAACATAAAGCCAATTAAAAGGATTAATAGCGTTTATTTTTCGTTCCACTAAATAATTAAAATGCATTTCATTTTCATGATATTGCGTTGTTCCTGGAAATAAAAATTTAGGATATTGTAAGGTAAATGTAATCATTTCTAGTTCATGACCAGCTTCTATTAAAGCCTGTGCCAATCGATGATTGGTATCCGAGATACCACCACGATAAGGAAAAGCTGGCCCAACAATAACTATTTTCATGAAATTAATTAACAAATTGTAAAAGACAAAAATAAGGAAAATAATTAAAACATAAAGATATCAAGAAAAAATAAATTAATATTGGGCTCCAAAATTAAAAACGCTATTTAAGAATTATGTTTCGATTTATTTTTACGATTTTCACATTAACCTTTTATTTTAGTATAGCATGTCAAAAAAATGAACTAAATCCAAACCAGACGTATAAAGTGATTGCTGTTTTAGATGGAGACACTTATGACATTTTAGTCGATAATCAATCCGTCCGGATTCGTATAGATGGTATCGATGCGCCAGAAAAAGGAATGCCTTATTCAAAAGTTAGTAAAAAATATTTAAGCAAATTGTGTTTTGGAAAATATATCAAAATCAAGAAAACTGACGAAGATGGTCGAGGGAGATGGGTTTGCCGTGGCTATACACCCGAAGGACTTGACATTTCAGAAGAAATGATTCGAGCGGGATTGGCTTGGCATTATAAAAAATATTCAAGTGATAAAAAACTTGCTACTTTAGAAATTGAAGCACGCTCCAAAAAAATAGGTTTATGGACCGAACCTAATCCAATTGCGCCATGGGAAATACGCAAATTACATAAAAAAGGTATTTCTACAAAAGAATATTTTAAAAATTCCGTGAAATAAAATACAAGGTTTTTAAAATGACTTATTTAAAATAGAATAAATTTGTAGCAAATAAAAATACATTGAAAAATTATTTAACGCTACTACGCTTTTTACTTCCTTATAAAAAATTCATTTTTTGGTTTATTATTTTTTCAATATTAACTGTAATTTTTTCTTTAGTGAGCCTCGTGATGTTGGTTCCTTTTCTAGAATTACTTTTTGATAAAACGGAATTAATTACCGAAAAACCAAATTTTGAATGGAATCAAAAAAGCATCATTAATACCTTTTATTACTTCCTTTCGGTTCAAATTATTGAAAATGGAAAAACCGCAGCACTAGCATTTTTTTGTATTTTAGTGGTCATTATATTTTTCTTAAAAAATATTTTTAGATACCTGGCTCTTTTTATATTAGCACCTCTTCGAAATCGATTAATTCTTGATTTAAGAGATTTATTGTATCGTAAAATGCTTAAATTAGAAATCTCATTTTTTCAAAAAAACCAAAAAGGCGATTTAATCACTAAATTTACAACCGATCTAACTGAAATTGAATACAGCATCATGAATACGTTGGAAACATCCATTCAATCGCCATTAAATATCATATTATTTCTTGGAGCGATGATGACGATAAGCTATCAATTGACTTTTTTTGTATTTGGCATGATTTTGGTGATGGCTTTGTTTATCGGGAAAATTGGGAAAAGTCTCAAAAAAGAAAGCAAAAATGCCAAGGATGTTCTTGGAAAGTTAACTTCAATCATTGATGAAACCATTCATGGAATAAAAATCATTCAAGCCTATTTTGTTCAACATTGGATTTATGAAAAATTTAAAACCGAAAATACTCGAATTTACAATGTCTATAACAAAATGTATCGAAAAAGAGACCTCTCTTCTCCACTTACCGAATTCTTAGCTATTGTTGTTATTTGTATTGTTTTATGGTTTGGAGGCAATATGGTTTTAAGCGGCACAGGCTTAAGTCCTTCAAAATTTATTGGATTTATGGTCATTTTTTCTCAGCTAATTCCTCCTGCAAAAAGCTTTAGTTCTGCCATTTATGAAATAAAAAAAGGAATGGCATCATACGAAAGAATTCAAACAATTTTGAATGAAAACAGTTTATATGAAAATGAAACCAATTTAAAAAAAATAGATTTGTTTCATCATGCTCTTGATTTTAAAAATGTTAGTTTTCATTATCCAAATGGTCCTATTGCGATTCAAGATTTCAACTTTAGTTTTGAAAAAGGAAAAAAATATGCGCTTGTTGGAGCCAGCGGAGCTGGAAAAAGTACGATTTTTGATTTAATTTTACGTTTTATTAATCCTACAAATGGTCAAATTCTAATTGATCAACAACCTATTGATACTATTGAATTAAAAAGTTACCGGTATTTATATGGAATTGTAACTCAAGAAGCTATTTTATTTAATTATTCTGTAGCTGAAAATATTACATTTCAAAATATTGAAAATGAAAACTTTAAAAAAGCGCTTCAAATTTCAAACGCGGTTGATTTTGTTGAAAAAATGAATGCGGAAACAAAAGAAGCTATTGGTGAGCGTGGCAGTAAACTAAGTGGTGGTGAAAAACAACGATTGAATATTGCCCGAATTGCATATTTGAATCCTGAAATTATATTATTAGATGAAGCCACTTCAGCCTTAGATAGCAAAAATGAAAAAGAGGTTCATACCGCATTAGAAAAACTAATGGAAAATAAAACCAGCATTATTATTGCACATCGTTTGAGTACGATTCAAAATGTGGATGCGATACTTGTTATAGAAAATGGGCAGTTGAAAGAATTTGGAAGTCATAAAGATTTAATTGCCAAAAACGGTCTTTATTCCGAAATGGTTCGACTTCAAAAAATTTAATGTAAATATTATAATTCCATCTATCCATTTTTATATAAATTTGCGTAATCATAAAAATCATCACTTTGAAATCTTTTGAAGCATACAAAGAAATTTTAGAAAATTATATCCAAAAAGAAATACCGAAAATTTCTCCTAAAGAGCTTTATGAGCCATATCTTTACTTGATTGACTTACCTTCTAAACGAATAAGACCCGTGATGCTTATGAGCGTTTATGAGTGTTATCGGCCACTTGAAAACCATGTATTGAACTGCGCCATGGCCATTGAATTTTTTCATAATTTCACATTAATGCATGATGACATTATGGATGCTTCGGATACTCGAAGAGGTTTGCCAACGGTTCATAAAAAATTTAATGAAAACAGCGCGATATTATCTGGTGACGTGCTATTAATAATAACGTATCAACTTCTTGAAAATCTTTTAGAAACAAAATATTTTAAAGAAATATTTAAATTATATAATCACACAGCGATTCAAATATGCAGTGGTCAGCAATTGGATATGAATTTTGAAAATGAATATACGATTACCGAATTGGAATATTTAATGATGATTGAATATAAAACAGCGGTTTTATTGGCTACTAGCTTTAAAATAGGAGCGATTTTAGGAGAAGCAACTCCTCAAGATGCCGATGCATTTTATCAATTTGGATTAAACATTGGAATGGCATTTCAAATTCAAGATGATTTATTAGACAGCTTCGGTTCGACAGAACAAACCGGAAAGGTAGTCGGTGGAGATATTTGTAATAATAAAAAAACGCTTTTAATGATAAAAGCACTTCAAAGTAATAATCGATATCATAAAGAATTACTCAATAATTGGTTGCAAACCAAATCTTTTGACGAGCAAAAAGTTACAGATATAAAACAAATTTTTAAGGATAGTGGCGCATTAGATTATACGATTCAGAAACGAGATGCCTATTGCGAAAAAGCAATATCATTTCTTAATAAAATCAATATCCAACATGAGGATAAAGAAGCGTTAATTCAATTTGCTAAAAAATCCATTCAAAGAGTAAGTTAATGACAGCTATTGATTATTGGTTTAAGGACTTTCGTGAAAATTGGGGTATTTTTTTAAAAAATAAAAAAAATACAATAGATTTAGCGATCACCATTATCTTTTTTATAGCGGTCTCCTATTCATTTAAAGTATACTTAATCAAAATGGAGTCCATAAAAGGAGTCCTTCTTGAAGATAAACTTTTAAACATTTTGCCGTCATACGATTTTTCAATGCCCATTTTTGTTATTTTGTATTGGATTGTTTTTGTTACTTATATTTTTTTATTTGCGTATCCCATTCGACTTAAATTAATATTACAATTTTATTCTATAAGTCTATTGATTCGGCTTATCATGATTTTTTTAATCAATCTGGAACCTCCAATAAATTTAATTTATTTAATTGATCCGATATTAAATGAAAC
>JBIPPB010000028.1:0-20745 GCA_044368655.1 Chitinophagales bacterium | reverse complement strand
GATATTGAGGTTTTTCAAACAAATTTTTGTAATCAACCAAACCTCAAAATTGCATTTAAAACAATTGGGATTTGAATCAAAAATTCTTGCCGACACGCGTTATGATCGCATGCAAGAAGTGGTGAAATCAGATTTTAAAGATTTAAAAATAGAGCAATTTATTAATGGGCATCAAACTATAGTTTGCGGAAGTACGTGGTATAAAGATGAGCTTTTGATTCGTGAAATAATATTTAAATTTACAACTGTAAAATGGATTTTGGTGCCTCATGAAGTGCATTCCAAACGGATTGAAGAAATTAGAAATTTATTTAAAAACGCATCTTTTTATTCAAAAGAAATTAATAATCATTCCAATGTTTTGGTAATTGATTCTATAGGAATGCTTTCAAAAGTATACCGCTATGCCGATATTTGTTATGTTGGAGGCGGATTTAATAAAGTCGTGCACAGTATTTTAGAGCCACTTTCTTATATCAAGCCAATACTTTCGGGGCCGAATATTGCAAAAAGCGAAGAGGCTTTATCGTATCAAAAAATGGGATTTTTAGAAACAATAAACAGCGATTCGGAGCTTGAAACAAAATTAAGTGATTATTTAAATAAAACACATCCTGAAAAACAAAACGAGACCCAAGAATTTATTCAATCGCAGTTAGGAAGTACCAAAGTATTACTTGAATTGGTTCAAGAGGAGTAGTGTTATAATTCATTTAGCAAAGAATAAATTTCTTTCTAACTATTTCTTAATTAAAGATCTGAGGTCTTTCAAAACATAACCAGAAAGTAAAATAATAAACAAAATATGTATAAATTTTAGTGGTTGAGCAAAAATTATAAAAGCAATGATACTAAATACTGAAAGTATAATCATAATAAATCGGTAGTTCATAATTTTATTTTTAATTGTTATTTCTAATACTTCTTTTCTCCTCTTAACTCATTTATCAAATTAATTGCTAAGGCTGTAATTATGATTAAAATACAAACAAGTTTACCTTTGGTTATGGTATCATAATCCACAAATAATATATAAATAAAATATAAGGCAGGACTAAAATTTGCTAAAGCTTTAAAATGCATAAGTTTTTGTTTTGATTAAAGATTTTGTTTATCTTTCTATAGTTTATGATTCATTGCAAATATACTTATTTTTAAGAAATGAATTTAAAAATTTTAAACTCAATCATCGTATATTTTATTTCACCATATAAATTTTCGTAAACCTTTTTAACAAAAAAATAATATATTTGCCCCTCAAAATAAACACCTTATTTTGAACACTACAACTCCAAATTTTTCTACATTATGCCTTTAGACAAATCGTTGCGCACCGTTTTAATTATAGGTAGCGGTCCTATTGTAATCGGACAAGCCTGTGAATTTGATTATTCAGGAACTCAAGCTTCAATGAGTCTCCGTGAGGAAGGCATTCAGACTATTTTAATCAATTCCAATCCAGCTACGATCATGACCGATCCGATGATGGCGGATAAAGTATATTTACTGCCTTTAGAGCCGAGTAGCATCGAAAAAATATTGATGGAAAACAAAATTGATGCGGTACTTCCAACAATGGGAGGCCAAACCGCACTTAATTTAGCTATCGAATGTGACGAATTGGGGCTTTGGGAACAATATCAGGTGAAGTTAATCGGTGTCGATATTGCAGGAATTGAATTGGCTGAAGACCGAGATAAGTTCAAACAATTAATGATAAAATTGGGCATTGATGTGGCACCAAGTAAAGTAGCGAATTCTTTCTTAGAAGGAAAAGAAATCGCTCAAGAAATCGGTTTTCCTTTAGTGATTCGTCCTTCGTTTACCTTGGGGGGCACTGGAGGTGGATTTGCTAATACGCCCGATGAGTTTGATCACAAATTAAAGTTTGGATTAGAAAAGTCGCCTGTTCATGAAGTGTTAATCGAAAAAGCACTTTTCGGCTGGAAAGAATATGAATTAGAGCTACTTAGAGATGCGGATGATAATATCGTTATTATTTGTACGGTAGAAAATTTTGATCCTATGGGGGTGCATACCGGAGACAGTATAACCGTTGCTCCTGCAATGACGCTACCCGATACGGCTTATCAAAAAATGCGAAATCAGTCGAAAGAAATTATGAGAGCGATCGGAACCTTTGCGGGAGGCTGCAATGTTCAGTTTGCGATGAATCCCGAAACAGAAGATATGATTTGTATTGAGATTAATCCAAGAGTTTCGAGAAGTAGTGCGTTGGCTAGTAAAGCGACAGGATATCCAATTGCAAAAATAGCGGCGAAGTTAGCGATAGGCTATCGTTTGCATGAATTAAAAAATCAAATTACAAAAACCACTTCGGCCTTTTTTGAGCCTTCTTTGGATTATGTTATTGTAAAAATACCACGTTGGAATTTTGAGAAATTTCCAGGTGCTGATGAAACTTTAGGTTTGCAGATGAAGTCGGTAGGTGAAGTGATGGGAATTGGTCGAAACTTTAAAGAAGCATTACAAAAAGCATGTCAAAGTCTTGAAAATAACAAAATCGGATTGGGCGTTGATGGTAATGATAATCGCAATGTCGATGAGGTTTTACATGGTTTAAAACATCCGTCTTGGGATCGATTATTTAAGATTAGAGAAGCGCTCAAATTAGGCGTTCCTAAAAGTAAAGTGTATGAGTTAACCAAAATTGATAAATGGTTCTTAAATGAAATTGAAGGTCTTTTAGAATTTGAGAAATCTATAAAAGGAAAAGAATTAAGTCAAATTGAATTTGAAACGATGAAAACAGCCAAAGAAATGGGCTTTTCAGATTTGCAATTGGCTTATTTATGGAATGTTTCTGAAGATGATGTTTATAATAAGCGCGTTGAAATGGGCATCAAACGGGTTTATAAAATGGTAGATACGTGTGCGGCCGAATTTGAAGCGCAAACGCCATATTTTTATTCTACTTTTGAATCCGAAAATGAAAGTATACCGAGTGCAACAAAAAAAATTATCGTTTTAGGTTCGGGGCCAAATCGAATTGGTCAAGGTATCGAATTTGACTATTGTTGTGTTCACGGTTTGTTTGCATTAAAAGAATGTGGTTATGAAGCCATAATGATTAATTGTAATCCCGAAACGGTTTCTACCGATTTTAACACGGCTTCGAAATTATATTTTGAACCGGTTTTTTGGGAGCATTTAAGAGAAATTATAGATCTTGAAAAGCCAGAAGGTGTGATCGTGCAATTGGGAGGGCAAACGGCTCTAAAATTAGCTGAAAAGATTGAAAAACATGGGGTGAAAATTATTGGAACAAATTACAATGACATGGATTTGGCGGAGGATCGCGAGCGGTTTAGTGATTTATTAAAGGCATTAGATATTCCTTATCCAAACTATGGCGCAGCTAAAAATGCGGAAGATGCCTTAGAAGTGGCACATCGCGTCGGTTATCCCGTTTTGGTTCGTCCATCATACGTTTTGGGAGGTCAGAAAATGCGAATTGTAATTAATGATGATGAGTTGACGTCGGGAGTCGTTTCTATTTTGAAACATTTCCCAGATAATAATATCTTAATTGATCATTTTATAGATCGAGCCGAAGAGGCTGAAATTGACGCACTTTGTGATGGTAAAGATGTACATATAATGGGCGTTATGGAACATATCGAGCCGGCAGGAATTCATTCGGGAGATAGTCATAGTGTCTTGCCTCCGTTTTCGTTGAGCGATGAAGCTATCGAAAAAATCAAAGAATATTCTAAAAAAATTGCTTTAGCGCTTAATGTTAAAGGACTTATTAATATTCAATTTGTAGTCAAAAGAGCCACAAGTCTTAATGAAAAAGATGAAGTTTATGTCATTGAAGCCAATCCAAGAGCAAGTAGAACGACTCCATTTATTTGTAAGGCATATGAAATACCATATTTAAATTATGCGACTAAAATTATGGTGAATCAACTTGCCGTTAAAGATATTAAAGATAAAGAAAAATTAGAAGGTTTTGCTATTAAAGAGCCTGTATTTAGTTTTGATAAATTTCCTAATGTGAAAAAAGAATTGGGACCTGAAATGAAAAGTACAGGAGAAGCCATTCGTTTTATCTCTAATATTCGTGACCCTCATTTCAGAAATTTATTTAAGATGAAAAGTATGTATTTGAGCCGATAGGTTTTTATATATTTTAATAATTGATTTAATGCTTTTTTAATAACTTTGCGAAAAAGCTAATTCTTGACTTCAATTCAGTTAATTTATTTTAGGCTTAGCCAATTTATAAAAACATTTTATCTACAAAAAATTGCTTTAGGTATTCTTAAAACAGTTTTAGTTTGTGGAAGTTTGTATTTGGTTTTTACCAATATTGAATATCATTTTTATTTGTCTCAGTTTACACGAGCTTTAATTTTCTGGGGCTTTATTTTAGTTTCAATTTTAATGAGTCTTATATTGATACTAAAACCGTTTTTGGATTATTTAAATCATAAAAAAAGATTAGGACAAAAAGAAGCCGCTAAACTAATCGGTCAGCATTTTCCAGAAATTAGCGATAAGCTTTTAAATATGCTAGAGCTCGATGAAATGCATCATTCGAAGCAAGAAAATATGCTGATTGAAGCCTCGATTAATCAAAAAACAAAACAATTACAACTTTATAAATTTCAGAAAGCAATCGATTGGAGTTTGAATAAAAAATGGCTTCAATGGTTATCTATTCCAGCGTTTTTATTTTTAATAATTTTACTTTTTTACCCTGCTATATTATCTGAAAGTACGCATCGAATTATAAGATATGACGCGTATTTTGAACCAAAAGCGCCTTTTGATTTTGTGGTTTTAAATTCAAATTTGGATGTTGTAGAATATGAAGATTTTATGTTGCTTGCTACAATTAAAGGTCAAAAACTGCCTGAAAAAATTCAAGTTTTGTTTGATGATAAAATTATTGAAATGCAAAAAGATTCTTCCGGACATTTTTTTGCAATTTTGCCATATATTTCAAAATTTCGTGAGTTTCGATTAACTGCAGGCGGATTTAGAAGTAAGATATATGATTTTAATGTCATTCCAAAACCAATTTTATCGGGAATGGAACTTGAAGTTACTCCTCCTGCTTATACAGGAATTAAGGCGTTTAATCAAAAAGATATTGGCGATTTAAATATTCCTGTGGGAAGTACTGTAAAATGGAAACTATTTACAAAAAGTATTGATTTGGTGCAATTTCACTTTTCAAATTCAATTTTTAAACTAACATCAAAAACTAATGTTTTTGATTTCAAGAAAACGATTATAAATGAAACGGATTATAAAATCTTACTTTTAAGTCCGAATCAAAAATCGGTAGATAGTTTATTTTTTAAAATTAATTTAGTTTCTGATGCCTATCCTTCTATTTCAGTTAAATTATTTAAAGATTCGAGCAATCGATTAGACTATTATGTTGGAGACATTTCAGATGATTATGGATTTTCTTCTTTGTTTTTAGTAATTGAACAGGAATTGTCACAAGGAAAAAAAGAAATTAAAAAGTTTGCGTTACCTATTGAAAAATCAAAAAATCAAACGTTTCAAGTTTTAATTCAAAAATATTTGAATACATACCCAAGCGGTAGCAAATTGCAATTTTATTTTGAAGTAGCTGATAATGATTTTGCCCAAGGACCTAAAAAAACGAAGTCAAATATTTATAGTTTGTTTAAACCAACTATAACCCAACAAGAAAAACAAATTGATGCACAATCGGATGCGTTGAAGAGTGAATTAGCTAATGCTGCCAAAGAAGCTAAAGAACTTCAACAAAAGGCCGATGCGCTTCGTAAAAAGATGATCGAGAAAAAACAAATGGATTGGAATGACAAACAAAATATAGATCAGTTAATTAACAAACAAAAAGAATTAGAAGCGAAAGTAGAAAAAGCGCAAAAAGAGCTCAAAGATGTTTTTGAACAAAAGAATAAGTTAAATCCTCAAGATCAAGAAATCATTGAAAAACAAAAGCAATTGGCTGAATTAATGGAGCAAATTAAAAATCCAAAGTTGGATGAAATGCTTCAAGAAATGCAGAAATTGATGGAGCAAATGGATAAGAAGAATATGATGGAGCAGCTTGAAAATATGGATCAAAAAAGTGATCAGCTAAAAAAGGAACTTGACCGTATGTTGAATTTATACAAAAATTTAGATTATGAACAAAAAACAAACGAAGCTATAGATAAATTAGAAAAACTAAGTAGAGAACAAGAACGTTTATCTAAAGAAACGGAGCAATCGTTGCCTAATGAAGATAAACAAAAAGAATTAATAAAACAAGCGGAGTCATTAAAAGATAAAATCAACACGCTGAAAGATATGAATAAGCAGTTGAATGGAAGTCAAGAAAAAATGTTTCAAGAAATTCAAAAAGATATCAATGACGCTCAAGAAGATCAAGAAGAAGCTTCAAAAGAATTGGAAGATAAAAATCAAAAAGAGGGCGCAAAAAAACAAAAAGATGCGGCCGAAAAATTAAAAGATGCGGCAAATAAACTTAAAGACACTAAAAAGAAACAGAAAAAACAACAACAAAAAGAAGATGCCGCGACGATGCGAAGATTGCTTCAAAACTTAATTTACTTGTCTTTTGATCAAGAAAAAGTAGTTCAAAATATAAAATCGACTTCGGTTCAATCGCCTAGTTATGTTAAAATAGCGCAATTGCAACGAAAAATCAAAGATGATTTTAAATTGGTTGAAGATTCATTATATAAATTGGCTTCAAGACAAACAAAAGTGAAGAAAATGGTTTTTGAAGAAATTGAAAAAATTAATGAACAAACTCGAAAATCGATTTATTTCTTGGCAGAGCGGAAATCAAATGAAGCGCTAACAAAGGCGCAATTTGCAATGACCAGCTATAATAATTTATCTTTAATGATCAGTGAATCATTAAGAAAAATGCAAGAAGACGATGACGATGATAGCCCAGATTCGGATAATTCTTGTGACAATCCTAAAAAGAGTAAGAAGAAAAAACCAGCAAGTGCCAAAACATTAAGTGAACTACAAAAACAACTCAACGAACAATTAGAGCAGTTGAAAAAACAAATGGAAGAAAAGAATAAAAAACAAGATGGGCCTCCTCAAAAACCAGGAGAAGGAAAACCTGGAAGCCAAGGTGAAAAAGGAAAAGACGGTTCAAATGGAATTCAACCAGGCGAAAAAGGAGGCATGTCGAGTGAGCAGATTGCCAAAATTGCCGCACAACAAGCAGCCATTCGAAACGCATTGAAAGAATTGGAGAAAAAATCAAATCAGCCGGATAAATCAGGCAAAAAGCCTTTAGGAAATGATTTGGGTGATTTGATTAAAAAAATGGAACAAACCGAAAAAGATCTTGTAAATAAAAGATTTTATAATGAAATGCTCCAAAGACAAAAAGAAATAGAAGTCAAGCTCCTTGAAGCTGCAAAAGCAGAGCGGGAACAAGATGAAGAGAAAAAAAGAGAAAGTGAATCTTCAAAAGATATTCCGAAACCAATACCACCGGCACTTAAAAAGTATTTGGAAGAAAAAAAGGAAAATGAAAATGCACCGAAGAAAAATCCTGTTGGATTGACGCCTTTTTACAAATCTCTAGTAGAAAAGTACTACCAATTGATTAAATAAAAAAATGTAATTTTGCAAATTAAACTTTAAACTAATAATAAATTTTGAATAAGAGGATTAAAAACGGGCTTTTACTGACTTTATTTTTTTTGAATACGCATTCTATTTTTTCTCAAAATCTTACAAGAGAAGAATATGTTGTTCGCTATTATCAGTTAGCAATCAAAGAAATGAATTTATATAAAATTCCAGCCTCAATAACCCTTGCACAAGGGATTTTAGAAACCGCAGGAGGTCAAAGCCGATTAGCCAAAGAAGCCAATAATCATTTTGGCATCAAGTGTCAAAAAACATGGACGGGCCCAACCATTTCGCATGATGATGATGCGAAAGGAGAGTGTTTTAGAGTTTACAATTCGGTAGAAGAATCCTATAGAGATCATTCTCTATTTATAGCCACGCGTGACCGATATAAAAAGTTGTTTTCGTATGATATCCGCGACTACAAGTCTTGGGCATATGGATTAAAAGAATGTGGTTATGCTACCAATCCAAAATATCCTCAAATGTTAATCAAACATATAGAAGAACTTCGATTGTATGAATATGATAATTATGGTTCAGGAAGTTTTGAAATTGATGATGCTACAGCAAGAAGTTTGAGTTCAAAAGATAGCTTAGGCGCTATAATAAAAATCGTGAATTCAAGAAAATTGATTGTTAAAGATTCCGTTAAAAAGGACACTACAAAATTAGTAATTGAAAAAATTCAAGAAAGAAAAGCTCCGACTTCGGATGACATTTCTAATAATCTTAAAAAAGTTGTCTTGTCCGATTCAATTTCTTTATATGATATTGCTAAAAAAAATAATTTAACGATTCGTGAGTTACTTATTTTTAATGAATGTGAAGGAGAACAAGCGTTGCAAGTTGGACAAAATGTTTTTCTTCAAAGAAAGTTGAACCGCTCATTTATTGCGCTTCATGAGGCTAAACCCGGAGAAACTATTTATGATATTTCTCAAACATATGGAGTCCGAATGGAAGCCATAAGGAAGTTTAATAAACTAGAGATTTGGGAACAACCTCAGGTTGGCGAAGCGGTTTTTCTAAATAACATTAGAAATTCTTATATGAAAACAAGAACGTTTTATGATGTTCAAAAAGAACGAATTCAAATTTCAAAAGATGAAAATTCAAAGAACCAAAAAGCATTTGTAAGACCCATTCAAAAGCTAAATCAAAAAGCTAATATAGACAGTGCCATAGATAATCAAGCGATTCATCATATTGTGAAATCTAAAGAAACGGTTTTTTCAATAGCTAAAAAATATGGTGTAAGTCCTTCTCAGCTTGATAAATGGAATCAACTCGACGATAAACCAATTCAAATTGGTCAAAAGTTAGTCATTTATATCGAATAAAAACCATGTTCTCATAATGGTATATTTTATAATTATATTTTCATTTCTATTTTTGTATAGTTATATTCTATATCCATTAACATTAGTATTTTTATTAAAAAATAAAAAGCTTCACGAAATTCCCAAAAACATTGATTTTCAAAAGAAAATAGCTGTAGTAATCGCCGCTTATAATGAATCTCAATATATTGATGAAACCATATTTAACCTAAAAATGGCTTTGTCGGGGTTTACTAATGCTCAAATTTATGTTGGGGATGATGGTAGCGAAGATCGCACTTTTGATATTTTGAGTCAAATTCCACAAATCAATATTTCAAAGTTTAATCGAATCGGAAAAGGTAATGTACTAAACCAAATTATTGAACAACATCAATTGAAGCAAAATTCAGATATTCTAATTTTTTTAGATGCCAATATAAAAGTAGATCAAGAAGCAATAAAAGAATTAGTTTCCTATTTTACTTCGGATGAAGTTGGAATTGTAGGAACGTATGTGATGCCAAGCCAACAAAAAAATAATATTGAATCGGAATATGTACTCAGAGAAAATCGATGGAAATGGATGGAGTCAGTAGTTTTTGGAAATGCTATTGGAGTTTTCGGTGCTTGTTATGGGATGCGATCTAAGTTCTATAATACGATTCCTTCTGATTTTATTACCGACGATTTATATTTATCCATGCATGCTATTCAGAATAAAAAACGTATTCTAATCAATCCAGAAGCCCAAGTTTTTGAGAATATGGAAAGTTCAATTATTAATGAATTTAATAGAAAAAAACGTTATGCAGCTGGTAATTTTCAAGTATTCTTTAAGTTTTTTGAACTTTTAAATCCATTTGAATATAGCTTTGGATTTGTTTATTCTTATTTTTTTCATAAAGTAGTTCGTTGGTTTTTACCTGTTTTTGCATTTTTGATTTTTATTATTTCTTTAGCTTTATCGCCATTTGATTCTAATTATATAGTTTTAAGTCTTTTGGGTATTTTAATCTTATTATATTTGTGGCTCATTTTGAAAAATAAGATAAATGTTGACTTACAGAAAAGTAAAATAACTTATTTTTTATTTATGAATTTAGCCATATTGATTGGTTTTTTTAATTTTTTAAAGGGAGTTAAAAAAAATACATGGCAAAGAAGCGATAGATAATTAAATACGACTTAATAATAAAATAAAAATGAATTTACATCGAATAGAAGACGCGTTAGAAGATTTAAAAAAAGGAAAATTAATTATCGTAGTTGATGATGAAGATCGAGAAAATGAAGGAGATTTTATAGCTGCTGCCGAACTCATTACACCTGAAACGGTTAATTTTATGGCACGTTATGGACGAGGGCTTATTTGCACGCCTTTAACTCAAAAGCGTTGTGATGACTTAGGTTTAGAGTTAATGGTAGGAAATAATACGGTTTTACATCAAACTGCATTTACCGTTTCGATAGACTTAATTGGAGATGGTTGTTCTACCGGAATTTCGGCGAGCGATCGAGCTAAAACAATTAAAGCTTTAGTTGACCCAAAAACCAAGCCTGCTGATCTTGGAAGACCAGGACATATTTTTCCTTTAATTGCTAGAGAGGGCGGTGTTTTGCGAAGAGCAGGACATACGGAAGCTGCTGTAGATTTAGCTCGACTGGCTGGACTATCACCAGCTGGAGTATTAGTTGAAATACTTAATGAAGATGGCTCCATGGCGAGGCTTCCACAATTGCTTGAAATTGCTAAAACCCATGATCTAAAAATTATTTCTATTGCGGATTTAATTGAATATAGAATGAAACACGATAGTTTGGTTAAACTCGAAGAAGTGGTGGACATGCCCACAAAATATGGTCATTTTAGATTAGCAGCGTTTTCACAAAGTAATAGTAAAGACATTCATTTGGCGTTGATTAAAGGAACTTGGACTTCAGACGAGCCTGTAATGGTTCGAGTGCATAGCAGTTGTGCTACTGGCGACATTTTGCATTCATTGCGTTGCGATTGTGGCGAACAATTAGATTTAGCGATGCAATCTATCGAAAAAGAAGGAAAAGGAATACTTTTGTATATGCAACAAGAAGGAAGAGGAATTGGTTTGCTTAATAAACTTAAGACTTACAAACTTCAAGAGCAAGGATTGGATACGGTAGAAGCTAATATTCAATTAGGCTTTAAAATGGACGAGCGAGATTATGGAATTGGCGCTCAAATTTTGAGAAAATTAGAGATTCAAAAAATTAAATTATTGAGTAATAATCCAAAAAAACGTATTGGTTTAATAGGTTATGGACTTGAAATTGTCGAAAATATTCCCATTAAAAGTGTTCCTAATCCGCATAATCAAAAATATCTAGATACAAAAAAAGAAAAAATGGGTCATGAGATATGATTCAATTATTCTTTCATTTTAAATAATCAACACTTTTTTTACCACAGTTAAACAATAGGTCTAAAATAGATAAATTTGAAATAAAATCATATTTGTTTCGAAAAACTTGTGGGTATATTTCAAAGTTTTTTTCTTCTTTATCAAGAAAATAATTTTTAGTAATTTCTTGATGGTTTTCAAAATGTAATTCAAAGGAAATGTTTAATTGCATTTTTTTTAAAATCCATTCTACTAAATTTAGATTGAATTCATATAAGAATGGATAATCTTTAGCATAAATGACTTCTAATTCATCAATATAATATTCAAAAAAAGGACTTTTAGCATAAGCACATTTCAACGCGTTTAAATGTTTTGTTTTCCAATTTTCAATTTGATTCCATTCGATTTGATGATAGGCTATTTTAGAATCTCTACCACCAGAAAGCGGAATGCTTAAATTTAAAAACCCATTAGCTGTAGCAATGTGCATTCGATTTTGAAATGATTTTTTTGGAATTGATTTTGAAACATCAAAAACAACGTCTTGATGCTTTATCAAATCTATCCAAAATGAGACAGAACCGCTGTAGGGTAATTCAAATATGTTTTCTTGAAAATGAGTCATATTGCAAAAGTACATTATTTGTATAAATAAGGTTTGAAAAATACAGATAAACCAACCAAAATTTAGTTATATTCGCCAATTGAATTAAAAAAAAATGAATCGTCAAGATACAAATGCTTCTATCGTTATTGAGGGTGCTCGAGAAAATAATTTGAAAAATATTGATCTCGAAATACCTAAAAATAAATTAGTTGTAATAACCGGTTTGAGTGGAAGTGGTAAAAGTTCTTTGGCTTTTCAAACGATTTATGCCGAAGGTCAGCGCCGATACATGGAAAGTTTTGGTACATACGCTAGGCAATTTATTGGCGGCATCGAAAGGCCTGATGTAGATCGAATTACAGGATTAAGTCCTGTAATTTCTATTGAACAAAAATCCACAAATAAAAATCCAAGAAGTACGGTTGGTACCATTACGGAGATATACGATTTCTTGAGATTACTTTTTGCTAAAGCTGCTACGGCATATTCCTATATCAGTGGAAAACCAATGCAAAAATATACGGAAGATGAAATTATTCAATCTATTTTTAAGCAACATATTGATAAAAAAATAGCAGTATTAGCACCTTTAATTAAAGGGAGAAAAGGCCATTATCGTGAGTTGTTCGAAAGTTATACTAAAAAAGGTTTTGCTGAAATGCTCATTGATGGTGCTTTTGAAAAACTAGTGCCTAAAATGCAACTCGATCGATACAAAATTCATAATATTGATTTGGTGATTGATAAGTTGAGTATCAAAGAAGATAATCGAGAACGTATTGTTGATAGCATTCGAAAGGCGATGAAAGAATCGGATGGTATTTTAGCAATTTATGATTTGGATCAAAAAGATACCTTTTATTTTTCAAAACATTTATTGGATATCGAAAATGGGTTGAGTTATCAAGAACCTTCATCCAATACGTTTTCCTTTAATTCACCTTTTGGAGCTTGTCAAAAATGTAGAGGACTTGGCGAGGAATACGAAATTTCCGAAAAATTAATGATACCTGATGATTCAATTAGTTTATCAAATGGTGCAATTAAACCTTTAGGAGAGTTAAGAGCAAATCAATGGTGGGATTATGTAAAAAAAATAAGTATTAAAAAAAGTATTTCAATTGCAGACCCAATTTCAAAAATTGATAAGAAATTTATTAATTTAATTTTGTATGGCAATGAAGAAGGGAAATTTGAACCAACGGAAAACTCAAATTATTCCGACGTAGAAGAGGGTATAGCTGGCTTGGTGTATCGAAGTTTTTTTAATTCGGAGAGCGAAGGCGTAAAAAAATGGGCAGAATCATTTATGATGCCAACGCACTGCAGTTCATGTAACGGAACACGCTTAAAAATGGAAAGTTTATTTTATAAAATTTTAGATAAAAATATTGCCGAACTTTCAATGATGAGTATAAACGAATTGATTGAATGGTTTAAAGATATCGAAAAAAGTTTATCCGAAAATCAGAATATTATTGCTAAAGATATATTGAAAGAAATTAAAGATCGCCTTTCTTTTATGGATAATGTAGGCTTGGGATATTTGATGCTTCATCGCCAGACACGTTCTCTTTCGGGAGGTGAAGCGCAACGAATTCGACTGGCTACTCAAATTGGAACCGAACTTTCTGGAGTTACCTATATTCTAGATGAACCTTCTATTGGGCTGCATCCAAGAGATAATACCCGTTTGATTCAGTCGCTTAAAAAATTAAGAGACTTAAATAATAGCATTCTTGTTGTGGAGCACGACAAAGAAATTATGCTCGAAAGTGACTATATTATTGATGTAGGACCAAAAGCAGGAAGATTTGGTGGTGAAATCATCGGAAAAGCTACACCTCAAGAGTTCTTAAAATTAAATACAACGACAGCGGCGTATCTTAATGGGGAGTTAGATTTTGAAATACCTAAAAAAAGAAGAAAATCCACTCAATGGATAAAGTTGATTGGCGCTACGGGTAATAATCTTCAGGACGTAACTGCCGAAATTCCTTTGGGCGTTTTGTGCTGCGTTACGGGCGTTTCGGGAAGTGGGAAAAGTAGTTTGATAAATGATACCTTGTATCCAATTTTGAGTCAGTATTTTTATAAGTCGCATCAATTTCCTTTGCCCTATAAAAAAATAGAAGGTATCGATTTGATTGATAAAGTTATTGATATCGATCAAAGCCCTATTGGAAGAACACCGAGAAGTAATCCGGCTACGTATATGAAGGTTTTTGATTTGATTCGTAACCTGTATGCTGATACCATGGAGTCCAAAATTAGAGGTTACAAGCCGGGGCGATTTAGCTTTAATGTAAAAGGTGGACGATGTGAAGCTTGCGAAGGAGCGGGATTAAAAACGATTGAAATGAATTTTTTGCCAGATATTCAAGTGCATTGCGAAACATGTCAAGGAAAAAGATATAATAAAGAAACACTAGATATTCGTTTTAAACATTTATCGATTTATGATGTGTTGGAATTGAGTATCTCTGAGGCGTTGCCAATTTTTGAGAATATTCCAAATATTCATATCAAGTTAAAAACGTTGGAAGATGTGGGACTTGGGTACCTAAAGTTGGGACAACCTAGTACGACGATTTCGGGAGGCGAAGCGCAGCGAGTAAAATTAGCTAGTGAATTATGTAAACGAGATACGGGGAAAACATTATATATCTTAGATGAACCTACGACAGGATTGCATTTTCAAGATATCGTTTTACTTTATAATGTCTTAAATAAACTCATTGAAAAAGGAAATAGTGTAGTCATTATTGAGCATAATTTGGATGTAATCAAAATGGCGGATTACATCATTGACATCGGACCTGATGGAGGTAAAAAAGGTGGAAAAATTGTCGCAGCAGGAACACCTGAAGAAATTATTAAATCTAAAGATAGCCTAACTGCAAAATATTTGGCTCAAGAGTTGAAATAGGAAAAAGTTGATTTAAATTATTCTACATTCTTCAACGACATCAGCAAGGCATACGCTCCCGAAATCACCCATTGATTGTTTATATTTTCTTTTGAGTTGACAAATTCGATTTCTACTTGATTTTCTTTTGTGCTTCCTACAATAACTTCTACCATTTCAAAGGATTGATTTTGAAGTTTTTTGAAAATATAACTTTTACCTTCAAATTGAACGACGGCTTCTTTGGGCAAGGCTTTTCCTTCCGCTTTTCGGCTCGTAAGTTTCCCATAAATCACCGCATTTCCAATGATTGAAAAAGAGGGGTTTACAAGATCGCAGAATACATCCAAGCTATTATCTTCCTTCATCACAGGGCTGATAGACTTAACCATACACTTAGATTTAAATGGATTATTCAGCGTATAAACTTCTATCGACTGACCAACTGCAACATACGGAATATCCTTTTCATATACCGAAAATACTGCCGTAGCGCCGCTCGTACTCGCTATTTCCATCAAGGCTTCGCCTTCTTGCAAAAATTGTCCTTTGTGAATATTCATTTTTGAAATCACGCCATTATTTTGGCTTGTGGCAGGAATCGATTCTTTTATATTTTTTGAATGCAAGTTATTGGGATTAATATTCAAGTTAATCAATTTTTGTTTCAGGGCTTGCAGATTGATTTGATTGATTTGAAAATCTCTATCCGACTGATGAAAAGCCTTGTCCGAAACCGCTTTACTTTCATTGAGTTCTTTTTGTCTTTGAAAATCTTTGCTCAAATAAGTATTATTAGATTTGGCAGTAAGATAATCTTGCTGAATTTCTACCATTTCACGATTGTAGAGCGTAGCCAAAACTTGTCCTGAACGCACTCTATCGCCTATTTTTACATAAATATTTTTAATAATTCCCGAGGTGGGTAAGGCTACCGAAACGGTACTGTTTGGATTTAAAGCGATTTTGCCTTTTAATTCAATTTCCTTCTCAAAAATCAATGTTTCAATCGTTCCCAATTGAATTTTGGAAGCTTTTTGTTGTGCTTCATTTAAGGAAATAATATTTTGAGGTGTAGTGATTTCCTCTTTTTTATTTTCCTTGTTTTTACAAGAAAAAATAGTAAGGATAAGGATTATAGCGATACTAGATGCATTATATGTCATAATTTTTTGATTTTATTTGTTGAATAAATAAGTTTTTAACAATGTAGCTTCATAGTTTCGTTTGGCGTCCAAAAGGTTTTTCTTAGCATCCATAATTTGATTTTGAAATAGGATAAATTCCATATAACTGATTTCACCAAGAAAAAAACGCTTGTAAACTAGGGTTTCAATTTCACGAGTTTCGGAGACATAATTTTTTTCCAAATCGTGCCAATAGCTTTTGTATTGCGCTAATTGATGGTATAAATTTTTTCGTACAACCTCGCGCTCTTGAATGGTCCAATCGCTTTCATATTTAGCGATTTGGCTTTTCCATTTGCTTTCATTTATAGCCCGATGCGTATTAAAATCCAAGAAATTAAAATTCAATCCCAATTGAAACGAATGAAAACGGTCTCTGAGTTGAAAATAATTTTCGGCACCTTCAATATTCATAAAACCTCTAAAACTGGTATTGGAATAACCTGCGTAAAAGTTGGGCATCCATTGCGATTTGGCTAATTTTTGCTCCAATTTCGCCAAATTTTCTTGATTTTTTGCTGACGAAATATACGGGTCGTTTTGTGGCGCATATTCGTTTTTAAATGTTGCATATTCAATGTTTTCATTTGGATTGGGTTCTAGAAAATCATTGCATTTTATCCATTGATTGAAAAGCAAAAGGGATTCAAAAAGTTTAAGCTCATTTTCTTGAATCATTTGCGAAAATTTCATCTTTTGCATTCGAGTCATACCTAGCTCTACTTTGCTATTTTCCCCTTTTTTAAATTTTAAATTTTCTTTTTCTATCCACTGATTCAGCAGACTATCCTGTGTCAAAAGGTTTTGCTGCCATTGATTCAAAAAGCGAATTTCGGTGTATAAACGAGCAACTTCCTGTTGAATTTCATTTTTACTTTTCAAGCTTTGATTTTTTGCCAATTCCGCCGCTTTGTTTTGTATTTTCATTTTGATAACGGATTGCAATGGATTGGTGAAATTTTGTTTAAGATTGATTTTCAAATCTTTGTAATCCGTGTTGAATTGTCCGTATTCACCTTCAAGAGCGGTATTTTCTATAAAGGGAAAACGCTTTTTTACCGATTCAAAATACGATTCGGTTTCGTGCGCAATTTTCATTTTAGCATTATTTTTTGCCGCACTATCCAAGGCTTCATTCAGCGAAATATAATGCTGTGCCTGCAATGAAAATGCAAAAAGTATACAAAAAATATTTATGATTTTTTTCATATTGTTTTATTTAGAAGATGAAGATTTTACATTGGTTTTCCATAATAATAAAATAGGGAGAATTACCAATGTAGCAAGGGTAGAGGAGAGCAATCCTCCTATTACGACAGTGGCTAACGGTCGCTGAATTTCTGCACCTAAGCTGGTATTAACCGCCATTGGCAAAAATCCTAATGAAGCTACGGTAGCGGTCATTAAAATAGGGCGCAAACGGGTTTTGCAAATATCCAGAATATCTACAATTTGGAGTTGATTCACATCCAATTTTCGATTAATAACTTCATTAATAAGCACAATACCATTGAGCACCGAAATCCCAAAAAGTGCAATAAATCCTACGCCCGCACTAATGCTGAAAGGAAGTCCGCGCATAGCCAAAAATAGAATACCGCCAATAGTAGAAAGTGGAACAATTGAAAATAATATCCAAACCAATCGCCAGTTTTTGAGGGTATATTGTAGCAATAATATGATAGCAATTAACGCTAACGGAACCACCAATATCAAACGATTTTTGGCATCTTTCAAATTTTGATAACTGCCACCATAATTCATATAATAATTGGTTGGAAATTGAATTTTTTTATTCACTTTGGCTTGTAATTCTTGCACAATACTTTCTACATCGCGACCTCGAGCATTAAACCCAATAATCATTCTTCGTTTTCCCAAATCGCGCTGAATTTGATTCGCGCCATTGATTAATTTCACTTCGGCTATTTCATTCAAAGGCACAATTTGTCCGTTATTGGTAGATAATTTGATTTGCTTAATCGATTCAATATCTTCTACTTGCGACTTATTGAGTTTTAGCGTAATGTCAATTTTTCGCTCGCCTTCATATAAATTTCCAACTACAGCACCGGCATTGGAAGCTTGAATTACTTTATTGACATCATCAATGGACAAATCATAGTTTTGAAGTCGATTTCGGTCATACGAAATGATGATTTGTGGCACACCTGTAATCGTCTCCAAGAATATATCCTCAGCGCCTTCACAGCTTTTCACTTCTTTAAATATTTTTTCGCCATAATGCGCCAATGTGTCTAAATTTTCGCCATAAAGTTTGCACACGACATCTTGTTTGGCACCTGAGAGCAACTCGTTGAAACGCATTTGAACAGGATATTGAAATGAAAATAAAACACCTGAAGCCAATTCAATTTTTTGACTCATTTTTTCAGCCAATTCATCAAAAGTATTCGCATTTTTCCATTCGCTTTTATCTTTTAAAATTACCATCATATCGGCTGCTTCAAGAGGCATCGGGTCTGTAGGGATTTCGCCACTCCCTATTTTGGTTACTACTTGTTCTACTTCTTCAAAACTATCTTTGAGAATTTTTGCCGCAATATTGCTATGTTCTATAGTAGCACTCAAGCTAGAACCAGTCAATAATCGTGTCTCTACCGCAAAATCACCTTCCGCAATTATCGGGACAAATTCGCCCCCCATATTCATAAATAAGGCTACGCTACCTATAAAAAGTCCAATAAATGAATAAAGTAGTCCTTTTTTATATTCTAAAACTTTGTAAAAGAGCTTTTTGTAATTTTCTTCCAATTTTGAAATCATTCGTTCGCTCCACGCAATTGATGTATCGCCGCCTTGTTTTAGAAATAAGGCACTCATAGCGGGAATATAGGTCAAACTCAATACCAAAGCACCCAAAAGCGCAAAAATAATGGTTTGAACCATTGGCATAAACATTTTCCCTTCAATTCCTTTGAGCGTAAATAATGGAAAATATACGATGATAATAATTAATTGACCAAAAAGCGCACTGCTCATCAATTTGTTTGTATTATTCACTACCAATTGGTCAATATTGTTTTTTTCGTGCAATTTATCCTTGCTAATATGGTGCAAATAAAGTAAGATAGACTCAATAATAATAACCGCTCCATCCACGATGATTCCAAAATCGATAGCGCCCAAACTCATCAAATTGCCACTAACACCAAAGAAATTCATAAGTATAATTGCGATCAACATGGATAATGGAATAATGGAAGCCACTATAAAAGCGGCTCTAAAATTTCCTAGAAAAAATATTAAAACTAAAATAACTATAATGGCACCTTCGGTAAGGTTTTTCGCTACGGTTTTTATCGAATTATTAACCAATTTGGTTCTATCTAAAAAAGGTTTTAAAACCACACCTTTAGGCAACAATTTATTAACTTCAGTAAGTTTGTCTTTAATATTTGAAATTACGACATTGCTGTTTTCGCCTTTTAGCATCATCACAATACCACCTGCCGCTTCATTTCTTCCGTTCATAATCAATGCGCCATATCTTGTAGCGGCGCCTTCTTTTACTTCCGCCAAATTTTTTAATAATATTTTGGTACCTGTTTTTTTGGAAACGACTAAGGTATTTTCAATATCCGCAGGTGTTTTTAGAAGTCCCTCGGTACGAATAAAATACGTGCTACTATTTTTTTCCAAATAGGCACTTCCTGTATTGGAATTATTCATTTCTACCGCATCAAAAATATCAAAAACCGTAAAACCAGAAGCCTGTACATACTCAGGATTCACTTCTATTTGATATTGTTTGAGTTTGCCTCCAAAACTACTGACGTCCGCTACACCTTTTACGCCAAGCAATTGTTTGCGTACAAGCCAATCTTGTATACTTCGCAGTTCGCTGAGGCTGAATTTAGATTCATACCCTTTTTGTGCGGTGAGGGTATATTGAAAAATTTCTCCCAATCCTGTAGTAATTGGAGCTAATTCAGGTGAACCAAAAGAGGGAGGAATATTGCGCTGCACCATAGCCAATCGCTCCGAAACTTGCTGACGCGCCCAATAAATATCTACATTATCTTCAAAAACAATGGTAATCAATGAAAGTCCAAAACGAGAAAAGCTTCGGTAATTTTTGAGTCCTTTGATGCTCGCAATCGAATTTTCGATGGGAATAGTAACCATTCGTTCGAGGTCTTCGGCGCTCAATGAAGGCGAAACGGTAATTACCTGCACTTGATTGTCCGTAATGTCTGGCACGGCATCAATTGGCAATTTAGTGACATTATAAATCCCAACGACCAGCAAAAGTGCAATAGCGATGAGGATTACTTTTTTATTGTGTACACTGTACGATATAATTTTACTTATCAAAATAATATGAATTTAAATAAATACAAAAAATTTAAGAACCCAAAGGATTCAAATTGACTCAAAAAAAGAGTTTTGTAAAATTATATTATTTCTTGGGAGGTTGCCAAATCAAATTGGCTTTGTACTGAGGAATCAGTCTGTTGTTTCGTTTGATTAATACGGGAAGTAAAACCAATGAAATTAAAGATAAAAATAGGATTTGGATAGGCGATACAAAATGAAAAAGCGCAATACCAATACTATTTAAATCAGATTTAAAAGGCAACTGATGATCGCTTTCATTTACAGTGCCGATATGTTTTTCACCAAAGTAGTGCATATTTAAAAACTGTATAAAACTCAAGTTTTTGTATTGTGC
>JBIPPB010000094.1:0-5995 GCA_044368655.1 Chitinophagales bacterium | reverse complement strand
AAACGGTTCCAAATTTTAGTTATGGAAAAAGTATTAATGACCGTATTTCTAGAGCAGTTATATCATAATATGAATTACATGAAAACAAACATCAAATAATCAAACTACATTTAATCTAATTAATTAATCAAAAATATGAATATTAATTTACTTTTTGAAAATTTAACCAATCCCGCTTTATTATTTTTTGTTCTTGGTATCCTGGCTGTTTATGTCAAATCCGATTTACAAATTCCGGAAAACTCCTCAAAATTCATTTCTTTGTATCTCTTATTTGCCATCGGATTTAAAGGCGGTCAAGAATTATCGCATGAAGTTATTGATGCCGAAATTGGCTGGTCGATGCTTTTTGGTATTTTTATTTCCTTAGCCATACCTTTTTATACTTTTTTCATTTTAAGGAAAAAATTTAGTGTATATAATTCTGGAGCGATTGCGGCGGCATACGGTTCGGTAAGTGCGGTAACGTTTGTTACGGCAGCCACATTTTTAGAATCGCAACAAATGCACTTTCATGGCCACATGGTAGCGATCATGGCTTTAATGGAATCTCCAGCCATTATTATTGGGCTTTTGATGATTTCTTTTTTTAATAAAGAAATGGAAGATACGATAAAAAAACGCGCGGTTTTAAAACATTCATTTACCAATGGAAGTGTATTTTTAATCCTTGGTAGTTTAATTATTGGTTATATCGCCAATGCCAAACAAGCGGAAGGCATCAAACCTTTTACAAACGATTTATTCAAAGGCTTCTTAGCTATTTTCTTGCTCGATATGGGCATAACGAGTGGAAAAAAACTGAAAGATTTCTTTTCTATGGGTTGGTTTCCGTTTTTATTTGCTATTTTTATCCCATTACTCAATGGAACGCTTGTGGCATATTGTAGTCAATGGGTGACACACGACATTTCAAACCGTTTTATTTTTGCAATTTTAGCAGCCAGCGCTTCTTACATCGCTGTTCCTGCTGCGATGAAAATATCCGTTCCTAAGGCAAATCCAGGATTATTTTTACCTATGGCATTAGCTGTCACATTTCCAATTAATATAACGATTGGAATGCCATTATATTTATTAGTCGTAAAAATGACTTAACTATCCTGCAAAAAAGGATTATTTAGTTTTTCGAATTTTATAGAAGTCTCTTCGCCGTGTCCGCTGTAAACTATTGTATTTTCGGGCAAAGTAAATAGTTTTTGTCGAATACTATTTAAAAGCGTATCCATATCGCCGCCCGGTAAATCCGTTCTACCGACACTCAATCGAAATAGCGCATCACCTGCAATAACACTTTCTAATTTAGGAATATAAAAACTAAGGCTTCCCAGACTATGTCCAGGTGTCAAGAGAATTTGAATTTCAAAATCGTCTAAAGTAATGATATTTCCTTCTTTAAGTTCAACATCTATTGTTGGGCTTGGAACGATTGGAAATTGATACATTTTACCCGCCTCTACACTTAAATCAAGATTATACGCGTCAAGCGGTGAGGCTTCTAATTTTAAATTCCATGTTTTAGCTACAAAATGATTGCCACAGATATGATCTAAATGACAATGCGTATTAATTAACTTAATGGGCTTCAGTTGGTTATTTTCAATAAATGATTTCAATTCCTGCTCTTCTTCTTCAAAATAGCATCCCGGATCTATAATGATACAAGGCCCTTGAGGAATGTATAACACATAGGTGTTTTCTTGAAAAGGGTTAAACGTAAACTTTTTAATTTTCATTTGATCGTTTTAAAAGAATTATTTTAAGGATTGCATTAATAAATGAAGCATCGAACTGTATCCATGTTCATTATCATAAAACGTTACTATTTTAAGAAATCGTGCTTCGGTAAGCGAAATACTATTTAAATCTACCACCGATGCATAAGGCATTTCAATACAATCACTCGATACAATAGGTGCGTCGGTAAAGGTAATGACATTTTTATATTTTTGAAGTCCAACTTCCCTCAAAAGATCCAAAATAGCTAGATAGTCGGTTGGATTTTTTAAAGTAAAAAGCATTTCAGTTATGGAACCGTTCGCTACCGGTACGCGATACGAACTGGCCGAAATCTTATGGGCTAAATTTGGAAATAATTTTTGAATCACTTTGGTGGCGCTGGTGCTTGTCGGCACAATATTTTGCCCTGCATTTCGAGCTCTTCGAAAATCTTGATGGGCAGCATCTTGCAAATTTTGATCATTGGTATAACAATGAATGGTGCTAAAATGAAAATATTCAATTTCAAAATGCGAGTTGATTATATCTAAAATAGGAACAATACTATAGGTGGTGCAACTCGAATTCGATAAAATAATTTGATTTTTAAATGCTTCGTGGTTAAATCCATAAATAATCGTTGGAACGGATTCGGATTCGGAAGGCGATGAAAGAATGACATGTTTTGGATTAAATACATGATATTTAGATAGCGATGGCGAATTTTTATTCGTTCCACTACAATTTACAATAATATCAATGTTTAAATTTTGCCAGGGTAAATTTTCAATTTCAGGACTTTGGCTGTATTGTATTTTTTTATTTCCAATTAAAATATGAGCACCTTCTACTTGAATTTCAAAATTAAAAATACCATACGTCGTATCATATTTTAAAAGATGTGCTGCAAGCTGAATATCCATAATATCGTTAATCGCCACCAATTCAAAATCCGAATGATTGAGTAATATTCGAGTTAGTCGTCGTCCAATTCGTCCAAGTCCATTAATGGCTACCTTCATGGTTCTATATAATTTAAATATACGAAATTATTGTATTTTCTTTTTCTTGTTTTACATGAATATTCGCACCTAAAATAATTGGAATATGATTAGCAATATGTCCTATTGGTGCGTCAAAAACGATAGGATAATCATACTCTTTGCAATGTTCCAAAATAATTTCTTCAATTTGAAAGCCAAATGGAATTTCATTATCTTTAATATCTGTAAATCCGCCGACTATAATCCCTTTTAGTCCTTCTAGTTTTTTTGCTTTTTTGAGTGACAGCATCATTCGATCGATATGATATAAATATTCATCGATATCTTCTATAAATAGAATTTTGTCATTCGTTTGAACGCCATTATTCGTTCCAAGCAGACTATACAATATCGACAAATTGCCTCCAATAACTTGACCTTCAAAAGCACTGCCCTTATTAAAAGAAGAGGTTGCGAATGCAATCGAAGCTTTTTCGCCTTTCATAATTTGCGACAAATGCTTCAAACTGGCTTCGGTATTTTGAGGCATCGTTATTGGCATTGGTGCATGCATCGTTTGTATTCCATAAAACTGGTTGACTAAATTATGAACTATGGTAATATCACTAAAACCAACCAACCATTTCGGTTGATTTATAAAACCTCTAAAATCAATCAAATCGATCACGCGCTGTGCGCCATAACCGCCTCGTGCAAAAAATATTGCTTTGACATTAGGGTCGTTCAGTGCTGTTTGAAAATCTTTTTGACGTTCTTGATCCGTTCCCGAAAACTGATGAAACGCATTTTGTATCGTTTTACCTAATACCACTTCATAACCTTCGTTTTTTAGCCACTGAATCGCAAATTCCATTTCTGAGATTTCTATTTTTTTGGAAATCGAAAGCAAATAAATGGTGTCTCCTTTTTTTAAAAATGGGGGTTCTAAAAAAATGTTCATACGTTGAAGAATAGATTACAAAATTAATCAATGCAAATTAATCTAAGTCTTTTTAATTTATATCCATTAATTATAAAAATAATACAAACTTTACAAGCAAAGATTTTTTTTTATTGTATTTTTGTATAATGATTTATCTAAAAAAAGCATATTTAATTCCGTTTACCTTGTGGTGCGGGCTTGTATTTGGAACTGTAACTGCGATTTTATTTATCATCCTACTTTTACTTTTAAATTTTGGTGGTCAAAAAGCGTACCGATGGGCGCATGAAATTCCTACATATTGTGGTAAAATTATAGCCAAATTATGGTTTGTTAAAGTACATATTTCGTATCAAAGTCCATTAGATACTCAAAAACAATATATTTTTGTCGGCAATCATCGCAGTATGCTTGATGCAATTGTTTCAGCGGGTTTTATTCCTAATTTAAAGAAATTTATTGGCAAAGCTGAAATTTTAAAATGGCCTTTTGTGGGTTATTTGCTCAAAAAATTATACATTCCGGTGCAGCGCGACCAAAAAGACAGCAGAAAGTGGAGCATGGTGCAGTTATTAGAAAAAATGAAAGAAGGCATGAGTATTGTTATTTTCTCGGAAGGCACTTGTAATGCGACCGAAAATGTGCTTTTACCATTTAAAGAGGGCGCGTATCGAGCTAGTGCCACTACTCAAATCCCGATTTTACCTTTTGTGATTATTGGTGCCGACCGTTTGTGGCATCGATCGGTTTGGTTGATAAAGCCCGGTTCCGTTTCTTTGCATTTTTTAGATCCCGTTGCGCCACCGATTTCAGAAGACATTGACGAAATTACAAAACAGCGCGACTTGGTTTATCAAAAAATTTACGATTACTACATCCAAAACAACTAAATATGGCCAAACCACAAAATCCAATTAAAAAATATGCGCTATTTCTGATTATTTTGATAGCGGTTTCTTATTTTTTTATTCGAAATACGGTGAATTGGACGCAATTATTCAATATTCAGTTTACAGCAAAAATTATTTATGGCATTCTTGCCGCAATATTAATGTTGGTACTTCGTGATTTAGGTTATGTTTTACGAATGCGATTATTGACTCAAAACAAAATTTCATTTTGGAAAACCGTTAAAATTATTTTTTTGTGGGAATTTGGGAGCGCCATAACACCCGGAATGATTGGAGGGAAAGCGGTGGCGATATTTCTATTGATTCAAAATAAAATCAAATCGGCATATGCCTCTTCGATTGTTTTATTGGCCATACTTTTAGACGAATTTGTATTTATTTTATTTTTTCCAATTTTATTATTTCTATACAAAAAAGAGATGTTTCATGCGCATACCGATTGCCCGGATTGGAAAGCGTTGGAATCTAAAATTGGATTTTTACAAAATATAGATTGGCTTCAATCCGCTACCTTATCTACGTTGTTTTTTATAACCATTTTTGTTTTAGTGGTTTTTGTTGGTGTTTTTCTCAATCCGGGTTGGATAGCCAAAGGATTAGAAAACCTTTCGAATAGACGATTTTTAAACCGTTGGAAAGAAGGTATTTTAGAATTTTCAAAAGATATTTTGGTTACCAATAAAATGTTTAAAAACCAAAGTAAAACCTTTTGGCTTAAGTTGGTTTTATTTACCTTAATGAGCTGGGTAGGACGTTATATGGTAGCAATTGCATTAATTTGGGGCTTTACGCATTTAGACCAAATTCCTCTGGATTTGATTTATGCCAAACAATATACGTTATGGTTTTTATTTTACATTCCTACCACACCGGGCAGCAGCGGATTGGCCGAAGCCGTTTTTATGGCGTTTTACTGCCCTTATTTTCCTGAGGGCGCTAGTGGCAATGTGGCTTTTGTATGGCGTTTTATTAGTTATTACTTATATGTCATTATTGGAATTATAATCATTCTTTGGAACAGTAATAGGGGAACTAGAAAATAAGGAATGCTGTAAGTCTCGAGACGAAGATCCTGTCCCGAGAGGAACGATTCGGGAACGTAAAATGGGGCTCGTCTTTCCCGAATTTTCACAACCTAAAATTTCTAATAAAGAAATAATGCAAATCAAAAATATCGGGAATCTCTTTTTGCTTTTATTAATGAGATTCCGTATATTTTTTTTTAAAGATTACTAGATGGACAAAAAAAATACGGAATGACGTAAATCCCGAGACGAAGAGCCTGTCCCGAGAGGAACGATTCGGGAACGTAAAATGGGGCTCGTCTTTCCCGAATTTTTACAACCTAAAATTTCTAATAAAGAAATAATGCAAATCAAAAATATCGGGAATCTCTTTTTGCTTTTATTAATGAGATTCCGTATATTTTTTTTTAAAGA
>JBIPPB010000003.1:0-66656 GCA_044368655.1 Chitinophagales bacterium | reverse complement strand
AGCGAATCGCCGCTCTACCATCATGAACGGCTCTTACAACTGCTTTTGACGATAAAATTGGATCGGCCATATTCAAAACTTGATCGAGGCGGTAATCTATAGAAGCCACTACATAACCTAATTTTGAAAAATAATTAGCAAAATAAACCAACTCACCCGAGGTTCGACTGCCTTGTACAAAACCACCACCGAAGCATAATATAACAACAGGCCTTTTGGAAAACGTATCTACCGAAGGCATATATATATCTAAATACAAATCTTGATTTAATCCATTCGATTTTGTATTGTTTCCAAACAAAACTGTTTTCTTTTCATTGTCAAAAATAACATCTTTATATCGAATTCCATCACATTGCCCAAAAAAACTTGACGATAAAAATAAAAATAAAGCGAAAAAGGATGTTTTCATATTTATAAAATTGCTACAAATATAAAACTAAATAAAGAGTAACCCATAAAAAAATGAATGATATTGAAGAAAGATAGCTTTTCGTTTTACTTCTTTATTCATAAATATTGAAATTTTAAAGAAATCATTTTCTCACTTTGCTTGTAATTAAAAGAAAAATGATTTTAACCTTTCGGATAGAAAAAGGAATTAAATAGAAACGACTATTAGAGTCCCTATTTTTTTATCTTATTAATTTATAATCTGTAATTAAAATATCCGTTGACAAATTTAAACGATTTTTCAGATTTCGAATCATTTCTACGGTAAGTTTTCTTTTTTTATTTAATACTTCAGATACACGGCTCTTCCCTCCAATAATATCAACTAAATCAAGTTGTTTTAGTTCCATTTCTTCCATTCTAATTTTTATGGCTTCTATAGGGTCAGGTGACTCAATCGCATAATTTTTTTTCTCATACGCATCTATCAACAAGGCTAATATATCGGCTTCATCACTTTCGTGTGTTCCAATTTTTGCATCGAAAATTTCGTCTAATCTTTCTAATGCGTTGCGGTAATCCGCTTCTGTTTTTATGAGTTTAATATTCATTTCAATAATTTTTAAATTGTGTTTGCATCAATTTTATCATATTCATTGTGAGTTCCGATAAATCTTATAAATAACCATTGTTTTTCAAAATTAAACTTCGCAATTAATCTATAAGAATTTCCTTTTATATTAAATACGATACGGTTATTTTTTAAAATACTTGCATTTGCATACGTCTGCTTTACATCTGTTGGTGTTTTCCAATCAGCATTTTTCACCGTTTCGTACCACGTTTTTAAATATTGCTCAGCTTCCGCATGAATTTCCCAAAATGCTCTTAATGTACTTTTAGAAAAAATTCGTTCCACGCGCTATTAATATTTTTGCAAAATTACAAAAATGTTCCCATATCAAGAACTTTTTTTTTAGTTACAACGTATATTAAAATATATTAATTAAAATATTTCGGTTATTGAGGTGCGAGCTAAGACGTATAAACTTATTTGTCTTTACACGTTTTTAAATGATTAGTATATTCGATTATAAATCTATCGCGTTGTTTTTTGTAATCGTCAACGCTTTCAAAATTTCTGAATTCTTGTTTCATATTGTTAAAATAGAAATAAACTGTTACCCCATTACCTGGAAACATAACAAACGTAACCAATATACTTCCTTTTTCAATTGTCGTTCTACTAAACCCATAAATTTTATACCCATTAAATTCAAGTTTGATTAAGTCTTTAGTTTCCATATTCTGTGAATTTGAATTTATATATTTCAAATTTTCTAGAAGATTTTGTTTGTCTTTTTCGTAGGATTTTTCTTCTGATAGTTCAATTTTCAAATCAACAAAAGGCACTTTATTTTCATTGTTATATAAAACTCTATAGCCGTCAATTCGAGTAACTTCTATTTCTCCGTTATCCGTTATTACAGTTCTAACTTTTTCAGAAGCTTCAGGGAGCCTGTCAGGGTCTGTTACTATCAAATTTGTTGCAGTATCAAATGAAATATAGCATTGTCCAATTTCATTTTTTGTAACGAAACTTAATAGAAATGTCGCCACAAAGAACGTCGAAAGTATATTTAATTTTGATTTCATATTTTATTTATTTTTTGAATATTTAATATATCGTTATTGTATTGATGGCTAACTTCCCCGCGTATTTCTTTGAAGGTCGAGTTTCGCCAAACAAAGATATAATAGAAGGCACAATTTTTCACATATTAATTACTTTTACATAAATACGGTCACCCCGACTTTCAGAAATACGGTATATATCTGACGGCATTTTCTTAACTTTCTTACTTTACTTATAACCAAAAGCAACACCACTTATATTTGCCTTTGCAGTGTTCATTCCATAAGCGGCTTGAGTTGAATTAGTTGATTTTATAAATATAATATGAGCGCCCATAGAAGCGGCATGTTTCTTCATTTTCATCTCTGCTTTGAGTTTCATATCATCAACTGAACTAAATATGGTTGCAGCATTTGCCTTTCCTGCAACATCACCTTTTTTAACTAATCCTGATATTTCAGATTCAATGTTTGTAATTTGAACCTTTTCCCAATCTTCTTCTCCTTTTATAATAATTAGCTCTGAAAACTTTTGAACCCTTTCATTGCTTAAATGAATTTCTTTAATTTGATTTTTTGATAAAGAGTTTGATAAAGTTTCACCTTGAAATGAGTAAATTACTTCTTTCTCAGTTATGCTAGTAACTTTGCAAGTAATAATTTCGTCATTTAACTTAATTATAGTGTCAAGCTTTTCATCTTTTTGTCCATATATACTGTTTACAATGCAAGTTACAGATAGTAATAATAATAATAATAATATTTTTTTCATAAAATTTGGTTTACTTAAATTAGATAATAATTTTGATTTATATATGCCGTTGCTAAAGCTGTCAGATATCAACTTTATATAGGAACAAATATAGCAATTTTTTCAAAAAAATCAAGATAAAATTGCATTTAAAATATTTGCTACTTAAAATTAATTAAACAAAAAAAGCCCGCATTACTGCGGGCTTTAGTATAAAAAAAGTTATTTTTATTATTTCGTTCCTAATTCGGTTCTAACAAAAGAAGTTACTTTTAAATCTGCATTGGTTTCTTTTAAAACTTGTGCAATTGTTTTTTTCGTATCTTTGATATAATCTTGATTTAAAAGCGTAAACTCTTTGTAGAATTTAGTTAATGCGCCTTCTGCAATTTTATCTAAAATATTTTCAGGTTTACCTTCAGCAGCCGCTTTATCTCTAGCAATTGCTTTTTCACGATCTTTTTGCTCTTGACTTACACTTGTTTCGTCAATAGCTACGGGTTTCATTGCTGCAATTTGCATAGCTAAGTCTTTACCAATACCTGCAACCGTATCATTACCGTCCATATTTAAAGCGACCATTACACCCGCTCTAAAATTATGATTATACGTAGCGATATAAGTACCTTCGATAGCATGATAACTTTGGATTGAAATATTTTCACCAATCGAACCTACTTTTTCATTGATACGCTCCGTTACTGAAACACCGTTTAAATCCGAAGCTAATAAATCTTCAGTGGTTTTGATTTTGTTATCTAAAGCCAATGTAGCGATAGATTTAACAAACTCAATAAATGATTCATTTTTAGCCACGAAATCTGTTTCACAACCTACTTGAACCATAATTCCGAAGTTGTTTGCGCTATTTGTTAAAATATAAACTACACCTTCATTAGCATCTCTACCTGCTCTTAATTCCGCAACTTTAGCTCCTTTTTTTCTCAAGTAATCCACTGCGGCATCAAAATCACCATTAGATTCCGTCAACGCTTTTTTACAATCCATCATACCGGCTCCGGTAGTATCTCTCAATTTTTTTACATCTTGTGCTGTAATTGTACTCATTTTATTAATATTATTTTCGATTAACTTATAAATTAATTAGTCTTGATTAGGTTCCGTAGCCTCAGTAACCTCTTCCGAAGATTCAGTAGCTGGAGTTTCTGCTTGAGGCGCTTCTACTTTAGCTTTTCTTTGTTTAACTTCTGGCGTGTGCTCTCCGTCTTTTTCAACTGCAGGAGCCGTTGCTTTTTCAGCTAAACCTTCTTTGATACATTCTACTAAATAGTTAGTGATATACTCAATAGATTTAGAACTATCATCGTTTCCTGGGATTGGGAAATGTACTTTATTTGGATCAGAGTTGGTATCAACTAAACCAAACGTAGTAATTCCTAAACGCTTGCTTTCAAGAATCGCGATATCTTCATGTAAAATATCTACTACGAAAACAGCTGCAGGTGTACGCATCATATTTGCAATACCGCCTAATACAACTTCTAATTTATCTTTTTGACGCGAAAGCATTAAACGCTCTTTTTTGGTAATGTTATTCACCGTACCGTCTTTGAACATTTTATCGATGCTTTGCATTTTCTTTACTGATTTACGAATCGTAGTAAAGTTAGTCATCATACCACCCAACCATCTGTCGGTTACGAATGGCATACCACAACTTAATGCCGCATTTTTAACGATATCTTTTGCTTGTTTTTTAGTAGCTACAAATAAAATTTGTTTTCCACTTTTTGCTATATGTTTCATGGCTTGACCTGCTTGCTCTAATTTTTGAGCTGTTTTGTTTAGGTCAATTACATGTATTCCTTTCTTTTCTGCAAATATGTAAGGAAGCATTTTCGGGTTCCATTTTTTCTTTAAGTGACCGAAATGAACACCTGCTTCTAACATTGCTTTTTGATCTATTGATGCCATTGATATGTATATTTTTAGAAGATTAATAAATAATAATAAAGATTAACGTTTGCTGAATTGCTCTTGTTTACGTGCTTTTCTAAGACCTGTTTTCTTACGCTCTACAACTCTTGCATCACGCGTCATTAGTCTTTCTTTTCTTAAAGCAGGTTTGTTATCTGGATTTTCTTCAACTAAAGCTCTAGCGATTCCAAGACGAATAGCTTCCGTTTGACCTTTGATACCTCCACCAGAAACATTTACAAAAACATCTAATTGACCTTCCATTTCTAGAACTTTTAATGGCTTCATTAAATTGTCTTGTAAAAAACTAATTGTAAAGTAATCTTTATAATCTTTACCGTTGATTGTGATATTTCCACTACCTTTTTTGATATAAACTCTAGCTACAGATGATTTTCTTCTACCTACAGCGATGTGATTTGTTTTAGTCATTTTATATATAATTTAAGGAGATTAAAATTTAATTTCTGTTGGTTTTTGAGCCGTATGCGGATGCGCTACACCTTCGTAAACGAATAGTTTTTTAAACATCGCTCTACCTAATTTAGACTTAGGTAACATTCCTTTAACTGCTGATTCGATTACAGAAGTAGGTTTCTTAACGTTTAAATCTCTAGCCGCAATCATTCTTTGTCCACCTGGATAACCAGTATGTCTTAAATATATTTTTTGATTCCATTTACGACCAGTAAATACACATTTATTACTATTAACAACGATTACATAGTCTCCAGCGTCGTCATTTGGTGTAAAAGAAGGTTTATGTTTGCCCATTAATATTTTGGCAATTTCAGTACAAATTCTTCCTACAGTTTGATTTTCTGCATTCACAATGTACCATTCTTTTTGGTGAACTAATTTGCTAACAAATTGTGTTCGATAACTTAATTGCTTCACGATTTATTTATTTTATAGGTTAATTATTCAATATTTTTTAAAAAGGACTGCAAAAGTAAACTATTTTTTTTAATTTAATATGCTTTTTTTTGAATAAATATTTTTTTATTACCATAAATGCATTGAAAATCAGTCAATAAATAGATACATTTTTATATTGCTGTTGTTTTTAAACCAGGCTTTAATGACTATAAAAACGATTTTCCACTTAAGTATTTTACTAATTAATCTAAATCTTGTATTTTTGTATTAACATTTTAAACATATGCGAATTCATTTTATAGCCATCGGTGGTGCCATTATGCATCAAATGGCAATAGCACTCAAAAATAAAGGTCATCATGTAACCGGATCGGATGATGTAATCAATGAACCTTCCAAGTCTAATTTAGAAAAAAATAGATTATTTCCTTCGAAATTAGGTTTTCATGCCGAACATATTCAAACGGATATTGATGAAATTGTTTTAGGTATGCATGCCAAGCTCGATAATCCCGAATTGGCAAGAGCCATGGAATTAGGCATCAAAGTGTATTCCTTTCCAGAGTATGTTTATAAAAACAGCATGGATAAAACACGAATTGTCGTTGCGGGTAGTCATGGAAAAACAAGTATTACATCCATGATTATGCATGTTTTAAAATCTTTAAACTTTGAGTTTGACTATTTGGTTGGGAGCTCGGTAAAAGGATTTGAACATTCTGTAAAATTATCCGATGCGCCTGTTATTGTTATCGAAGGCGATGAATATCTTTCAAGCTGTTTGAGCAATGAACCAAAATTTATAAATTATAAAGGAAATATTGCTATTTTAAGTGGTATTGAATGGGATCATATCAATGTTTTTAAAACGGAAGCTATTTATTTTGAACAATTTAAAAAATTGGTTCACAGTTTAGACCATCAAGCGAAGTTATTCTATTATAATGACACGCAAATTGCAGAAACTGTTTTATCAATTCGTAATGATGTTGAAAAACAAAGCTATCAATCTCCGGATTTCTCGATAGAAAATCATAAATATATTATATCTTTTGAAGGTAAAAAATATGAATTTGACTTTTTTGGAAAACACAACATGGAAAATATGGAAGCGGCGCATTGTGTTTGCAGGACTTTAGAACTCAACTCACATCTTTTTTATCAAGCCATGCAAAGTTTTAGTGGCGCAGGACGACGTCTTGAAAAAATTTATGACTCAAATGAATGTGTCATTTTTAGAGACTTTGCACATTCTCCAAGCAAACTTAGAGCCACAATAAAAGCAGTTTCGGATACTTATTCGGATTATAAAATCGTTGCGTGTTATGAACTACATACGTTTAGTTCTTTAAATAAAGATTTTCTTCCGCAATATAAAGACACTTTTGGCCAAGTAGATATTCCAATTGTTTATATGGATAAAGTAACCGTTGAACAAAAAGGAAATCAAGTGTTTACTTCAGAAGAGATATTAAATGAATTTAATCGCAAGGACATTTTATATTTAAATGAAAGAAATGATTTGCTTAAAACATTAAAATCATTTGATACAAGTAAAACGGTTTTTCTGATGATGAGCAGTGGTAATTTTTCAGGTTTGGATTTACTTCAAATTATTGAAAAAGAAAATGATAATCCTAAAATTGAAGAAAAAAAGTCGGAGTATTTTAATACTTTACTATCTCAAAATAAAGAAGTAAATAGCCCCTTTGAATCTAAATTTTTAAAATTTGAATCAAAAAAAACGATATTGTTAATGTATTCTTTGAGTATTTTTTCAAGTATCGTTGCACCATTTATTTTCTTAAAAAGAATTCAAAAAAATGACGCTTGCTACAACTTAATTGTTCAGAATTTTCATTTTCAAACGCTTATAATAATTGGCTATCTTATTGCATTACTCTTAATATGGGCGGATTATAGCTTTACCGGAAAATTGATTCTTTTACTAAGTTTTATTTACAATATATTAAAACTTCGAGATGCCAAAAATGCCGTTTTGGAAAATAAAGCAGTAAATCTCCCTGTCGGAATTTTGGTTTTTCCTTATAACGAAGAAATTAACCGTTAAATTTATTCATCGCATTGGAAAATCCTGACAAAATGGATTCTTCAATAGCTAAAATCGTTTTATCCAATAATTCAGGAAGCGCTTTTACTTCCTCATCGCTCCATTTTCCGAGAACATAATCAATCTGTTTTCCTTTTGAAAAACTATTTCCTATTCCAAAACGAAGTCTAGCATAAGCTGCGGTTTTCAGCTCTTGTTCAATACTTGCTAAACCATTATGTCCGCCACTACTACCTTTTGTTTTTATTCGAATCGTACCAAACTGCAGCGCAAGTTCATCTACAACAGCCATAGACTGCTCAACGGGAACATCAAGTTGCTCAAGCCAATATCGATAGGATTTCCCGCTTAAATTCATGTAAGTTGTTGGTTTAATCGCCGTTACCACTTTATTTTTTATCCTAAAAGTAGCCGTATCCGCAAGCTTCCCCGATTTAAATTCGGTTTGGTATTTATTAACCATTCGATCTAAAACCAGAAATCCAATATTATGGCGGGTATATTTATATTCCTCACCAATATTACCAAGTCCAACTAATAAAAATTTCATTTTCTAAAAATTAGCCTCCAAATATTGCCTCAAATGCTTCGTCTAATTTATCTTTTCGGGTATTTGATTTTGGAGTTTGGCGAATCGGAGCCGATGGCTCATTATTTTTCTTAATATTTTCTTTAACTTTTGTATTGGTGTTTTCTTTTTTTACAGGTTCTTTTTTTACCGTATTTTCTTTATTTGTTATTTCTGTTTTTACATTATCCGATTTTGCAGGGCTATTAGTAGATGGCATTAATCCCATTAACTCTAAATATCCATTAGGTTCCGAGGACGGATAAATTACACCTTCAGACTTATCTTTATTTTTAGAATTCATAAAAGGTCCGAACTTAGTTGTTCTATATTTATAGGCATCAGGCTTATCGCTCAAATAATCATAATCTTCTACTCGAACTCCGTTTGCATATTTAGAAACAAATGCACCTGCCCAATCCGAACTTCTAATCTCTTGACTAAACTCAAATGCTTCCTCTGCAGTTTGAAAACCCGCAACTTCAAATACATTTCGATTTGCTAAACTTGTAACCATAAGCGCTTTTGGTGTAGAAAGCATCGCTTTTAGTTTATCATTATTAAATGCTGCAATCTGAACTCGATATGGCATTTTTTGGTTTGCCATTACTTCTATATTTGTTTTTGGTTTCTCTACTACAGTATTTGCAAGCGAAGCATTTGCAGTGGGGGTTAGCTTAGTAGTTTTGTCCACTGCAACGCTTCTTGTATTTTTAGCTTTCTTTTTATACATTTCAATCAAGCTATCTTTAGCATTTAGTTGGCTTATATACTCTTCGGCAATAGATAAATTATTTTGACTGGCTTCTCGAGCTTCTTTACGAAGCTTTTGAATCATATCAAAATATGCCTTTGGATTATCCAAGTATTTTTCGAGCTCTTCAACAGTTTTGTCTTTGTTATAAGTGCCCTGAGAAAAACTAATATTATTTATATAAAAAGTTGCAACAATTAATATAATTCGAATATATTGCATAAAAAATTATTATTATAACAGAAAATAAAACCACAAAGATATATAAATCTTTTGTTTAATAATTATATTTTTTTAATCTTTGGATAAAATTAAATTATAACATTTCTTTTAAAAACACAACTATCGCTTTTTTTTCAGCATCGTTTAATTTAGGCGGATTATAATCGAAAGTATTGTTTTTTGGATCTATTTTATAATCTAAAACTGCCTCAAGTGTATTAAATTTTCCGTTATGAAAATAAGGCGCTGTTTTTGAAATATAACGCAATGTTGGTGTTTTAAAACGGTACATATCTTTTTTATCATGCGTTGCACCGTATAAACCAAAAGTTGTTGAATTCGAATCTTCCAAATTTAAATTATAGTATAAATGATTTGTATATAAAGGCTCTTCGTGACATTTTACACAATTTGCTTTACCAATAAATAACTGATAACCCAACCAAGCCGATTTTGAAAAAATACGTTTATCTTTTGTTTTATAAAAAGAATCAATAGGACGATCAAAAACAACTAAAGAACGAATATAAGCGGCCAAAGAACGTGTAATGACGAAAGGCGAAAGACTGTCATTAAATGCTTTTTTAGACATTTCTTTGTAAAACAAATCATTTGATAATCTTTTTGATATTTTATAAATGTCAAAATTCATTTCATTCGGGTCATGAATTGGGATTAAAGATTGTGTTTCAAGTGTTTGAGCTCTATTGTCAAACATAAAAGATGGACTTAAAGCAATATTAAAAAGTGTAGAGGCATTGTGCCGGCTTTTTCTACCTTGATATCCTTCACTAATTGGTTTACCATCGGTAAATGCAAGTTCGGGAAAATGGCAAGAGACACAAGAAATAGACGAATCTAACGAAAGTCTTTTATCAAAAAATAGTTTTTTGCCAAGTTCTATTTGATCTTTTCGAATTGGTTTTAAAAGCGTTGTATCAAAAATGTCAACATTTTCAGGAATCAAAATATTGACCATTTCTTGATTCTGACATGATACTATAAATAAAATAATAAAAAAGCCAAACTTCATACAAATACAAAAGTAATTTAAAAATTTAATTTATTTGCCTAAAGTTTAAATCATAATGGCTATTAATATTTTTTTTAGGATTTTTTGACCTATCATAAATAATTAAATATGTAAATTTGCCAATTAATATTAAAAAATATGCAGATGTTAGAATATTTAAATAAAAACGAGGAAGAGGAAGAAAAAGAAGAGAAGGAAGAAAAAGAAGGGCATGGTATATTAAATAAAAGAATGGAAGAGATTTATCTTCAACAGCGTCGTGTCTATTTTTGGGGCGTTGTGGATGATAAAAGTATGGAAAAAATCATTTCCAAAGTTTTATTTTTGGACGCACACGAGCCTGGAAAAGAAATTGATTTATATATAAGTAGTCCAGGTGGAAGTGTTACGGCTGGTTTAGCATTACTTGATGTTATGAATATGATTCAATCTCCTGTTAATACCATTTGCATGGGTTTGGCTGCGAGTATGGGTAGTATGATTTTGAGTCAAGGAGTAAAAGGAAAGCGTAAAATTTTTAAAAATGGCAGAGTCATGATTCATCAGCCGTCAATTGGAGGTGTTCAAGGACAAGCTATTGAACTTGAAATTACCGCGAAACAAATCGTAAAAACGCGTAAATTATTGGCGGATATTTTAGCTGAAAACTGCGGACAACCTGTTGAAAAAATTCTAAAGGATTTTGATAGAGATTATTGGCTAGACGCTCAAGAAGCCATTGAATACGGAATTGTTGACGAGATTATTACAAAAATGTAAATGGCATGGAACAGGAAATCGAAAAGAAAATTTCACAGATTTTAGAACTACCCGTGAATCAGCTTATCTTTAATTATAAGCAAAATGAGTCTATTGTATGTTTAGATTTAATTACCATAAATCCAAATCACAAACAATCTTTTCTTTTTCATTCCGTTAAAGCTATTGATAAAAATGAAGCTTTAGAAAAAATGCTTGACTACATTTTAAAATATCACCAAACTGAAGATAGCTATACCATTCAATGGTTAAAAATAGGAGATAAAACCTTAAACACCTCTTATTTTAGATCAAAAAACATCTACGGTGTTTTAGATAAGTTTTATTACGAAAGAGATTTAAATAGTTATAAAATTTATTCGATATCCTTAAATCCAATTAGTTAGTTATATACGTTTAATTATGAATCAAATTAAAATTTTAGACAAAACTTTCAAACCTTTTATTTCAGATAAAGAAATTATTAGCCGCGTTTTTGACATGTCCAAAATGGTTGAGAAAGATTATAAAACTAAAAATCCGATTTTTTTGGCCGTTTTAAATGGCTCATTTATCTTTGTTGCTGATTTTATTAAGAATTTCAATGCGCCTTGTCAAGTGGAATTTATCAAACTTAAATCTTATGAAGGTACTGCTTCTACAGGTAAAGTGATAGAGCAAATCGGGCTTCAAATGGATTTAAAAGATCAACATATCGTTATTCTTGAAGACATCGTAGATACAGGTAAAACACTTGAGCAACTTTTAGAAATTTTAGAAAAATATAAGCCTGCTTCTGTTAAAATTGCATCCTTATTATATAAACCTGCATCATTTAAATACTCATACAATGTTGATTACATTGGCTTTGAAATTCCAGAGCAATTTATAGTAGGTTATGGCTTAGATTATGATGGATATGGGCGCAACTTAAAAGAAATATATACTTTAGTTTCCTAATTTTTAATATTTCACAATTCAATTTAAAACAAATCTCATGAAAAATCAACTTTTAACTATTCTTGTTTTTTTTGTTTTAATGGGTTGTAATTCAGAGGAAAAGACTACCGAAACACCTCTAGAAAACAGTGTAGAAACCGCTCCTTCATTAAGTGTGGAAGAAGTAGAAGCGCTCATGCAAGCCTCTAATCCAAACGAAAAAATTTACAAAGGAACGCTTAGTTTTGGTAATGTAAAAAATATCGAATTCACTTGTGATAGCGGGAAATTGTTCACCGTTTTATTGGAGCTACCAAACGATGGCTTTGAAATGAATACCTATAGAAAAACTAAAGTAACCAAATTTGTAGATGTTAATAAAACTATGGATTTTCAAGATTTTATTTTAATTTCAAGCGCACCTTCATTTTCCGAAAAACCTAAAAAATCAACAACTTACAAAGTTGAAATCAAACCTTTAAGTTCAATAACGGATTCAAGTTTCGTAGTTCCTTACACGCTAAAAACGACTATTGAATAATAAATTAATATTGATGAAACGATTGGATAAAAATATAGAATTAGCTTTATATGAAATCCATGAATATCAAAATTCAGACCATTTAAACTTGTGTGTAAAATCCATTAAAGAAATCGCTAAAAGTTATTTTTTTAAGGGGAAATTAGATACATTTGCATTATTTCTCACGCAACCATTTGATATGAAACATGAAGTTTTTTTGAGTCTTGAAAATGCCTTAAAAGAATATATTAAAGCAAATCAAGAGTTTGTTCAAAAAATGCATATAATGCTCGAAAAAGAAAGAAAAGAACAAAACTTAACAAATGATCTGGAAGGGGTTCTTGCCCAATTAGACTATCAGCATCTAATGCCCATGATCAAAATGTTTATAAAATAAAGCGGAAAGTAAGGGATTCGAACCCTTGAAACCCTTTTGAGGTTTACACGCTTTCCAGGCGAGCCAGTTCAACCACTCCTGCAACTTTCCAAGGTTATTATTTACTGTAAACGAAGTTTACAGTTCTATGATTTATTTATACCGATTTTAAAACCGTACGAAATGCTACAAATTGATCTCCAAATTTTTCTAAACCTTTCTGACGCATTTCATTTGAAAAATTATGAATATAATCAAAATAGCGCTCCATACTCGTCGTAACATATTGAATGTTATATGAACTTCCGTCTTGTTCATTTTGATCCAAAAGTTTATAAAACCTAGAAGAATCAAAACATTTAGTATCAACGACATCCTGAATATGCTCATTTTTCAACCAATCCAAAAAATCTTTTTCGATATTTTGATTGGGTTTTACCGTAACACTATAAATGATTTCTAACAAAATTAATCCTAGTTTTTGTATTCTTTTTCTTTTTCGTCTTCTTTGATTCCTTTTTCAATCTCATCGGAAATAGACGCTTTAGCGCTATTAAACTCGCGAATTCCTTTACCTACACCACGCATTAATTCAGGAATTTTTTTACCTCCAAAAAGTAGTAATATAGCAAAAAGTATAATTATCCATTCGCCACCTGATGGCAATCCTATTAAATACATAACTGATTCATTTAATGATTTGGCAAAAATACAAAAGAATTAATTAAATAAACCTATTTTATATTTACTTTCGGATTTTATTTACTGTAAAGTTCGATCAACGTGATTTCGGGGCGGATACCAACACGACCTTGATAACCAATAAATCCAAACCCTCGATTGACATATAAATATTGCTTACCTTTTTGGTATAATCCAGCCCAATGTTTATAAACAAACTGAACAGGGCTAAAACGGAACCATTTTGTTTCGACACCAAACTGCATGCCATGCGTATGGCCACTTAAAGTTAAATCAATGTCATTATACATTTCGGCTACTTCAATATCCCAATGGCTTGGATCATGTGATAATAAAATCTTAAAAGCCTCTTTTTCTAACCCTTCGTATGCTATTTTCAAATCACCATATTGCTTAAATCGCAATTTTCCACTCCAATTTTCAACGCCAATAATTTCAATTTTAGATTCATTTTTAGTAATTGAAACGTGTTCGTTCAGTAAAAGTTTCCAATCAATTTGTTTATGATACGACTTTAACAAATCTAAATTTGCAACTTTTTCATCAGGGCTGTTCCACATATAATAATCACCATAATCATGATTTCCCAGAATGGAAAATTTACCAATTGTGGCTTTAATATTCTTAAAAATCTCTATTTTTTCGGTAAATTCACTTGCAATATTATTAACCAAATCTCCAGTAAAAAAAAACAAGTCGGCTTCAAGTTCATTTATTTTTTCTACTGCACTATTCAATGCTTTATAATCATTTAAACTGCCCGCGTGAACATCTGAAATTTGAACAATCCTAAGCCCATCAAATGCCTTGGGCAATTTGTCAAAAAATATTTTTTTTCGATGAATTTTATAATCATAAGCCGTCTTAAAAACGCCATAACAAAAAGCAGCTAAAGGCAAGGATGTGAAAATCAAAAAAAGACTATTTAAAAACTGACTTCGATCGATATTTTGAATTGGAGGAGTTTGTGAATAACTGTACTTTGAAAATCCATAGCGCATTACTCTAGCGAGATCCTCAATACCAAGAAAAATACATAAAAGTAATTTCCCAATTAAAATGCCTAACAAAATAGCTGAAAGATAATTTTGAAATGGAATGGTTACACTATTTATTCTTGAATAAATCGAAAAAATAATTAGAAAAAGAAAAAAAATCGTAATGCCAAAATAGACATAAGTCGCAATTTCTTTGTATTTCGAAGTTTTAAAAACCGTTTTAATCGATTGATATCCATACCATTCCAATAAGAAATAAAGAATAAAAAATATCGATATTGTAATTAAACGATTCATACTTGAATTTTAAAAAATATACGTATTAAAATAGTTCACAATTTTTGACTTTAAGGTTTGTTCTTGCATTTTTATAAACATTTCGGGCACAGGCTTTATACAAGTATAATGCGGCCATCCATCAGAATCGGTATGAGTAAAATCATAAAATTCGCCTTCTAAAACTTTACATAACCCAATATGAATCAAATCCTGTTTTTCTTCTTTTTCAAATTCACGAACAAAACCAAGCTCATTAACACCAATCAAATAAAGGAATCCTTGAATATCAGGCTTTTTCCCAAAATGCGTTTCCATATAAGCCCTTACTTTAGCCCATTCTTTGAGAAGTTGTAACTCTTCTTGATTTTTATTTTCAAATAATAATGGCATAAAATGGTAAAAATAAATAATTTAACCATTTAACATAAAAGAAAGAGTTTAAGTTTCTTTTTGAAAAATTAAAAAAACTCTCGAATCACAACCGCATACAATCCACCGAGAAGTACCTTAACTGTGCCGGTTTTAAAATATAAACTAAAGTACACTCCAAGGAACCTTTTTGGGATTCTTGATTTAAACCTGAAGTGGTTACGTCAATAGATAAAGCGAGCTTGAACTGATTTAATTTAACACCAAAAACAGGCACTATGGCATCACTATTACGGTCTACGCCCCAGCGATACATCGCGCCTCCATACAATTCATTAAAATGATTTAATTTAGTCTTTAATAAAAAACCAGTTAAAAAAGCATTGGCATTTTGAGTATATAAAAAACTAACTTTTGGCATCAGCATCCAATCTTCGCCTAATGGTTTATATCCATGATAATTGATCGAGTACTTAATTGGAATATTTGAATTGGACGCATTGTAAATATCATTTGGCTGATTAACATGATTCAATGACACATCTAAGGTGTTTAAAACTTTACCCATCATAAAATTGGCGCTAACCCCTAAATTGAGCAACGGGCGAACGGTATTTTCATTAATATAATTTTCAAAAGAAGGATTCCATGGCTCAAAGCCTCCAGTGCTCGGATCCCACTGCCTGTCAAAAGAAAGCCGATCGTAATTAATCGACGTATTTTTAAAACCAAACTGTGCACCCGCAGCAATATTTATTTTTTCTGATAAAAATTTATTGTAGGCAAACGTAGCCATAGCACGATATTGTCGGTAAAACAAAAGGTCGAATTTATCTTGTAAAACATAAATACCTCCCGAAATATAATCTTGATTTTCATATGTTTTTTTAAATGCCCAATCAGCATAACTGGTTTGAAGCGGTGTTCCAAATTGATTCCATTGATTACGATAAATAGCCGTAAAACGGTGCGTTCCATCAAAATTGCCAATATTAGATGGATTTTGAAACTGCATCGCATCCCAAAAATGACTAAAGTGAATATCTTGAGCAAAAATAATCTTGCTTAAAATTAAAAAAAGAAAAAAATGAAATCCTTTCAAAGTAATTGATTTGTTTTACACACCGCACAAAGATAAATTATGTAGAACAAAAAAAATAAAAAAAAAGCAAATTGATTAAAAATAATAAAAATTTTAAAAGAAATACATTTAATAAAATCAATAATCTTACCTTTGCAATATGAAATCGTATCAAAAACCTATTTTTATTTTGTTTTTTTGGACTTTTTGTCAGTTTTTGTTGGCAACGAATTCTAATGATTTTAAAATATTGATACAAACGAACAAAAAGGTAAATCATACTTTCATTCAAAATCTCTTACCTACTGCAATTATTGAATTTAATTGTATTGCCTCAGAATTGAATATTTATTCCTTTAAAATTGCGACTGAAGATTCCTCTCGCGTTTTAAATATATTAAAGAAAAATCCAAATATTGTTTTAACACAGAAATATGTTCAAAAAACGATTAAAACCAGGGCTTTTGAACCAAACGACCCACAAGCTTTTCAGCAAATATATTTGGATTACAAAACACTACCTAACGGCACTTTTTTAGGAATAGGTGCTAAAAATGCTTGGGATTACGGCTTTTCTCGAACAACAAAAAAAGGCGACACGATTGTCATTGCGGTTATTGATAGATCTTTTGATAGTTCCCATATCGATTTAGATTTTTTTATAAATAAAAATGAAATTCCAAACGATGGCATCGATAATGACAATAATGGAGCCATTGATGACTATTTAGGCTGGAATGCATTAGAAAATAATGGAAATTTAGCGCCGAGCAATCACAATGTTCACGGCACGGCGGTTTCAGGAATTGCGGCCGCAGTAACTCATAATCAAATCGGAATAGCCGGAGTAGCTGGGCATGTTAAAGTACTGCCAATTGTAGGAACAGAATCGAATATTGACGATATCATCAAGTCGTACAATTACGTTTTAAAGATGAAAAAAAAGTACCTTGAAACAAATGGAAAGGAAGGTGCCTATATTGTTGTTTCTAATTTATCTGGAGGTACTATAGGTTTTGAATCTGAAGAACCTATTTGGTGCCAAATATATGATTCACTTGGCACTTACGGAATTTTAAGTGTATCGGCTTCTGAAAATATCACCACAAATATTGAAGTAGGATTAGGCGACTTACCTACGAATTGTTCAAGTCCTTATTTAATACCAATTACGTCTATCAATGAAAGTAATACCGCAATAATTCAATCTTTTGGACCGAATACTATTGATTTAGCTACTTATGCTTCTAGTTATTCTACAATCCGAAATAATCAGTTTGGCAGCATTACATCCAATCAAAATAGTTATGCATCACCCATAGTTTCTGGAACGATTGCTTTGATGTATGCGCATTTTTGCGAACCTATTTTAGAGAAAATAAAAACTAATCCAAAAGAGTCTTTGTTATCAATTAAACAAATGTTACTCCAAAATTCGGATACGCTGTCATTTTTAAAAAATAAAATTGTGAGTGGTGCCAAGTTAAATACAGGTAAAGTAATCAAATATGTTAAAGATTTGGAATCAAAAAGCGGATTTTTAGGTTGTAATGTCAATTCAATTATTGAAAATGGACAAAAAATGCCTTTTGAAATATATTGGAACACCAACGGAACAATGAGATTTTTATCAGAAAATCAAAATAGTTTTGAAGTTAAAATTGTAGACTTGTTGGGTAAAACAATAATTGAAAAATCAATAAAAAGCTCAGATGATATTGATTTGAGCACAAGTGTTAATGGAATGTATCTAATTTTGATTCAAGATGCAAGTGGGCAAAAATGGAGTAAGAAAATAGTTAAATTAAATGATAAGTAAAAGATGGACTTTAAAAAATGTCAACCATGAAAAAACGATTAAACTACAGCAGGAATTACAATTAAAACATCAGAAGATTTGTCAAATCTTAGTTCAAAGAGGCATTGAAGATTCCCAAAACGCATCTGAGTTCTTCAATCCTACTTTAGATAAACTGCACGATCCTTTTTTAATGAAAGGAATGCAAACGGCTGTAGAACGAATTGAAATTGCCAGAGCTCAAGGTGAAAAAATTCTCATTTATGGAGATTACGATGTCGATGGAACGACTTCAGTAGCTTTAATGTATTCTTTTTTAAGAGAATTTGATTTAAATATTGATTTTTATATTCCAGATCGGTATTTAGAAGGTTATGGTGTTTCATTAAAAGGCATTGATTTTGCCGCAGAAAATCAGTTTTCATTAATTATCGCTCTCGATTGTGGAGTTACAGCAATTGAACAAGTAGCTTATGCCAAAAACGTAGGCGTTGATTTTATCATCTGCGACCATCACTTGCCTTCTGAAACGATTCCTGATGCTATTGCTGTTTTAGACCCAAAACAAGTAGATTGTCCATATCCATTTAAAGAGTTAAGTGGCTGTGGTGTTGGATTTAAACTCTGTCAGGCTTTGTGTATGCATTGGGATTGCTCAAAAGAAAAAGTATATCAACTGCTTGATTTAGTTGCGGTTTCTATTGCTTCAGATATTGTTCCTATTGTTGGCGAAAATCGTATTTTAGCTTATTTTGGTTTAAAAAAACTAAATGAAAATCCAAATAATGGTTTAAAATCTTTAATTGAATGGGCAAATCTGGAAGAAAAAAATATTACAATTAGTGATGTTGTATTCTCGTTAGGTCCTAGAATTAATGCACCAGGAAGAATGGCTCATGCCAAAGCTTCGGTAGAAATTTTGATTTCCGAAGACCCTTCTATCGGTCGAAGAATGGCGGAATCTTTAAATTTGGTTAACGATAAAAGGCGCGCTACTGATGAATTAATGACAAGCGAAGCGCTTGAATCGATTGCATTAGATATTAACATCGGAGATAAAAAAACCATCGTTTTACATAACCCAGATTGGCATAAAGGCGTTGTTGGGATTGTAGCAAGCCGTTTGGTTGAAAAATTTTATAGACCCACCATTATTTTTTCGGAAACAGATGGTGTATTAACAGGTTCAGCGCGTTCGATTAAAGGATATAGCATTTATCAAGGTATTAAAACTTGCGAACATTTAGTCAATCAATTTGGTGGACATGATTTTGCGGCAGGGGTTTCGATGCCTAAAGCAAATTTTGAAGAATTTGTAAAAACATTTGAAAATGAAGCTTCAAAAATTATTACCAATGAAATGCTTGTTCCTGAAATAGAAATTGATGCCGAGCTATTATTTAGCGAAGTAACGATGTCTTTTTTTAATATTTTAAATCGTATGGCACCTTTTGGTCCTCACAATATGCAGCCTGTTTTTGTCACCAAAAATTTGAAAGATGCAGGAGGAACAAAAATTGTTGGTAAAAATCACATTCGATTTCACCTTAAAGACGAATCTGGAAAGACCTTTAATGGAATTTGTTTTGGATTAGCCGATTGGTACCAAATCGATGACATAAAAAGGAATCCTATAGATATTTGTTATTCGATACAAGAAAATCATTATAATGGGAAAGTGACGCTGGATTTAATGATTAAGGATATTAAAATTATTGATTGATATTAAACTATTGATTGAATTATAAATTCATATCTTTTCTCATAAATTGACTTGAAATAATAAAATTGAGTTTATATTTGTGCTTTTAAAAATTATAATATCATGCAACTTTTAGATGGTTTAGCACTTTCGAAAACGATAAAAGCCGAAATTCGAAACGATGTGGACGAAATGATTAAACAAGGAGAACGACCTCCTCATTTAGTGGCCGTTTTAGTTGGAAATGATGGTGCAAGCCAAACATACGTAAATAACAAAATCAAAAGTTGTAGAGAATGTGGATTTGAATCTACATTAATCAAAAAAGACCACGCAACTTCGGAAGATGAATTGATTCGATTAATCAAAAGATTAAATGTAGATGATTCGGTAGATGGATTTATTGTGCAACTTCCGCTTCCAAAACATATTGACGCCAATAAAGTACTTTTAACTATAAATCCTGAAAAAGATGTGGATGGATTTACACCACAAAATTTTGGTTTAATGGCTCTAGGTTTGCCAAGTTACAAGCCCGCAACACCTTATGGCATCTTAAAATTAATTCAAAGAAATAATATAGACCCAACAGGAAAACGATGTGTGGTTGTTGGACGAAGCAATATTGTTGGTAAACCAATTGGTATTATGCTAGGTCAAAATAAATCCATTGGAAATTGTACGGTTACGATTTTAAACTCGCATACTCAAAATATTGAAAAATATACGCGCGAAGCCGACATTTTAATCGTAGCTATAGGGCAACCAAAAATGGTAAAAGCCGACATGGTAAAAGAAGGCGCTATCGTTATAGATGTTGGTATTACAAGAGTCTCAGACGATTCTACAAAAGGCTATCATTTAGAAGGTGACGTGGATTTTGAAGATGTAGCACCAAAAACGAGTTTTATCACTCCCGTTCCAGGAGGTGTTGGGCCAATGACCGTAACGATGTTACTTTATAACACGCTTTTAGCACGAAAAAAAGTGGTACAGATTGTTTAAATTATTAATTCTCAAAAAAATAACTATTTTTGTAAACATTAAATTAAAAAGTTATGAATAATTTTATATCCCTTTTCGCGAATTTGCATTCTTTTTTTGCATACGTTTTTATAGTTACAACTTTAATATCCATTATATATGCCGCTATTGGATACTTTGGTAAAAAAACATACACCGATACGCAATTCACATTGGCCAAATTTGCATTTATTGCATCACACATTCAGCTTTTATTGGGTATTTGCTACTGGGTAGTACTTGGAGGAACCTCAATTTTTGGAAGAATGGGAGAAATCATGGGAAATAGCGATTTGCGTAAAATGTTTATCGAACATCCATTTACAAATATTATTGCAATTGTAATTTTGTCTATTGGATATATTAAAATTAAGAAAAGCCAAGATGACTCATTTCGTAATAAAACAAATTTAATTTTTTACGCAATCAGTTTTGTTTTGATTTTATCTCGAATTCCTTTTAATAAATGGCTAAATCAATAAAATTGGAGCCAAAAATAATTTTAAATTCCAACCAATTAAAACTTACCATACATCGGTTGGCTTACCAATTAATTGAAAATCATAATGATTTTTCCAATTCAATTATTGTAGGTCTTCAACCAAGAGGAATTCTTTTAGCAAAAATGCTACATCAAATTATTTCTCAAAAATTACAAAAAGAAATTGATTTTGGTATTTTAGACCACTCGTTGTATCGCGATGATTTACATTTAAAAAATTCCATTCAAACACTTTCAGAGAATAAAATGCCTCATAATATCGAAAATAAAAATATTATTTTGATTGATGATGTGCTTTTTACAGGTAGAAGTATTCGTTCGGCTTTAGATGCTTTAGTCGACTACGGAAGACCTCGCGACATTGAATTGCTTGTATTAATCGATAGAAAATTGCATCGTCATATGCCTATTCAAGCCAAATATGTTGGAAAAACAATCGATTCCATTGACTCCGAAAAAGTAAATGTATCGCTTCAAAATCCAATTGAAGAAAGCATAGTATATCTCACTCAAACGAATCACCCATCGCAAGAACCCTAAATTATGAATCATAAACATTTATTAGGAATAAAAACATTAGAGGCCGAAGAAATTTTAACTATTTTAGACCAAGCCGTTCAGTTTAAAGAAATTATAAACCGCCCGATAAAAAAAGTTCCTAGTTTAAGAGATATTACTATTGCCAATTTATTTTTTGAAAACAGTACTCGTACCAAATTATCCTTTGAATTAGCCCAAAAGCGACTTTCAGCGGATGTCCTCAACTTTTCAGCATCAAACTCTTCGGTAAAAAAAGGAGAAACTCTATTAGACACGGTTCATAATATTTTATCGATGAAAGTTGATATGGTCGTGATTCGACATTCGAGCCCTGGTGTACCGATCTTTTTATCAAAACATATTGATGCCAGCATCATCAATGCTGGAGACGGCACGCACGAACATCCGACGCAAGCACTTTTAGATGCGTTTTCGATACGCGAAAAATTCAATTCATTTAAAGGACTTAATGTAGCAATTATTGGCGATATCATTCATTCGAGAGTCGCACTTTCCAATATTTTTTGTCTTACTAAGTTAGGCGCAAACGTCAGATTATGCGGTCCTCCAACCTTAATTCCTAAAGGAATTGAAGCATTGGGTGTAAGTGTAAGCTACGACGTGAAAAGTACTTTAGAATGGGCAAATGTTGCTAACGTATTAAGAATCCAGATGGAGCGCGCCGACGCGCCTTATTTTCCATCATTAAACGAATATGCCAAACATTTTGGAATTAATAAAGAAATGTTAGATACATATGGGAAAGATACGGTCATCATGCACCCAGGTCCTATCAACAGAGGTGTAGAAATTAGTACGGATGTAGCCGACAGCGATCAATCTATTATTTTAGATCAAGTAGAAAATGGCGTAGCGGTTCGGATGGCCGTTACCTTTTTATTAGCTCAAAATCGAAGTGCGGTTTAATAAAACGAATTACAACATTTCATAAATACCTGCTACGCCTTGTCCGCCACCAACACAAGCGGTAACCATTCCATACTTTTGATTTCTGCGTTTTAACTCATTAAAAAGTTGAACAGATAGTTTCGCTCCACTGCAACCTAGTGGATGCCCCAAGGCAATCGCGCCACCATTGACATTCACAATACTTCGATCTAAATCAGGAATATTTTGCATTACGGCTAAACTCTGAGTAGCAAACGCCTCATTTAATTCAATTAAATTCAGGTCGCTTAATTTGAGCCCCGCTTGTTTTAAAGCAATCGGAATGGCTTCAACGGGACCAATTCCCATATATCTTGGACTTACCCCGGCTGAAGCATAAGCAGCCATTCGAGCAATCGGAGTTAAACCTAATTCTTTTAATTTTCGTTCGCTAACTACTAAAACAAAACTTGCCCCATCACTGGTTTGAGAGGCATTTCCAGCCGTTACTTGACCACCTTGTTTAAAAACAGGCTTTAATTTACTCAATACTTCAAAACTGGTATCCGCTCGTGGACCTTCATCCGTATCTACAATATATGATTTCTTTTGTCTTTTTTTACCATCAAAAAATATTTCTTCAATTGTTACAGGTACAATTTCATCTTTAAATTTTCCTGATTCTATTGCTTTAATTGCTTTTTGATGCGATTCATACGCAAATTGATCGGCTTCTTCTCTACTGATATTATATTTTACCGCCAATTCTTCGGCGGTTAAGCCCATACCAATAAAATAGTCAGGATGTTCTTTTGCGATTTCATAATTTGGAACCGTTTTATAACCCATTGTTGGTACCAAACTCATACTTTCCGTTCCACCTGCTATAATAATATCCGCAAAACCCGCTTGAATTTTACCAATCGCCATGGCAATAGTTTCAACACCACTACCACAATATCGATTCACCGTAACGCCACTGACATTCATCGGAAGATTAGAGCGCACCGAAATCCATCTTGCCATTTGCAAACCTTGCTCTGCTTCGGGCACTGCATTACCTACAATCAAATCATCAACATCTTTCGGGTCTAATTCGGGCGTAGTCGCTAAAATATGATTAATCACCTCACTGGCTAAATCTACAGGACTTGTAAAACGAAAGCCACCTTTTTGTGCTTTACCTACTGCTGTTCGAAATCCTTTTATTATATATGCATTTTGGCTCATAAATTTCAATTTTATTTTGACACAAAGATACTATATTTTTTTAATTTACCAAACGTTTGTTTGATTTTAATCAAATTAAAAGTGTAAAAATTTAAATTTAACTATATTTGCAAATATTTTGGATTAATGAAAATAGTAGATAAACTTAAAAATGCGAATGGAAAAACGCAATTTTCTTTAGAAATTTTACCTCCACAGAAGGGTAAAAAAATAAATGATTTATTTGAAGTTTTAGATCCACTAATGGAATTCAAGCCTGCATTTATAGATGTTACATACCATCCTGAAGAAATGATTTATAAAAGAAGGGCCGATGGATTAATTGAAGAAGCGCCTTTGCGCAAAAGACCCGGAACGGTGGGAATTTGTGCGGCGATTTCATATAAATACGATGTAGAAACCGTACCGCATTTAGTTTGTGTAGGATTCTCTAAAGAAGAAACCGAAGACGCTCTTTTTTCTTTGTATTATCAAGGTATTGAAAATGTATTGATTTTAAAAGGAGACACGAAGAATAATATACAAATTCAAAAAAACAAGTCTCACAATTTTGCCAGCGAATTGGTAGAGCAAGTAGCAAATATGAATCGTGGCAAGTTTCTTCACGAAGAAACAATAAACGAAATGGAAACGGATTTTTGTATAGGAGTAGCAGGATATCCCGAAAAACATTTTATGGCGCCTAACTTAAATACGGATTTAAAATGGCTAAAACATAAAGTAGATTTGGGCGCAGATTATGTCGTAACTCAAATGTTTTTTGATAACAAAAAATATTTTAATTTTGTTGAGAAATGTAGAGAAATGGGGATAAATGTTCCAATTATTCCAGGACTTAAACCTATTGAATTCAAAAGACAAATCAATTCAATTCCTTCGCATTTCTTTGTGGATTTACCTGAAGATTTAACCAAAGAATTGGAACGATGTAAAACTAATGAAGATATTCAAAAAGTAGGCATCGAATGGTGTATAGCGCAAAGTATGGAGCTAAAAGCGGCAGGAGTTCCGTCATTACATTACTATACGATGAGTAGAAGCGAGAGCATTGTAAAAATTGCTAATGCTGTTTTATAAAGCGTTCCAAATAAAAACAATACCAATTAAGAATAATGTTTTAAGTAGTACACTTACTTTGCTATAATCCTTATTATAAAAAAAATATAATAAAATTATATGATAAACAGCAAGAAATCCAATAATTTCAAGTTTAAATTCATCAAAAATTAGGTACGTAACAAAAAGAAATAATAGCGATGCGAAATAGATAAAGCTATTTTTTTCTGAAATGAGAATAGGGAATGTTTTATATCCAAATTGTGCATCACATTTTTGATCTTCAAAGTCTTTCACAAATTCTCTTAAATAGGAATAAAAACCAACAAATAACAACACGGGATTTTGAAAGAAATTTATTTTTCCTTCATGAATTGGAAAGATCTTATAAATAATGATGATTGAAAATATACAAAGTAAAGCAACTGCAATATTTCCAATAAATACAATTTTTTTTAAATAAAGATTATAAAGATTTAAAAGTAAAACGCTAAGAATTGAAATCAATAAAACGGAATAATTCGTTATTGAAAATGAATAAAAGGCGATCAAAGAAATCCCAATTATATAAAGAAGAAAAATAATTTTTATTGAAGATTTAGCAAAATGCAATAAAAAAAAGCGCTCCTTTTTTTTACACTCCATGTCCAATTTTAGATCCAACAAATTATTTTGCAAATAGCCTGCAGAAGTAATAAATATGGTTCCAAAAATGATAATAAAAATACTTGAATAATAAGATTGATTAAATGCTTCAAACTGCATGCTATATCCAATAATCCATTGTGCCGAAAATATCATTAATAAATTAAAAATGCGTATTTCAGCTAAAAAAGAGCGCGTTAATTTAATAAAATTATGCATATATCCATTTTTCACTATCCATTTTGATAAAAGAAAAAATCAAAATTGTAAATGCAATTAAAGAAGATCCGCCATAACTCAGTGCAGGAAGAGGAATACCAATTACAGGCATCACACGCAAAGTCATTCCAATATTTATAATAAAATGTATGGCAAAAATACAAACAATAGCATAGCCATAAACTTTTGAAAACTTAGACTTTTGCTTTTCGGCCAAAAACATAATACGAAACATAATAAAAACATATAAGGCAATCACTAAAATAGAGCCCACAAATCCAAACTCTTCGCCTATAGTACAAAAAATTGTATCCGTGTCTTTAGCAGGAAGAAAGCTACCTTTAGATTGCGTACCATTTAAAAATCCTTTTCCTAAAAATTGCCCTGCACCTATAGCGATGGTGCTTTGTTTGACTTGATGCACATTTAACAAACGACCTTCGTCATCTCGATCCTGACCAAGCATAACCCGAATTCGATCTTGTTGATGTTTTTTTAATTTATCAAATGTAAAATCAATTGAATAACTATAAAATCCAGAAATAATAATGAAAAGCATTGAAAATGCAAGAATTTGCCTTATTTCTTTTCGTCTTCGAAGATAAAAAACTACGGAAATAATAATTAAACTTATAGCAATTACAATATAATAAAACGGAAAAATTAAAGAAATTATGGATAAAAAAAGTAGATACATACTTACATAAACAATCCAAGCGGAAAGCCCAAAGCGATAAAGTAAAAGAATAAAGGATAAAAACACAAGTGAAGAACCTGTATCATGAGTAGCTACTAATACAAAAGGCACAAAAATGATAAGTGCTGATAAAATAATATTTGATTTTTTTTGGAGATTAAAATCTACATTACTTAATAAACTAGATAAAACTAAAGCGGTTGATATTTTTGAGAACTCCGATGGTTGCAATCTAAAAAAACCGAGATCAAACCATGCCCGATTTCCATTGACTTCTTTGCCAAAAAATAATAGTAAAATGAGAAGCAGTATTGTAATCACATAGTACACATTTGCAAAAGCACTAAAAAGCCTAGAACTTAAATTAATAATTAGAAATCCAATAATCAAACTCACTACAATCCAAACAAATTGTTTGCCATAGGTCATTTTGAAGTCAAATATATTTGGATGATCGGCATTATAAGCAGCAGAATATACTGCTATCCATCCAAAAAACATAAGAATTAAATATGCAATTGTTAATTGCCAATCAATTTTATTGACTATCGACGATGTCTTCATCTAGATTAAATTTTATGATATGACGATTTTTTATCATTTGAAATGTAGCTTCACGAGCAGGACTTAACTTCTTTTTGATATATTTTTCACAAATTAAGCTCACAATTGGGCCCGCAGTTCCTCCTCCGCTTCCTGCATTTTCTACCACACAAGCTACTACGATTTTTGGATTATCTTTTGGGGCAAATCCTACAAAAATAGAGTGATCATTTCCATGGGGATTTTGAGCAGTACCAGTTTTTCCACACAAAGAAATCCCTTCTATTTTAGAACTTCTTGCCGTTCCAGAAACCACAACGCGCTCCAAACCATCAATTACCGCATTATATTTACTTTGTTCGATGGGCACCATGACTTTTTTTATACTCGGATTTTTATACTTTACACCATCTTTAACAATATTTTTAACCAGATGAGGAACGATATAATAACCTCGATTAGCAATAGTTGCATATGTATTTGCCATTTGAAGCGGTGTCATCAAAACTTCTCCCTGACCAATACCTAAAGAAATAATAGTGGTTGGTTTCCAAGAATTTCGATACATTCGATTATAAAATCCAGTGTCCGGAAGATTCCCTTTCTTTTCATTTTTTATGTCCAAGCCTAATTTTTGATTCAAGCCAAAACGCATCATATTTTTATACCATTTGCTGTAATCTAAAGCTATAGATTTAGCATTATCTACATCAATTGAATTTCTAAACGTTTGACAAAAATAAGGATTACAAGAATGCATAAGCGCCTCCATGATGTTTTTACAAGCCGGATGACCATGAGAACACTTTAGTCTTTTAGCTCCAATTGGATAATAACCAGGACAATAATACGTAAAATTAATATCAATGGCTCGCATTTGAAGCGCTACTAAAGCTACAGCAGCCTTAAAAATGGAACCAGGAGGATAAACGCCCTGAATAGCTCTATTCAATAATGGTTTATTTTTATTTCGTACTAATTTAGCATAATTTTCACCCCGAATTTTGCCTTTTAATATATTCGGATCATATGTTGGCCCGCTACATAAAGCTAAAATCTCTCCCGTATTGGGCTCTATAGCTACAATGCTTCCTTTTTTATTTGTCAGCAATGCTTCACCAAACTTTTGCAATTCAATATCTAAAGTTGAAATCAAATCATCTCCCGCTTTAGATTTTTTATCATATTGCCCTTCCGAAAAACTACCTAATACTCTTCCAAATGCATCAACCATAACGGTTTTAACTCCACGTTGACCTCTCAAATATTTTTCATAACTTTGTTCCAAGCCATTTTTCCCAATATACTCTCCACTAAGATAAACGTAATCCTCGCTAGCCTTAATTTGTGAACTGTCCACTTCTCCAATATCTCCAAGAATTAATGCCGCAGAGGAATCAGGATAATTTCTTATAAAACGGCTTTGACCATAAAATCCTTTAAATTTATGGATATGTTCCTGAAAACGATTATAGGTTTCTATAGAGACTTGTTTTAAAAACTGAAACTCTTTATATCTCGATTGTTTTTTTGCTTTTTTCATTTGCTCTTGATAATATTCCATATCAATACCAAGATACTCGCAAAGTCTTATAGAATCAATATTTTTAGGAACTTCATTATAAGTAACCATAATATCAAATAAGTTTTCATTATGCACAATTAATTTAGAATTTCGATCAAAAATTTGTCCTCTTGGAGGATAAACGATGAGTTCTTTGATGGCATTTTCATTACTTTTTTCTCGATACCCAGAGTCGATAACTTGAAGATAAAATAATTTTAATATAAAAACAATGCAAGCTATTAATATAACTGCTTGAATAAAAAGCTTTCGTGAAGAAAAAATATCTTGCATTTTTAAATTATATATATAAAATTGAAGTGCAAATTTAAAAAAAAACTACGCATAGTTAAAAATAGTTTTATATTTGCACTCCTAATTTGAAAAGCGTTCTTTTAAAATATATTAAGGTCGGGTGGCCGAGTGGCTAGGCAGAGCTCTGCAAAAGCTTGTACAGCGGTTCGAATCCGCTCTCGACCTCAATTATTTTGTAAAATAAAAAAAACATTGCATTTTAATTTTTTCTTTTAATTTTGCAGTCGTTTTTGTAAAAAAAATGCGAAAGTAGCTCAGCTGGTAGAGCACAACCTTGCCAAGGTTGGGGTCGCGAGTTCGAATCTCGTCTTTCGCTCCACACAAAAAACACCTATACCCTGGTGGTGGAATTGGTAGACACGCAGGACTTAAAATCCTGTGGGCAGTAATGTCCGTGCGGGTTCAAGTCCCGCCCGGGGTACAAAAAGACTTACTTCGGTAAGTCTTTTTTTGTTTTTAGTAGATTCTATCTTTCTATGTTTTTCACTTATATCCTTTATTCTGAAAAATTTGACCGTTTTTATATCGGACAAACAAATGATTTAACTAAAAGAATTTTAAGACACAATAATGGATACGTTTATTCAACGAAAGCTTTCAAACCATGGAAAATCGTTTATTTTAAAGAGTTTGAAACTAGAGCTGAATCCCTACTATTCTTCTTTTTTTCTAAAACGAACCCTTGTATTTTTTTTAAATAATTTATATTTGTTCTTTTATATCTGAATACATATTTATATTCATCTTAAAAACTCGACTATTTGAAATATTTTCATTTTAATTACAATTCAAATACCCTTTATTTATAATGTCTAATTGGCCAACTCCTTTTGAAGATCGAATTAAGTTGCAATTTAAAGAAGACGCAACTCAATTTTTGAATGCATTAAATCAGCCATCGGCAACTTCAATTCGAATCAATCCTTCAAAATCTTCAAAAATCAACTTCCCTAAAGTGCCTTGGAGCTCAAATGGTTATTTTTTACCAAAGCGACCTATTTTTACATTAGATCCCTACTTTTGGGCTTCACATTACTATGTTCAAGAGGCGAGTAGTATGTTTTTAGAGCAAGTTATTGAGCAGTTAAAACTCAAAGGACACCCTTTCCATTCCGTTTTAGATTTGTGCGCCGCTCCAGGCGGCAAATCGACACTTATTTCTAATTTAATCAAAATTACAGATTTTCTTGTTTGTAATGAAATTATAGAAAAAAGAAATGCCGCTTTAAAACAAAATATAAGTAAATGGGGAAAAACAAACATGGTCGTTACACAAAACAATGCGTCTGATTTTGGTAAAATGATTCATTTTTTTGATGCCATAGCTGTAGATGCCCCGTGTTCGGGCGAGGGACTTTTTCGTAAAGACCCGCAAGCTGCAACTGAGTGGAATATTGAAAATACTGAAAAATGCGCTTTAAGGCAATTCGATATCTTAAACGAGGTATGGCCTGCACTCAAACCAGGTGGCATTTTGATATACAGCACTTGTACGTTTAATTCTGGAGAAAATGAGAAACTTTTATTGCAGTTGAAAAAAAGTGGACTATTGTTTAATACTATTTCTATTGAAATTGATGAAAATTGGGGCATCTATCAAGTTAATGATGAAGAAATTAATGGCTATGGATTTTATCCTCATAAAGTAAAAGGAGAAGGCTTTTTTTGTGCTATATTACAAAAAAAAGAAGAAGAAATCCAATCGCATTATAAACCTAGTTATTTCAACACTAAAACAAAATATATTCAAGATTATCTTCTAGATGAATATTTAGAACATGTTTCAGAATACGCAATGCCACAATCGACGTATGCTGTGAGTCATTCTGTTCTGAAAATGCTACCCGTAATAAAGAAACACTTATATATCAAACAAATCGGAATACCTATTGGAGAAGAATCAAAAAATGGGTTTATTCCAAATTATTATTTATCGACTATTGAAGGCTTGGATGAAAAAAAGATAGATATTGTAGAAGTTAATAAATTTCAAGCCTTACAATTTTTAAGCAAAGAAATTTTTGATTTATCAATTGAAAAAAAAGGATATTATTTTCTTAGATATAAAAATGCGATTTTTGGAATTATAAAACACATTGGAAATCGTCATAACAATTTATTGCCCTCAAATCTTAGGATATTAATGGAATGGAAGCCTCTATTTGAATCGCAAGATTTTGACATTTTTGATACCGAAACGAAATAATAATATGAGCCAAAGCCAACAACGATATTTTATAACATTAAGTTACGATGGTACCAATTTTAGTGGTTGGCAGTTTCAACCCAATCATCCATCGATTCAAGAAGAAATTGAAAACGCCCTTACGGTTTTAACAAGAGTTTCACAAAAAATAATTGGTTGCGGCCGAACCGATACGGGCGTTCATGCCGATTATTATATCGCACATTGGGATGGCCCCAAAGAACTGACTTCTAATTTTGCAATGAAAATGAATGCGTTGCTTCCTAGAAGCATTTCAATACATTCAATTATTCCAGTCAAAGATAATGCACATGCCCGATTTGACGCTACTTCAAGAAAATATCACTATTTTTTACATACACGCAAAAATCCCTTTTTAAAACTTTACAGTTACGAATTTCCATTTTATAATTTAGATTTCATAAAAATGCAAGAAGCCGCAAAAATCCTTCTTGAATTTGACGAATTTTTACCTTTAATCAAATTGGACAAAGAAACAAAAAAAACCAAATGTCTTCTTTATACATCCGAATGGATACAGCTTGATGAACACGCTTGGAGATATGAAGTTAGCGCCAATCGTTTTTTACATAATATGGTTCGTCGTATTGTAGGTACATCAATAATGATAGGAAGAGGCAAATTATCTCTTGAATCTTTTAGAGATTCTTTAATTCATCAAACGCCTCTTCAATACATAAATTTAGCACCAGCCAATGGATTACATTTAGTCGATGTTGTTTTCCCTTATCCTATTTCTTTAAAATAGGGCTTTTTTGTTTATTAAAATAGTGAACAAATTAGATTCGTTTAATTAAATTATCTGTACATTTGCCCACAAATATTTAATTTTTCGATTCGTTTTTATGACTAAATATATATTTGTAACTGGAGGTGTTTCTAGTTCTTTAGGTAAAGGAATTTTTGCAGCTTCTTTAGCCAAATTGCTCCAAGATAGAGGTTTTGAAGTAACCATTCAAAAATTTGACCCTTATTTAAATATTGACCCAGGCACTTTAAATCCCTATGAACATGGCGAATGCTATGTAACTGAAGATGGTGCAGAAACGGATTTAGACTTAGGTCATTATGAGCGTTTTTTAAACATTAATACCTCTCAGGCAAATAACGTAACGACAGGTCGAATCTATCAATCTGTTTTAGACAAAGAGCGTCAAGGTGCTTTTTTAGGAAAGACCGTTCAAGTGATTCCTCATATTACAGATGAAATCAAACGGAGATTTACCTTGTTAAACGAAGTAAAAAGATACGATTTTATTATAACCGAATTAGGAGGAACCGTAGGCGACATCGAAAGTTTACCTTATATTGAAGCAGTAAGACAATTTATTTGGGACAAAGGAAAAGAAAATGCGATTGTTTGTCATCTTACTTTATTGCCTTATTTGAGTGCGGCAAAAGAATTAAAAACAAAACCAACCCAACATAGCGTAAAATTATTATTAGAGAACGGGATTCAACCTGATGTTTTAATTTGTAGAACAGAAAAAGAAATTCCAAAAGATTTGAAACAAAAAATAGCCCTTTTTTGTAATGTGTCAGAAAATGCCGTAATTCAAGCTATTGACAAAGAAAGTATTTATGACGTGCCTCTTGACATGCTCAAAGAACAAATCGACTTAGTGGTGCTAGATAAATTAAAAATTAAATCGAAACAAGAGCCTAAATTAGAAAAATGGAAACGATTTTTAAGTAATTTGAAGAATGCTAAAAAAGAAGTAAATATTGCCGTTGTAGGAAAATATGTTGAGCTTCAAGATGCTTATAAATCTATTTATGAATCCTTTATTCATGCTGGAGCGGCAAAAGGAATAAAAGTAAAAGTGGATTCGATTCATAGTAAAACCATCAATGAATCCAATGCTTCTGAAATTTTAGCAAAATATGACGGAATACTAGTAGCACCAGGATTTGGGGAACGTGCCATTATAGGAAAAATTGAAACCATTAAATATTGTCGAACTCAAAATGTTCCTTTTTTAGGTATTTGCTTAGGTATGCAAATGGCTGTGATTGAATTTGCAAGAAATGTAGCGAATCTTGAAGACGCACATTCTTTTGAGATGAATAAAAAAACTAAATATCCTGTTATCCATTTAATGGAACAACAAAAAAATATTACTCAAAAAGGCGGCACCATGCGTCTAGGCGCTTATGACTGCTCTATTGATAAAAATTCTTTAGCTTTTAAATTATATAAAACCAATATGATTTCGGAGCGTCATCGACATCGATATGAGTTTAACAATGAATATCTAGAATTATTAACAAGTAAGGGGCTAAAGGCTACTGGAATTAATCCTGAAAATCATTTAGTTGAAATTGTAGAATTAGAAAATCATCCATTTTTTATTGGTGCGCAGTTCCATCCTGAATTAAAAAGTACGCCCGAAAATCCACATCCATTATTTAAAGGACTCGTTGAAGCCGCTTGGAATAGAAAAAACAGCAATTAAAACTTTAATTTTTTTTATTTTTGGGGCGCCTTAATTAATCAATAAAGATATTAATCTTAATGATTAACTAAATCCCAATTGTTGCTCAAAGAGCAAGAGCTTATAAAGGAGTTCATCAAAAATGTATTGATATTGGGATGGATAATTTCATTATTAAACCCATTGATCCGAATCGCATTAATGAGATTATAGATAAATATCTTGAAACATAGTAATTTTTCACTATTTTTGCTTGTGTTCAAAATCTTATCTACAATTTTTTTTTTATTATTTGGCATTACTATTTTTGCACAAAATACCTATTTTGTTTCAATAAAAGAAGATTATCGAGCTATAGAAAAACTTGCAATTTCAGAAGAAGCACTTCAAAAAAAAATAGCATATCAAGTTCCTATTGATGCACTTGATTATGACATTCCTAAAGATATAAAAAGAAAAATAGAAAGTATTCAGCCGAATACCAAATGGTCGAGATGGCTTTTTGGAGCTTTAGTTATTTTAAATGAAACACAATTTAATCAATTATTAAAACTTCCATTTGTAAAATCGATCGTAAAAATTCATGATCAAAATATAAAGAAAACCAAGCAAAGCAAACTCGATATTCAATTTGAAAAAAAGGAATATGGCGACACATGGGATCAACTAAACATTCACAACTTTAACTATTTACATAAAAAAAACCTTAAAGGGGCTGGCATCAAAATTGCTGTATTTGATGCAGGATTTAAAAATGCAAATCAACTAAAATGTTTTAATGAGGCTCAATCTCAAAATCGAATTATCCCTGTTTTTGATTATAATAATTCTAGTTCATTATTTGAAGGCGATTTTCACGGAACTGCTGTTTTAGGATGCATGGCAAGTTTTATCAAAGATACCATAATTGGAGCTGCTCCTGACGCCACGTATTATTTATTTGCTACTGAAAATCCAAGTTTTGAAAGTCCTATCGAAGAATATCATTGGGCTTTAGCTGCAGAAAAAGCAGACAGTATAGGCGTGCACTTAATCAACTCTTCTCTTGGTTATACCGAATTTGATGATCCTCAATTTAATTATAATCCGTCAAGTTTGGATGGCAAAACTTCTATTTCCACAAAAGCAGCTCAAATTGCTTCTGAAAAAGGTATCATCGTTGTAAATTCAGCAGGAAATCAAGGCAATAGATCATGGAAATATTTATCTGCACCTGCCGATGCAAAAGATGTTGTAGCCATTGGAGCTATTGATATCAATGAAAATGTCGCCCCATTTAGCTCTAGAGGATTTACCGCAAATCCAACTTTAAAACCAAATGTATGTGCCGTTGGTGTTCGAACCTTGTGTTTATGGGACAGTTCAGGGTATTATTTTGCAAATGGCACCTCTTTTTCAGCTCCAATTATTACAGGACTTTTGGCTTGTATGTGGCAATCAAATCCTACTTTAAAGCCTTATGAATTAAAAGATTGGCTGCATCGAATATCTACAAACTTTAATCATCCAAATTTTGATATTGGCTTTGGAATCCCTAAAATTAACACCGACACGATTACAAGTACATCATTCAATATATATCCAAATCCAACAAAAGATTATCTAATCGTTGAAACTAATAATACGAATCAAGATACAATTGTTGAAATTTCGCTATACCATTTTTTACATGCAAACCCTTCAAAAATATATTATTCGCAATCAAAAAGCCAATACTTATGGATTGATTTACGAGACTACAGTCCTGGTTTATATTTTTTAAATATTCAAGTTGGTAAAAAAACATATTGGAAAAAAATCATAAAGTCGAATTAATTCCAATTACCAAAAAATTTAGAAATATTTAATGATTACAATAAATTAAATTTAGATATTTTTGTCCGTTATATATTATTTTTTCAATATTTAAATAAAAATTCAGCAATGAAGCAGTTTGTATTTTCAATTTTTGCCTTGATAATTCATTTCTCTACGAATGCTCAAAATTTATTTACCGTAGAAAAAGAAAACTTTGCCGTAGATGCGTTTCATAAGGGTTACAAAAAAAATAATCAAAACCCAACGTATTCAAAAAATGATGTAGATGAATATATTCGTCTTTATGAGACGTTTTTACTTAAAAAAGTAGAAGCCAAACGCCAAAAATTAGACACGCTTCCTAATTTACAAACCGAAATGGAAAGCTATGTGTCTCAATGGATACAAAATCATTTTACAGATAAAAGTCAAATAGAGCAATTTATTGCGAACCAATATGAGCGCAGTAAAGAAGATGTGGAAGTTTATCATATCCATATAAAATGTAGCGCTACAAATGAAGACAGTTTGGTTGCATTTGAAAAAATCAAGAAAATAGCTGCTTCCATTCAAAATTTTGAAGATTTCAAAAAAAATGCTTCTGAATTTTCAGAAGATCCTAATTCTAAAACAAATTTTGGAAATATTGGTTTTATAAGTATATTTATGACGTTCCCGGTTTTCGAAGAAGCGGTTTATAATACGCCACTTGGCAAAGCTTCTCCAATCTTTAGAACAACCAATGGATACCACATCGTAATGCCTATAAAAAGAAGATTAGCAAGGCGACCAATTATCGTTTCTCATATTTATACAAAAGATGAAAACGAAGACGCTCAAAAGAAAAAATTAGCTGAAAAGAAAATCAACGAAGCGTATCAATCTATTATTAAAAAACAAAAAACCTTTGAAGAAGCCGTAAACCTATATTCCGAAGACCAAACTACTAAAAAAACCAATGGCCAATTACCTCCTTTTGGAATTAATCAAATGGTACCCGAATTTGAAGAAGCCGCATACCAACTAAAAACTAAAGGTCAGTTTTCTAAACCATTCAAAAGTGCTTTTGGCTGGCATATCGTTCGTTTTGACTCTATGATTCCCGAGTCTTCTAAAGAGGAAATGTTATCAATGATTCGATATAAAATAGAAAAAGACGAACGCGTGGTTTCAATAAGACAAAAGACACAATCAAGAATTAATGAAAAAGTAAGCTTTAAAGAAAATCCTGAAATTTTTCAAAAGTTAATTTCTCAAATTAATGACACCTTCTTTGCTCAAAAAGGCTGGAAATGGTCTCCAAAAGAAAATCCAATATTGTTTCAAGTAAATCTGAAAGAATATAAAGCGCAAGACTTTGCTAAGTTTTTAAATACAAATTTTGCTGCGAATACAAGCAAAAATACAAAAAGCTTTATTTCAGCCATTTATAACAATTTTAAAGAAAAGAAAATTAATGAAGCTGCAAAAGATATTTTACAAAAAGAAAATGCAGAATTTAAATCGCTTCTCGAAGAATATCAAGATGGGTTATTGATTTTTGAATTAATGGAACGCGACATTTGGCGCAAAGCAATTCAAGATACTTTGGCTTTGCAAAATTTTTATTCAAAAAATAAAGAAAATTATCAATATAAATTACGAGCAAAAGTGGAAGAATTCAGAACTTCTAAAAAAGCTGTTGCCGAAGATATTTATAAAAAATTACAAAGCAACCAAGCTCCAAAATCTATACAAGCCATTTTGAAAAAATCGTTAGATTCCAATGCCTTTTATTTGATAGAGCAAACGTATGAACAATCAGAAAACCCCTTTTTAGATCAAATCAAATGGGAACAAAATTCTATAACTCCAATACAAATCAATGATGACAATGAATATGTAATCATTAAAATAAATGACATTTTAACCCCTTCAATTAAACCTTATGATGAAATCAAAGGGCGCGTAGCTAATGATTATCAAAAGGAACTTGAAGATTCATGGATGCAATCTTTAAGAAAAAAATATCCAATCAAACGGAATCAAGCAGAAATTAATAAATTATATAAAAACAACTAATTCAGTTCGCATGAAGTTTACCCCTTTTTTAATATTAACATTACTATTTACCCACCTAAGCGCACAGCAAATTGTTTTAGATAAAACGGCGGCTATTGTTAATGATCAAATTATACTTTTATCCGATGTTAGCGCTCAAAAAATAACTGAAAAAGACTCTTGTATCACAGATTGTGCGATGCTCAAAAAAATGATTATAGAAAAAATGTTGGTTGCCAAAGCAGAAAAAGACAGTATTATGGTTAGCGACGAGGAAGTGGATAATGAAATGGAACGAAGGATGGCGTATTTTGTGTCGGTATTTGGAACACAAGACAAATTAGAGAAATATTATGAAAAAACCATTACGGAGTTAAAAGTTTTATTCAGAGATGATGTCACTCAAAAATTAAGAGCCGAAAGAACTCGCAACAAACTGTTTGCGGGCGAAGAGCCTTCTCCAAAGCAAGTTAAAAACTTTTTTAGCACCATTCCAAAAGACAGCATTCCATATTTTAATGCTGAAATTCAAATGCAACAAATTATATTTTTCCCTAAAGTTACTAGAGAAAACAAACGAAAAGCTCGGGAAAAAGCATTAGAAATTCAAAAAAAGTTAATGGCCAAAGAAGCGGATTTAGGCACACAAGCGATTTTATATTCGGATGACCAAGGAACGGCTTCAAGAGGTGGCGAATTAGGTTGGATCAATCAAGGTGAAATGGTTCCTGAGTTTGAGCAAGCAGCTTACGCTACACCAATTGGCGGGCTTTCGGATGTTTTTGAAACACGCTATGGTTATCATGTTTTAGAGGTTTTAGATAAGAAAATGGATCGAGTTCGTGTTCGACACGTATTAATTACGCCAAAATCGGATGACATGGATTTTTCAGTTACTAAAAAATTAGCGGATTCGATAAGTACCAAACTTAAAGGCAGTCGAATTAATTTTGAAAAGGCGGTCGAATTATATTCGGATGATGATGTTTTTAAACAAAATGGTGGTATTGTATATAATTTCAAAACACAATCTTCGTATTTTGAAATTGGAGAATTAGAACCTGATTTAGCTCAATATATCAACAAAATGAACGTTGGCGAAATTACAGATGCTATGGAATATGTTTCACCAACTGGTAAAGTTGGATATCGTATCGTTCGATTAATGAAAGAAATCCCTCCTCATAAAGCAAGTATCGAATCGGATTATTCCAGAATCAAACAAATGAATATGGAATCCTTTCGATATCAAGAAACGGAGAATTGGTTTAATAATTACAAACATTTGTTGTATATTAAAATAGCTCCTGAGTTCTTAAAATGTGAGGAGCTTAAAACCATGAAACTTTAATTAATTATTTAATTTTTTATTTTATAAAATATGAATGACGTATTAGCGGTAGATCAATTTCAAGAAAAGTTTGCGCTCCTAAAAAAAGAAATAGGAAAACAAATCATTGGACAACACGAGGTCATTCATCAAACCTTAATTTCTTTGTTTTGTGGAGGACATTGTTTGCTGATTGGAGTTCCGGGTTTGGCAAAAACAAAATTAGTGAGTACAATTTCTCAAGTTTTGGACTTATCTTTTAAAAGAATTCAATTTACACCAGATTTAATGCCAACGGATATTGTTGGAACTGAGATTTTGGATAAAGACAAACAATTTATTTTTTCACCTGGTCCTATGTTTGCTAACATGATTTTAGCCGATGAGATCAACCGAACGCCTCCAAAAACACAGAGTGCCCTTTTAGAGGCAATGCAAGAAAAACGAATTACAGTAGCCGGCACAACATACACACTTCCTGCGCCATTCTTTGTTATGGCTACTCAAAATCCAATAGAACAAGAAGGAACGTATCCCCTACCCGAAGCGCAATTAGATCGTTTTATGTTTAGTCTTTATTTAGATTATCCAAATTTTGAAGAAGAATTACATATTATAAAAAGTACCACACAACCTCAAGATTATGAACTCAATAAAATAATGAATATTGAAGAAATCATAGAAATTCAAAATCTAGTGCAACGGATTCCGGTTACCGATAATGTTTTTGAATATGCGGTTCGATTGGTTTCAAATACACGACCAAACAATCCTTCGGCTCCTGAAATGGTGAAAAAATATATTTCGTGGGGTGCTGGACCAAGAGCATCGCAAAACTTAATACTTGGCGCCAAATGTGTTGCGATTTCAAAGGGAAAATATACTCCAGACATTGAAGATGTAAAAGAGGTAGCCATTGCCGTTCTAGACCATCGTATTTTTAAAAATTATCAAGCCGAAGCCGATGGCGTTTCGGTAAAAGATATCATTTATTCGATGATGTAAAAAATACATTACATTAAAAAAAATAAATATTTCAAACGAGTTTCTTAAAAAAAAATTATCTTTGCCTAAATTACAAAATCATATATTTTATGTCAGTTATCGTTAATAAAAATTCTAAAATAATCGTTCAAGGTTTTACCGGAAAAGAAGGAACTTTTCATGCAGAACAAATGATTGAATACGGAACACCCGTTGTAGGTGGAGTAACTCCAGGCAAAGGTGGTCAGCAACATTTAAATCTTCCTGTATTTAATACTGTAGAAGACGCAAGAAAAGCTACAGGTTGCAACGTTTCCATAATTTTTGTTCCACCAGCATTTGCGGCGGATAGTGTTTTAGAAGCGGTTGCTGCGGGTATAGAAACCGTAGTTTGTATAACAGAAGGTATTCCTGTTCAAGATATGGTAAAAGTAAAAGCAGCTGTAGAAGCTTCAAATACTCGTTTAATCGGCCCTAACTGCCCGGGTGTTATTACACCAGAAGAGGCTAAAGTTGGTATTATGCCAGGTTTTGTATTTAAAAAAGGAAGAATTGGTATTGTTTCTAAATCAGGAACACTTACTTATGAGGCTGCAGATCAAATAGTAAAAGCAGGCTTAGGCGTTTCTACAGCGATCGGTATTGGTGGTGACCCAATTATTGGAACTACTACTAAAGAAGCGGTTGAGTTATTTATGAACGATCCAGAGACTGATGCTATTGTAATGATTGGAGAAATTGGCGGCGGTATGGAAGCAGAAGCTAGCCGATGGATTAAAGCCAATGGAAATAAAAAACCAGTTGTTGGATTTATTGCGGGTCAAACAGCACCTGCTGGACGAACAATGGGGCACGCTGGAGCCATCGTTGGCGGCAAAGATGACACGGCTGAAGCAAAAATGGCTATTATGAGAGAATGTGGATTAACAGTTGTAGATAGTCCTGCTGAAATCGGAATCACAATGGCAAATTTGTTAAAATAAAATATATTTTTTCTTCATAAAAAAAGCCTACATCAAGTGTAGGCTTTTTTTATGGATTTTAGTAAAATGCTACAAATATTTACCCACTAAAGGCATTCTTCGGCCAAAACCAAATGCTTTGCTCGAAACTCTTAAAATGGGTGGCGCTTGAAAGCGTTTAAACTCATTTCTATTAACCATAGATAAAATTCGGTAAACTAAATCACTTTCATATCCTTTATAAATTATATTTGCTGGGCTTTGCTGATTTTCGATATACTCAAATAAAATTGCATCTAATATTTCATAAGGAGGCAACGAATCCTGGTCTTTTTGATTTGGTCTTAGCTCGGCACTTGGTGCTTTTTCAATAGTATTAACAGGAATAATTTCTTGATTACGATTGACATATCGGCTCATTTCATAGACTTCGGTTTTATACAAATCTCCTAAAACGGATAAAGCGCCGCACATATCTCCATATAGCGTTCCGTAGCCAACCGCCATTTCACTCTTATTTGATGTATTCAATAAAATATGTCCTTTTTTATTTGAAATTGCCATTAAAATCATTCCACGAATACGGGCTTGAATATTTTCTTCTGCCACATTAAAAGGTGCGCCATTAAAAACTGGAGCTAAGGTATCTAGCATCGTTTGATAATTTTCTTTGATTGAAACAATTTCATATGGACTGCCTATATTTTTACAAATTTGCAACGCATCATCTACCGAATGCGAGCTACTATATTCCGAAGGCATCAAGACACTTAAAACATTTTCAGCTCCAAGCGCGTCAACAGCTATTGCTAAAGTTAGCGCCGAATCAATTCCTCCCGAAAGCCCTAAAATGGCTTTTTGAAATCCAGACTTTTGAAAAAAATCTCGAATTCCTAAAACTAAAGCATTGTATTTGCGTTCATAACGCCCCCAATGTTCACTTTGATGTAACGATTGATTTTTATCTTTTAAATCAATTATAGCATAATCTTCTTCAAAATATTTTAAACTACAAATGGTATTTCCTTCAGCATCGCAAGCCATAGAACCACCATCAAAAATAACTTCGGTTTGTGCTCCTACGCTATTACAATAAATCATTGGCAAGTTGTATTTTTTACAATTGTCACGAACTATTTCTTGACGAATATCCGCATGTTGGTATGAAAATGGCGATGCCGATAAATTTATCATCAACGATGGATTTTCTTTTATTAAAATATCCATCGGACATATCGAATACATTGGATTGGCATTATCAATATTCCATATATCTTCACAAATGGTTACTGCAATTTTTTCACCATTAAATTCGATACATTCAAAAGTATTATTAGGTTCAAAAAATCGATATTCATCAAAAATATCATAAGTAGGAAGTAGCGTTTTATTAATGATTTTTTTTATTTCTCCGTTATATAAAAATGCCGCAGAATTAAATAAATCTTTTCCTTCAATTGTTGGATTTACTGTTGGCAAACCAACCAAAATGGCAATATCTTTAGAGAACGGTAGCAATTGATTTAATTTTTCGATTCCTTTATTTACAAAATCATTTATTTCTAAAAAATCCGTAGGAGGATATCCCGAAATCGCCAGTTCACTAAAAACAATTAAATCGGCACGATCTTTTATTGCATTTTGAATTGCAACAATAATTTTATTGATATTAAAATCAAAATGACCGAGTATGTAATTTTGTTGAGAAATGGCTATTTTCATAACGACAAAAAGTTTCTATATCTTTGTTAAATCCAAGAATTGTTAAATAGCTACAAATGTAAGCAAATTTAATGAAGTTGTTAGTCAAGTTTTTTTATATTTGTAGAATTTTAAGATTAAAATATGCAAGTTAAAATTGTAAATAATTCCAATAATCCATTTCCGGCTTATGAAACCGCTGGTTCTGCAGGAATGGATTTAAGAGCATTTATACCTGAATCTATTACGATTAAACCAATGGAGCGCTTGGCCGTCCCTACAGGTTTATTTATAGAATTACCGATAGGATATGAAGCACAAGTTCGCCCTAGAAGTGGAATGGCATTAAAATATGGAATATCCTTACCAAACACGCCAGGAACTATTGATAGCGATTATCGAGGTGAAATCAAAGTCATTTTAATTAATTTATCTAACGAACCTTTTAAAATCGAATCTGGAGATCGAATTGCTCAAATGGTCATTCAAAAATATGAATCCATTTCGTGGGAACATGTATCTCAATTATCAGATTCAGAACGAGGTGCGGGAGGATTTGGAAGCACAGGTAAATAATTTAAAAAAAATAAATAAATAAATATAAACGCATGAGGATTATTATTCCAATGGCAGGTTGGGGGAGCCGATTAAGACCACATACTTTAACAGTACCAAAACCAATGCTAAAAATTGCAGGGCAATCGATTGTAGAGCGTTTGGTAAGTAATATTTGCAAAACTGTAGATCAAAAAATAGACGGAATTAGTTTTATAATTCGAAACGATTTTGGAACGACAATTGAAAAAGAACTTTTGGCAATAGCAGAAAAGTATAATACTACCGGCCATATTTTTTATCAAGAAGAACCGCTTGGGACAGCCCACGCCATTTTTTGCGCGCAAGATACGCTTCAAGGACCTTTAATAGTAGGTTTTGCGGATACGATGTTTGAAGCTGATTTTAGATTGGACCAAGAAAGTGATACAGTAATTTGGGTAAAACAAATTGAAGATCCGAGTGCTTTTGGTGTTATTGCTCTAGACCAAAATGGACTCATCAATGGCTTTGTAGAAAAACCTACGACATTTGTATCGGATTTAGCCATAATTGGAATTTATTACTTCAAAGATGGCGCTAAGCTCAGAAAAGATATTTCGCATATTATCGAGAAAAATATAATGGATAAAGGCGAATACCAATTGACAACAGTTTTAGAAAATATGCGAATCGAAGGTCTAAAAATGCGTCCAGGAACAGTAAATCAATGGTTGGATTGTGGCAATAAAAATGCTACGGTCGAATCCAATCGTGAAGTACTTATTAAAGATACCAACAAAATTAGTGCTTCTGCTCAAATCATTAACAGTCAAATTATTCCGCCTTGTTTTGTTGATGAACATGTTGTAATCAAAAATGCAATTGTAGGACCTTATGTATCTATTGGTAAAGATGCTATTATTGAAGATTGTGTAATCAAAGATGCTTTAATTCAAGATAGCACAAAAATTGTTAATAAAATACTTTCAAATACGATGATTGGCTCTAAAGCCGTTTTAATAGGAAAGCCCGAAGAATACAGCTTGGGCGATTATAGTCAAATACAATAAGTTTATTAAAAAATTAAACGAAGCCCTATAATGAAATATTTCGCTCTTATTTTTTTACAATTTATAATTTGTTTAAACTTCGTTTTAAGCCAAAATAAAACATCAACTAAAGATATTAAAATTTCGGAAAAAGAAATTCAGGCTACCGAATTGTATATCGATGCCATGAAAGAAAAGAATTTAGGCAACTTTGAAAAAGCATTGGAAAAGATGCAAAAAGTTATCTTAGAGCAACCACAAAATGCGGCCGCACATTTTGAAGCATCCCAAATTTGTATTTCATTAGAAAAATACAGCGAAGGAATCAAATTAGCAGAAAAGGCGGTTTCTATTGACGAAAATAACACTTGGTTTAAAGAGTATCTGGTGGAGCTTTATACAAGAAGTGGCGATGTAGATAAAGCCAGCAAACTATATGAGCAAATTATTAAAAATGCGCCAAATGATCTTGAATCTATTTTGCAATACAGCTATATTCTGATTAAATCCGAAAATTATAAAAAAGCACTTGAAGTATTAAATCAAGCTGAGAAAAAAGGACTTACTCACGAAATGCTTCATATTCAAAAACATCAAATTTATTTAAGGCTGAATGACTTTAATAATGCTGAAAATGAAATAAAAAAACTAATTATTTTAGATCCAACCGAAATGAGGCATCAAGTTACTTTAGCCGAATTTTACGACAATAATCTAAAAAAAGAACTGGCCCTTAAAACATTCCAAAATATTTTATTAATAGAACCTTCTAATCCAAAAGCTTTAATTTATTTGAGCAATTATTACCTAAAACAAAATGATACTCTAGCTTTTAAAAATACGAGTATTAAATTAATTGAAAATAAGGAAATCGAATTGGATTCTAAAATTGCATATCTTGGTTATGGATTAATGAATTTTTCTAAATTAGACCCGTCTCAAAAAAGTTTTTATATTTCGCTTACCGAAAAATTAGCGGATTTTCATCCTATTGACGCAAAATCGCATTCTATTTTAGGAGATTTCCATTTTTTAAACGAAAACAATGAAAAGGCCTCTTTAGCATATAAAAACTCTTTAAAATATCGAAATGATATTTTTGAAGTATGGCAGAATCTATTTTCTACATTATTCTCATTATCTAAATATAAAGAATTAGCGGATAGCTCACAATCAGCAATAGAATATTTCCCTGCAAATCCTTTAGTTCATTATTTTAATGGGATCGCTAATCTTCAAATTGAACAATATAGTATTTCCGAAAAAAGTTTAAGAAAAGCAATTCGTTTTACAGGAGACAATCCAAAGCTCGAAGCACAAATTTACAATTCTTTAGGTGAACTTTTTCATAAACAGAAAAAGTATAAAGAAATGGATGAGGCCTATGAAAATGCCATTAAATTAGAACCGAATAATCCATTTACACTCAATAATTATGCCTATTATCTTTCATTACGAAAAAATCAATTAGAGCGCGCTAAGAAAATGAGTCGAAAAACTTTAGATATTGCTCCCGACAATGGATCGTTTTTAGATACCTATGCTTGGATTTGTTTTCAACTTGGACAATATCAAGAAGCACTTCTTTATCAAGAAAAAGCCGTTGAAATTGAAAAAGAAGATAAAAAAACGATTTATGAACACTATGGAGATATTTTATCAAAAGTAGGTAATATCGAAAAGGCCGTTGTTTATTGGCAAAAATCGATGGATGCGGGAAATAGTAATAAAGTATTAAAGCAAAAAATCACAGAAAAAAAATATATAGAATCGAATGAATAAGTTATTCATTTTACTATTTTTAATTTCCTTTCAAAATACAATTTTTGGAAATGATTCTATTTATTTTATAAAAATGAAAGCTGAAATGACCGTGTCGTATATGGGTCAAAAAGAAACATATTCGACGCAAATTCGTTCAAATCTTAAAGATAGTATTTGGATGTCTTTTACCGGTTTTATGGGAATTGAAGGAGGCCGATTATTAATTATGAAAGATTCTATTTTTTTGAAAAATAAAATTGATAATATTTTTGAAGCGATGGATATTAAGTCGGAAAATCAATATATTCCTTTTCCTCTTTCTTTCAATGACTTTAAGTATATTTTTTTTAATTGTGATAAAACCAAAGTCAACGAAATATTTAAAAGTAAAGAAATAGAAGACACTTTATCCGTTGCAGAGGATTCATTTACTCATCGAAAATTTATTTTTGACACTAATAATCAAATAAAAAGCTTTCAGATTTTAAACAAAGAGTCTCTTAACTTTTGTGAAGGTTTTATTGAAACATTTAAACCTATACCTAATTACAAAGAAAATTGGGCTTACAATAGAAGATTAAAAATCGTAAAGCAAAATGAAAATCCTTTGGAAATTATTTTTAATATTGAAAAAATTGAATTAAATAACCCTCAAAATATGCCTTTTTCTAGATAATGAAATTCTTACACCTACTTTTTTTAATTTTTATAATAAATGTAACTTTTGGTCAATCTCAAAAACAAAAGTTACAAAAAGAATACAAAGCGCTACAAAATGAAATTAGACAACTTGAAGCAGATATTAAAAAAAGAAAAGCGCTACAAAATATAAGTATAAAAGAGATAGAGGTTTTTAACCAAAAAATTGAAACTCGTAAAAAACTTATTCAAAACACCGAAAACCAACTTCAAATTATACAAAAAGAACTTGGATATCGGGAACAAGAAGTTGATAAAAATAAAAAAGATGCCGAATTATATAAAAAAGAGTATACCAAACTCATTTTGTGGCAGTATAAAAATTTGGAAAATAATTATACAAACAAATTAGCATTTTTATTGGAATCTTCAAACTTTAGAGAAGCATGGAATCGAATAAAATATATTCGAAAATATACGAACTACACAAAAAAACAAACTAAAATTTTAGAAAATATTATTGGAAGAATGCAAGAGCGGGTTGAAGAACTCAAGAAATCGAAAATAGAGAAAGCCAATGTCGTGGAATCGAATAAACAAAATCAAGTAGCGCTTGAAGTGGAAAAAAATAAACGCGATATGATGGTTAAAAATATAGGCGCGGAACTTGAAGATTTAAAAAAGAAAATTGCAGAGAAAAATAGAGCTGCGATTAATGTAAATAATAGAATTAAGCAAGTTATCGAGGAAGAAATCCGTAAACAAAGGGAACGAGATATTGCCAAACAAAGAGAAATAGAAGAGAAAAGGAAAAATAACCCATCGGCAAAAAAACCATCTTCCGTTGAGGAAATTTATGCGAACTCGCATAATGCTGTATTAAGTTCTAGCTTTCTAGGTAGTAAAGGATCTCTGCCGCTCCCTGTTAAAACAGGGGTTGTCGTTTCACGATTTGGTCGTCAACCGCATCCCATAGCTCCTGAATTGATAATAGAAAACAATGGTATTGATATTAAAACTTCAAACAATGCCGATGTTTTATGTATGTATAATGGCAAAGTGGTTCAAATTTTTGATATGCCAAATTATGAAACCAGCGTATTGGTAAAACATGGCGATTATTTTACTTTGTATTCGCATTTGAGTAGTGTCAATGTTTCAATAGGTAGCGAAGTGAATGCAAGGCAAAACATTGGCAAATGTGCATACAGTAGCGATTTAGGCTATGCATTTACACATATTCAAATATGGCATTTTAGTAATAAACAAAATCCATCGTCTTGGATTAAAGGTGTGTAAAAATTATAGAATCTGCAATTTTGCAAATTTGAGCATTATACGTCTTTCCGTTCCACCAAACATAATACTAGCTACTTTTTTATCGGCATCTCCATCAATGCCTACGATATTTCCTTCACCAAAATTTTGATGCATTACGCGCATTCCAACTTCGAGTTTATCAGGATGATCCGGTTTAAAATCAGTCGGTATTTTCTGAATATTATTCGTTGATTTTATCGTATTGACTAATTGATTATTTCTTTGATAATTCTTAAGAATTGGATTGGATGGATTTGAAGTCGTTTCATTTTGCTCTGAAGTTGTAAATTGAATGTCTAAAATCTCTTTAGGCAATTCAGATAAAAATCGCGAAGGTTCGCACATATCTATTTTACCAAATTTGTACCTTGACGTTGAAAAACTCATCGTAAGAAATCGTTCGGCTCGGGTTACCGCTACATAGAATAAACGGCGTTCCTCTTCCAAGTCTTCAAGGGAATACGATGAACGCTCACTCGGAAAAAGCCTTTCTTCCATACCAACAAGAAATACACTTTTAAACTCCAAACCTTTAGAAGCATGAATCGTCATCAATTTTATACATTCTTCATTATCTTTGTTTTTATCTTGATCCGTCAAAAGCGTAACAGATTGTAAAAAACTCCCTAGTGATTTATCCGATTCTAATTCTTGATTTTCAATAACTTCATCATTTTCAACAAATTCTTTTATACTATTGATTAATTCCTGCAAGTTCTCAAAGCGACTAATTCCTTCAACACTTTTATCGGCATATAATTCCCCAATAATTTTAGAAGTTTTAGCGATGTGATGTGCCAATTCATGTGCATTCATATCTTGCTGCAAATGAAAGGATTGAATCATCATTCTAAATTCTGTAATCGTATTAATAGCTCGTGCTTGAAAATGCTCTTTGTATTTTTCGATTTCACATACTACGTCCCATAATTGTTTGTTTTCTTGCCTTGCAAACAAAAGCATTTTATTAACACTTGTATCTCCTATCCCACGAATTGGATAATTTATAATTCGTTTGAGCGATTCTTCTTCATAAGGATTTACCGTTACTTTTAAATAAGCCAAAAGATCTTTAACTTCTTTTCTTTGATAAAAAGAGAGCCCTCCATAAATAATGTAAGGAATATTTTTTCTACGAAGCGCCTCTTCAAAGCTTCTCGATTGATTATTTGTTCGATATAAAATGGCAATATCTTGATACTTAATTTGCTTTGTTAAAGATTGTTCTAAAATTTTATCCACCACCATTTTTCCTTCATCATTATCTGAAAAAGCACGCATTACAGCGATTTCTTGACCTTTTTCATTTTCGGTCCAAATGGTTTTTTCAATTTGATTTTTATTATGTTTTATAAGCGCATTGGCTGCATCTACAATAATTTGAGAACTTCTATAATTTTGCTCTAATTTAAAAACTTTTAAATCAGGATAATCTTTTTTGAAGTTTAAAATATTATCAATACTTGCGCCTCTAAAGGCATAAATACTTTGGCTATCATCACCAACCACACAGATATTCTGATGCACATCTGCAATTTTTTTTACAATCATATACTGTGCTCGATTGGTATCCTGAAACTCATCGATGAGTATATATTGAAACTTATGTTGAAATTCATAAAGTGTTTCTGGAAATCGCAGAATTAATTCATAGAATTTAATGAGTAAATCATCAAAATCCATGGCATTATTTTTCATACATCTTTTTGTATATTCTTTAAAAACTTCACCAAATTTAGGCCGATGCGCTTCTTCATCTTCATAAATCAGTTCTTGATTTTTAGAATATATATTGTAATTGACTAGATTATTTTTTAAATTAGAAATACGATTATAAAGAACATTTGGTTTATAAATCGAATCATTTAAAGCAAAATCTTTAACGATAGATTTTAAAACACTTTTGGCATCATCGGTATCGTATATTGTAAAATTATTGGTGTACCCTAAAGCCTCCGCTTTTGTTCTTAATATTCGAGCAAAAACACTGTGAAACGTGCCCATAAAAAGACTTCTTGCTTTGCTTCCTACAATCTTTTCGATACGTTCGCGCATTTCCTTACTACTTTTATTCGTAAACGTAAGCGCCAAGATATTAAATGGCTCAATACCTTGCTCCATCATAAAAGCTATTCGATAGGTCAAAACACGCGTTTTACCAGAACCTGGACCGGCATTAATCATAATTGGGCCATGAATTTCAGTAACAGCTTCGTATTGAATTGCGTTTAGTTCATCTAAAAAATGCATCTTCTAATTTTTAGTAGGAAATGATACAAAAGTAAATGAAATCCATTTTTTGTTTAATCAAAGTTATTAACATTGACATTAGTTTTCAGAATTCCGACTTTTAATAATCCATTCACAAAAATCACGAAACGCACCAAAGCCACCTTTATTTGGAGCTATAAAATCAACGATTTCTTTTATTGGATCTACCGCATCATTTGGACAAGCAGAGATTCCAACTTTTGAAATCACATCAAAATCATTTAAATCATCACCGATATATGCAATTTCATCATAGTTCAAATGATTTGATTTAAGAAATTCTTCCATTACTTTTACCTTGTCTTTAACACCCAAAAAGACCGTATCAATTTTCAATTTCTCGGCTCTTCGGCTCACAGGACCGCTATTTTCTCCAGTCATAATGGCTATTTGAATAGGCGTAAATTGTCTTAACCGTTCTGCCCCCATGCCATCTCTTAAAGAAAATCTTTTTAACTCTTCACCCTCTGAAGAATAATAGACACCACAATCCGTTAGGACGCCGTCAACATCGGTAAACAACCATTTTATTTTATGAAAATCCATACCATTTTAGATTTATTTTTTGAATAATATTTAGCAAATATAAAAGATTGATCTTAAATCAAAAATATTTTTAAAACATTGAATTACAATAACTTAAACAAAAATTTAACATTGTCTTAATATTTAAATTACATCGAATTAACAATAAGAGATTTTCTTAACCAACCCTTAAAATCGCATCGAAAGAATACCCTTTAGTTTTGTACTCGAAATAAAAAAATGTATTTAATCTCAAAAAAATGAAAAAATTAATTTTACCACTTTTATTACTAATCGCATTTAAAAATAGTAGTGCTCAAGTTTTAAAAGGAAATGTCAAAGATAGTGAAGGAAATCCAATTGCATTTACTTTTGTTAAAGTTACAAATCAAGCTTTAGGAGCAAAAACAGATTTACAAGGAAATTATCAAATCAAATTTCCACAATCAGGTAATTTCCAAGTTGTTTTTAGTAACTTAAATTACAAAACCATTACCAAAACTATCCAAATAACGGAAGGTCAAGAAATTATTGAAAATATAACGCTTGAAGCCGAAGCTAAAAAAGTAAAAGGTGCGATAATTAGAGGTGTTAAAAATAAAGAGTCGGAACAAGCGATTTTACTTGAACAAAAACAAGCGGTTGTGATTCAAGAAAAGATTGGTGCCGAAGAAATGAGTAAAAAAGGAGCAGGTGATGCGGCGGCGGCAGTTACTAAAATGGCTGGAGTAACGAAATCAGAAGGAGGAGACAACGGTAGTATTTTTGTTAGAGGATTAGGAGATCGATATAATAGTACAACTTTAAATGGATTGTATATGTCATCTAACAATCCAGAATTTAAGAATATTTCTTTAGATATTTTCTCTACAGATATTATACAATCTGTTTCGGTCAGTAAAACCTTTAACGGAAATTTATCTGGAGATTTTGGTGGCGCTGCTTTAAATATAAGTACTAAGGAATATCTTAGCAAACCATTTCTTACGGTAAATGTCGGGATGGGAATGAATTCACAAGCGGTAAGCAATGACAATTATGGATCGGGAATGAATGTTTTTGGATTTTTAAAAAATAATGATAAACCTGACACCAAAATTAATGTAACAGAGGGGAATAATATTGTTTATAATCCAACAGGGTATCGATATACAGCAGCATATGACGAAAGAATCCAATGGAAAAAAGAAAAACGAAATCTTCCAAGAATTAACAATGAATTTGGATTTACAGGAGGAACAAGCTATAAATTTAAAAACAATAAAACGGTATTAGGCGTTTTTGGAACGTTTAACCATGCTAATAAGTTTACTCAAAACGAAGGTGTCTCAAATGATTTTAGATCCGATGGAGAAATTCTAGTAGGTACCAATAAAACACAAACTGCCCTTACTGCATCACAAAATGCAATGTTGAATGCTACGTTATTAATAGATCAAAATCACAAATTACGATTTAATTCAATTTGGTCGAACACCTCTTCTGATGTGGTTTCGAGTTATCTTGGAAGACATAATTTTAATGGAAACGATATCTATGTAGAGCGAAGTACTCAGGACAATAATAGTTTGTTGATCAATCAACTTTTAGGAAATCATAAGATTTTAGATCGATTAGAAATCGATTGGGGCGTAGCATATAATACATTAAATTCAAATCAACCTTATAGAAAAACACTATATTTTAACGAGTTTAATAGAGGTGAAGCTAATAATTACAGAATATTAAGCCCTAATGTTGGTGCAAGTAATATTTACTATCAAGATTTTAGTGATGAAGTGATTTCTGCTAGAGCTAACGGAAAATTGACTTTAGGTAAAAAAGAAAATGAATCTATCAATCCAAAAGCTCCAAAGCTAAATTTTGGATTTGAGTTTACGGACAAAACAAGAGATTTTTCAGCTTTACAATATAATTACTCGGTTAAAACCGCTGCTCAAAATTCTAACAATGTCAATGAAAATAACATAGATCAAACCATGTTTGGTAAAGATTCATTTAATGCTGGGGCATTTGATATAAGAGGACAAAGAGAAAATAATGGAGAAGTGTCTCCTTCAACGTATAGCGGAAATATTCAAATTTTTGCTACAACGCTTGGATTGGATTTAAAGTTAAACGATAAGTTTTCATTAAGTTTTGGTTCAAAGCTTGAAATGATTAATCAAAACATTTCATATAATGTGGCTGCGGTTCCTAGTGGAGATGTCAATCGATCAGATTTTGAAATATTACCATATGTTTTCGGTAAATATGCAATAAATGATAAATCTAACTTTAAGTTTGGTGCTAGTAAAACATATACATTACCTCAGTTTAAAGAGCTTGCGCCATTTTTATATGAAGATATAAGTACAAACAACTCTTTTGGTAATCCACATTTATACCTTTCTACTAACTATAATTTGGATTTAAAATATGAAATTTTTCCAACTAAAAATGAACTATACTCTATCACAGGATTTGGTAAAATAATCCAAAATCCAATTAACAAAGCTATGGTCGCAACCGTTGCTACTGGAGATTTCTCATATGCCAACACAGGAGACCAAGCTATCGTATTTGGAGCGGAAGTTGAAGTTAAAAAGAATATTTTCGATCAATTTGAAACTGAAAAAACATTTAAATCGCAATTGAGTACAGGAGTTAATTTATCGGTATTATACACACATCAGGATTTAAGTAAAGATAAAGTAGCTAATGAGAATGCCGCTAAAGATCCTAGAATTGAAATGCCATTTACATTTACAAGTTCACAATTAACAGGAGCTTCACCTTTAATTCTAAATGCAGACATTTCTTATAAGTTTAAATACAAAAAATTGGAACCTACATTTACTGTAGTAGCCAACTATTTCATGGATAAAGTTTATTCCTTAGGCGTTTATTCGATGAATAATATTTATGAAAAAGGATTTATTACATTAGATTTCATTTCAAAATTAAAAATATCTGAAAAATCTAATATCAGTTTAAATGTAAGGAATATTTTAAATCCTGATATTGATAGATATTTAAATCAAAACAACATGAACCTTACCGCTTCATCTTTTAGAAGAGGTATCGATTTCAGTATTGGTTATTCATATAACATTATAAAATAAAAAAATTATTAAACCCAAAAAAATTAAAAAAATGAAAAAAACAATCACATTACAATCAATCCTTTTAACTTTATTTGTTCTAGGATTAGCAACTTTTACATCTTGTAAAAAAAATGAAAGTGTAGCTACCAACACTACCGAACAAGGTGAATTAAAAGGTACAATTACTGCAAACCGTACTTTAGAGGCAGGTATTTACAAGTTAACCGATGCATTAATCGTTGAAACAGGCGTAACATTAACTATTAAACCAGGTGTAACTATTATTGCACAATCTTCAACAGCTGACAAAACAAAATTGTATATTGCTGTAAAACCAGGTGCTAAAATGGATGCTCAAGGAACTTCTGCAAATCCAATTATCATGACAGCTACTGAAAAAGCTCCAGGTGGATGGGGTGGTTTAATTATTTGTGGTAATGCGGCTACTAATGCTGCTGCTACAGCAGGTGGATCAGCTCAAACTGAAGTTGCTGGTTTAACTTATGGTGGATCAAATAATTCAGACAACTCTGGAGTATATAAGTACATCGTATTAGAATATACTGGTTCAAAAATTAACGATGAAAGAGAATTTAACGGAGTTACATTTTACGGTGTAGGTAGTGGAACAGTAGTTGAAAATTTAGAGTCAAGCTGGTCAAACGATGATGCGTATGAGTGGTTTGGCGGATCCGTTAACTGTTCAAATCTTTATGCATTTAACAATGATGATGATAATTTTGATTGGGCTAATGGTTATACAGGAAAATTAACAAATTTGTATTCTGTTAATAAAAATCAAAATGCATCAAATGACAGTAGAGGTATAGAGGCAGATAATAACTCTAAAGATCCAGCTGCAACTCCAGTTTCAAATCCAATAGTAGAAAATGTAGTATTAATTGGAAGAGGAAGCGGATTTGCTGGAACTCAAAAAGAAGGTGTTTTATTGAGAGTGGGTACTAAATCTACAATTACTAATTTATTAGTAAAAGGTTACAAAGATGGAGTTTCTTTAGGTTCAAACACACCAGCGGCAGACAATAAAGTAACGAATGTTAAATTTGACGATGTAACTAATAAAACTATTGGTAATGGTTTTACAGTAACTGAAGGAGCTGGACCAAGCGAAGCTTTACCTACGTGGGCAACATTTGTTAAAAATAAATAATTAAGAAAAAACCGGATTTTTTTATAAAAATACGTTTTTTATTTCAGGAGCCTTGTTGATTTTCAACAAGGCTTTTTTTATCCCAAATTTTAAATTATATACAAAAATTTACGGAGTGTATAAAGCCTTGAATATTTCATTCCATAAACAACTTTAATTAACAAAAGGAATTGTCAACAAAAGGAATTGTTAATAAAAAAAATAGTAAGAAAAATAAATTAATTAAAATAAAGACAACTGAACCGTTGTTACTTTTTGTTTGGCATCTTGCTTGGACTCTTGCTTTTCTTCTTGTGAAGAAGCCTCTTGTTTTTGAGAAAAAATTTGAGGCAATACTACTTCAGAAATGATAGATGCTTCATTTTCATTTACTTCATCTATTTTTATAAAATCGGATTCAAAAGAAAATTCAATTGCATCTTCTGAAACGGAATCTAAAAATGTATTTTCTTGAATATCTTCTTTAAAAATATCAATTTCTTCGATATGTAGATCCTCAATACGTTTTTTAGTTGAAAGTGAAACATTACGAAGCGGAATATCTTCTTTAATTGGTTCTAGATTATTTACATCAATTTTTACAAATTGATTTCCTAAGTCATCTGAAAATGTATTTTCAACTTTTGGTTCAGGTTTCAAAACTCTTAAAGCTTCTGTTTTCTTAACTTTTAGTAGTTTAGGCTGCGCAATTAAACCCGGATTCGCTTCAATTTCTTTTAAAAATTCAGACCCAATCAGTTTAATACTTTCTAATAAAGGAAATAATCGCACACCTTTATCTGTCAATGAATATTCTACACGAGGTGGAACCTCTCGATAAACTATTTTTTCAACCAGCTCAAATTTTTCTAAGATTCGTAATTCTTTGGTGAGCATTCGAGGTGTAATTCCATCAATATTCTTTTGTAAATCTCTAAAACGAATCGGGTTTGCAAACAATTGATCTAAAATAATCAAACGCCATTTACCACCCAAAAACTCGTTGAATGCCTTAATTTCACTAAGAATCGACAGATACTGCATCTAAAATATACATTATTAATTCCAATGCAATTTTAAACATTTTTTCACAATAAATAACAAGAAGTTATCAAACGTTTTTCAACATTTTTATAAATTCACTAAACATAGGCATCAGAACCTCATTTTTAGTCAAGATTTCATTTTCTTGATGCAACTTCAACAACCAATTTTGAACAATAATTCGATTGGACTTTGGTAATTTTTCGCGCATAGCCACTTGAGCGTCATTTGCTTTAAAAATCAATTCTAAATCTTGAAGCGTAAAAAGTAAACCATTTGGCCCAGGATTAAAGTAGAACTTTATATCTTCTTGATATACTAATTCACTATTATTACAATGACTTTTTGCCATACACAAAAGCAATTTTTCTTTATGAGGCAAACCGAATATCGGTAAATCTAATTTTTCTGAAATCATTAAATACAAAACGGAAAGTGCGTATTCACTAATTTTTTGTGTTTTAAAAATCTGACAAAAATCATCGTGCGACATCGAATAATTATATTCCACTACAAAAGATTGGGCAATATACTTATCCATGATTTGGTAAATCTCATTTGAGCTTGACGTGCAATGTATTTTATCCGAAACTTTTAACGCCCATTTATCTATACAATCGTGAATAAATTGATTTTGATCGGAATTGTTAAATATCAAGCCATTCAATTCAATAATAAATTGACTTAATTTCATTTGATTCCCGAAAATTTCATCGGTAAGTTTATCTAAATAAAGTTCAAGCTTAATTTCAGATTCTAATCGAGCGAGACCCTTACTTTTAAAATTATGTGAACTAAAATACGCTATTTCTTCTAAAATTTCTGAATGGTCGATAAAAGAGATTTCGTGTAATTGAGATTTTAAAATCTCATATAAACCTTCATCTTCAATTAATGAAAAAATATAATGCAGTTTATTTTTATACACTTTTTTAATCTTATCGCTTTTAATGCAATGCAAATTACGCTAAAATTCAATTAAAATTTAAGTTTGAGTATATACATTTTATTTTCCATTGTCCTTTTTTTTTGACAAAAGTTTATCGATTTTAAGTAAATTTGCACGTTACAAAAAACCTCCAAATATTTTGAAAAAATATCCACTTTATTTACTTTTACTTTTGAACCTTTTAACGTTTGAATCTTTAAAATCTCAAGAAGGTATGGCTTTTGGAGTTAAATATTTTGGAGCTCTTGGTACACCTGCATTTAATCAACCTCAACAAACCTCTTCAGCCTTTACTCAAAACGCAACGGTTTTTATCGAACATCGGCTACATACGTTTTTCTCCGTTGTTATGGGAGGCTCTTATGTTCAAAGAAATTTTGAAATTGGCAATGCTCAAAAAGCGACATTCGAAATGAATTACCTTGCTTTAGAGGCGTTAGGCAAATTAAGAATGCATCATGACAATATCACTTGGACTATTTTTGCTGGTCCACAAATTGGATATGCAATTCAAACTAAAATCAATAAAAACGAATTATTTGCCCCACAGTATTTACATAAGAATTTTTATAGCTTAATTGCGGGCACAGGAGTACATTATCGGATAAAAGCCTTTGAAGTATTTTCTGAATTACAAATGAATTTAGGACTTTCGGACATCACAAGAAAACAAGAGACGCTATCTTTTGGCTATAATCATTTTGGATTAACACTAGGTTTGTTATATTATGTTCCTTAAATCAATTTTGTTTTTTTTATTGTTTTTTGCTATTTCTTGCAAAAATGAAGTTCATATTTTTATAGATGATGAACTAAAATTAAAGATTTCTTCAAACGATTCGTCAATCAAAAATTATGTTGTCGATGATTATAAGATTCATGTGAAGATAGATTCTTCCAAAAAATTTGATGGATTTATCCTAAAAAAGAACAGTAAAATGCAATTTTTCAAAGGTGAAAATCTAGATATTTACATCACCGATAGTACATCCAAATATTGGATCGATCCGCAATGGATTCGGATTTAATTGCTACAACATTACATCTGAATGCGCAAAAAAAATTAAAAAAATGAGATCCCCGATAAATTTTCAATTTAGACTTAGCTTTAAAAATAAAATTTTGTTGTAGAAAATTTTCGAGGATGACGAAGAATTATGTAACAAATTATACCTCCCGTCATTCCCGAATTTTTGCAACCTAAACTTTAAAGTAAAATAATAGTATGAAATAAAAAATATCGGGAATCTCTAAAAGAAATAAACTGACAATTTTATTAAATAAAAATCTAAAATGAAAGTTGGCTTAGATACTGATTCGCATTTGTTAGATGTTGCGCTTTTTTGGCTTGATCCATTTTATCAAAACTATGAACGAGCATAGAAAGTCTTGGATTTTTAAGAAAAAAATCACGATGCGTATCCATAAATCGCCAAAACAAACCATCCCAAACTTCTTGCCAACTGCCTTTTGAATAATTACTCATTTTTAAAATGTAATTACTCCCGCTAATATAAGGTTTTGTAGCCATAAGGCCACCATCGGCAAATTGACTCATACCATAAACATTTGGAACCATAACCCAATCATACGCATCAATAAATAGCTCCATAAACCAACGATACACTTCATCGGGGTCAAATTCGCATAAAAGCATAAAATTTCCCAAAACCATCAAACGCTCAATATGATGACAATACCCTGTTTTCAAAACTTTTTGAATAACATCGTCAAATGGCAAAATCCCTGTTGTTCCTTTCCAAAACGATTCAGGAATTTTTCGTTTAAAATTCCAAAAGTTTTTAGTTCGCTCTTCCGTTCCTTTTAAAATATAAACACCACGAATAAATTCTCTCCAACCAATTACCTGTCGAATAAAGCCTTCTGAAGAATTTAAAGGAATTTCATTTTCTAAAATAAATTCTAATGTACGATCTATGATATAAGTTGGCGTTAAGAGGCCGACATTGAGCATTGGCGTTATCAAACTATGATTTAGGATCAGTGCATCCGATTGAATGGCGTCTTCATAAATTCCAAATTCCGCAAACCTATTTTTTAGAAAGTCTTCAAACCATATTTTACTGGATTCAAAATCAATTGGATAAACCAATGATGCGTCAAGTTGACCATAATTGTCTTGAAAATGAGAGGCTACATAATTTAAGGCTTCTTTATGAAAAATGGAGAGATCTTGTTGCATTACTTTTGGAGGCGTTTTTCCTTTTGGATATTTCTTTCGATTGTCAGCATCAAAAGTCCATTTATCACCAATAGGCTTTTTATTTGAATCCAATAAAATATCCCATTTCTTTCTTTGAAAAATATAAAAATCGGTCTGAAACATCCTTTTTTTATCTTTAAAAAAAGATACAATTTCTTCTTGTTGATTCAAAAACAAAGGATTATTATATTTTACAACCTCAAGTTTATGTTTTTTAATTCCATTTATAATTCGCTTCTCCAACCAATTATCGACAGGGTCGATGAAATGAACAATTACATTTTCATCAAATTTTAAAACATCAAAAAACAAAAGAATATCAGATGCTTCAGAAATCGATTCAATATAATTGACTTTGATATTTTTAGTCTCCAAATAATTTTTATAAAATTGCATAGAAGCTCTATGAAACAATATTTTTTGTTTATGAAATCGATATTGTTTAAAAAACAAATATTCTTCTATTAAATACACTTCATCTACTTCATTTAAGATTTCGTGATTTTCAAAAAGTTGATTCGGAAAAAGGAGCGCTATTTTCATAATTTATTTTTATTCATTCGACATTTATCACTACAAAATTTAACTTCGTCCCATACTTTTTCCCATTTTTTACGCCAAGTAAAAGGTCTTTGACAAACGATACAAATTTTCTCAGGAAGATGTTGTTTCTTAACATTTTTCATAATCCATTTACTTTGTTTTTTGTTTTACGTGTTTTTTAAGAATTCGTTCGGTTTCAATTTTAGAAACTTCAGATTTACGAACGCCCCAAACGATATCACTGGCATATTTTCTTGTTTTTTCAATATCTACAATCGGATACGGATAATCTTTACCAATTTCTACGCCATATAATTGTTGCTCCATTGAGTTCAGCTTCCAAGGTTCGTGAATCAATGAAGCAGGAACATTTTTCAATTCAGGAATCCATTCTTTTATAAACAATCCTTCAGGGTCATGCTCCATTGAGTTTTTAATTGGATTGTAAATTCGAATGGTATTTATTCCCGTTGTTCCCGATTGCATTTGTAGTTGGGGATAATGAATTCCGGGTTCGTAATCTAAAAATTGCCGAGCTAAAAAATGTAAATCCTTCCAATCTTGCCACAAATTATAAACAAAAAACGATACAACCATCGCACGCATTCTAAAATTAAGATAACCCGTAGCCACAACACAGCGCATACAAGCATCCACGATAGGAACTCCGGTTTGTCCATTTTGCCAAGCATCAATATATTCTTGATTTCTAGGCTTTTGGATAGTATCGTAGGCTTTATTCAAATTTTCGTTTTCCATTCGGCATTCATCTTCAAATTTTTGAATAAAATGACAATGCCAATGCAATCTTGAAATAAAATTAGACAAACTTCTTTTAAAACTCGAATTTTCATAATGTTGCATCGTTAACTGATAAACCATTCGCATACTCAAATTACCGTATGCCAAATAGGGTGACAATCTGCTACAACTTTTTCGGCTATTTAATGGCTTTGAAATATGAAAGGAATAATTTTTACCACGATCGTTCACAAAACTGATTAAGTATCTTAACCCAAAAGTAGGGCCTCCCGGCTGAAAAAGCTTATTAGTTTCAAAAATTTCTTTTGGCAATGCAGGACCTTTAATTTTTTCATAAAAATCATTTTCTAAATGGGCTAAATTTAAATCTTTAATCTCAACTTGAAGTTGCGGTGCTTCCATAAATGTGCGCCAACGCTTCTCCCAATTTTTACGACTTTTTAATCTTCTTATTACGCCATTATTTTGATATTCATGCCAGATTATTTCATTTTCTTTACAAAAATCTTTAACCTCTATATCTCTTTGAAAAGTCTTTAAATTTCCCGTTTCTTGATGCGAAAACAATTGATTAATTTGATATTTAGAAACAAGATGAGAAAAGACGTCAAGCACTTCATTATGAAAAATATAAATCGTTTTTTGTACGGCATCCAATTGTTTTTGCATATCCATTATAGATTGCATCACAAATAGCCAATGACGCATATCACTATCTTCGCATTGCATAATTGAGGGTTCAAAACAATATATTAAAACATAAGGAATACCCTTTTGTTGTGCTTCAAATATAGGTCGATGATCCAAAAATCGTAAATCTCTTTTGAGCCAAACGATGTTTAATGGCATTTTATCTATATTGGAGTGGGCCATACATTTGATTTTGCATAAGACAATCGTTGTTTTAAATCAAAATGACAATAAGCATCCAAACCAATATTAGCAAGTACATCCAACTGATGCAAATTCACAAATCCATCCTCCGAAATATACTTTGAATCAATATCAATGGTTTCTATCTGCCCAATAATTATTATAGTATTATTTATAGAAATATCAATACGTTCCGCAAATTTTAGTCCAATTTTTATAGGAGAAGATGCTACAAATGGCGCAAAAAAATCATTTACATATTGCGCTTCAAATCCACATGATTCAAACTCTGAAATATGAGATTCAAATTTTGCCGATGTTTGGTGTGCTTTTTCAAAATCATCTTGATTGATATAATTCAACGTGTAACAATTGGTTTCTAAAATATTATTCAACGTATCTCTTTGAATGGTATCTGGCCGAAAAACAATACCCCATAAGGGTGGATTGGCACCAAAATGAATTACATTACTGAAAATTGCTACATTTTCTATACCTAATTTAGATTTAGACCCCACTAAAAAAGATTGTCGAATCCCAGCCAAACTATTAATCATTGTCGCTCGATATCTTCTTTCAAAATTGGCAATTTGTTCTTTATGGATCATAATTAGGTATTTATAAATGGATTTATTTTTTTCCAATAGGCAAAAAAAGAAGGGAAATATCCCGAAATAGATTCGCAAATCCAATCCCTCGACACTTCAATTCCTTTATAGTGGTTGTTTAATGGATGTTCTTTGTAAACGATTTTATTTAACTTAAATGAAGATTCTAATTCCTTAAAAGAACCCGTAAAAATTTGTAAATCCTTGATATTTTTGCTTAAATCAAGTATAAATTGAATACATTTTTCACTAACTGGAAATTTAGAAAAAAAATCCGGTTCTAATAAAAGAATTCGATTTGCATTAACATCTGCGCCCCATAAAGGATCTAAATTGTAATAATTATAAATATAAGTAGGCCAATTTGGCTCAATATTTTTAATATTTGATTCAGGCAATTCTGTTTGCAAATCCAATATATCATTTTCCGTTAATAAACTAGGAATTGGAATATTTACCAACGATTCGTAATCACAATCCAAAAACGTACTTATTTGATTGATTTTGGTATACGTATTTATATTATCTTGATTGGCGTAGTATTTTTTGGAACTATTGGCACCTGCAACCCACTGCCAACTGCACGAATTACTCGCAAAGTCGCCATCTAACAAATGGTAATACATCCATTTTGAAGGTAAATTCCAATAGTATTGCGCTATGTTACAAACTATAGAAGCTAAATACATTCTCAAATGATTATGCATATAACCTGATTGATATAGCAAATGTATCGCATTATCGATCGCTAAAATTCCCGTTTGAGCTTCTAAAACAGCTTTTGGAAAAGATTTTGAAAAAACAGGACTTTGAGGATTTTTAATATCAAACGCTACATTTTTGTGTTGAGCAACTCTTTGAAAATAATCGCGCCAGCATAATTCTTTTACAAAAGATTCGATATCTTTTATTGCAAAACCTTTTTTTAATACATGATTAAGAACCTGATTTGTAGTTATAACGCCTCTTGATATATAGGGAGATAAATAGGTTACCGCACCATCAATATAATTTCTAGTTTTCCCATATTTAATAGGATCAATTTGATCGATTTTCTCAAGAATAGATTGATAACTAGTAGGAAAAGCTTCCATCTATCGTTTACTTACTTTATTACTTGAAATAGATTTTTGCCGACTACATTTAAATCGAATCATTTCTTCACTTCTTTTAAATAAATGCTTTTGGCTGATTCCAGAATGCACGCGCTTTCTCCATAAATTAAAACTTGACCGTTTTAAATTGGAACGCATCATTTTTATCACTTCGGATTCATTGATTCCAAACTGAAATTCAATAGCTTCAAAAGGAGTGCGATCTTCCCAAGCCATTTCAATAATTCGATCAATATCTTGCTGAACCATATTCGATTATATACAAGACAAATATAATTCAAATCCAATTATTATTCGTAAAATAAGAAAAGCTCCTTTAAAAAAGGAGCTTTTCTTAATCTAAATTAAAAACTTTAGCAATTATGCATTTTCTGATTTTTCTTCTTTAGGAAGTAAAACCTTTCTACTCAAACGCAATTTACCCGTTTTATTATCAATTTCAATAAGTTTTACTTGAACTTTATCGCCAGTATTAAAAATACCTTCCATACTAGGAATACGCTTCCAATCAATTTCTGAAATGTGAAGCAAACCTTCTTTACCAGGAAGAATCTCAACAAATGCGCCAAATTCTACAACATTTTTTATTGTACCGTCATAGATTGTTCCTATTTCTGGTTTTGAAGCAATACCTTTAACCCAAGCTACTGCTCGGTCAATAGACTCTTTATTATTTCCAAAAATCTGAACAATACCAAAGTCTCCAGACTCTTCAATGGTTAACGTAGCTCCTGTTTCTGCTTGAATTCCTTGAATAATTTTTCCACCAGGTCCGATAACGGCTCCAATAAATTCTTTATCAATTTTTAGTTCAACGATACGAGGCGTATGTGGCTTAAGTTCTGCATTAGAAGCTGAAATCGTTTTATTCATTTCGTTCAAAATGGTTTCTCTTCCTGCTTTTGCTTGGTTCAAAGCTTCAATTAATAAAGCCTCACTTAATCCATCAATTTTAATATCCATCTGACAAGCTGTAATTCCTTTAGACGTACCCGCAACTTTGAAGTCCATATCTCCCAAGTGATCTTCATCACCTAAAATATCCGATAAAATGGCATAATTACCTTCTTTATCTGTAATCAAACCCATTGCAATTCCGCTTACGCCACCTTTTAATGGCACACCAGCATCCATAAGTGCTAAACTACCAGCACAAACGGTAGCCATAGAACTCGATCCATTACTTTCTAAAATATCGGAAACGATACGAATGGTATAAGGAAAATCCGGAACTAACGCTTTTTCTAAAGAACGTTGCGCTAAGTTTCCGTGTCCAACTTCTCTTCTTCCAACGCCACGATAAGGATAAGCCTCGCCCGTAGAAAACGAAGGGAAGTTATAATGCAAAATAAACTTCTTGCTATCTTGGAAAACTGCACCATCAATGTTTTGTTGATCCATTTTAGTACCTAACGTAATTGTAGTTATTGATTGCGTTTCACCTCTTGTAAAAATTGCAGAACCATGTGGGCTAGGTAAACAATCAATCTCGCTCCAAATACCACGAACTTCCGACGTTTTTCTACCATCCAAACGGATTTTATCATCTAAAATCACTCTTCGAATCGCTTCTTTTTTTACTTTGCCGTAATATTGTTTGATTAAAAACTTTTTCGCTATCTGCTCTTCGCTCATAGTAGCAACACATTCTTCTAAAATAGTTTCCAAAGATGACGAACGCACTTCTTTACTACTTGCACTTTTAGCTACAGCTTGAATTTTATCATAACATGATGTTTTGATTAATTTATAAAGCTCCTCGTCGCTATTTTCATGACAATACGTTCTTTTTACACTTTTATTGGTAGCTGCTTCTAATTCTTTCTGAACTTGACAATGGATTTTGATTGCTTGATGACCAAAAATAATAGCTTCTGCCATTTCTTTTTCCGAAATTTCATTCATTTCGCCTTCTACCATCATAATATCTTTTTCGGTAGCAGCAATCATCATATCTATATCACTTGAAGCCATATCTTGTTGATTTGGATTAATGCACAATTGACCATTAATGCGACCTACTCGAACTTCACTTACTGGACCTCCAAATGGAATATCCGAAACCATAATCGCAGCACTTGCAGCCAAACAAGCTAATGTATCTGGCATTACTTTGTCATCCGCACTCAAAAGAGTAACCGTAACCATTGTATTGGCATGATAATCATCCGGAAACAAAGGACGAATGGCTCTATCTATTAATCTTGAAATTAAAATTTCATAATCACTTGGGCGTGCTTCTCTTTTTAAGAATCCACCTGGAAAACGACCACTACTTGCGAATTTCTCTCTGTAATCTACCGTTAAAGGCAAAAAGTCAATATCTTCACCTGCTTTGTAATCTGAAACTACAGTTGCTAATAAAACCGTATTACCTTGTCTTATTTCTACAGAACCATGAGCTTGCTTTGCAAGTTTTCCAGTTTCAATGCTGATTTCGCTTCCATCAGCCATTTTAATTTTTTTGTTGATAATTTGCATCTTTTTTATTTTTTTGCTTGCGCAACATTGCGACTTTTTATTACAAAAAAAGCCGACAAATCATAGATTTATCGGCTTTTATATAATCTTATTACATAAATATTATTTACGAAGATTTAATTTTTTAATCAAATCTCTATATTTTTGAATATCATTGGTCATGATATATCTCAATAATCTTTTTCTACGACCAACCATTTTCAATAAAGATAACGTTGTGTTTTTATCTTTTTTTGCTTTTTTCAAGTGACCAGTAAGCTCCGAAATACGCTCTGTAAGCATAGCTACTTGCCCTTCTGCGCTACCTGTATTTTTTTCAGAACCACCAAACTCTGTAAATATCTCTTTTTTTCTCTCTGACGTCAATGCCATATTAATAAAATTTATTATTATTTTTAAATTTTGGAATGCAAATATAATGCTTTTTTTTTATTTCAATCTTTTTTTATTAAAAATAAATATAATGTTACCCTTCTAATCAAGATTTTACCGCTTTTTGATATACTTCCAAGCATCTTTTTCTTGCAAATGTATGTTCTACAATTGGTTTTAAATATTGAGTAGGATTAAATCCATGAATCCATTTTTTTATATATTTAAATTCGGAATCAAACTTTTTTTGCTGTTCGGATGGGTTAAATATTCTAAAATATGGCGCAGCGTCGACGCCACAACCCGCAGCCCATTGCCAATTACCCACATTAGCACTTTGTTCAAAATCCAAAAGCTTTTCAGCAAAATATGCTTCGCCCCATCGCCAATCTATTAATAAATGCTTGCATAAAAAACTAGCTACAATCATTCTACATCTATTATGCATATAGCCCGTTTGATTCAGCTGGGTCATAGCGGCATCTACAATGGGATAACCTGTTTTGCCATCACACCATTTTTTAAACTCTTCTTCGTTGTTTCGCCATTCGATTTGATCATAAATTGGCTTAAAGGATTGATGAACCGTTTGCGGGAAATGCCACAAAATCATCATAAAAAACTCTCTCCAAATTAATTCATTCAAAAACGTTTCGTGATTTTCATTTTTAGCCTTCATTGCTATTTCTCGAATACTCACGGAGCCAAATCTTAGATGGGGCGATAAATTCGATGTTCCATGTACCGATGGAAAATTCCTTTTGGATTCGTAATTTACCACCAATTCATTTGAAATTTCATAATTAAAAACTTCTAAATCTGAATTTTCAAATCCAATTTGATTTAAAGTTAAAAATGGATATTGATGCGCTGCCATTTTATTTAAATAGGAAGCGG
>JBIPPB010000093.1:0-6065 GCA_044368655.1 Chitinophagales bacterium | reverse complement strand
GAAATAGAAAATAGAAAAAACGAATATTATCAAGTACTAAGAAGTTGTCAGGCGCAACGCCCAAACGAAGATATAACCGATTGGACAATGTTCTTTTTGAATTGCTTGTCAAATATCCAATCGCAACTGTTTAAAAAATTGCAAAAAAGCGGTTTAGAAACGCAGCTTTCCCCAAAAGAAAAATCAGTTTATACAATTATTCAAAATCGCCCGAACATCCAGTCTGGAGAAATTGCTGAAAAATTAGCGATACCTGCACCAACCGTAAAACGAATTTTGTCGGAATTACTCAAGAAAGGACTAATTGAAAAACAAGGAAATGGACGAAATGTGAGTTATACGATAAAATAATAATGAAATTTAATAGAACTAGCAAACCCACAAGAATTAAGAACGCCCATGTTGCTAAAAGCTAGGGGTTATTCATCTCTCTAAATTTATTTAAAAGGAATTCCTATTTTGCTTCGCAGGACCTCCTCCTCGTTTCGTCTCCTCTCAAACCGAAATTTAAAAAATGGAGTAGCTTGTAGAAAATGAAAAAAAGCTAAAATAGTAAATATAAAATTCATGCACGTAATATGGGAAATAATATTTTTGCATCAAAAATAAAAAAGGTACGAAAATGTTTCGTGGGGACACGAACCAACTCGGTGGAAAATATGCTTACTGCACTAAAAAAATAACCATGACAAAAAAAGTAGTTATCTTTGCTTTTATAGTTTTCGGTCTTCAAAAAGTTAAGGCTCAAAACTCGGATTTACAAACAATAAATACAGAAACGGTCATGAAAAAATATCAATCAAACACGGCTTGGAAAGAAATAAACGCTATGCTTCCTTCGGATTTTCAAATCAAAGAAACCCATCTTCCACTTGAAGAATCATGGGATTGGAAAGGAAACAAAATGCATCTTGACCGCTATCCAAATCCAAATTCCGAATATCGGATTTTTCTGCATCACGGCGTAGGTACAAACGGCAGACAAATGAATATGATTTTGGGGCACAAGTTGGCCGAATTGGGCTATGATGTCGTTGCGATAGATAACTTGGGCTATGGAATGACCGAAGTCCATCAAAAGGATATTACTTATGATCATTGGGTGCATTGCTTTGCGGACTTTGTGAATGCAGAAACGAAACGGGATTATAAAAAACCAGTGCTTTACGGACTCAGTGCAGGTGGTATGATTTGCTACAATTCCGCTTGTTTTATGGACGAAGTGCATGGAATTGTCGGAATGTGTTTTCTGAAAAATGACAACAAATTGGTAGGAAGAAAAACGGCAAAATTCGGTTGGTCCAACTGGTTCGCATTTCCTATGATGGGCTTATTAAACAAAATTGGGTTCAAACGAATCCGGTTACCAATGAAATTCGTTTCTAAAATGAATCTTCTGGTAAATAATAAAAAAGCGTTATCCATTTTACTGAAAGACAACGCATCGGCCGGCGCAAGCGTTCAACTTCAATTTTTGTATGACTATACGCATTACAAATTACCTATTCCGGTTACCGCATTTGACAAATGTCCTATTCTTTTAACACAACCCGAAAAAGATGATTGGACACCGTTGTATTTAAGTGAAATTTCAATGGAAGGAATAAAAGCGCCGTTCACCATAAAAATGCTAAAAGATGGCGGACACTACCCAATGGAAGAAACCGCATTAAAGCAATTACAGCAATACGTTGACGAGTTTATAAAGTCGCTAGATAAAAATACCCGCCGCTAAGATGATGCCGTATAGCGAAATCAGAGCGCTTGAAAAAGTGGCGCGCACTCCACAGTTGCTGCACGTTTGGGACTTCAAAACTTTCCTCTCGGGGCAGGCAGGTACTAAAGTTGCAACTAAAACCACCTTATGGGTTTATCGGATTGTTTTTGTTTTATTTTCAAATCAAGTTTTGAGCTAAAAATCGCCATTTTAGTAAAAGTAATCCGAATAAATATAATATCGCATTTGTAGAAATTGTATTATAATTGCGAGTATTTAGGAGTTGGCGGCAATGGCGCATACCACCCAAAACAGACAAATAATTTACAATGACAGGAAGCACTTTAATCAAAAATATTAGCATCGTTAACGAAGGACACGTAATCGTTAGTGACCTCTTAATTGACAATGGACTAATTCAAAAAATCGGACAAGATCTTAATGACCTTGATGCAAAAATAATTGACGGCACAGGCAAATATTTGTTTCCAGGTATTATTGACGGACAAGTTCATTTTCGTGAACCCGGACTCACACATAAAGGCGACATTCATTCCGAAAGTAGAGCAGCCGTAGCTGGTGGTGTGACGTCTTATATTGACATGCCCAATACGCTTCCGAATGTATTAACTATAGAAATATTAAATGAGAAATATCAGTTAGCATCGGAAAAATCGTTAGCCAACTATGGTTTCTTTTTAGGTGTTAATGGCGATAATCTTGATTATGTACTCCAACTTGATACCTCCAAATTGTTGGGTGTTTCTGACGATGGGCTTTACTTTACCAAAAAAGGAAACCTCCTTGCCGACAATCCCGAAACGATGGAAAAATTATTTGCAAACTGCAAATCAATCATTACAATTCATTCTGAAAAAGAACAAATCGTGGAGGAGAATGAAAATAGCTACAGAGAAAAATATGGGGAGGATATTCCTGTTGAATTTCATCCCATTATTCGAAGCGAAAAAGCGTGCTATGAAGCAACCAAAAGAGCCATTGAAATAGCCAACAAACACAAGGCACGACTTCACATTCTGCACTTGACCACGGAAGCAGAAACGCATCTTTTCCGCAACGATATTCCTTTGAAAGAGAAAAACATAACCACCGAAGTATCGGTACATCATTTATGGTTTTCCGACAAGGATTATAAGCGTTTAGGAACCCTAATAAAATGGAATCCCGCAATAAAAACAGAGAAAGATAAAAACGGACTTTTAAAAGCGTTGTTGGATGATCGAATTGACTTAGTAACTACAGACCACGCCCCGCACACATTAGAGGAAAAACAAAAACCGTATTTTCAATCGATGTCGGGTGCACCAATCGTTCAGCATACGTTAAATATTATGCTTGAGTTTTATAAACAAGGGCTTATTTCGTTAGAGAAAATCGCTGAAAAAATGTGTCATAATCCATCGATTCTTTACCGAATTGAAAAAAGAGGTTTTATTCGTGAGGGCTACTTTGCCGACCTGACTATTGTAGACTTAAATTCCGCTTGGACCGTTAGCAAGGAAAATATTTTATCTAAATGCGGTTGGTCGCCATTAGAAGGCACCACATTTCAGACAAATGTGATCTATACATTTGTAAATGGCCACTTAGTATATGAGAATGGACAATTTAACGAAACCATAAAAGGAAAAGCGTTAACAACAACAACGGAAAAATAGAAAATAAAAAGACCCATTTGATAAATGCAAAGAGTTTTTGGGCTCAACGAGCCAACGATTCTTCCTTATTACTTTCGAGATTTAAATAAATAGCATCATTTAGATTTAGCTTTGTGATGTGTTTTAATTCGTAAACAAAAAAAGCGATTAAATATTTGGAATAGGAAGAAGTATTACCGAATAAAATAATAGTTTAAAGAAAAAGCGCTATGAATAAAAGTTTCACATACTATTTAACGATATTCGTAATTCAATTAAAAGGAATTAAAAATATCTTTTCAAAATCCCCAATTGATTATTTAAAATTAAGGCGGATTGACGTGTATTCACCCAATAGTAAATTTTATAAAACGAATAAAATTTCTACTTTTCAGATTTTAAAGACCGCAATTACTCAAATCGAAAACAGTGAAAAATCGGATAAACTTTTAATTTATCTTCATGGTGGCGCATTTATATCTGGCCCTGCACAACATCATTGGGATTCTATGGAGATTATATCCAAAAAAACAAACTTGGATATTTGGATGTGTAATTACCCAAAAGCACCCGAAAATAAAATTGAAGCAATTTCTATAAATATAGATCAAATTTATCAAACGGCATTATCCAGATACCCAAGCGAGAATATTATACTGATGGGCGATTCGGCAGGCGGAACGCTCGTTATAGCGCTAACTCAAAGGCTGATTTTAAACAAGGAAAAATTGCCTTCAAAATTAATCCTAATTTCTCCTGTTATAGATGCTACTTTTAAAAACGAAGACATAATGGCGATAGATAAAAAAGACGTCATGTTGTCTCAAATAGGCGTTTCAAGTGCTATACGTATGTGTTCGGAGCATTCTAATGACCCAAGGATTTCGCCTATAAATGGAAAATTTAATTTTTTTCCTAAAACATACTTATATATCGCTGAGCATGATATTACGTTTCCGGATCAGCTCATTTTTTCTTCAAAACTAAACTTAGAAAATATTGACAATGAAATCTATATTGGAAAAGAAATGCCACACATTTGGCCATTATTGCCTGTTATGAAAGAAGCTAAAACCGCACTTCATCAAATAATTAACAATATAAATGCATAAATCAAAAAAGCCCCAACATTACTGTTGGAGCTCTTTTGAAAATATTTTTTAACAAAACCAGCCTTTTTTTATAAAAAAAAGACAAAAAAATTATTGGAATGTAACCGTTAAAGTTACATTATTTTCTATTGCTTTATCTTTAGCCGCACCAATTAGTGTAGAACCGTATTTTTGCTTCATAACATATTAGAAATAATGACTATATAAGAATAGTTTGTTCATTATAAGAAACGTTATCTTGTTTAAAATTAACTTTATATATAATGATTTTTTTATATTTTTGTAAAGTAAATATATTCTTAATCAAAAATGACAAAAAGCTACAGAAGATAGAGTTTAATACCCATTTTGAATAAGTAGAAGTTGTCTATTTCTAAAAAAGAGAAATGGTTTTAGTTTAGATTTTATGTGGCTGAAAAAACTCTAATTTAAAAAAAATATCATGAATGAAATTTTAGAGAAAATAAGAGAAAAATCACCCTTGGTGCATAATATTACGAATTATGTGGTAATGAACAATACCGCCAATGCGCTATTATCAATTGGAGCGTCTCCTGTTATGGCACATGCCATGGAAGAGGTTGAAGATATTGTTCGAATTTCATCTTCGCTGGTAATAAATATGGGCACTTTAAGCGAAAATTGGGTAAAAAGCATGTTGTTGGCTGTAAAAGAAGCAAAAAACACCGCAACGCCTTTTGTCTTTGACCCTGTAGGCGTAGGCGCATCTGCATACAGAACGGCAACCGCTTTAAAAATTATTGAAACAGCTACCCCATCCGTTATTAGAGCAAACGCTTCTGAAATAATGGCTTTAGCGCAATTAAGCCAATCAACAAAAGGAGTTGACAGTACTATTGATACCCAAAACGCTTTAGAAGGCGCTATTTTACTCTCTAAGAAATTGAACAATACAATTGTAATTAGTGGTGCTGTAGATTATGTGATTACTAATGATAGCGTTACTAAAATCTTGAATGGCAGTTCACTAATGTCGAAGGTAACAGGCATGGGTTGTACTGCTACCGCCATAGTGGGAGCTTGTATTGCTGTTGAAAACGACTATCACAAGGCAGCTACTACAGCAATGGTAATCATGGGTATTGCTGGTGAAATGGCTGAAAATTCATCAAAAGGACCAGGAAGTTTTCAAGCCTGTTTTTTAGACAGTTTATACCATCTTTCAACTGAAGATATAAAAAATAACGTTCGGGTAAATGGATAAATTTGATCTTGGTTTAATGTATGTAACCGATGATAGTATAAGAGAAAATCATTTGTTTTTTTCTATCATTGAGGCGGCTTTAAAAGGCGGTGCAAACAGTATCCAACTTCGTGAAAAATACAGCACAACCCAGTTTTTTTATCATCGAGCTGTGGAAGCAAAAAAATTATGTGACAAGTACAACATTCCATTGATAATTAACGATAGATTAGATATTGCGCTTGCCGTTAATGCGGATGGACTTCATATAGGTCAAACAGATATTCCATTTGAAATTGCTCGTAACATTTTAGGGAAAAATAAAATAATAGGACTATCGGTAAGTAATGAAAAGGAAGCCCAAGAAGCCAACA
>JBIPPB010000027.1:0-21124 GCA_044368655.1 Chitinophagales bacterium | reverse complement strand
ATTTTTTAAATATATTTTTTGCTTCTAGCTTTTTCAATATTTCAAATTTAATCTTAATTTTAATGAACTAATTATTTGTGATAATGCCGCATCTTTATATCCATAAAAGCCTAATTTTATTATGATTGTGTTTTTTTATGTTTAATATTTATACCTTAGAAATTGATTTTATTATTCTAAAAAAAAACTAAAAACAAAAAATGAAATACCCATTTGGACTCGGAAATACTATTTTTATTTTTTTAACTAAAATTAATGACTTCTTGATTCATGTCTCCCACGAATCGAAAAAAAAATACATCTTTTATATGTATACTATAATAAATAAAATTGTAATAAAAAAAACATGAGGAATACGTTCAAAACAAAAGTAGTTTTATTCCTTTTTGATATTAATTCTGTAATTTTATATCTTTGAGATAATTTAATTATATAATATTTTTTGTTAAGTTGCACCAAACACAATTAGGCTCTTGACATCCATCAAATATATTTTGTTGTACTTTTTCTTTCATCCATAAAATTTGATGTTTCAAGGCGTTTACATCCTCGTTTGAGATGGTAATCACTTTTTTAATATTTTCGCCTTTTTCGGGGAAGATAAAATCAAAACAAACTTGATTGAGTTCTTTATTTGGATGTTTTAAATCAAAAAGCAATTTGTAAAACGTGGCCTGTCGCCAATAATCGCCACCAAATCGTTCTTTTTTACTTAATTCAGTTTGATCTAAATCTTCCGTTTCGGGGCTTGTAAATTTAGTTTTTGCATTTTCATACGAACCTGTTTTAAAATCTTTAATATTTGCTGTATTTGCCGTAATCCATTCTAATTTATCTATTTTTCCATTCAAAATAGTGTCATTCCACGTTTCTTCATAATATTGCTCGATTTCATAGTTTGTATTCCAATGTTCTACTTCATTTTTATAATAAATTGGAACAATTTTACGGATATACGCTGAATAGTCATCAAATTCTTCGGGAGTTAAAAGATATTTGAATTTTTCAAGATTTAAAAGTGCGCCATCAAGGAGTAATTTTTCAGAGAATTCTTCATTATGATCTTGAACATGTTTGAAAAAAGTTTCTAAAGCATAATGAAAAACATTACCAATAGTCATCGCTTTGTTGTCTTTTTCGGGAACGTTTAATAATCGAGTAAAATAAAATCGAAGTGGACACGCGATATACGTATTGAGCATCGAAACGCTCCATTTCATATTTTTGATTTTTTGTTCTAAAAATGTATTGAGATACCATTTTTTAGATTGATTTTCAATGGATTCAGTCGTGACAGATAAAAATCGTAAGGCTTGTTTTTCTTCAATTTCAATGGATTGATGCTGAATGCATTCCGCAGGCAATTCATCAATGAAAGGTAAATGTTTATACGCTTTATCTTTTCCTGAAGCATCATTTTTATATTCGCTATAGGATAAATATAAACTTCGATGCGCCCTTGTCAGTGCTACATAAAACAAGCGTCGCTGTTCTTCAAATTCCGTATCTTTGTCGGCTTCCATTTGTTGCTGTATCGATTCGATATCTTCGATATTTTTATACAATACCGTTTTTGGAATCATGATATTATTGGCATTTTTTCGTTCTTCATTATTTCCAAAAAGTATGACTTTGTCAAATTCTAAACCTTTGGAACCGTGCAAAGTCATGATTTGTATCGCATTCGAATTTTTAAATTGTCGTATCAATTTTATCTCAAGTTCTTCTTCAATATACGTATTGATTTGTTGAACAATTTCTTGAAGTGTTGCTTTATTATTTTGTTTTAAATAGTCTTTAAAAAATAAGTTGAGCGTGTTCCATGTTTCAAAAATAGAAAGTGCATTTTGATTTTTTAGCGCATACGATCTCAAATGCAGCGCATCAATTAAAAAGTCGAAAAATCGAAGAGGCGGCATTTTTGCACTGCTTAAAATGAGATTTTCAAGGGTGTCAAACCATTTTTGTATTTGAGGTTCTAATTGCTGCGCAGCTAAAAAATCTCTTAAAGGAATATGCGCTTCTTTTTCTTCTCGAAACGCTTTATAATCGGTCATTAACTTTGAAATATCGATCATTTTAAGTTCAAAAAAATCATAAAAAAGACTTTGAGCTAAAATGTCTTGCGCCGAATTGGGCGAGGCTGCTTCTTTAATAACATAGTTTAAAATTTGTATTAAAGAATGCACAAATGGATCTTCAAGAATATTGAAAGATTTTGTAAACTGATAAGGTAATTTAAGTGTATCAAGATATTTGGTAAATTCTAATGCGGTACTATTTTTCTGAAATAAAACAGCAATATCCGAATATTTAACACCGCTTTTGCTCCATTTTTCTATTTCTAATGCCCAAAACTGATATTCTTGAGTTCGATTAGGCAATTGATATAACTGAACGAGGTCATTTACTTTATTGTAATCGGGATTACTCGCTTTCAAATCTTTGTTGAGCGTAATATCTTTAACGATATTTATTATACGTTGTTTATTATTTTGAATTAAAAATGCAGCTGTTTGAAGAATTACAGGAGAAGAACGGTAATTTTCATCTAAAACAATGATGCGATCTTCGATTTCTGGTTTTGAGAAATGGGAAATATATTTCTTATAAAAATATTGAATATTTTCGATATTAGCACCTTGAAAACGATAAATCGACTGATCGTCATCGCCTACAATCATAATATTTGGATTTTCGATATCATGACAAAGCCATTCCGCGATTTCAAGTTGGCTACCATTGGTATCCTGAAATTCATCGATCATTATATATTGAAAACGCTCTTGATATTTATACAAAAAGGATTCATCTTTTTTAAAAACTTCAATAACTTTTAATATCAAATCATTGAGATCTATCAAGTTTTTTTTATTTAATTCTTCTTGATATCGTTTAACAATCCCAACCGCTTGTTTTGTTTTTTCTAATCGATGCGCAAAAAGATCCCAATCTTTTTGTTTTAAATCTCCAGCCACAAAGTCGCCTGATTTTCTTTTGTAGTAATATTTCGGGTCTAATTTTTCAATTTCTACAGCCCGTTCAATTTGAGCTAAAAACGCATCGATCTTATAATTTTCTTTTTTAAAATCGCCAATAAATCGTTCAACATCTGAGATATACGTCTTGAGAGCATATCCAGCTTTCGGTTTTAAGGGCGTATTAAATTCTATTTCTTTAAATAATTTACGGACTAAAATCCGACGATCAAGATCTGAAATCACTTCCATCTCTTCATAATCATTCTCATAATAATCGGCTAAAAGCCGACTACAAAGCGCATGAAATGTATAAACAGCGATTTCATTTGCTTTTGCGCCCAAAAATTTAGTTAATCGTTTTTTTATTGCGTGAGCACCCGCTTCAGTATAGGTTAGGCAAAGAATATTTTGAGGTTGAATATCCGATTCTAATAAAATTTTACCAATGCGGCTCGATAAAATTTGTGTTTTACCGGTACCAGGACCCGCAATAACCATAACAGGACCATCGGTTTTTCTTACGGCTTGTAATTGTTTTTGGTTAAGTAATCTAACGGCTTTTATAAAGTCTTCAGCAATGGTATATTTTTCAATATTATCTGAAACTTCAATTCCTAGTAATTTAAAAATCTCTTCCATAATAAATTATTTTGATTTTGTAGTTAAAGTACAAATATACAGAAGTAAATTGCCAAAATCTGTCGCTAAATTATTTTTATTTTGAAGCAATAACAACTACGAACTCTCCTTTTGGAGGCGTTTTTTTGAAATGTTCAATTAAATCACTTGCGTTTCCACGTTTGGTTTCTTCAAATTTTTTAGAAATTTCTCTACTAATCGAAAGTAATCGTTCGTCGCCAATCCATTCTTTGTATTCTTCCAGAAATTTTACTACGCGATACGGCGATTCGTATATGACAATCGTTCTGTTTTCGTTTGATATATTTTTTATAAATGTTTGTCGTCCTTTTTTATGAGGAGGAAAGCCAAGAAAAACAAATTGACTTAAATCAAATCCACTATTAACCAAAGCGGGCACAAAAGCTGTAGCTCCGGGTAGTGTTTCAATTTTAATTTCATTTTCAATACATTTGTCGATTAAAAGATTTCCTGGATCCGAAATCAAAGGTGTGCCGGCATCTGAAATCAAACATATCATTTTACCTGAAATCAACTCATGAATGTAATGGTCTAAAACCTTGTATTCATTCATTTTGTGAAAAGGAGAAAGAGGCGTATTAATTTGAAAATGATCACAAAGTTTTTTACTTTGCCGGGTGTCTTCGCAAAGAATTCGATCTGCATTTTTGAGCATTTCTATGGCTCTAAAGGTCATATCGCTCAAATTTCCTACGGGCGTAGGAACGATAAATAGTTTACCCTTCAATAGCCGATATATTATATTGATATTGCTCCATAATCTTGTTCACTAAAAGTGTTTCGCAAGATTCTTTAACTAATTTTTCTGCTTCTGTGGCATCTTTGGCTTCAATATGTAGTTCGATACGTTTTCCAATTCGTACCTTTTCAATTCCGGTTTGACCAATTTTATGTAAACTATTATTTACTGCTTTACCTTGAGGATCTAGCAATTCGGTATGAGGCATAATGTCGATAGATGCTTTAAATTTCATCGGTTTTATTTTTATGATTAGAGTTAAATATATTTAAAAACAAGAAAGAGCAAATTACATATACAATAACCGCATACGAAAGTGCAATAAATCCAAAATATTGAAAAATAAATGGAGTTGTAAGAAATAAAAATCCAAATGTAAAAAATGTAGGGAAGTTTTTAGAAAGTCCTTTATTGCTAAACATTTTAATATCCGAAACTAATAATGTACAAAGAGTAATAATTAATAAAATAAAAAACAAATAATAATAAAGATATGCTTCGGGCTTAATATCTACAAAGTAGAAAAAATGATGAAGCCCAAATATAAAAACGGCGTTCGTTGGAGTATTCAAGCCATAAAAAAACGTTGGACTACGTGTTTCGTTATTAAATTTGGCAAGTCGAATGGCTGAAAAAACAGCTATTAAAAAAGCAGGAGCCATACTTAAATAAAGCATCCATTCATTTAATTCAATACTATTAATCGATTTTAATAATAAAAAACTAAATAAAATAGAAGGTAAAACTCCAAAACTAACGATATCTGCAAGCGAATCCAATTCTTTTCCTATAGATTTTTGTATTTTTAATTTCCGAGCAACGATTCCATCAAAAAAATCCATTATAAGGCTTATTAATATGCAATATCCAACAAATTCGGGTGCAACAAAAGCAAAAAGTATTCCAAAAACACCTGATATCAAATTGATAGAAGTGAGTACGTTTGGAATATTATAAATAGGATGACGAAGCATGGATTAAAAATAGTGGACAAATATAAGGAAAAAATATTAATGTATATTTTGCAAAAATTACATTTCTACAACTTTAGTTACAAAATCAAATTTATCTTTTAGCAAAGTCTCAATACCCGTTTTTATAGTACTTTCTTTTTGTAAGCAGGTACTACAGCTACCACTCATCTTTATTTTTACAACGCCATGTTCATCAATAGATAAAACTTCTACATCCCCTCCATCTTCTTTTAAATAGGGTCTTATTTTATCTAAAGCGGTTTGTAAATTGTCAATCGTGTTCATTTAATTCAAATCGGATTTATGCAAAGATACTTTTTTTTTAGTATTTTGCTTGCAATTAATTCGTATTTTTGTAAAAAAAAATATATGAAGTTGATTTCGCAAACATTTTATTCACTTTCAATTTACAAGAAGGCATGGGATATATTATGGAGTAATAAATTGTCAAAGTATATTTGGATTTCATTTTTTGTTTCGATAATAATTTACGCTACTTTTATATATTTTGGATATCAATGGTATCCTGAAATCAAGCAGTTTTTTATTGAAAAATATCCATTTGAATTTTTAGAGTCAATCATAGTTCCAATCTTAACGCTTGTTTTTTTTATCGTATATCTTTTTACTTCATTTCTTGTTCTAAAAAATATACTTTTTGTTGTTTTGTCTCCAGTATTAAGCAAATTATCCTTAGACGTCGAGTCAATTTATTTGAATCAAAAAGTTATAGATAATACTTCTTTTTTATATTCAATGTGGCGAGGTTTAAAAATCTCCATTTATATATTGTTTCGCCAATCATTTTTAGTTTTATTTTTATTAATTTTTACTTGGATTCCAATTTTAGGACCTATTTTTTCATTAGTTATCCTAACAATTAGTGCTTATTTTTATGGATTTGGCAATTTAGATTATTATCTTGAACGCTATAGAAATACAAATGAAACAAAAATTTTAATAAGACAAAATAAAGGTTTAGCCTTGGGAAATGGAATTGGATTTATTGGAATTATGTTCATCCCATTTTTTGGATTTTTTCTTGCACCAATTTTATCCACCATAGCAGCAACCATTATTGGAATTGAAAAGTTTAACCCAAATTACGAATTAGATTATAGCGAAGTAATAAAATAAGTCGTTAATTGGGTTTAACCCCGCAAATAGATTGTTTTAATCAAAAATAAATTTGATTGAATTACAATCTATTATGCGAATAATCATTTTCAAATGATTATTTTGGGTTTAACCCAAATTACACATTTGAAGACAACAAAGTAATAAATTAAGGTATTTTTTTGGTTTGATAGAATATTTGGAATTCAAATAACAATTTATAGCATTTACAATTCGTTTAAGTTTGAAATAACTTTGTCGGCTTGAATAACAATTTCATTTCGATAAACTACTTCGGTATAGGCATAAAATTTAATTTTGGGATTTTCTAATTTTACTTCTAAATCCGTATATCCATCTCCAATCATAATTTTATTTCCTTTAAGATGGAGTTGGTTTATAATTTCACTTTTGCCTTTATTATGTGCTAACAGATTTTTGTTATCTATAATAAAATGGTTATCCTGTTCATTAAAAATCAAGTTGTTGGCAAATACATTTTCATAAGGTATTTTTAAAAAATCAGAAACGGGCTTAATAATTTCACGAAATCCTCCAGAAATAATGTAGCAAGTATTTTGAGAAAAAAAGGATTTGTTCTCAAGAATGGATTGGTTAATTTTGGCAAGTATTTGTTTTTTGATTTTATATAAATCTTCTTGATTTATTTTTAATATCTTTAATCGTGCATTTAAAGCCTTGTTAAAAGAAATATTACCCATCATGGCTTGGCTCGTAATTTCTTTTATTTGATTGATTTCAAATTCTAAAAGATTTTTGTTTAAAGCAATCAAATCGAGTGTTTCCGAATTAATAATGGTACTATCAAAGTCAAAAAAATAAATTGTTTCGTTCAATGTTAAGATTTATCTTGCATTAACAATGCTTTCATAAAACCGTCTATGTCACCATCCAATACCGATTGAGACTGTGAAGTTTCGTAGCCTGTTCGGGGGTCTTTTATTAATTGATAAGGATGTAAAACATAATTTCGGATTTGACTTCCCCATTCGATTTTCATTTTGGAGGCTTCAATTTTATCCCGCTGTGCATATCGTTTTTGCAATTCTAAATCGTATAATTGGGCACGGAGCATTTGCATGGCTCGTTCGCGATTGGCTAATTGAGAACGGTCGATTTGGCAAACAACGACAATTCCAGTAGGTTTATGGGTTAATTGTACTTTCGTTTCTACTTTATTTACATTTTGACCTCCTGCGCCGCCGCTTCGCGAGGTGTGCATTTCAACATCAGATTCTTTTAAGTCAATTTCAATGGTATCATCAATCAAAGGATATACAAAAACGGAAGCAAAAGAAGTATGCCTTTTGTTATTACTATCAAAAGGAGAAACTCGAACCAATCGATGTACTCCATTTTCTAGTTTTAAAAATCCATAAGCTAAATTCCCTTCAATTTGAAGCGTTACTGATTTTATTCCAGCCACATCTCCATCATTTCGATCCAATTCGGTTATTTTATAACCTTTTGATTGTGCCCACATCAAATACATTCTCAATAACATCGAAGCCCAGTCGCAACTTTCTGTACCACCAGCACCAGCATTAATTTTAAGCAAGGCGCCTAATTGATCTTCGGGTTCATTTAAAGTAGATTTTAATTCAAGTTGTTCAATATCTTCTTCAAGCACTTTGATCATGCTATTGATTTCATCTTCAACCAATTCGCCTTCTTTTTCAAATTCTTGTAATAATTCAATCTCGTCGATATTTTTTTGAATGGCATTAAAAGCATCCAGCCAAATTCGATGGTTTTGGATTTCTTTTTGAATTTTTTCTGCTTTGCTACTATCGTCCCAAAAGTCAGGACGTATCGTAAGTTGCTCTAATTCATTAACTTTAAAATTTCGGTTAGCGACGTCAAAGATACCTCCATAAAGAACCAACGCGTTCTTTTAGAGACCTAAATTGCTCTATATTCATATTGTGATTAATTTATACATTTATTTGAATTTTAGAAGTTTCAAGATTTAAAACATTGGATAACTTCTTGTATTATTATAAAATCGGACTAAGATTCGAATTTATAATAATCATAGAAACAAAAATATAGTAAAATATCTAACTCATGTGGATTAAATTTTCAAGTGGTTGCTATTTGATGTTTTGTTTGAATTCTAATTGAATAAACAATTGATTTTTAAAACTATTATTTTTAATGATTTAAAAAAGTCTTTTTTTTTGATAAAAAATCGTTTCGATTAAATTAATAATTCTAAATTTGCTTTTTAATTTCAAAAAAATTATTTAAAAGTATGTTACGTAAAATAGTTTATTTCTCATTATCTTTCTTTGTTTTTGCAATGTTCTCAAATGGTTGTAAAGGTAAAATGAAAACAGTTGGAGGCACTTTAAATATTCATGAATCTGCGGATCCAGATATGTTAAATCCTATTAATTTAAGTTCGGCAAATGCGAGAAGACTTGCTGATATTATGTTTTCGACGATGCTTGGTCAAGAACCAGCTGGAAATTTTGATTTAAAACCCTATTTGTTAAAAGAAAGAGCAAAAATTACTGAAATTACTGAAGGTGAGTTTGCCGGAGGCATGAAGTTAGAAATGGAAATTAAAGAAGATGCAAAATGGGATAATGGTACACCAATTACAGGGCATGATTATGTCTTTACCGTAAAAGCGATTTTAAATCCTAAAACCAATTGTGAAAACCTTAAAGGTTATTTTGATTGGGTAGGAGATATAGTAGTAGATAGTGCAAATTCTAAAAAAATTACGATTTATTCAAATAAGAAACATTTTCAGATTGAAGAAAATGCGGGTGGTTATGTTGTTCCAGAATATAATTACGATGCAGAACAAATTATGAGAAAATTTGCGATGCGTGATTTTAATACAAAAGATAAAATCAATGCATTAAAAACAAATCAAGATATTATCAAATTTGCGACTCAATTTAATAGTGAAAAATTCCAAAGAGATCCTAAATTTATTGTAGGTTCAGGTCCTTACATGCTTGAAAAATGGACAACAGGTCAAGAAGTTGTTCTAAAAAGAAAAGAAAATTGGTGGGGAGATAAATATGCATCAGAAAGAGATTTCTGGGCATTTCCTAAGCGTATTAAAGTGAAAATTATTAATGATAACAATACTGCATTTACGGCTTTAAAAGATGGTCAATTAGACAATTATTGTGCAATTCCTGCTAAAGATTTTAAAGAATTAGAGAAAAATGATAAATTTTTACAAAACTTTAATTTAAATAAAGTAGATCGTTTAACTTACAGTTTCATCGGTTTAAATACGCGTAATGAAAAATTAAAAGATGTTAATGTAAGAAAAGCACTTGCTCATGCAGTGAATAGAGATAAAATTAATGAAATTTTAGCATTTGGCGAAAGCAAAAAAACGGAAAGTTTTGTTCACAACACACAGCCTCATTACAATAAAGATTTAAAAGAATACGAATTTAATATAAATAAATCTATTGAACTATTGGAAGCTTCAGGTTGGAAAGATACGGATGGCGATGGAATTCGTGATAAAGTATTAAACGGTAGAAAAACGCCATTAGAAATAACGTTTAAATACTCTAAAGATGAAAATACAAAAAATCAAGCTTTGATTATTCAAGAAGATTTTAAAAAGGCTGGAATTAAATTACTTATGGTAGAAAAAGAATGGACGGTATTTCTTCAAGATTTAGATAAATTTGATTTTGAAATGTACCCAGTAGGTTTTACAATGAGCCCTACGATGTCTAATCCTAAGCAACAATGGCATACTTCAAGTGCGGTTCCAGGTGGAAGCAATAATGTAGGATGGGGTAATGCGGCTTCAGATCAGTTGATTGAAGATATTATTTCGGACTTAAATGTTGATTCGAGAAGAGAAAAATATAAAAAATTACAAAAAATGATTCATGATGATGTTCCAGTAATTTTTATGTATAATTCAATCAATCGTATTGCTACTAAAAAAACATTCAATGTTGAAAAAATTATGATTAGCCCTGGTGTTCGTTATAATGAATTTGAATTGGTTAAATAATTTTTAAAAGACTCTTTCTATATGTTTAAATACATTTTAAAACGTATTCTTTATTTTGTTCCAACGCTTGTTATTATTTCTTTGATAACATTTGGATTAAGTAAAGTAACTCCTGGTGATCCTGTAAAATTAGCACTTGGTAATCGAGATAGTGGTGGAGATGCAGGTCAGTCACAAGAAAAAATGGCTAATGAAAAAGCGTATTATGAAAAAGCAGAAAATTTGGGATTAAACCTCCCAACGTTTTATTTTTCGTTAAGTACAATTTCTGAGCCCGATACCATGTATAAAATTATTAAACGTTCTGAAAGAGAAACTCTTGAGGATTTACTTTCTCAATATGGTAACTGGAATGATATTTCAAATTATTTTTACAATATAAAAGCTATTGAAAATTCGCTTTTTGATATCCCTGTAGATAGTACTATTTTTGAAAATATGAAAGAAGTAAAGCAGCGTCTTAATCTTCTTTATTTGTCTAGCAATGATTTTGATATTACGAATCATTTAAAAGAATTAAAAAATAATACTTCGGATAAATCTGTTCTTGCTGCTTTGAATAAAAGAGTAGAGGCATTAACATTGAGTTATAATAATATTAAATCGAGAAAAACAGTTGCTAAGAATTATATTCCAAAAATTAATTTTTATGGAATAAAAAATCAATACCATCGTTGGTTGTTGGGCGATGCACCTTGGTTTGGCGAAGCGGCTCCTGGTCAAGTAAAAGGATTTATTCGTGGAGACTTCGGTACTTCATATTTAGATAGTCGTCCGATAGCTAGTAAATTAAGCGATGCAATTCCTTGGACTTTGTTAATGAATGTTTTAAGTATTTTGATTGGCTATTTAATCGCTGTGCCAATGGGAGTATTTAGCGCCGTAAATAAAGGTACCATTTCCGATCGTTTTTCTACTATATTTTTATTTATATTAAATTCTTTGCCGTCTTTTTGGATCGCAACGTTATTAGTTACTTTTATCACAACGGATGAATATGGAATGAACTGGTTTCCAACATACGGTTTAGGAGAAGTAGATGATGAAATGGGATTTGGAGAAGTTTTTGGAATTCGAGCGTTTCATTTAGTTTTACCTGTATTTTGTTTAACGTATGGAGGCATTGCTTACCTATCACGTCAGATGCGAGCGGGAATGCTTACAACGCTTAGTCAAGATTATATTAGAACAGCAAGAGCCAAAGGAAATAATGAAAAAACGGTTATTTGGAAACACGCATTTAGAAATTCATTAATTCCTATTATTACAATCTTTTCAGCAATATTCCCAGGGATGATTGCAGGAAGTTTTATTCTTGAAGTTATTTTTAGTATCCCAGGCATGGGAAAATTATCCTATGAAGCTTTGGTTGCAAGAGATTTCCCAATGATATTTACGGTTATGATGTTATCTGCGATATTAACTTTAATTGGAAATTTAGTTGCAGATATTATGTATAGTATTGTCGATCCAAGAATTTCTTTTGAAAAATAATTAAAAAAAGGCCTCGTAGTTCAACTGGATAGAATATCAGATTTCGGCTCTGAGGGTTGAGGGTTCGAATCCTTCCGAGGTCACTTTTTTTAAATGAAAAATATCAATTATTTTAGTATCGGTGGTGTTCCAGAACATTTTAATGTACCTTGGAAAAAAGCTATTGATGAAGGTGTTTTTTCTTTAAAAAATATCGAATTGGATTGGCATGATTATCGAGGCGGTACTGGAGATTTAATCAAAAGTTTAGCCAATAAAGAATTGGATATCGCTATTATGCTCACTGAAGGCGCTGTTAAATCATTAGCTGATGGAAATCCTTTTAAAATAGTTCAAATTTATGTAAACTCGCCGCTTGTTTGGGGTGTTTATGCATTTCATAATACCACTTTAGGTGCGCTCCAAAGTTTAAAAGAAGCGCCTCGTTTTTGTATAAGTCGTTATAATTCCGGTTCGCATTTAATGGCGTATTTACTTGCCGAAAAATATGATTGGCAACTTACAAATAATCATTTTGTCATTGTTGATCATTTTTTAGGCGCATTAAAAACAATGCAAGAAAATCCCAATTATTTATTTATGTGGGAGCGTTTTATGACGAAGCCTTATGTAGACAGTCAGCAATTTGTTAAACTTGACGAAATCGCTACGCCATGGCCCTCATTTTCGATAGTAGTTCGACAAGATTTTTATAAAGAACATCATGAAATTATTGAATTAATGATCGCTTTGATTCAAAATTATTGTTATAAATTTAAACAAAATACAATAGATTCTATAGAATACCTTGCTTCATATTTCAATTTTTCTATTCATGATATGAAAAATTGGATCAATGAAACCGATTGGAATTATTTTTATGATCATCCAAGCCAAAAATTAAAACCTGCGTTTGACTTTTTAATAAAACATAAAATTATACCAAATATTAATTATGATGATGTTTTTTTCGATAAATAAAATAAAAAAAGCATTTTAAAATTAAAAGGATTACCTTTACATAAATTTTTAATTATTTAACACCAACACAATGGAAAAACATCAAGGTACTGTCAAGTTTTTTAATGTAGAAAAAGGCTTCGGATTTATTAAACATGACAATTCAAACACTGAAACTTTTGTTCACAAAAGCGCTTTAAGAAGAATTATTAAAGAAGGCGATGTTGTAGAATTTGAACTACAACAAGGTAACAAAGGAATGAATGCAGTAAACGTAGAAATTATAGGATAATATTTTTTTTATTATATTGTATTAGAAGCCATCTCCTTGAGGTGGCTTTTTTTATACAGAGAAACTTTCACCGCAAGCGCAAGTTCTTGCTGCATTTGGGTTGGTAAAATGAAATCCTTTTCCATTGAGTCCATCTGTAAATTCTAAAGTAGAGTTACATACATATAAAAAACTTCTTAAATCCGTACAAAGTTTTATCCCTTTGTCTTCAAAAAATTGGTCTTCGGGTTGCTCGTTATGGTCAAATTGAATATCATAAGTCAATCCACTACATCCGCCACCTTTTACAGATATTCTAACAAATGTGTTATCTGAGTGTTCTTCATCTTTTAAAATATCAAAAATTTTTTCTTTTGCGGCTTCCGATACAAATACCATGTTTATTTTATTTTTATAAACAATGAAATTGAAAAAAAAGTTTTAAATAAAGCTATAATTTTCAATTTTAGTTTTCGATAATTCCAAATTCAAAATGATTCTTTTTTCCATATTCGATAATCATAGGAAGTATATTTTTTAAATTATGAAACGATTTTTTATTATCATGAAGTACTATTATATCTCCGTTTTTTAATTTTTTAAGAAAATGATTTATTTCTGATTCAGAAATGATTTTCTGGTTGTAATCACCTATCATTTTATTCCAAAAAATAATTTTGAATTGATTTTTTATCGTTTTGTAAATGGCTGGTGTAATTCTGCCATACGGAGGCCGGAATAAATTGGAGGCAATTTGTTTTTTATTTTTTAAAATATTTTCTAGGTATTGACTTTTATCTGTTTTCCATCCATCAAAATGTTCAAATCCATGATTACCTATTTGATGGCCTTTAGAATGATACAATGACATCAATTCTGGAAATTTGACAACTTCAGTTCCCAGTAAAAAAAAAGTTGCTTTTATTTGATGTTTTTCAAGAATTTCAAAAACCCAAGATGTGATTTCAGGCGTTGGGCCATCGTCAAAAGTTAAATAAATCATTTTTTTGCCCAAAACTGGCAAACTAAAAATAGCTTTAGGAAATAATAGCAATCCAATTTTTGACAATATCATAAGACAAAAGTATAATGATTTTATTGAAGTAGTAGAATATTTTTAGACGCATTCCAGCGTTATTTCTTAACTTTGTTTTTTATTTATTTTAGTCTTATGAGATTTTATTTTTTAGTTGTTATTACACTTCTTTTTGTCAATGATGTTGCTTCACAGCGCACCAGAGGTCTTGCCAATATGTCCAAGGAAGAAATTGAAGCCAAACGAAAACAAGACTCTATTGATAATTTATACAAAGATTTTGATGTAAAAGATTATTTGCTTAAGCTTAAAGAAATCAAAGCTAAAAATGATTCGACGCAATTGAATGCTACTCTCGAAATGTTAAATGCACACAAAGGTTACGAAGATACGGTAAAACATTTATTTATTCAAGCGTCAACATTGTCCGTTTTACCCAATCATATCAAAAAATATAGTAATTTAGAACAAATCACTTTGCGTAGATGTAAATCATTAAATTTAAATGATTTATTTGAAAAAGTTAAGGATTTGCCTAAATTAAAAGTTTTAAGTATTGAATTTAGTGAAAAAACAGAAATTCCGAATTCTATTGGCTTATTAAAATATCTAGAGGACTTGAATTTGGAAGGCAATAAAATTGAAAGTTTACCCGATTCTTTAATTTTACTATCAAATCTTAAGTCCATCAACCTAAGAAATAATATCAATCTCATTGAAGATAATGCTTTTTTAGTTTTGTCTAAATTAAATAATCTTAAATCAATTCAATTTTCGGGAAGTCGAGTAGCTTCAATTCCAAAATCCATAGGAGATTTTAAAAGCTTGGAAACTTTGGATTTGTCTAAGAATTTAATTACAGAAGTTCCTGATGAAATTTCGAATTGTAGTACTTTAAAATCTATAGATTTATCATATAATAAAAAATTAAATCCAACATCGACTTTAGTAAAGTTATCTCAAATTAAAACTTTGGAAAATTTGGTTATTCAGTCTTCTGGAATTACTGAAATTCCTGCTACAATAGGGTTGCTTTCTAATTTAAAAAATTTAAATTTAGAAAATAATCCGATTAAAAAAATACATGAAGACATTGGAGGTTGCAAAAATTTAGAAATGCTTTTGTTAGGTTCGGATTGGGTGACCAAAGAACGCATGGAATTGAAATCGCTTCCAAAAACGATTGGTGATTGCAATAAACTTAAATATTTGAAATTGTCACTATGTTCGATTTCAGAACTCCCTTCAACATTTAACCAATTGCAAGCATTAGAATATTTAGATTTAAGTTGGAATCAACTTTCTTTTATTCCCGTTCCATTGTTTGATTTGAAGAATTTAAAATACATCAATTTGTCTTTAAATAAAATTGAAAATTTGCCTGGTAATTTTGTAAATTGGTCTTATAGCCTTGAAGAATTGCATCTTGCAGCTAATTTTTTTGCACCAGCTAAAGAAAAAATTAAGTCTCTACCTCAAAATCTAAGTCAATTAAAAAAACTGAAAGTACTAAATTTAAGAGATCAGATTATTGAAACTTTACCTTTAAATGTTTTCAATCAACTAAAGGATTTAGAAACATTAAATCTTATGGGTGGGATTTTACAATTTATTCCAGATGATGTCACGACATTATCTAAATTGAAAAACTTGAATGTAAAAGGAAATGAATTAAAAAAATTACCTGAAAATTTATTTTTATTGAACCAATTAGAGGATTTAAATATAGCTTATAATCCAGATTTAAATTTCGATGAAATCGCGTCGATTTTTGAAAAAATGCCATTTATCAATCATTTAGATATCAGTTATAATAATTTTGATCTTGCAACTGCTAAGCAATTACAAAAGAAGATCCCTAATACTAAAATTGCAAAAGATGAAGTAAAGGGTAAGTATGGTCAAGCTGTAGAACGTAAGAAAAAGTAAAAAAAAACTAAATATTTACGTTTCAAATAATTTAAAGGTATTTTTGCACACTTTAAATATAATTTTGTGTTAAGACTTATTTTCCTTATTTCATTTATTCCTTTTTTTGTAAATGCTCAATTTACCATAAGTGGAACAGTTTCAGACAACAAAACGGGAGAAACCTTAATTGGAGCTATTGTTTCTTTAGAAAATAATCCAAAAATTGGAGGTTCTACAAATACGTATGGATTTTATAGTCTTTCGGTAAATGAAGGTATTCAAGAAATTAAAGTTAGATATTTAGGTTATGAAGATTTTATTCAAAAAGTGGAAGTGAAGTCAAATATCCGACTCAATATTTCTTTGATACCTAAAGGGAAAAAAGTAAAAGAAGTAGTTGTGAGCAGTAAAAAGAAACAAAATTTAGTTAATAGTGTTCAAGTAAGTAAAGTCAATGTGGATTTAAAAGAAATTGAAAAAATTCCAGTTATACTTGGAGAGCGCGACGTTTTAAAATCCATTCAATTATTGCCAGGAGTTATGCCGGCGCAAGAAGGTCAAGCTGGATTTGTAGTACGAGGAGGAAATACCGATCAAAATTTAATTTTATTAGATGAAGCTCCCGTTTATAATGCATCACATTTATTAGGTTTCTTTTCTACATTTAATAGTGATGCTTTAAAAGATTTAACACTTTACAAAGGGAATATGCCCGCCGAATATGGTGGAAGACTTTCGTCTGTAGTAGATGTTAAAATGAAAGAAGGTAATCAAAAAAGTTATAATTTTGGAGGAGGAATTGGTTTGATTGCTTCAAGATTATTTGCCGAAGGCCCATTAATTAAAAAAGATAAAGGTTCTTTTTTCGTAAGTGGTAGAAGAACCTATGCGGATGCTTTTTTATTTTTATCGGGAGATAGCGTTGCAAAAAGTAGTACGTTGTATTTTTATGATTTAAATGCAAAAGCCAATTATAAATTTAGTGAAAAAGATAGAATATTTGTATCGGGTTATTTTGGAAAAGATCAATTTGGTTTTGCTAATTTATTTGGAATTACTTATGGAAATACAACCTTTACCAGCCGTTGGAATCATGTATTTAATGATAAATTATTTTCAAATACATCTTTGATTTACAACAATTTCAATTATACGGTAACGCTAAATTTTAATGATTTTGATTTATATGTCAAATCAATATTAAATGATTTTAGTCTAAAACAAGACTTCGATTATTATTTAAATTCTAAAAATCAGTTCAAATTTGGGTTTTTATCCATTTGGCATAATGTAGTTCCTGGTGATGTTACAAGTTCTAATCCTATTGTCGCGCAAAATAGTTTAAGTAGAAGTAATGGTTTTGAAAATGCAATTTATTTTCAAAATGAACAAACGGTATCGGATAAGTTAACGATTAATTATGGGTTGCGTCTTTCAAGTTTTACCGTTACAGGGCCTAATAATTTATATAATATCGATCCTAATGGAGAAGTCATTGATACACAGAAATTAAAGAATTTTGAGTTCGGAAGAACTTATATAAATCCGGAGCCACGTATTTCTGCAAATTATAAATTGTCGGATTCTAGATCATTTAAATTAGCCTATTCAAGAAATGTTCAAAATTTACATTTATTGAGCAATACTTCAGCTTCTAGTCCTACCGATCGATGGGTTTTAACAACCAATAATATCAGACCCGAAATTAGTGACCAAGTTTCAGGAGGTTATTTTTTTAACTTTGGAGATGGCGAATGGGAAGCTTCGGTAGAAACGTATTATAAATGGATGCAAAATCAAATAGATTATAAAACGGGTACACAATTAAGAGCAAATGAAACGGTAGAAAAAGATTTAGTTTTTGGAGATGGGAGAGCTTACGGTATTGAATTTTTCCTTAAAAAAAGAGTGGGCAAATTTACAGGTTGGATTAGTTACACGTTAGCAAGAACGGAAAGACGGTTTGATGCCATTGATAATGGAAATTGGTTTGCTTCTAGATATGACAGAACGCATGATTTGAGTGTTGTAGCCATGTTGGATATATCAAAAAAAGTAAATATATCGGGCAATTTTGTTTTATATACGGGTAATGCTGTTACCTTTCCTACTGGAAAAGTTCCAATTCAAGGAAATTGGTTTACCACATTTAATGGACGAAATTTAGATCGTTTTCCAACATACCATCGAATGGATTTGTCATTAAATTGGAATTTGAAAAAAACAGAAAAGTTTGAACACGGACTTAATTTCTCTATTTATAATGTTTTAGGAATTAAAAATGCCTATTTAATTAATTTTAAATCGGACGACTTTGGAAATACGTATGCCGAAAAAACATATTTATTCCGTTTTGTTCCTTCAATAACCTATAATTTTAATTTTCTTCATACTCCAAAAACGAAATAATTATGAAAATATTAAAATCAGCTGAAACGCTTTCATTGTATTTGATACTCTTTTTTTTATTATTGATTTTTTCATGTACCGAAAAAATGGATGTTCAACTTGGCGATCATAAAACCAATTTAGTTATTGAAGCCGAAGTAAGTGATTCAGACTCAGCATATGCCATGTTTTATTTGTCCCAACCATTTAATTCAAATACAAATCCAGTGGTTGTAATACCAGATACTGTTTTAATAACCGACGACAAGGGTAATCGTTTTGATTTGAAACCAAATGCATTAAATATCTACAAAGCGGATGTTTTAGGAAAAGAAGGTACAACTTATTATCTAAAAGTGGTTTATAATGGAAAAGAATATACTTCTCAATCTACAATGCCACAAAAAGTTTCTATTGATTCCGCTTATAGCTGGCAGTTTTTTGGAACTCAAAGTAATGAGAGGGTTTTAGCGATTCGTATTCAAGATCCTGCAAATCAAAAGAATTTTTATAGATATTTTAGTAGTTTATCAAAATATAAATATGTTTTTGAAGATAAATTAATTAATGGTTCTCGATTTAGCTTAAACGCTGGTCGTGATTTAGTAAAAGTAGGAGATACAACTACGATAACTTTATTAAATATTGATAAAAATAATTTTGAATATTGGAATGTATTGATTCAAAATGGAACTTTGTCGAACAATCAATCTGCGGCTCCAGCCGATCCGCGTTCAAATATTCAAGGTGGTGCTTATGGTTATTTTAGTGCACATAGTGTTTCAAAACAAACGTTTGTAGTTAAGTAAAGATGAATAAATCTATTTTAATAATTGAAAATACTTATTTTACGGTAATTTCATTAAGAATGGAAATTATCAATCATCTAAAAAAAAATGGATTTAATGTTTATATTCTATCCTCTGGCGATTCAAATGATAAAGCATTTTTAGAAAGTCATTCATTAATCGTTTATGATATTGGAAAATTGGTTTCCAATCCGTTGTCGCTTTTGAGATATTGTTTTTTAATGTATCGAAATTTAAAAGACATAACTCCATTAATTTTATTTACATTTACCATTCGACCTAATATTTTTGGTAGTTTGATAGGTCGTTTATTAAAAATCCCTGTTGTTAGTAACGTTACCGGAATCGGTCCACTATTTGAAAATCAATCTTTAGTTTATAAGTTTTCTCGATTTTTATATCGCTTTGCATTTAAAAAAAATCAAAAGGTTTTTTTTCAGAACCCAATGGATTATAATGCATTTTTAAGTCATCATTTTGTTGATGAAAATCAAGCAAAATTACTTCCCGGTAGTGGTGTGGATACCGACTATTTTTACCCTTCACCAAAAAATACAAATACCGAAACATTTACATTTTTAATGATTTCAAGATTGATAAAAGATAAAGGAGTCATTGAATACATTGAAGCGGCTAGGATCGTAAAAGAAAAATATCCAAATATCATTTTTCAAATTCTTGGTCCTTTATGGTCTCAAAATTTAAAACAAAATACCATTACTAAAGAACAATTAGAAAATTGGGAAAACGAAGGTGTAATTACTTATCTAGGGCAAACATATGATGTTAGGCCATTTATTGCTGCTTCAGATTGTATTGTTTTACCTTCATATCGTGAGGGAAATGCTAATGTATTGATGCAGGGTGGGAGCATGGAAAAGCCTTTAATTGCTTCTGATGTTATTGGATGCAATAATTTAATCATCGAAAATGAAACGGGTTTTTTAGTGGAAGTAAAGTCTTCGATATCTTTAGCTAATGCCATGATTAAAATGATTGAACTTTCAGATGAAAGAAGAAACGAAATGGGAAAAAATGCTCGAAACTTTATGAAAGCAAATTATCCAAAAAGTGCGGTTTTAAATGCGTACGAAGAAGAAATTTTAAGAAATTAAATTCTTTGACTAAATGCTTCAGAAAGTAATATTCCAGCCGAAACAGATACATTTAAGGAGTCAAAATTGTCTTGATGCATCGGAATCGTAATTTGTTCCGTCAATAATTCCAATGTTTTATAATGCATTCCAAGTCCCTCGCTTCCCAAAACTAAAATAGTTGGCAACGACCAATCAACTTTTTTAAAACTAACTTTCGACTTTTCAGTTGCACCAAGAATTTGCATCCCACAATCTTTAAAATAACGAAGTGTGTCTAAGGGATTTTCAGTTCTACATATTGGAATATGCATCAAAGCACCCGCGCTTGTTTTTTGAGCATCGGCCGAAACCGTTACCGAATTTCTTGAAGGTAATAAAATGGCATCCACACCAAAACACAATGCACTTCTACTTATTGCGCCAAAATTTCGAACATCCGTTAAGTGGTCTAAATATAAAAACAAAGGCGATTTTCCTTCATCAAGTTTTAAGTTATAAATATCGTCAATATTTTGATATTCAAATTCCGATATAAATGCTATAAGTCCTTGATGAGTAATCTTTTCGTGCTGGTAAAATGGATAAAGAATATAATTGATTTTTTCAATAGGCACTTTACGAATAGGAACATTTGCCTGAAGTGCTAATTCATAAATTTCTTTAAAATCTTTGGCTTGAGCCG
>JBIPPB010000026.1:0-21674 GCA_044368655.1 Chitinophagales bacterium | reverse complement strand
AATTTTTCATTTATTTAACTTAAAATTTAGCAAACATATTCATAGTAACTTATTTTTAATCATTTTAGTATAAATACTAATGCTAAAACAACCAAAATAACAATAATCCATACCATAGTGCCACAACCCGAACTTAACGTATCTAAAAAGCTATCGCCTTTATTTCTAGTTAAAATCCCTATCACAAGGGCTATTAAAATGATGACGATTAGTGTTTCCACTTCTTTAAATTTATTTTACGAAATTTCTACTTCTTTCAAAAAAGAACGGTCAGATTTTAATTCCTCACTCGCATATTCTAATGCATATCCATCACTCTTAACCGCTGCAAGTACTATCTCTCGATCCGATCTTAATGCCTCACTTGCATATTTTAATGCACTCCCATCACTTTTAACTGCTTCAAGAACGATCTCTCGATCCGATTGCAAAGCCTCACTCGCATACTGTAATACACAAATAAAATCACTATTCTGAATCGCTTCTAAGACAATCTCTCGATCAGCTCTTAAATCAGCACTTGCATATTCTAATGCCCAACCTAGAACCATGACAGCTTGTAGGACAATTTCTCGATCAGCTCTTAAATCAGCACTCGCATATTCTAATGAACCTCCAGAACACTTAACCGCTTCGAGTACAATCTCTCGATCCGATTTTAATTCAGAACTTGCATATTGTAATGCAAAACCATTACTCTTAACTGCCTCAAGAACAATTTCTCGATCAGCTCTTAAATCAGCACTTGCATATTCTAGTGTACTGCCAATCCTTTTCACTGCTTCTAAGACAATTTCTCGATCAGCTCTTAAATTCGCACTTAGATATTCTAGTGCATTTCCATTAATCTTTACCGCTTCTAAGACAAATTCTCGGTTAGATTTTAATGCATCACTCACAAAATCTAATGCATATGCATCTTTCTTCACCGCTTCTAAGATAAATACTCTATCGGATTTCAAATCCTCACTTGCATATTCTAGTGGACTTCGCATAAAATTAAAACTATTGCACAAAGCTGCTAAGACAACTTCTCGATCAGCTCTTAAATCCGCACTCGCATATTCTAATGATTCCCCGCCTTCCTCTTCAATTAGTTTTAATAACTCAGACTTATCCGTTATTACTTTCATTTTTATCTTCTGTTTTGATTATAATGACAAAAATACAAAAACTAAATTATTAAGTTAAAAAATATTAATCAATAAAAATCGTTGAATTGGAAATTAAATAATAATTTTACTATATAATTACATTACAATGAAAAAAAATAACTTTTTAATTAGTAAATTATCCATTATTCTTTTGTTAATTTCCTCTTCGAGTATAGTATTTTCTCAAAAGAAAATCAATCAAAATGAAATAAATTACGATTGGGGTACAATATACCTAAAAGGAAAGGTAAAAAAGATGTCTCTTTATATTTATGATCTCACGTCATCAGACTCTAATACAAAAACATTATCATCTGAAGTATTATTTAATGAGAATGGGTATATTATAGAAAATCATCAATTTAATTCTGAAAAAGAACTAATAAGAAAAATTAAATATGAATATAACTCAGTTCATTTATTAACGAAAGAAACTCATAGTGAAGGATCAAATTATAGTATTGGGTATTTTTATGATGATCGAAGTAATTTGATTAAAGAGATTACAGAAAACTTTGATTCTAATTCAAAAATGAAAACAGAATACAAATACGATGTAAATAACAATTTAATTGAATTTCTCGAATTTGATAATTTGGATTCACTAGTTTTTAGAACCAAACTTACATATAACACTAAAAATCAATTAGTTGAAAAAACAATTATTGATGAATCTATGGGAGTTATGTCAAACAGCACCTATAAATATGATTCTATAGGAAATAAAATCATGTCTACAGCTGGCTTAATTCATAAATATTCTTATAATAAAAACAAGAAAATTATAAAAGATGAAACGTATTTAACAGATGGTTCAGTTGACTATATAAAAGTTTACGAATATGATTCAAATGATAATTTAATTGAAGAACAAAATCTAGATTCTAAACAAAAAATTACATACAAAAGTACTTATTTATATGATTCTAAAGGCAACTTGTTTCAAAAAGCAGATTTTAATGAAAATCAAAAAGAATTAATAAGAGAGTTTAATTATGAGTATTTTAAATAGAAAATATATGAAAATACAAGATGTAATAAAATTATATGCAATTTTATTAATGATGATAAAAGATTATCACAAGATAAAAGAACATGTAGGATTTAAGTTTTTTAAAAACTATATTGAAAATAATATTATAAATTATCTATTATTTTCAGGATTGCAACAATTGATAAAAAAAAGAGGACTTTCTATTGAAAACCCTATAAATGATATCAGTATAAAAGTTTTTTACACTTTACTTGATTCTCTAGAACTAGAATATAAAAGATTAAAAAGTGATTATAGCCATTTAAAACAAAAATATATAGTAGATCGTTTTGAAGTTTATTTTAATAATCAAAATGTTATTTTATATCACAAAATACATACTTCAGATGTTAACAAAAACAAAATATCTACGGGTGTTGCAAAGATTGACAAAAGCAATTTTAAAATAAAAATAAAAGATATAGTATTAATTGCAGGTAGACCTTTAATGGGGACAAGTTCATTTTTAAATCAAATAATTTTGGAATCCTCTCTGGTTTTTAATATTTTTATCCTGACTAATGATGACAAGGAATCATTACAAAAACTTGAAACTTATAAGAATGGATTTTCAAATAGATTTTGTTCGGAAAACATACAATTTATTAATATTGAAACAAAAAAATTTAAACATCATCCTTTACATAATTGTTACAATGGAATCGTAATTATTGACAATTATGACGAATATGAAAATTTAATGCATTTAGAACATTTAAAACAAGTAGCAAAAAACCAATTTTTAACTATAATTATAGGCTGTTCTTTAAATAATAGTGTGGAGAAAAACAAATACGCCATCCCAACTATAAGTTCGATAAACCTAAAAAATAAAGAGCAACTTAAGTATATAGATAAAATTATACTTTTGAGAAGACCTTATTATTATAGCCATAAAACAAGTAAATATGATATATCTATATATATTCATTATAATAAATCCAAACAAACGCTTAAGTGTAAACTAGAAAAAACAGAATTATTACGAATTAGATAAAAACAAAGTATTATAATTATAAAAAATCTTCTGGCAAAACATCAATTAATTGGATCGTTTGATCATTTTCTATTGTTAATTTCTTGTAATATTGTTTTGCTTTCTCTTCTATTATATAAGAAACATACGTTTCATTATTTTTTTCAAAAACATCAATATTCTCTAAATTCATAAAAAGTAAATCTCCATTTATATTAAAAACATCAATCAATTGAATATCGTATTTATAAAAAACATACAGACCATTAGTAAAAAACATTTCAGTATAGATGTCAGGTAAAAGTTTATTGCCCTCTTCATCTACAAAATTAACTAATTTAGATGGGATGTTTAACTCTTCATCTATTAAATTATTATTAAATAAATATTCGATTTGTTCATGAGCAATTAAATTATTCTTTATTTCGATACCTTTATCAATTAAATTATCTATAACTTCAGCTACAATAATTAAATTTTCATTTATTAAATGGTTATAATAACTCATCAAATCCAATACCGTAGGTTTATATTCAATAGTAGATACATTTTTAATATTTCTAATAAAAGGATTTAGCATTTTTTCTGAATATGCAGATTTTAAATTCGTTATTTTACAGTTTTTTCTTATGAAAATTGGTAATTGATGCCAATATAAATCTTTTAGAAAAAACTCTTTTAAAAACCAATTCACTTCATTTTCCTCATAAATATTTTTATGAAGAAACTCATAAAAATCTGAAAGCTTATTTGTTGGTATTTTATCATAAAATTTACCGTACAATTCTTCAATATTTCTATATGAATGAATTGGTAATATTGGAAGTTTATATTTGACATTACAATTAACAAATAATTTAAACTCTTCATTTAAAACATTTAATATTAAATCCGATTCATCTTTGGTATGTAAAGAATTACTATATTTATTTGATAGAACTCCTAGTTCAATTTTTATACTATTTGATAAATTAATATTTTGGATTGACTTTTCTTTAATGTATGTAACCGCAATTTGATTTTTTAGAAAACTTATTTGATACGCCTTCAAATAAGTTTCAATTTTAGTATTATCAAGAGAAATACAATTGTTAATTAAATTACTCCATGAAGTAATTAATCCACTAAAACTATAATCTTCTTCATACAAATACAGAACAAATGAAGCTAAGTCCATTGGAATAGTATATGGCAGCTCATAATATGTATCCCATACTACATAATAATCAAGTTCCTCCTCATTTAATCTGATATAGACATGTGCCATTTATTAAATTTATTCAACAAATATATCTAGTTTTTTAATTCTTTTTTATATAATTTTGTCAGAATAAGTTAATTATTTAGCTAAAAATAAATATTATGCAAAAAACAATTATTAAAAACATTTGGTATCCTGGTTCTGGATATGCTTCAGAATCTTGGATAAGTTATTTACGTAAAAATTATTTAGGAAGATGGATATATTCAGATAAAGATGATAATTGGTGTTGGGAGCCTAGAATTAATGATAAAAAAAGACAAATTTTTGACACTTTTAATGTAATTGAAAATCCTAAAATTCAAATAAATACTCTCATTATTTCAAGACATTCTGGCTTAAGAACGTTTTTAGAAATTTTAAATTCTGGGATTTTATCACTTCATAACCCTGATCTCTTTATTTATGATCCAGGTACAGAAATAGGAGATTTAACTCAACATATTTCTGAAGTAAATAATTTTGAGAATATAGGATATAAATTAAATAAAATAGTTGTCCTCCCTCATCTTTTTCATCAATATTGTGAGTATGAAAAAATTATTTAAGACAATATAATATATCTAACTTTTATTTATCTTAATTTTATGAATAAAATTTTAAAAACATCTTTTGAATCCTTTAATTACAAATGGGATCTTTTACAAAGTTTTTTGAGAGAGAATGATAATCCTCTATATGAAATTACAGATGATTTAGACCTAAGTAATAGTGAAATGGAATCGCTTGGAAACTTAACTTCGGTTGAAGGTAATTTAGATTTAAGTTTCAGCAAAATTAAATCTCTTGGAAATTTAACCTCTGTAGGAGGTGATTTGTTTATTGAAGATAGTTTGATTAAATCGCTTGAAAATCTAAAATCTGTTGGGGGTGATTTGTTTTTTAAAGCAAAGAAAATTAATAATCTAGGAAATCTGAGATCCGTTGGTGGAGACCTGACCTTAATGTTTCATGAATTATCAAAAAAAATCACAAAAGAAGAGGTTAAGAAACAGATTGATATTGAAGGAGAATTGAATATATATCTTTATAGTATCTTATAATTTATTATCCTCCCGCTTTACATATCATTTTAATATTAATTTGTAATTGTTTTTAAATTTATCTTTTTATATTTAACTTCTATTTAGAAAAACAAAAATAATTTATGTCTTATAATATTTATTAAGCTTCTGCGGCATATACTCATACTTGAACAATCAAGTGCTTGCCTCAATACTGGTAAGCTTTTAACTCATATACAACTATTTCCTAATGTTCATGTTTGCCAGATGGACTATAGGAGCAACTTCCATATGAAGATGATCCACAGTATGAACACTTTCCACGACCAGTTTCATGCTTATGCTTACCATTAGGACTGTAAGAGCAACTCCCATATGAAGATGACCCACAATACGTGCACTTACTTCCAATATTAGAATGTTCGTGTTTACCATGAGGACTATAAGAACAGGTTCCAAAACTGCTACTACCACAAAATTTACATTTACTCATTTTTTTAATTTTAATTTTCTACTTTTGGTTTTTCGGATTTAGCCCCGTTTTTTTAATGGTTTTTTGACTCCATTTTATTCATTAATTCAAATCTATTTAATAAAAATACTATTAATTAATTGATTATCAAATAATATTTTAAAAAAATGATTATTAAAATCACACCTTTATTAATTAAGACTATAATTTAGGCTTTTTTATCTGGAAACATTACAGATAAAATAACAGAAATAAGTAATATCCCACCAACAATACCTAATGATATAGGAGATGAAATATGATACCAAGGTGAAATTATCATTTTAACTCCTATGAATGATAAAATTATTGCCAAACCATACGGCAATTTACTAAACATATGAATAAAATTTGATAAAAGAAAATATAAAGAACGAAGACCAAGAATAGCAAAAATATTTGATGTGTAAAGTATGAAGGGATCTTTAGAAATAGCAAAAATAGCAGGAATAGAATCTACAGCAAAAAGTACATCTGTAAACTCGATCACAGCTACAACTAATAATAAAGGTGTAGCCAATTTGACTCCATTCTGAATAGTAAAAAAATTATCCTTATCATAACTGTCACTTACTTTATATAATTTTTTCACTAATCTAGCACCAGCAGAGTTTTTAAAATCCTGATCATCGTCATCGTCCCCACTCCCCCAAGATTTTATTCCTGCATAAACAAGAAAAAGACCAAAAAGTGTCATAACTATATTTATATGAGGTAAATTCCATTTATCTGTTTCTATTAATTGATGAAGATTTAATAAAATTAAAAAAGAAAATGAAAATACTATAAATATTTTACCAACTATACTAATATATCTTAACAAGATTAATCCTAATATCAATGTGATAACAAAAATAATATTTAATACCAATTTTAGATATACAGAAAAATTACCATAAATTAAATCATCTAAATAGGTAACATTAATAAGACCAACTCCAGCAAAAATAAATAATGCTCTAAAAATTAAAGCTCCTATAATTCCCCAAAATAAAACTTTATGATGTAATTCTTTAGGAACTTTGAAGTATCCAAAAACTAAAATAAATACAAATAAATTATCAACAGATAAAGCTTTCTCAATCCAATAAGCTGCCTGAAATTGAGTAAACTTTTCAATAGCAATATTATAACCCCCTATATCCTGATTAAAAACGAAAAAGATGAATCCTGAAAAGAGCATGGCTAAAGAGATCCAAACAACAGTCCAAATGACTGCCTCCTTATTTGAGACAACATGACTTTTTTTGTTAAAAATCCCTAAGTCTAATAATAACATTAAAATAATTGTGATTCCAAAACCCCATATTAAGCCAGGGTGTAATTGCAAAATACTTTGATCCATTTTTTTAAATTTTTATTTTTTATTAATTAATTTATTTATTTGCTAATGTAACTAATATTACTCTTCCACCTTCTTCCTTTGATAACAATATTTGTTTACCGTCGGTTAATTCAATCATTCCGTTGATTGGTATATCTTTATTTTCGGTTTTATCTACTAATGAAGTTAACTTTTGATTTACAAAAACCCAGCTATTATTGTGAAATGTAAAATATCCAACGGGGACTTTTTGAACAGCACTTAATCGTTCATTCCTTATTACATTTTTATTTACATGCCATTGAAATAAATATTGGTTATTGTATACCATAAGTCTATGATTCTCTGGCTTCCATGTGCCTTCTTTAAATTGTGAATAGAAATCTAAAACTGGTAATGTTCCTTGATGTTTTATTCCACAGAAAGGACATTTTGGAGAATTGGTATTATCAAAAACATACCATTTTTGTTCACAAGAACTATTATTACAAGTTTGCATTAAATCCGTTGTTTTAAGCAATGCAGTTTCCCATTCTTCAGCTGTTGGTCTAGCCATTGGATTATGCAAACCATCAATAAATGCTCTATCAAAAAGTGCCTTTAAATAAGGCCCAGTAATTGAATATGGCAATTTATTTACATCTGACCAATATTGATCCCATTTTGAGACCTGATCCATTTTAGGACGATTACTTTTATCAGTAGGATGCTCAACAAATAAAGCTTTTTCACCCATTGATAATAAATCATCTTTTTCTGTATCTAAATCATGTACTTTACCACCCTTTAATGGATGTCGATGAAGTAAAAACATATAAATCAAAACAGGTAATGCATGTAAATCCGTTTTTATATTTGGCAATTTTCTATTAGGATCATCTATTTTCAAATGTTTTGTTGCCAAAACTTCAGGTGCAATAAAATCTGCTGTACCTATCACTTCGGCTGGATATATACCTGGAACTACCATACCATCTAAATCAATAATTACGGCAGATTTACTAATTGGATCTACAAGTACGTTATTATAAGATAAATCGGAATGAGCAAGCCCCATTTGATGCATTTTCTTAACACCTCGACAAATATTAACACAAACTTGAAAATAACTTAACCAATTTCCTAATTCTGATTGATCTAGACTTAAAGGAAAAAGTTTATTCCTAAATTTTGCACCAGCGAACCATTTTCCATTCTTCTCTTCTCCTTTAATCAAGTCTTGACTTGTATAGCCTTTTTTAAAAAAATAATTTGACTTATAAATTGGAACAATTATACCTGTTTTACCATTATGTTCAATTACATCTGTGGGCCATCTAAATATCTCATCCAAATAATAATCACCACCATCCATTTTTTTTATTCTTTCTAATTGAACGCTAGCAATTCTTTTTAATCGGTCTAGTTGATTAAAATCTTGTTTTTCTTTAAAAATTGCAACTACATATTTTCTACCAGGACTAAAATATACATTTTTAGCAGTACCACTTTTAGGCTCGCCTATTTCAATATATTGATAAGAAGATCCGTTAAGAATTGATTTTACTGTAATTATAGACATTTCTTAAATTTTAGTTAAAATATAATTGCTAGGGTTCTGTCGTCATGATTCCCTGGACTCCAAAAATCCATCCAGGTAGATAATTGATTTTCAATTTCATCATTAGGTTTTTCAAAATCTACTTTTGCATTGTCTTCATTGTTTCCTTTAAGATCTTCAATAAATTCTTTCCATTTATCTAATTTTTCAAGATTTGCTTCTACTACAAATTTAGCATCATAGATACCATCTGTCATTAACATTAAATAAGAAAAATCGTCAATAATCTTGAATCCAAATCGTGTTGAAAATTTATCACTAGTAAAAATTTCGGGCATTGTTATAAAACGTGTTCCGCCTCCAAATTCACCCACGTCTAACCAATTCATTAATTTAAAATCTGTAAGATCTTTGTTAATTACAGCTATTGGGCAATCGCCAACACCAAATGAAAGTATTACGAAGCCAAAATCATATTTTTTAAATATTGAAAAAATTAAAGTACTGTGCAATTCTTTTAAAGGAAACTCATTTTTGTTTGCAAAATCCTCTAATTTGTTATAGACATGTTTAGCACAACCGCCTAAATAATTATAAATAAATTTACTTATTTGTAGTTTACTTGATTCTTTTACCTCAACTGCTTTAACTACATCTGTATTAGCATTATTTTCGATTTCAACATCATATATGGTTTCAGTAGCATTATTTTCTTCAATTGATGGTTCAACAACAGCAGTATTACTATCGAGATAATAATTTGATATGAGTTGGTCAAAATTAGCAACAATTTCATTATTGAAATTTATTTCAAAATAATTCACCACTTCATTGCAGGCAATTTCAGACCCCTTTCTGGAATTTTTAGCACTTCCAGCTCCATCAGATACTGCAACTACACTCCAACCTGATTTTTCAAAGTGATGAAACGCAAAATCATCATCTCGAAAAGAACCAACATTAGCATGTGACCTACCTCTTTTTGAAGAAACTACAATATTTTTTGTACCTAATTTATCATGTAAACTAACATTATCTTCTTTCCAAAATTTATCCGATTTATCACTCTCAATATTTTGCCAAAGTGATTTTGGATCAGCATTAATAATTAAATTTATTGTTTTTTCATTTAAGTTGCTATTTTCATTCTCTCCTTTTACTCGAAATTTCAATTTAATTTTAAAATCGCCGTTTGCTATTGGAGTACCAAAAATTTGATCTTCATCTTTATCATAAGTTAAGCCAATATCATCCAAACCTTCAAACTCAGAGTAAGAAATATTACTCCAATTTAACTTTTTAAAATCAAATTTATAGTCATAACTTTTCCCAACTGTTCCATTAGGAATTTGAACTAGATTGTTTATTATATCGTTAATATTTTCTCTTATTTTCCAATTACTCATTATACTTTTTTGAAGATTTAAAATTGAATCAACAGAACTAATAATTTGTTCTTCATTAAAAAACTTTTCAAATATATCTTTATTTTTTTGATTTAAATAAATATTATTTCCTAAAAATAATTTTTCTATATATTCTTTTGTGTAACTCATATTATCCTAAAGTTCTATTAACATCAAATCCTCCTTCTCCTGCCCCATATGTTCCTTCATTGCCACACCAAGGACAGGTACTAACTTCTTCATCACCTATACAATGTATTTTTCCACATTGACACATTGCAAATCCAAACTGATTGCCACAACAAGGACATGATGGCGCTCCCATCAATTCTTCACTATTTATTTTTTCATTAATTTGATTTTCATCAGAAAGCTCAAAATATTTATTATCGATTTGAAAACCTCCTATCAATCTATACATTCTTGTTTCAAAACCAGTAATACTGGAAGGTTGAACAAATTTGCGATATTTCATCAAATAAGGTCTTTTTGAGTTTTGACATTTAGCAGACAATACAACATAGTTATTATCGACATATAAATTGGGGCTAGGCTGTTTTGTCAAATCAATTTTAGAAAGTGTATTACCATCTATTTCTGCCAATTCAAAACCTGATGCATTTTTTTCAACACTTACACTACTTGTTTTAATAGAATCTGTAATCCATTTAAAAAATTTTTTATAATCATCCTCTGTAGAATTTTTGAAATGTATAACATTTTCAGTTAATTCGCTTAAGAGAGTTGTATCGGTTTCATCACCAAAAGAAACTGCAACTAGATTAGCTGTTTTAGCCCAATTTTGATTCCATTGTTTAATTGCACCTTTTGAATCATCTGTAGGGACACCATCAGTAAATAAAAAAACAATTGGTTTCCAGTCCCCTTTTTGCTCGTAAGTTGTCTTTATTGTGTTTTTTTGCAACTCAAACATTAAATGACCAAGACCTTTACTCAATGAAGTTCCTCCACCAATTGGAAATTTAGGTGGGTAGAAACTTACAATTTCTTGCAATGGCACTAATGTTTTAGCTTGACCAGCAAAAATAATAATTGACACCCATACCGTTTCAATGGCGTGAGGATCTTGTTTTATCGCTTTAATAATTGTTGCCATTCCGTCTTCAACAAATTGAATTTGTTCTCCGACCATCGATTCCGACACATCTATTAGGAAATATATTGGTAGTTTTCTCATGTTTTATCTTTTAATAAATTTATATAAAATTGCATGTTTTCAATATCATAACAACAAAAAACAACTTTTTTTGGATATTCATTTTCTAATAAAAATTCCTGAACTGCTTCAAAAGATATCTTAGCTGCTATATCTTTAGGAAATCCAAATGCTCCAGTTGAAATATTTGAAAAAACTAACTCATTAAACATATTTTCTTTTGCAATTTCTAAAGAATTAGTATAACAGTTTCTTAAATCTTGGATATAAGCTTCACTTTTAAATAAATATCTAGGTCCAACCGTATGAATTATATTTTTGGATGGTAAATTAAAAGCAGGCGTTATCTTTACTTCTCCTACAGAGCAACCACCAAGCGTTTTACAATATTCTTTTAATTCATTGCCAGCTTTTTTATGAATTGCCCCATCAACTCCACCTCCTCCAAGCAAGGAACCACGAGCTGCATTAACAATACAATCTGTTTTGTATTGTGTAATATCTCCAAAATGTAATTCTATTCTCATTACGAAAATACTGAATAAATAATATAAATAATTATTCCAAAAAACAAAAACCAATTATAAATATTTGAGATTGGACTTGATTTCACAGGGTCATTAAAACATTGAATCCACACAGTTCCATAACCCGATATTTCTTCCTTACTTACACCTTCTCCTAACATTACATTTTTTAAAGGATTTGATAGATTGCTGTTAAAAATTAGATTTTTAGTAAATGCTATAATTGAAGATGAATCTAAAATTATTTTATTGCCCTTTAATTCTATTTTTTTTACTTCACCATATCCTTTTATAAATAATGTACCTGTACCTGTTATCTTTTGCCTTAAAATCCCTAAACCACCAAACAAGCCTGTAGTGATGCTTTTATCCATATCAATGGAAATATTAATATCTTTTGTAGAAGAGAAAAAAGATGTTTTTGCACAAATTAGTTCGTTAGAAAAGTCATCTATTTTTATAGGATGTATAACAGCATTACTTGATAAAACAATTTTCTTTGAAGTATTTGTTTTGTTTATAAACTTGACTAATGTAATTCCTTCGCCTGAAAACATTCTTTTAATCAGCCCAATTACTCCATTATTTAATACAATTACTTCCATATCAACACCTTCCTCATGATAGGTCATTGCACCTGATTCTGAAAAAAAAACTTCATTTGGTAGCATTTCTGCTTCAAGGTATTGGGTAAAATTTCCTGCTATTTTTACGTTCATTTTTTTATCAAATTACAATGTTTACTTCTAGTGGAGGTGGAGGCAATGCAACACTTTCTCCCGTTCCTTGACTTTTATTTCCTTGCTCAATGGTCTCAGATACCCATTTGAAAAATTGTTTTAAAGTTGCACTGTCTGCATTATCTAAATGTACTACATCATTTGTAAGTACTTTTAATTTTGAGTCGTCGGCTAGATTTCCTGCTGCACATGCCACTATTGCTCCAAAATTTAAGTTTCTAATTTTAGGAGCAATTTCATTGTATAATTGAATATCAGATGGTTTACCATCAGTGAATAAAAAAAGTAATGGTTTCCAGTCACCCTTCTGACTTTCTGAACTCTTTTTTATATCAGACTGTACTTTTGAATACAACAATTCTAAAGCTTTTCCTGTATGAGTAGGACCACTTTGTGGACAAGTAATTTCAGTCAATTGAAACATGGCGAGTTCTGTTAAAGGACAAATTTCATTAACATCTTTATCAAAGGTAATGATACTTATCCATAGAGAATCCAGAGCTTGAGGATCTTGTCTTAATGTGTTAATCATACTGATTAATGCATTATTTAATGCCTGTATGGGTTCACCAAACATAGAACCAGAAGTGTCTAACAAAAAATATACTGGGAGTCTTCTCATTTTTAAAATTATTTCAATTCAGCATAAATTTTAACTTTGAATCTAAAAATATATGCTAATATCATTTGAGGAAATTGTTTGATATTATTATTATAATCGGTAATAGAGTAATTATAATCATTAATTTTAATTTGTATTTCATTAACTAATTTTTCTAATTTTGAATAATTTTCCATAAAAATGGTATTTGTCATTAATTCTGGATACATTTGAGCAGTAGCAATGATATTTTTAAAATTTGATGTAATACTATCAATAGTATTCTTATCATAACTTGTATAACGAGAAAAAAGAACCGATAGGTTACTTTCTAGCATTTTTTTCTTTTGAGCAGTATTTAAAATCTCTTTTTTCTTTTGCTCAATAAGATTTTCCAAAACTTTCATGGAATTATAATAACCGATCATATCATAAAAAAAATTAGATTACAATGTTTAACTCGTCAGGAGGTGGAGGTAATTCATTTAAACCAGTAACCTCTTTTCCACTATCTTCAACTTTTGAAGAAGATACACCAATGGAAGCTGTTACCCATTGAAAAAATTTACCAATACTAGCACTATCCGCAGTATCTAAACTAACAACATTTTCAGTAATTTGCTTTAAAATACTCGTATCTGCACCACTTCCAGCAGCACAAGCAACAGTAAAAGCGGTTTTGCGTTTTTTAAATTCATTTAATCCAGATTGCCAATCGTCTGTTGGTATACCATCCGTCATTATAAAAACTAAAGGCTTCCAATCACCTTTATGCTCCATAGTAGTTTTTGCAACTTCGTTATCAATTTTATTTGAAACTAACTTTAACGCATCTCCCAAAGCTGTAACACCTGTTGCTTTTATATCAACCATCTGAAAAGAGGCTAAATCGGTTAAAGGAATTAACTGTTGCGCGACACTATCAAATGTAATAACACTTATAAATGCTGTTTCAATAGCTTGAGGGTTTTGTCTTAATGAAGAAATCATTACTTGAACTCCATTTTTTAATGCTTCTATTGGTTCACCACTCATTGAACCAGATGTATCTAATAATAAATATACGGGTAATCTTCTCATTATTATAAAAATTTAGATATTACAGTAAATATTGTTTCTTTTAAGTCTTTATCATTAGTTGGCTCACCTACTGCATTAAACTTCCATTCACCATTTCGCTTATATAAAATTCCTAAAATCATAGAAACCTTACCTGAAAATGACGCATCATTTGCAATATCATATGTAGCAAAAACTTCATTTACTCTTTGTGGAGAACCTTCGTAAATTCTAATAGAAGCAAATGGTATCGTTTTAAAATCCTGCCCTTTAAAACTATTTAAAATAAATGCTATTTTATTAACAGAATGATCAATATTAGTTAAATCAACTGATATAATTTCATTATCTAAACCATCATCTCCTCCAGTATCTCCAACTAAATCATCTCCACTATGTTTGATTGAATTATTTTTAGATTTTAAATTTCCAAAATAAATCAACTCTAATAAATTATTGTTATCATCAAATGTAGCACAACTCGCATCAAGGTCTACTGATTCAAATTTTGTATTTCCAAAGAATCCTTTTGTTTCAATTGCACCCCAATTAACACCGACACAAATATTTTTTAAAGTGTCACCTGAATTTTTTCTTAGGTCAATTTTCTGACCTTTTGTTAAATTAATTGCCATTTTCTTCTTATTTTATTTGTTATTGAAATTTATTTAAATAATCAGCTAAACCACCTTTCATTCCAGTACCTACAGCCTCAAATTTCCATTCATTATTTCTTTTATAAATTCTACCAAATTCTACTGCTGTTTCAATTGAAAAATCTTCATCAAGCTCGTATTTTAATATTTCAGTATTCGAGTTTGAATCAAATATTCTCACAAAAGAATTTCTAACTTGCCCAAAATTTTGCTTTCTATTTTCCGCATCATGGATAGTAACTACAACACATATTTCAATCGCATTACTATCTATTTTAGATAAATCAACATTAACTTGTTCATCATCTCCATCTCCATCTCCATCAATATTATCTCCAGTATGAACAACTGCATCATTTGGAGACTTTAAATTGTTATAAAAAACAAAGTGGGAATCAGACAGTAACTTTCCATTTTCTCCTAAAATAAATACTGATGCATCCAAGTCAAATGAAACACCACTTGATGTATTATTCGTGTCCCATCCGAGTCCAATTGTAAATTTTTGAGAGCTAATTGCCTCTCTTTGTCCTTTTTGTAAATTAATAGCCATAAATTATATTTTTTAAGTGATTAAAATTATTTTGGTATGAAGAAATAAGATGGTAATTGTTTGAAATTGCTAAATTTAATAATGTTATCTTTTGAATTTCATGCATTTTACAGATTATTGTTTGAAAATCTACTAGTAGTAAAGATAATAAATATTTTATTACTCTAGTATTAAAATTAAAATTTTCATTATTAATTATTTTAATTAAATCATTCAAATCCTTTAATGCATAGTAATTAAAATAATTTTCAATTTTTGGTGAAATCTCAGTATTTTTTAACTCAGCAAAATATACAAAATAAAAACTACCATTAATTTTTAAATTTTGTAATATATTTTTAATTGTAAATTCATGACTACCTGTTATTTTAATATCATCTATAAATATACAGAATTTATCCTTAATAACATCCTTATCAATATAATAAGTGTCTTTTTCTATCATACTTTTTCTTTCTTCAAAGGTTAAGTTTCCATAATCTTGTGTATAGGTATTTATTCGTGTAATTTTAATTTCATTAATAGCTTTCTTATTATTTTCGCATAAAAACCTATTAAGAACTTTTACAAACTCTTTACATAAGTAATTAGATGCTGTAGGTATCGATAAATATGGGCTAGGTGCAATATATAACTCTTCTTGATTTAAAAGTATTTTAGAGTACTCATTAATGAAATTGATAGCCAATTCATTACCAAAGCGTTGGGCAATTGTTTCAATACCGAACTTAAACTTACTATAATCTGAAGGATTAAAAGTTAATTTTGAGATATCATGAATTTTATGTAAACTAAAACTACTATACATACTTTATACTAATAATGCATTATAACCAAAAGATACTGCTCCATCATAATCAGCTATTTTATTATCTCCAATATGAATTACTCTATTCTTTGGAATATTTTTATATTTAACTATTCTTTCATAAGATAATTCAAATATTTTTGGATTTGGTTTTGATAATCCAGTTTCATCAGAAAATAAAAAGAAATCAAAATATTTTAATATATTGATTCCTTTAAATAATTTGACTATTGTCTCTCCTTTTATAAAACCTGTATTTGAAATTAAACTAATATCCTTTCCTTTACTTTTTATATTTTCAAAAATATTTATGTTTAGAATTAAATTGGGTAAGTTTTCCAAAAAAATATTCTCATTTTTAATATATAATTCATCTATTACACTTTTCTGAATACAACTTATATCTTTTTTTAACTCTAAAAGAAACAAATAAACTAACTGATCAAAAGTTAAATGCAAACCTGTAATTTCATTTAATTTATTACAATTAATATCAACCTTTCTAAGAATTAATGTTAACTCCTCATAAGTTTGATTTAAATTGAAAAATGTTTTAAATAAATTCACACGTTCTGTTTTATAATTTTGATTAGATTTTATTATTGTTTGCCATAAATCAAAAGAAAAATGTTCATTTTCAATGATTAAATTATCTGAAATCATTACTTGATAATTTCTCCTTTATAATATTTTTCCAAAAAGAAAGCTAAATCAGCTTTATATCCAATTCCTGATGCTTCAAATTTCCATTGATCATTTCTTTTATATAGTCTTCCAAATTCTATTCCAGTTTCTATAGAAAAGTCTTCACCTAATTCATATTTTGCAATTTCATTGCCAGAAATATCATCTACTACCCTAATATAAGAATTTCTAACTTGACCAAAATTTTGATTTCTTCTTTCAAAATCTGCAATCGTAACTACAAACAAAATTTCTAGAACTTCACTAGGTACTCTATTTAAATCAACTCTTATTGCCTCGTCATCATCACCGTCACTACTTTTACCATCGGGATCATCTCCAGTATGAATTAAACCAAATTTACCTGGTAAACAATTATTGTTTTTACATTGATTTGGATTATCATGCCCAACCCCACATAAATTATTATAAAAAATAAAATAATTCTCGCCTAATAAATTTCTATCTTTATTTATCATTATTGCCGATGCATCTAAATCAAAATCATGACTTGTTCCTTCGTTTGGATCCCAACCTAAACCAACTGTTATTTTTGATAATCCAATATCAATTTTTTGTCCCTTTTGTAAATTGATTGCCATGTAAAATATGATTTTTATTATTTTGTTATATTCTTTTATGGTGTAAAAATATATATTTTATTTTTATTGTTAATAATTTTTGAATATTATTAACATAGAAATAAATAAACTTACCTACTAAATTTATAGTGTCTTTTTTAACTAAAAGGTTAACAAAAAGGATAAACATTTAACCATTTTTAACTAAAATAAGCACTTTGTTATTTCAAATATTTGGATTTACGTTAAATCTACTTCAAAATCATTTCAAAATAAAAAATTATTTAGATTATCATATATCGATGATATTCAATTAAATCAACATTAATTTTGAAAAAAATCACTAGTATTATTTCTCGGTAGATTTTGACTTTTCTTGAAAAAACTAAATAATCTAAAGTGCTGCCAAAATATTCTTAAACTCTTCCAATGTTTTTTCTTTAAAATCTAAAGAATACGTATCTTTATTTTTGTTCACCTCTCTTTTACAATAATGTACCTTCATGTCTTTATCCATATAATATGCCACTATATTCGCTTTATATTTTGAAGGCAATTTAACTTTATTATTATAAATAGGAATTGTCGAATTGGTTTCGGGGATGATGGCGAACATTTTTTTATCTTTTATTTTCAAATCGTTATCCATATCTAGCTTATATTCAACAAATTGATCTTGAGGGACTCCTATAAATTTATCTACATTAATCCAATTAAACGAAGTTAAATTGGCTGTATAATATTGAAGCATTTGACCATTAGTTACATATCCCAAAGCTACTTGTCTCAAATAAAAATCCTCTTGTTGTTTCTTTAAGTATGCGATTACTTCCGATTGTTCTTTTGGCGAATTCTCTTTTACAAGATTGTTAAAATCCATTTCTAAATTATAGTCATAACCTTCTAAATAAATATCATATTTTAATTGATCTGTTTTTGAACAGAAGATATTATGATTCGCAATTTTTTTAGTGGCACTTAAATATCTCGAATCCAAATTAAGTTTTTTTAATAAATGACGATATTCCGAAATATATCCCAAAACATTGGAATTAAAAAAGCTATCTTTTTGAGATTGTTTTACCACATGTTTTATCCTATTATTTACAGACTTGGCATATAACTGCTCCAAAGTAGCCAATTTATATAGATGAACATCTTCAAAACATTGTTTTATAGAATCCTTATAGCGTTTCAAAGCTTCGGTATACCGTTTTGTTTCTTCTTCCTTTTTGCTCAATTTGTCCAAATACTTTTCATATTTAACTTCAAATCGGTCAATTTGGTTTAAATATTTTTCATAATCAGGTTCATATTTCAACTGCTTAAGATACTCCGATTTTTCTTTTGAAATAAAGAGTTTTTGAAACCACTCAATCTCATATTTTTTATTATTAATATCGGGTAAATGAGGAGATCTAGGTTTTTGCAATGCTGCTGGAGCTTGAGGAATTTTAGGAATTACTAAATTAAAATTTTTGTACAACGAGTCCAATTTTGAAATATATTTTACTTTGACCAATTCGTTCTCCTCTACACAAATTGAAGGGCGCGGACCTAAATAAGAATTGGCTTTTCGAAAAATAGAATCCTGTTTATTCCATGATACCTCACCTTGTTCATTTTTGCTCCCTGTGTATACATTCATACCTTCTTTAAATTCCCCAGTAGGTACTTTGGCTTGATATGAAGCGCCTTCTATTAGTTTTAGCTTTTTATTATTTGCAAATACATTGAGCTGAAACATACCGCCACTTTCGAGGATTCCTTCGGGACTTGTCGTTACAATACTTTCAAATAATTGATCGCCAAAAGATTGAATCTCTTTTAAATGGCATTCTATTTTGGCATGATCTTCTAAAGGCGATCCATCTTCATAGAGCAAATTACTTTTTTGAATCAAAATTTCAGTTCCTTTTTTACCCTTTATTACGATATGATTATGCCCCGAATCCACAAATTTTTGATTTTCAACTTCACTAATTTCATTTATTAATTCGTTCAAATTTACAGCCTTAAGATATTTCGCTTCTATTTCCACGCGCCGATTTATGGCTTTTTGATCTTCCGAAAACTCTTTAATTAAAATATTGCGTTCTCCCATACTCAATTTTTTAATTTTATTTTGAGTTATCGCATTTGTAACTAATAAATTTTCAACAAATTGTGAGCGTTTTTCTGATAAATTCTGATTATATCCATCGCCTCCATCTTTGTCGGTATGACCTTTTATATAGATATTTTTCAAATAACGATTTTCCAATTCTTTGCAAAAATCAATAATTTTTTGTTTTTCACTTTCCTTCAACTCGTATTGTTTTTTTTCAAAATTCACTACGAGTTTTATAGTCTGAACATCTTGGGAATACAAATTCCCCACAAAGCTTAATAATAGCCATAACGCTTTTACATTTTTCATTTTAATACATTTTAATGGTTTAAAAAAAAAGTAAAAGATTATTCTATAAAAATTACATTTAAGTTGTTGATTGAAATAAAAATAAATCACATTATAATTTATAAAACTGAAAAAAAATAGATTTATTGTATGAAAAAGTATATTAAGCATTTTTAATGGTATTTATGTTCAATTATTATTTTTTTAATAATTAAATACAAATATTTGTAATGGTAGATTCGAATAAGGGAGTTTCCGCTAATATTTACACACAAATGAAAATCAATTGATTATAAGCGTAAAATAAAAAATAGTGCTAAAACAGTGCTAGGTATGCCCAATCTATATTTTAAAGTTTATTAACCAATTTCATATTCAAAACTATTTATTAATATAATGATAAATATGAGAAAATGGATCAACCTCATTATTGAAATTGAGAATAATATTGAAAACAATAAAATTAAATATTTTGGCAACGTTAATAAAGCCGAACAGAAATGGCTTGAAATTAATGGTAAAAATAGTTATAGTGGAGGTGAGTTGCAACCAATAATAATTAAAAACGAAATGATTGGTGGTATTCATTGGGATCTAGGTGGTGTTGATTACATTGAATTTAAACCTGAGTATAAAGGTAAAGGATTTCTGAAACAAGTTGTTCAAGATAATATTGAAGACGGAAAAGTTAGATTTGTGTCAGCATCATCTGATCTAACTAGCAAATTGAGAAACTTTGGAGATGTTTCTTATGATCCTGAAACTGATATTACAACATTGAATATTCTGAAAAACCGCATATAGATATTATAATAAAATATGCTTTTTTTATTCCGTATAAGTAGAATCGTTGTCAATAATCTCTTTCGCAATTGAATGAAGCACTTTATAATTATTGAGTTCCAATTCAAGACTATCAATTTTTGTTTTTTGATCAGCAATGACTTTTTCTGTATTTGACTGGCAAGAGAAAAAGAAAAAAAATAATATTATAAGTCTAGTATTCATTTAGCCAAATTAGAATTATGAATTTTACTTGTAAAAAATTAGTATGTTGCTACTATATCTATTAATCAGTTATAACAACCTTTTCATCTGAGTAAATTTTAGGATCTAAAATCATTGTTTAGTATATATAGATTTTCAATTTTTTAAATTATCTAACTTCATGCTATCTAATGATTTTTTTCAACATTAATATTTACTTTGAGCATAGCTAGATATAACTATTCCAAATGTTAATGTAAATGATAATATTTTTCGCATATTTTTAATTTCTTGATTTATTTTAATCTTGTAATTCGTTATAGTTATTTCTTAATACATCTTACAGAAAAACCATAATCTAGACCATATGCAAATTTTCCACCACCTATATCATTTGAGCAATATCCTATATCCATTGCAAAACATTCTTTTTCATTTGAGTTAATCGCTTGAGAAGATATATTTGTCCACCAAAAATTACATGTACTATTTGCTTCACCATTTCCCTGTGGATACAAAAACCCTCCTAAAGTAGCTTTGAATTTAGATAAATTTGTACCCTTAACAGCTATTTCTTCCATATCCATACCATCCATTGTGAAATTATAATCTATTAATGATTTTGTAGCTTTTCCATCTGAAGCATTACCACCACCTAGAAATTTAAACAACAATTCAAAATCATTAACCGAAG
>JBIPPB010000144.1:0-6314 GCA_044368655.1 Chitinophagales bacterium | reverse complement strand
ACCCGCTGTTTTTCATCAGATACCGGCTGCCTTTGATGAGTTCGTTGCGTACCAGTGGCGTCGCCTCCTTGCGGTGGTCTTGCGGAGCTGCGGCGGGCAGGCGTTGGCGAACCGGTGATGGGTTGACGCTCTCGTAGGGCGACCATCCAAAGGCTAAAGCGGCGGACTTGGTGATTTTTTGCAGCAGGTTCATGTTAGAAAATACCGGCAGTTGACTGACAGGTGCGGCGGGTCTTGCCGTAGGTGATCGGGTCGAGCTTGCGGAGAGCGTGCTGGCAAGCCGCGATGATCTCTTTCGTGTCATCGAGGCGCTTGTAAGTGATCTGCGATCCCGACTCCTGGAAGCTGATCATGAGCTTCTTGAGTGTCTTTTTGTTCTCTTCGAGGATCTCGACCACCTCTTCGGTGGAAAAACCTGTCGTCATGTCGAGGGCCGCCATGCCCTCTGACAAGTTGTCAATCTTCGGCGGCTTCCTGCTCGGTCTCGCGGCCAAGGATTTTGAGCATGAAGGCAAACACGGTCGCCATCGCCTCGCAGTCGAGAAGGTGGTTCGGTCGTTTTTGGATCCGCGTCCATTGCCAGCGGTCGCCATCCTTGATCCGCATCTCGGATTCCAGTTGGCTTAGGTAGGCGATTTTCTTTTCGTCGTTATCCGCCTCGGTGAAGGCGTCGGTAGGAACCTCCCATGTTGGACCGCGCGCTGGATCTTGATTGCGCCGAATCCGAGCCATCGCGTCCTTGATGTTGAGGTTGCTCCAATAAAACATCTGAGCGGTCTTGCCGGCGGCGACATGAATTGACCTCTTGGGCGAGTAAAATCTCTCCAATGACTTAACCCGGACGCCGACGCCGAGGCGTTGCTTGAGTCGGTGAGTCCATGTCGCCTTGCGATCGCCCATCAGCGCGACCCATCCATGCTCGGCACATCTTTGATAGACCTCGTAGCTATTGAAACCGGCATCGACGCCAACCAATGAGGACGAAACGCCGTATTTTTCCTGCTTTTCCTGCAACTCTTCCCAGGTGTGAGCTGTACCCCAGTCGATCCGGCGACTCGATCCATCGGGGCTCCATTGGGTGATCAACCACCAAAAGTGATCCATTTGAACATCCACCGTCATCACGCGCAGCCGCACCGGAGGCTCATCGTCCTCATCGGGTAGGCGGATCTTGCCAGCGATGATCGCGCCTTCCTTGCCCCAGAGTAATTCGCCTCTGGCATACCCGCTATCAGTCGGCTTGATCGAGAAATCCTCGGTGTATTCCGTGAATGGGAGAGCTAGTCGCTTCTGCCAGAAGATTTTCAACTGATCGATGTCGCCGTACCTTGCTGACGCCTTTGCCCGGAGGTAAATCTCGGCGAGGTTGCCCCATGAGCCAGCGCACAAGCCATTCCAGTGGAAACCAACATTCGACTTTGCTGCTCCGGGATTTTGCACGACATAACGCGCGCCGTTACGAGGGTCGTTCAGCTCTCGGCGTGATCGATCGGCGTCCGGGAATCTCTTCCCACACTCGCAGAACATTTCGGTGGTCTCGCGCACCCTTTCAAAATCCCACCCACCATCATCAAGTTTGGCGTCCTTGCTCCACTCGATGTTCTCCCACCTCCAAGGCTGCGTCGTCCCGCAACTTGGACAGCGCCAACACCACTCGCGCTGGTCGGTCGATTTGAATTTCCGATCGGTGTCGTCATCGGTCTCGCCGGCCTGCGACACGAAGAACCTTTTGCCCAGCCACCCGAAGGCGGTGACCCGCGCCTCGGCCTCGGCCATGTGACCGGATGGCCAGCGCCAGGTCTCATCGCCGATCAACCAGCGGATCGAACGGCGTTGGAGATTGGTCTTTGAGTGAGCGCCGAGCACCCAGCCGGTCATGCCGTTGAGGAAAGAAACCGAATTTCTTTTCAGCTTGTGACGCTCTGCGCCTTGATGGCGCGGCAAAATCTCCCGAACTGGACCGCATTGTTTCCATAGCACTTGCAGACGGTTTTCCATCTGGTCCTTGGCGTCGGCATCGGTCTGGTCGAGCCAGAGCATCGGTCCGGGCGCATTGGCCGCGATCCAACACGAACCAAGCTCTGCCGTCATGGTTTTGCCTGCCTGAATCGCCGCGATGATCGACACCAGTGATACCGACGGATCGGCCAGCGCCTCCAATGGCTCACGAATCCATGGCGAATTGCCAGATTTGAACCCGCCGGGTACTGGAGAATACGGAATCGACTCCACATATTCCTCGCACCACTGCCATGGCGGCCGGCGATCTTGATTAGGCCACCCGTGCAGGAACTTTTCGTCCAGCTCTGCTTTTTCTTGGGGCGTTGTTGGTGGTGCTTGAATCATCAGGATCTTTCTCTTTCGGGTAATCTCCGCGCCTTAATGTGGCCGTGATCTCATCCACGACCTTTACCATTTCCTTTCGTATGTCTACCGCATCGAGCCCAACCAATAATGGCGGAAGCTCATTCTCTAACTTGTTGCGGAAAACCGCATGCGCTTGAGCAACATGGTAGGTCCATCTCTCCCTAACAGCCTCCATGGTGACATAAAATCCCCTCTTCACCGCCACTCGAAGCTCCCGCTCCTCGACCTCTGCCAACAATTTCCTGCCGCGAAGCTGGGTTTCGTTAAATTCCAATTCGCCGGTATTCCCGCGAAGTCCGCGTGCCTTCACGAATTGCCTCCATGCGATCACATCGTGCGTCCTGTTCGATGATTCCTTCGGGCAATCCGGGATTTTTCTCCACTGCCGAATCGTTTCGGTGGTCACACCCAGAATTTCCGCCAACTCAAGCCAGCTCGATGCCTCATGCCTTGAATCGGCAGACTCCTCACCACCTTGGCTCATCGACTGAAGCAGGGCGCGCTCGCCTCTTGTTAGTTTCTTTCCTGACTTGGCCTTCTTTTCGATCTGGGCGAAGTCCATTTCCAGTATCTTCTTAGCATTCTCGGGGCTTGGCGGCATGCCTAGCCAGCCGCGTCAACTGATCAACCGTGCAAGGTTGAAAACAAAATATGCACAGTTTTACAAGGTGGGTCCCCCGAGCCGCGCCGCATAGGGGCACCGGTCAATAGATTCCTTGGCTTCGCCGGCATCGCCTGGCATTGCCTGCCGGCGCTCGCCTGGCAGCGCTTGAATGAACCGGCAGCCACCCGGAACCGTGCGACATGCCGGCCGCGCGTGCTTGGCCTGGTGATTGCCGAGCGCCGGCCGCGGATCCGGCCGCGGGGTGGTCGGGTGGTCATCGCCGGCGCCGGACCGCATGCCAGTAAATCGGCCGCGGGGTGGATCCGCGCGCCCGGTCAAATTAATTTTAAATTAACTGTTGCAAAGCTTGGCGCCCTTGCTATTTTTTGCCTAGTCGCATGCAGCGACGCCCTACCCGGTGGGACACCGGGAAACCGTAGAAAACAAAAAAATGATACAAGACACATGCACGACGTGGGCCGGCGCTATCGCTGCAGCTCATCGCAAGACAAACAAAAAACCGGGTGGGTACGTTATCCACCGGGGTACAGTAAACGGTCAGCGATTCGCTGCCGTTGCGACATTGAAAACCGACAATCGGAAAACAGGGGACATGGTTCAAATTTGGTTTGTCCTCGAGGACATGCATCCGGTTGAGGCTGTCGCGCGTGGCATCGATGTGAAAACGATTTGCCGGGGCTGTCCGTTCGCTTCCGGCAATGGCTGCTATGTTAATGTGGGGCAAGCGCCCCTTGCTGTTTGGCGCGGATTGAATCGCGGGATCTACCCTGAGTTGAATCCGTTTGAATATTCCCGCATATTCGCCGGGCGCAAAGTTAGGTTTGGCGCGTACGGCAATCCAACCTTGCTACCTATTTCCAAAGTTAAAGCGATCGCGGAAGCTTCAAAGGGTTGGACGGGATATTTTCACGATTGGCGAGAAAATCCGATGGCTCACGCCTACGCTGCCTATTTTATGGCATCGACAGAAACGGAAGATTCCCGGAAGCTTGCGAATGCGATCGGCTTCCGAACGTTTCACGTTTCGCCGGATAAGCCGGCCGATGCGATCGAATGTCTAAGTGACGCAAAGGGATTAACATGCGCGCAATGCAAGCTTTGCGCCGGGCTTTCCAAGGGGCGTCAACCTTCGGTTTGGATTAATCCGCACGGCTCAAAAAAGAGTCGCGCGATCAGCGCCGCCATGGAAAGGACGGTTTCCCGATGAAACCGAGCCCCACCCTGGCCGGCCGGCTCAGCGACGGGCGCCCTGTATATTACGGAAAAAAGGACCCGTGCGACATGTCCACCCGTGATCTTGAAACATGGGTTACATTGGACCACCCGAGCGCCGGGCTTTATATCCACCTGGAAATTTTAGGGCTGCCGGATCCATGGGACCGCGGCCGCGTCGGCATGGGCACACCGTTTTTGTCACTGTTGCACAGGGTGGAATGTTTCCTTGCATTAATCAACCCCGCGACCGTCTACGCGTGGAGAAATGCCGAATTGTTGGATATGCTCGGCGAACCTTTCCCCTTAATAGCCGAGTGCATGGCGGCCGGCGCCTCGCCGGATGATTTGGAAAAATCCACCCGTGAAAACCTCGCTGATGTATCACCTGAGCATGTCATGGAAAGGGCGGGCGCCGATGTATGAGAAAATCGAAACGGCGCTTGTCATTGCATGCATCGCCGGCGCTGCCGGTGTTTTCCTTGTCGCCGGCCACCTAATCGGCGCCCGGTGGACATTAGGACCACCCGACCACGAAACTCGGGCGGCCGCATCGGCGCCCCTAATTTTCGGCGAGTAATGAAAAGAAAACCCACCCCGCGCGCGCCATGCGTGCGGGGTTTTTTTCCGCGGTCCGTGTGGATCCGCGGTCCGTGTGGTTCCGCGGTCCGGGGTGGATCCGTGGCCGTGTGGATCCGCGGTCCGTGTGGATCCGCGGTCCGGGGTGGATCCGCGGTCCGGGTGGATCCGTGGCCGTGTGGATCCGTGGCCGTGTGGATCCGCGGTCCGGGTGGATCCGTGGCCGTGTGGATCCGCGGTCGTGTGGATCCGCGGCCAGGGTGGATCCGCGGTCGTGTGGATCCGCGGCCAGGGTGGATCCGCGGCCAGGGTGGATCCATGGCCAGGGTGGATCCGCGGCCGGGTGGATCCATGGCCAGGGTGGATCCGCGGCCGGGGTGGAAATCGGGCGCTTTTGGCCTGGTCGGTCGGGTTGGCCGATTTCCGGCCGCGTGATGAAAAATGCCGATTTCCGGCCGGTGCCACAAAAAACCAATTTCCGCCCCGTGACTATGGCTTATGTATTCCTGCCCCCGCTGCGCTTTTTTGGACGAAAACCCCCGCTGCGCTTTTTTGAGTTAAAACCCCCGCTGCGCTTTTTTGAACCGGAGAAATAAATTTTCGGATTATGTGAAAATAAATGTTGCCAACTACGAAAAATACTTTATCTTAAACCCGTCGCCAGCAAATGGCGAACCGACCGGGAGGCACCCGGAACCTATAATACTAGTAGAAAAATGAAAAATACACAGAAGAAGTCGGCCCAATATTGGGAAGCATATAAAACCCGCGTTCAAGAGTTAGAGGCAGAAGGTCTTTGCACTTCGGATGCTCAATCGGTTGCAGATGTTGAGTTCGATGAGAGCTTAAAAAATGTTGATGAGCACACTCCTGGACCATGGGTTGTAGATTTCTGCAATGGTAAACCATATGTCGTAAACGGCAATTTTTGTGCTGCTCGGGTACATGGCACCGAAAAGACTTTGCTGGCAAACGCCCGCTTGATCGCCGCCGCGCCTGAGCTGCTCGAAGCCTGCATGGTGGCACTGGCTGCCATCAAATCCGAATACCCGCTCGAGCATGGAAACCCAACGATCGGGCGCGCCTGGGGCACGCTTGAAAGCGCCATCGCAAAAGCAACCTCTAATATCTAATCATCCAAACCAACTGAAAATATGAGACTTAATAAATATAGCAAAAAAACAGTATCCTGCTTTATCCGATTCGACGGGTGCGAGCCCGAATGCGTCGATAGAGAGGAGCAACGCGCAGCCCTCCACGCTGCCGTCATCTGTGGCGAACCATGCACTATCTGGGATTCAAGCGACATTCAGCCAAGCCGTTGCCGCTACGAACCCGGCAACGATATGAGTCGTAATGTTCTTAAATGCCTTGCCAAAGATGGCGTTTCACCACGCGCAAAAATCCTCGCCCAACAGCAGGAAACCTGCCGATTGGACGCGCAGGCGGATGAACTCCCAATGGAATTCAAGATTGAGAAAAACTGGGACAGTGCCCCGTTCGTTTCCCTTGACGGGGTGGTCGAGATATA
>JBIPPB010000025.1:0-22088 GCA_044368655.1 Chitinophagales bacterium | reverse complement strand
TTTTACTAATAATGTTTCAAAAATTATGAATAATAAAATCAATTTGAAATTAAAAAATGAATCCAATCAATTTTTTCTAAATTTGCAAAAAAAATGAAATGATTTCAATATTAAGAAGTTTGTGGGCAATTTATTGTTATATAATGATTGCAATTGTTGTAATCCCAACATCAATCATTGTTTTTATATCAACGTTTTTGTTTAAAAATAATGCAAAAACGTTTAATTTATTTATGTGTTTGAAAGTTTCAAGTCCTTTAATAATGCTTTTATCGGGTATTTGGGTGCGAGTAAGAGGTAAATCAAATTTAGAACCCAACAAAGGTTACGTCATTATTTCTAATCATCAATCATATATGGATATTTTTGCGAACCCGACTTCGATTCCAAGACACAATATTTTTACATTTTTAGCAAAAAGTGAATTGGGAAACACACCATTTTTTGGAATCATCGCTAAGAATTTAGGCGTTTTAGTAAATCGTAAAAGTATGGATAGCAGAAAAAAATCATATATTTATATGAAAAAGGTTTTGGAAAATGGGTTTTCTATTTTTGTATATCCCGAAGGTACTAGAAATAAATCGAACGAAGCGTTATTACCTTTTTATGATGGGGCATTTAAATTGGCTAAAGATATGAATGTACCAATTGTAGTCAATACGCTTGTTGGTATGAAAAAACGAAATAATATCAATCGCTTTTTAGATATGAGCCCCGGTGTTTTAGATAGTTATATCGAAAAGCCTATAGAAACAGAAAATAAATCGGTTCAAGAACTTAAAGAAATTTGTATCGATTTAATGAAAAAGCGATTACAAGCGTAGCTTTCTTTTGTAAGATATAATCTCAAAGTCAAAATCATTCGATTCATTTTTTTGAAATTTTTGAAGTATTTCTTTATGAAATTCAATTTTATCAAATATAGGGAAATACGCATCTCCTTCGATAATAGTATCCACTTCGGTTGCTAAAATTTCATCTGCAAAAGGTAAAAAAGCTTCATAAATTTGTGACCCTCCGATTATAAAAAGTTTTTCAAGACCTTCTTTTTTTAAAGTAATTATTGCCGTTTCTAGGTTATTAAAAACCCTAAGATTTTCATAGGTGTTTTCAAAAGGTTTTGTAGTTAATAGAATATTGTTTCGATTAGGCAATGGTCTAAATTTTTCGGGTAAAGACCAATACGTATTTTTACCCATCAAAACGGTTTGATTTTGCGTCATTTTTTTGAAAAACTTCATATCATCGGTTAAGTGCCACAATAATTTATTGTCTTTTCCGATAACACGATTTTTGCTATACGCTACAATGATAATTATTTTCATTACATTTTAATTAAAAAAAAGAGAGCAACTATAGCTGCTCTCTTTTTGTATTTTAATTTTGCTTTATTTAGCAAATTGACTTCTGATGATATTTAAAGCGCCGCCTTCTTTAAACCATTCAATTTGTGCTGAATTATAGGTGTGATTAGCCATAATAATTTCAGTAGTTCCATTTGAATGTTTAATTTCTACTTGAAGCGATTTTCCTTCTGTAAATTGATCTAAATCAAGAATTGAAATTCGGTCATCCTCTAAGATTTTGTTATAATCTTCTTTATTTGCAAATGTTAATCCCAACATGCCTTGCTTTTTCAAATTGGTTTCGTGGATACGAGCAAAAGAATTTACTAATACCACTTTAACGCCTAAATGTCTTGGTTCCATGGCTGCGTGTTCTCTTGAAGAACCTTCTCCATAATTTTCATCACCAACAACAATACTTCCAATTCCAGCAGCTTTGTAGGCTCTCTGAACTTTAGGTACCTCATCATACGCGCCATTTAATTGATTTTTAACGGTATTTGTTTTATCGTTAAAATAATTTGTAGCACCAATAAGCATATTGTTTGAAATATTATCCAAATGCCCTCTGAATTTTAACCATGGTCCCGCCATTGAAATATGATCGGTCGTACATTTACCTTTTGCTTTAATTAAAAGATACATGTCTTTAAAATCATTGTTGTTGAATTTTGCAAAAGGCTCTAAAAGTTGTAATCTAGAACTCGATGGATCTACAACTACATTGACGCCACTTCCATCCTCGATAGGCGCTTGAAAACCTGCATCTTCTACGGCAAAGCCTCTTGATGGTAATTCCTCTCCAACGGGTGGATCTAATTTTACGGTTTCACCTTTTTCATTAACTAAAGTATCTGTAAGTGGATTAAATGTAAGGTCGCCTGCAATTGCAAGTGCCGTTACGATTTCAGGACTTCCTACGAATGCATAAGTGTTTGGATTTCCATCTTGACGCGCTGCAAAATTTCTATTAAATGAGTGTATAATAGTATTTTTTTCTTTTTTATCCGCACCCATTCGGTTCCACATACCAATACAAGGTCCACAAGCATTCGCAAAAACTTTAGCTCCGATATTATCAAAAATATCTAAAAAGCCGTCACGCTCAATCGTATATCTAATTTGCTCGCTACCTGGAGTAATGGTATATTCTGCTTTTGCTTTTAAGTTTTTATCTCGAACTTGTTTCGCCAAACTTACCGCTCTTGAAATATCTTCATAAGAAGAGTTTGTGCAACTTCCTATCAATCCTACTTCTACTTTTTTAGGCCATCCATTTTTTTCAGCCGCTTCTTTCATTTGGCTTATTGGTGTTGCTAAATCCGGACTAAAAGGCCCATTAATATATGGTTCTAGCGTATTTAAATCAATTTCGATAACTTGATCAAAATATTTTTCAGGCTGTTCGTAACACTCCGGATCTGCATTTAAATGCGCTTTAATTTGATCGGCCAATTCGGATACATCTTTTCTTCCAGTGGCATCTAAATAACGTTTCATACTGTCGTCATATCCAAAAGTTGAAGTTGTTGCGCCTATTTCAGCACCCATATTTGCAATAGTTCCTTTACCCGTACAACTTAAATTTTCTGCACCATCACCAAAATATTCTACAATCGCACCAGTACCACCTTTAACGGTTAAAATACCAGCAACTTTTAATATAATATCTTTAGCACTTGCCCAACCGTTCAATTTACCAGTTAATTTTATACCAATTAATTTTGGCCATTTGAGTTCCCATGGCAATCCTGCCATCACATCTACGGCGTCTGCGCCACCAACTCCGATAGCTACCATACCTAATCCACCTGCGTTAACCGTATGACTATCTGTACCAATCATCATTCCACCAGGAAATGCATAATTTTCTAAAACAATTTGGTGAATGATACCTGCACCTGGTTTCCAAAAACCAATACCATATTTATTTGAAACGGAAGATAAAAAGTCAAAAACTTCTTTACTCTCTTGATTGGCAAAATTTAAATCTGTTTTTGCTTCTACTTTAGCTTGAATCAAGTGATCACAATGAACGGTACTCGGAACGGCTACTTTAGATCGACCGCTTGTCATAAATTGTAATAAAGCCATTTGTGCCGTTGCATCTTGCATCGCTACACGATCTGGAGCAAAATCCACATAACTTTGACCTCTTTTAAAATCTTCAATTTTTTGACTTTCATGTAAATGAGAAAAAAGAATTTTTTCACTTAATGTTAGAGGACGATTAATAACAGATCGAACTTTAGATAGTTTTTCGGGTAAATCTCCGTAAACTTTTTTGATCATTTCAATATCAAATGCCATAATAATTTGGTTTTATTTTTAGGATTTGCAAAAATAGAAAAAATAAATTGGTTTTTTTTGAAAAAATGTATATTTGTCAAACAAAGATATTCCGTATGGTCATACCGGTTCGAAGAAGACAACTCCCTGCTTTAAATCAAACTTCTGTTATTTTTTATAAAGAAAATGAATATTGTGTTATTAATGAAAATAACCAATATTATATTATTGATAATTTATGCCCTCACAAAGAAGCAAGCCTTGGGTTAGGGAAGTTAGAAGGCGATGAAATCATTTGCCCACTGCATCAATATCGGTTTAATTTTAAAACCGGTCAGTGTAGTATAGAACGATTTCATACAAGATGTTATGAAATCGAAATATTGGAAGATTAACTTAAGTTATATAATTTTAATATCCTCGAAAAAAAAGTTTTATTATATTTGTACAGATTAAATTTAAGCATGTGAAATCGATATTTGATGAATTATCTTTAAAAATTAGTAAAATAACTACCAAGCGATACAGTACAAGTTTTTCATTGGGTATTTTATTTTTAAAACCAGCCATTCGACCTGCAATATATGCGATTTATGGTTTTGTTCGTTTTGCAGATGAAATCGTAGATAGTTTTCATGGTTTTGATAAAAAGAACTTACTCGAAGAGTTTGAATTAGATACTCAAAAAGCTATAGAACGAAAAATAAGTTTAAATCCGATATTGAATAGTTTTCAAAAAGTCGTTCATGATTATCAAATTGAATATGAATTAATTGATGGATTTTTACAAAGTATGTATATGGATTTAGATCCTCAAAACTATGATCAGAAATTATATGAAAAGTATATATTCGGAAGTGCTGAAGTAGTAGGATTGATGTGTTTGAGAGTTTTTACCGAAGGAAATAATGAGGAATATCAAAAACTAAAACCATTTGCTCAAAAATTAGGTTCGGCATTTCAAAAAGTGAATTTTTTAAGAGATTTTTCAGCGGATAATAAAGAACTCGGTCGAGTTTATTTCCCGAATGTAGCAGAAAGCGACTTTAACGAAAATAATAAAAAAGTGATCGAAGCGGATATAAAATCCGAATTTGATGAATCCTTGATCGGAATTAAAATGTTGCCTAAAAATGCACAATTTGGGGTTTATGTGGCGTATATTTATTATTTAAGTTTGTTTGAGAAAATTAAGCATAAAGCATCTTATGATGTCATTAATGGAAGAATAAGAATTCCAAATTTTCAGAAATGTACGTTACTCATAAAAAGTTATTTTAGGTATCGTTTAGTCGGAATTTAATCAAAACGAAACGTTTTTTTTATAACTCAACTTCCAATCTTTTTATATTAATGACCCCGTCTAATTTTTTAAGATTAAGTATCAATTCATCAAGTTGCTCGATGTCCATTACATAAAGCTTTACGATTCCTTCAAAAATGCCATCTTCACTTTCTACAGAAATGGATTTGATATTAATATTATGATGCTCCGAAATGATTTTCGTCATTTTATTAACCAAACCTAAGTCATCTATTCCATTGATTTTAAAGCCAGTTAAGAACGAAATTTCTTTTGATTGGTTCCATTTTGTTTTCACAATTCTATAACTATATTTACTCATAAGATTAACTGCATTTGGGCAATTTAATCTATGAATTTTAACGCCTTCATTTATGGTAATAAAACCAAAAACGTCATCGCCAGGAATTGGGTTACAACAGGTAGCATAAGCATATTGAATTTTGGAACCATCTTCGCCCATAATCAGAATGTCGCTATTTTCTTTAAGTTTTTCCTTTACCTTTTTAATGATTTCACTATCGGTTAGCGGTTTGTTTTCTTGTTCTTTTCTTAGCTTTTCAGTTTTTATGATACCACCCAAGACTTCCATTTTCTTTAGCTCGGAAAGTGAAATTTTTTCTAATTTAACTTTACTTAAAAATGTAAGATGATTGGTTTCTTTATAAAAATGAATTAGCGTTTGAAGATTTTGGTCGTTATATTTGGCACTAATGGCATTAAGCTTTCGAGCTAAAATTTCTTTACCGTCTTTAGCTAATTCTTTTATTTCTGCTTTAAAAGCATTTTTTATTGCCGTTCGAGCTTTTCCAGTGGTTACAATATTAAGCCAATCTTCATTGGGCTTTTGCTTAGCGCCAGTAAGGATTTCAATTTGGCTGCCATTTTCTATAACATGTGAAAGTGGCACTAATTTGTGTTTGATTTTTGCTCCAATACATTTATTTCCAAGACCGGTATGGATTTCGTATGCAAAATCGAGTACCGTACTTCCTTTTGGCATCATTTTTAAATCGCCTTTTGGAGTGAATACATAGATTTCTTCGTTGTATAATTCTAATTTAAAATCATTTACTAGATCTAATGAATTTTCCTCACTATTTTGAAGTTTTGTGCTGATTCGTTTGAGCCATTCGTCAATAGGATTATTGTCTTTATCCTTCTTTTCACCTTTATAAAAATAATGAGCGGCCATTCCTTTTTCAGCTACGTCATTCATCCTTTTTGTTCGTATTTGTACTTCAACAAAACGACCATGTGGCCCCATAACGGTAATATGAAGTGCTTCATAACCATTGCTTTTTGGTTTTGATATCCAATCTCGAAGTCTTTCAGTACTTGGTACATAACTGTCGGTAATTATTGAAAACACATTCCAACATGCTTGTTTTTCTTCTTCGATTGGTACATCTAAAATAATTCGAATCGCCAAAAGGTCAAATACTTCTTCGAAAGGAACGCCTTTGTTGTGGATTTTATTCCAAATACTAAAAATGGATTTAGGCCTTCCATAAATCTCAAAATTAAACCCTTTTTCAGATAATGTATCTTCGATGGGCTTTATAAATTCATTGATATAACGAGTTCGTTGTCTTTTGGTTTCTTTTAGCTTAAGTGCAATTTCTCGGTATTGTTTGGGTTCAAGATATTTTAACGATAAATCCTCTAATTCGGTTTTAATCGTATGAAGTCCAATTCGATTGGCTAAAGGTGCATATAAAAAAAGTGTTTCTGAAGCAATTTTGGCTTGTTTGTCGGGCTTCATACTTTCCATGGTTCTCATATTATGCAATCGATCCGCAATTTTAATTAATATTACACGAACGTCATCAGCAAGTGTAATAATTAGTTTTTTATAATTTTCGATTTGCATCGAAGATTGTGTATCGATAATGCCACTAATTTTGGTAAGCCCTCCAACGATACCCGAAACTTCTTTGTTAAACGTTCGCTCAATATCTTCAATAGTGATTTCAGTATCCTCAACGGTATCATGTAAAAGTCCGCAAATAGCTGAAGTGACGCCAAGTCCAATTTCTTCCACACATATTCGAGCAACGGCAATTGGATGAAAAATATAGAGTTCTCCACTTTTTCTTCTCGTTTTGCTATGCGCTTCTACAGCCATTTCAAAAGCAAGTCTTAGGTTTTTCTTTCCCGTTCGATCAATTCTATTTTTAAGACCTTTGAGCAATGCTCTGTATTCTTTAGAAATGAGTTTCATTTCTACATTGGGGTCATAAAGTTCAAAATTGATTTTTTCAGACATTATTTAGTATGTTGTTTTTAATTGGAATTTTGACTTTGATTTTTAAATGCTTTTAAACCTTCTTCAAGGCATTTAATCGCTTCTTCTATTTCTTTATTTTCCAAAACATAGGCTATACGAACTTCATTTTTTCCTAGTCCAGGTGTAGCGTAAAATCCGGCTGCTGGCGCCATCATTACCGTTGTTCCATTCCAGTTAAAATGTTCCAACATCCATTGACAAAACACATCGGTATCTTCTACAGGTAATTGAGCCATTGCGTAAAACGCACCACCAGGTAAAGGACAAGTGACGCCTTCAATTTTATTTAAAAGTGAAACTAAAGTATCTCTTCTTGAAATATATTCTTTATTTACCATTTCAAAATAGGAAGCTGGCGTTTCTAGAGCAGCTTCAGCGGCCACTTCGCTATATGTTGGTGAACTTAATCGTGCTTGAGCAAATTTTAAAACAGTATCTAAAACTTCTTGATTTTGAGTGATTAATGCGCCAAGTCTTGCGCCACAAGCAGAGTATCGTTTACTAATACTATCTACAACAATTGCATGTTGCGATAATTCGGGCATCGAAAGTATTGAAATATGTTTTTTGCCTTCGTAAACAAATTCGCGATACACCTCATCGGCAAACAAAAATAAATCATGTTTTAATACAATTTCTTTTAACCGGTCTAATTCTTCTTTTGAATACAAATATCCTGTAGGATTGTTTGGATTACAAATTAAAATTGCTTTGGTTCTAGAAGTGATTTTTTTCTCAAATTCTTCAATACTTGGTAATGCAAATCCGGTTTCAATAGATGAAGTAATTGGAACCACTTTAATATCTCCAGCCGTTGCAAAACCATTATAATTAGCATAAAATGGCTCTGGAATGATAATTTCATCTCCCGCATCCAAAGTAGACATAAATCCAAACAATAAAGCTTCGCTCCCACCAGTAGTTTCTATAATTTGGTGGGCTTCTACAGTAGCACCAACACTTTTATAATACAGAGTCAGTTTTTGACGATATTTTTCACTACCTTCACTATTCAAGTAAGATAAAACGCTATAATCAAAATTTTTGATCGCATTTCGAACCACTTCAGGGGTTTCAATATCTGGCTGACCAATATTTAAATGGATCACTTTAATACCTCTTTTTTTTGCTGCAGTGGCATAAGGAACTAATTTTCGAATTGGGCTAGGAGGCATCAAAATACCTTTTTTGCTTATCTTAGGCATAAATATTTTTTTAAAATTTAAGTTGATTACTTTTATAAATTTGTTCAATCATTCGCTCATATTGACCATGCGTAAATCGATTTCTGCAAATCGATTGATAATTACTCATAAAATTATCAATTTGCGGTTGGTACAGCATATTATTCGCATCTCTAAGGTCGCTTGTATATTTACAATCAATTTCGGTTCCATTGGGATCGGCATCGGTATCACAAACTAAATCACCTGATGTTTTACAATTACTTTTATTTACAAGTTCTTGGCCAAACGATATATTATTTGTTTCATACAAACCAAAATATTTTCCAAGCATTTTTGCCCAAATTTCCTCATTTTCATACTTTGAAATCGCGCAATAATTATATATGGAATCGTTCATTTGTATTCCGTTTAATGTAGCGTAATAATTTTCATTTGAGAATACTGCATTCGTAATAAAAATATTGATATGCTTAGGTTTAAGATGTTTGCTTAACGGTTCATTATCCCATGTTTTGATAGGATTCCAATTTAAGAAATTGTAATTTATGATTCTGTTTATTTCACAAATTTCAAATTGAACGCCAATTTTTTGCCAAATTTGATTCATTTGATTAATTCTATTTTGAGCAAAAATATCAGGATATGTATTTTGATTAATACTATCTTGAACGATATGAATAACAATACTAAACTTTTGGTTTAAGTTGGGTAAACTTTTATGACTCTGAGCGTAAAAATTCAAAGTTGTAAAAAAAAATAATAAAACACTAAATATGCGAGGATTCAAAAGAAATATTTTCCACAAAAGTAAAATAAAAAAACTATTTTTGAACTCAATTTTTTACAATAATAAAAAATGAAAGCAATTGTTTACTAAAAAGTTTATTTATTTATTTTTAATTCATTTTTGTTTTACTGAATTTTATGCCCAAATCTCAGCAGATAAAGGATTAGGTTGTGCTCCTGTAAGCGTAATTTTCTCACCCCCAACTGGAATGACAACATATTATTGGGATTTTGGAAATGGACAATCGAGCCAAAGTGCCAATCCATCAGCTCTTTTTAATACAGCCTCTACGACACCATATCAAATTACGTTAAGAGCTTGTGCTACATGCCCAATTGTAGCTACATATTCGTTTCCTGTATATCCAAAACCTACAATTACACTTTCTGCTCAAGGAAAAGTAAATGATAATATTGGATTAAATCCTGCGATTACGCTACCACCAGGCGTTATAATAACTTCAACTACTGTTACTTCTGGAAATGGTCAAAGTGCTAATGCCGTTCCTGCAAATTTTCAATATACTAACCCAGGACGATATAACTCAGGTGTTGAAATAAAAACATCTCCATCGAATGCGGGTTGCGATGTCAGTGTTTCAATTCCTAATGCAGTAAAGGTATCTGAATTCAAAGGTTCAATATTTCCTATTTTTTCAATTTTATGTTTAGAACCTTTCTCTACAAATTTTGTAAATAGTACTTCCAGTCATTTTCCAATTGTCAGTTATCGTTGGGATTTTGGAAATGGAAATATAATTACCTCATCATCGCCTAGCTTGCAAACGTATCCAGATATTGAGAAAATTTATGATGTCAATTTGGAGGTGATGGATAATAATCAGCAGTCAAACACGTATTCTACTACTGTAGAAGTTAAAAAAAATAATACAACTAAAATATTAGATCCAAAAGTTAATGGAAAAATTTCAGATACAGCTTGTGTCAATGTTCCCATTTCGTTTGATCGAGATGGTAAAGATGATTTGACCAATTTGTGGACATTTCCTGGCGGTTCACCTACAAATAGTTCTTTAAAAACAGCTTCAACCGTATTTATTTCTCCGGGAGCAAAACAAATTCAATTAAAGACATCGGTTAATAATTTGATTCGTTGTGAAAAATCATTTTCAAAAACGGTTCAAGTTTTGGATATCAAACCTAAAATAAAAATATCAGGAGCTCCTTTTTGTAATAAAGTTAATAGCTATTCACTTGAATTACAAGAAACTCATTTGTATGATTCGGTGCATTGGATTCGAATTCCAGAAGGGAAAATTCTCGGTAAAGGATTCACTATCAATGTAAATAATGACACAATAAAATATGATACTATTGCTTGGAAAATAGACAGTCAATTTATCAGGGCAAGATGTTTTACAAGATATGGCTGTGAAATTGAAAAAGATAGTTATGCATTTTATCCACTTATAGCGCATTGGGCACCAGATACAATTCTAAAAGGTTGCGCACCTTTAAAAACAAAATGGATTGACAAAACGCCAGAAAGTGGTCATCCTTTTCAACTTTCTAATTGGAAGGTAGACTTTGGTGATGGTAGTCCTATTCTTAATTTAAATTCGTTTAATTCTCCTATTTACCATACATATAATCTTCCAGGAATTTATTGGGCTAAGATAATTGTAACAAATTCAAAAGGATGTATTGATACTTCGTATCATACTCAAGTTCAAGTTGGTGCCTCTTTGTCTCCAAGTTTTACAATTAATAATATTGGATGTGCTTCAAATCCAAGTACTCAAATTGATCTAAACAATACAACGACTCCATCAAGTCTAGTTCAAGCAACTAAATTTTGGTCTGATGGATTTCAGTGTTATAATCAAAACACAAATAATTTCAAACCAACAAAAAGTGCAGGAACCACCAATATTGTTTTAGAAACAGGAAACAATTGGTGCCTCAAAAAAACATCCCAATCTATTTATATTCCGGGTACAATTGCAGATTTTCAATATAGTTATGATTGTAGCATTCCACTTCAAGTAAAGTTTTTTGATTCTTCAAAAAATGCAACCAATTATTTTTGGGAATTTGGTGATGGCCAAACAAGTACGCTTAAAAATCCGATTCATAACTATTTAGCTTCAGGAAACTATGCTATTAAATTGACAACTTCAAATTCAGATGTTTGTCCTCAAAGTACGATTATAAAAAATGTCAGAATTCCAGATTCAAAAATAGAAATAAAGGATTCCTTTATTTATAAATTTCATCAAAATGCTATAGTCAAAAATATTTTTGCTACACTTACGAATGCAGCATCTTCGGATATTAATCCTGTTCCGTTTTTATGGAAATTTAAAGATAGTGGATTATTTTTGGCTGCTCCGATTCGATCACAATTTAGCAATACGTTTTTCCCTAAATTAGACTCAATATTTTACCATGATTTTGAAGTTGTTTATACCAATAGTCTTGGATGCGAGATCAAAGACTATGCTTTTTTTGCTAATGATAGTATTACGCAAGTTCTTACAAAAATCTTCCCAGATTCTAATTCGATTTGTGCTAAAGATACTTTAATTTTTCAAACAAATATCAACTCTTTTTTTGAAATTGATTCTATTGTTTGGACATTTTCTACTGGAGATACCTTTAAAATCCATGTTAAAGATTCTTTAAATAAATATTTAGATAACAAACTAAAGTTATTGAGCACGCTTGGTGCTAAAAAATATGTATCCATTTTGAGTTCTGATGAAATATTATATAGAGATACTTTTATAAAAGCAATAGATGATAATACATTTTGGAATACATGGAATCCTAAAAATCATATTTTACTTCGGTCTTTGATAAAAAATAAGTTGCAAAATACGAGTGTTAAACTTTCGGATCTAGAATTAAGAGGTTGGAATCGAAGACTCTATTCAGCGCTCTTAGATACAATAAATGATTTCTTAGGTACTAAAGAATATGTGGTGCCCAAAAATTCAACAACATCAAAATTAAAAGTAACTACTAAGATTACGAATAAATATGGAATTACCGATTCGGCTTCTATTGAATTAGATTATAAAAATCTAAATCCAAGAGTTCGAACCAAAAATAAAACAATCTGTTATGCTCCAGATTCTTTAATATTAATTGATACGGCTTTAGCTTATTTTCCAAGTATTTTTAAATGGAAGTTTACCAAAAACTTGATTTCAAATAAAGATTCCTTTGAAGGCAATCAAATTGAAATCAAATTTAAAGATACTGGGAGTTACAATTATTATTTTATTGCTATAGATTCTTCAAATAAAAATTGTACAGATACGTTTAAAGATCAAATTCGTTTGTTGTTTAAACCCGATTTAAAAATTCGATTATTTAATCAAAGTTTAAATAATTTTTGCGCTCCATACCTTTCAAAATGGTATTTTGAAGATACTCTAAAAACGAGTATTCTGAGAACTACAATTCGATGGAATATATTTAATAACTCCAACATACCCGTTATAAATTCAAATTATAATGCAATTGACACCTTAAACGAAACACTTCAAAGAGGCAGAAACAAAATTACTTTAATTGCTTCAAATGGATCTTGTATTGATACAGCAGAGTATATTTTAAACGTTTATAAACCAAAAGGTATTTTTACAATTGATACCAATAATATTTGCAAAGGCGACGATATTGTTTTTACTATAAAAGACACAAGTGATGTGGATACATTTGAAATTAATTTTGGTGATGGTTATACCAGCCAAATGCAAAGTCCGATTCTACATACGTATAATTTTGTACCCATAGGAGGAAAAACATCAGCAAAAGCAAGTTTTAAATCTCCCGGTGGATTTTGCAGTATTGTATTTGATTCAACCATTTTTATTCATGAAGTAGCATCAAAATTTGTAAGAAATTTTGGTTTAGATACCGCTTTTTGTTTGAAACCACTTCATTTATTGGATACTTCCTTAAATGCGGATTCAAGAATCTGGAATTTTGGAGATGGAAACATTTCTTCAACGTTTCAAAATGATTTTTATTTATTCAAAAATCCAGGCACCTATGACATTTCTTTACGTGTTAAAAATAATCAGTATGGATGTACGGATTCTATATCTCAGCGAGTTATTTTATGGCCTAATCCAACTTCAAGCCCTTCAAAGGATATGATTTGCTTTGGAGATACGGCTTTATTGTTTTCTTTAAATCCGTTGTCAAATCATACGTATAAATGGGAACCTTCTGATCAAATTATTAAACAAAAAAAGGATTCAATTTGGCTTAAATTGGACTCAACGACTATTTTGTCCGCTATAGTAATTACGGATTCTTCGGGCTGCAGTGATACCAATCGAAGTGATGCACAAGTAATTGTAATTTCCGAAATGCCTCAGATTCAATTTGATACGATTGTTTCTCCAGGTGCTGATGTCATTTTACCTTTTGAGGCATTTCCATCGTATCGTTTTAATTGGACCCCAGATACCGGTTTATCTTGCACGGACTGTAATTTTCCAAAATCAGTTTATATACTTAATCAAAGAAATTATCGAGTCGATTTTGAAGAAACGTGGTTGCAATGTTTTAAAGGAAAAAGTACTTTTGAAATTCGGGTTTTTCCAGATATATCGATTAATGTTCCAACTGCTTTTACACCTAATGGAGATGGATTTAATGATATTATGTATGCTCGAGGATTTGGAATTAAAAAATTAGAATTTTTCAAGATATACAATCGTCAAGGGCAGTTATTATTTCATACAATAAATGAAAATATTGGTTGGGATGGCACTTTTAAGGGTGCGTTACAGCCTCAGGATGTTTATTATTACCATCTAAAAGGTAGTTCGTATATTATAGGTAAAGAAATTTCAAAAGAAGGTAGCTTTATGTTATTAAAATAATTTTAAAATGATTATAAAAAGGTTTTAAATCAATATTTATAAATTTGTAAACTTTAAATTGGATTCATGATCGAAACAACAATTCTTATTCAAGATATCGACCCATTGGTTTTGTATGGTGTAAATAATACAAAACAGGTTTTTTATAAAAATGCTTTTCCATTACTTAAAATTGCTTTTAGGGGTGATAAAATAAAAGCAAGTGGCTCAGAGGAAGATTTGAAGAAGTTTGAAGAAAAAATGCAAAAAATATTTGCACATATTGAATTGTATAACGATTTACAAGTTTCGGACATTCATACTATTTTAGAAAAAGAAGAAGCACCAACGAATAAATTAACCAAAAATGATTCCGAAGTTTTGGTTTATGGAAATAATGGATATCAAATTAGAGCCCGAACTCAAAATCAAAAATTATTGGTTGATATGGTGGCCAAAAATGACGTCGTTTTTGCTGTTGGGCCTGCAGGAACTGGAAAAACGTATACCGCAGTTGCTTTGGCAGTAAAAGCTTGGAAAGAAAAGCAAATAAAAAGAATAATTTTAACTCGACCCGCAGTAGAAGCTGGTGAAAATTTAGGGTTTCTTCCTGGTGATTTGAAAGATAAAATTGATCCATATCTTCGTCCTTTGTATGATGCGCTTGAAGATATGATTCCCATGGATAAATTAGCTATTTTAAAAGATCAAAGAACGATTGAAGTAGCGCCTTTAGCTTTTATGAGAGGTCGAACGTTGGATAATGCGTTTATAATTTTAGACGAAGCTCAAAATGCAACCTCAATGCAATTAAAAATGTTTTTAACACGTATTGGGCCAAATGCAAAATGTATTGTTACAGGTGATATGACGCAAATTGATTTACCTAGGACGCAACAAAGTGGATTACCTACGGCCCTTGATATTCTTGAAGGTATTCCTGGTATTGGCATTCTAAGGCTAAATAACTCTGATGTAATTAGGCATAAATTAGTAGCAAAAATTATAGAGGCTTATGATAAGAAGAAAGAAGAGGATGATAAATTTTATGAAGCCCTACGCAAAAAACAAAAAGAAGAAAATATGAAGTAATTGGTTTAAATTTTAACAATCAATTATAAAAAACTATAAATTAATTTTTATCATGAAACATTATAGAGGAAAAGTAAGAGATACATTCACTAAAAATTCAAAAATTGCACTCCTAGCAAGTAATCGTATTTCTGCTTTTGATGTCATTTTACCTAGACCCATTCCTTATAAGGGAGCTGTACTTAATTTACTTTCTGCATTTTTCTTAAAACAAACAAAATCTATTGCACCCAATTGGTTGAATGATGTTCCGAATCCTTATCTATCTGTTGGGGCAGCATGTCAACAAATTCCCGTTGAAGTAATAGTTCGTGGTTTCATAGCAGGAAGTATGTGGCGCGCATATGAAAATGGCGTTAGAGATTTTTGTGGCAATATATTACCTGATGGCCTAAAAAGAAATCAAAAATTAGAATTTCCAATTATTACACCTACTACAAAAGCCGCTGAAGGACACGATGAAGACACAACAGAAGCGGAAATTATTAAAAATGGAATATTGACCATAGAATCTTGGGAATTGATAAAAAAATATGCGTTTGGATTATATCAATTTGGTCAAGAATATGCAGCTAAAAAGAATTTAATTTTGGTAGATACCAAATTTGAATTTGGACAAACACAAGATGGTGAAATATTATTAATTGATGAAATTCTTACGCCAGATAGTTCTAGATATTTTATTTTAGATGCTTACCAGTCTAATTTTGAAAATGGGCAAGAGCCCGAGCAATTGTCAAAAGAATTTGTTAGACAGTGGTTAATTGAAAATAACTTTATGGGTAGAGTAGGAGATATGATGCCCGAAATGTCAGATTCAAAAGTAGAAGAAATTTCAAGTCGTTATATTAATCTGTATGAACAATTAACCGGTTTGAAATTTGAAAAAAATAATGCAATTTGGAATGAAGAAGAAATCCATTCTATTGTAAGTAAATATTTAAATGATTAACGTATGTTGAAAAAAATACTATTATTTTCCTTTGTTCTTTCTTTTTTTGCTATAAATGCGCAAACAAAATATCATTTAGGAGTGATTACTTTTTATAATTTAGAAAATCTTTATGATACTATTGATGATGAATTTGTAGATGATGCAGAATATTTACCAAACAGTGCTAAAGTTTATAATTCAGAAAAATATAAACAAAAACTTGAGAGTTTAGAGCGTGTGCTTTCTGAAATTGGCGTGGAAATTAATTCTGATGGGCCCGGTATTTTGGGTGTTGCTGAAATTGAAAACAAACGGGTTTTGAAAGATTTAATCAATATGCCTAAGTTGAAAAATAGAGGATACAAAATCGCGCATTTTGATAGTAAAGATGCAAGAGGTGTAGATGTTGGACTACTTTATAATCCTAAGTATTATAAAATTATAGAATCGGATAAACTTTTAGTAGATTTAAGTGAAGGTACTTCAAAAAATTACACGAGAGATATTTTATGGACTAAAGGCTTATTTATGGGGGAAGAATTGCATGTTTTTGTGGGGCATTGGCCTTCAAGAAGGGGTGGAGAAGAGGCTAGTAAAGCTAAGCGATGTAAAGCGGCAAGTGTCATTCGACAAAAAATTGATAGTATTCAACTTCAAAATCCAAATGCGAATATAATCGTTATGGGCGATTTAAATGACGATCCAACAAGCTATAGTGTAGTAGAATGTTTAAAAGCCAATTGGCAAGAAGATAAATTGGACGGAAAAACATTGTATAATCCGTATGCAAATTATTATTTAAGTGGAATTGGAACACTTGCTTACCAAGATGCATGGAATTTATTTGACCAAATAATCTTTTCAACGCCCATGTTGAGTAATAAAAATGGACTTATATTTCACAAAGCAGAAATTTTTAATAAAAGTTATCTAAAAAACCTCACGGGGCAATTTAAAGGTTATCCATTCAGAACATTTGTTGGAGACTATTTCCAAGGCGGTTACTCCGACCACTTCCCTACATATATTATTCTAAAGAAAGAAGTGTCAAAGCCTTAATTATCAGTAATCTATTTCACAATACTTACCTTTACCGTATTGGTTTTTGATTTTTCATAAAATGGCATTGAAGCGGTATTGATTACAATATCGCCTTCTTCCACAAGTCCTTTATTTTTTATAATTTCAATAACATCATTAATCGTTTGGTCTGTACCATTCAAACCTTCATAATAAAATCCACGCACGCCCCAAATTAAGTTCATGGCATATAAAAGTGGCTTATTGTCGGTAAAGATAAAAATTAATGATTTTGGCCTAAAGCTACTCACTCTAAATCCAGTATAACCGCTTCGAGTCATTCCAAGAATAGCTTTTGCATTAATTGTATGTGATAACTTTACGGCATGATAACAAACCGCATCCGATATGTAGTCTGGATCATCTTGATTGATTTCAAAATGATTGTTATTATAAATGTCAGAATTCTGCTCAATTTCTGTAATAATATTAGACATTGTTTCAATAACTTTAACCGGAAATTTCCCTACAGAGGTTTCTCCACTTAGCATTAAAGCATCCGCACCGTCTAAAACCGCATTAGCTACGTCGGTAATTTCCGCACGTGTTGGAAAACTTTTCTCAGTCATACTTTCCATCATTTGAGTAGCAACAATGACAGGCTTTCCTTTTAAATTACATTTTTTTACGATTCGTTTCTGAACCAACGGTACAGTTTCCAGAGGAATTTCTACTGCCAAATCGCCACGAGCTACCATAATCCCATCACTTACAGCAATAATTGAGTCTATATTTTGAACGGCTTCTGGTTTTTCAATTTTTGCAATGACTTTCGTAAATGAAGAGGAGTTACCAATCATTTCTTTTAACTCAATGACGTCATTTGCTGTTCGAACAAAACTTAATGCGATCCAATTAGCACGATGATGCAACGCAAATTCAAAATCTTTACGGTCTTTTTCTGTTAAACTTTCAATTGTAGTAATGGTGTTTGGAAAATTAACACCTTTTTTACTTGTTAAAACGCCACCTTCAAGCACTTTGGCTTTGATTTCATTTTTTGATAAAACTTCAGTAGCTATTAATTTAATTTTTCCGTCATCAATTAATATTACTTCATTCGGTTTCACATCTTCTCCTAACTTTAAATAACTCACATAAAGCTTATTCGCATTAGAAATTTGTTTAATATTGGTCATTTCAATTATTTGACCTTCGTTTAAAACAATTTGATCATTTTCTACCTCACCAATTCGAATTTTTGGTCCTTGTAAATCCGCTAAAATTGCAATGTTGGTGCCATATTTTTTATTGAAATTTTTAATCAGTTGAAATCCATGTAAATGAAAATCGTAATCGCCATGTGAAAAATTAAATCGAAATACATCAACACCTTTCATGACCATTTCTTTTATAATTTCTTCTTGGTTGCAAGCAGGGCCAAACGTCGCAATAGTCTTTGTTTTATTCTCACTAATTTGTATCATATTCATATTCTAATTATTAATAAATGCGTTTACTTTTTCGTATACTTCGGTTGGATTTTCAGCATGAACCCAATGCCCTGCGTTTTTTATAATTTCAATTTCGGCATTTGGATATAAATCAAATAGATGTATAGTAGTCGAACTTGTTATGTAATCACTTTTTTCTCCGGCCAAAAATAACACTTTTTTATCAAAACCTATAGTTGGAACGTATGAAATAATATTTTGATAATTTAATTTCAATACATTTAAATTAAACTTAAACTCAAATTTCATATTATTATCATTTCTTTTTATATTTTTAAGAATAAATTGAGCTGTAGCAAAATCATAAGGCATTTTACTCAAAATATATTGCTCGATATCTTTTCGATTTTCATAGTTTTCAAATTGAATGGAACTTAAAATTTCAAATATTTCATTGTGTTTGGGTTCATAAGCAAATGGAGCAACATCGGCAATAATAAGTTTCTCAATTTTTTTTGGATGTTTAGCGGCCAAATGCATCGCAATTTTGCCTCCCATCGAATGTCCCAAAATAACGGATTGGTCAATGTTTAGAAACTTAAAAATTTCAAGTATATCTTCAATCATTTCATCATAACTCATCGTATTATAATGAGGTGACCTGCCGTGGTTTCTTACATCAATAGATAATACCTTATAGGAATGACTCCATTGGCGAGCTAATGTTTGCCAATTATCTAAACTACCAAAAAGTCCATGAATAATCGTTAGCCAAGTTCCTTCGTTTCCTTCAATTTTATAAAATAACATGTTTAGAAAAGTCCGTTAATTTCTTTGTCAATTTTTTCAATAATTAAACCTAAATCTTCTTTTTTATTAACAAAATCCAAGTCATCTATATTAATAATCAATAAAGGCCCGTTTTTGTATGTTTCGATCCATGTTTCATAATACTGATTTAGTTTTCTTAAATAATCTAAACGAATATTTTCCTCATATTCTCGCGCTCGATTTTGAATATTTTCAACTAAACTTGGAATCGATGCTTGTAGATAAATTAATAAATCTGGAGGTGCAATTAATTTTTGCATGGTTTTGAAAAGACTTTGATAATTGTCAAAATCTCTTGTACTCATTAGTCCCATTGAATGAAGATTTGGAGCAAAAATATAGGCATCTTCATATATCGTTCGATCTTGAATAACAACTTCTTCTCCCGATTTAATTTTAGCCAATTGAGAAAACCGACTATTCAAAAAGAAAATCTGAAGATTAAAACTCCAACGTGGCATATCTTCGTAAAAATCACTTAGATACGGATTATTTTCTACATTTTCAAACTCCGGAATCCAGTTGTAATGTTTTGCTAATAAAGAGGTGAGTGTTGTTTTTCCAGCACCTATATTTCCAGCAATAGCTATATGTTTGATTGATTTATTCATTCTAATTTGAAATTTTATTTAAAAATTTTCGAGTTAACCCCAAAGTGTCTCTTAATTCTTCAATAGTATTATTTGCGCTATTATTTGCTTTTTCAGCTCCAGATTTAGCAATTTCAACTAATAAATTAGGTTTATTAATATATGCTTCAATTTGTTCTCGAAGAGGACGAATAAATTGAATAGCATCCAGCGCTAATTGATTTTTTAAATCTCCATATCGTATCGAACAATCCAAATAACTATTTTTAAAATAGGTAATCTGTTCTTCATTTGAAAATAAAGCCATTAAATAGAATAAATTTTTAACTTCTTGAGTTAATGGACTGTTTTTTTCGGTTGGTCCGGTATCTGTTTTTGCTCTTTTAATCTTTTTCTCAATATCTTTATCACTATCTAAAAGAAGTATTGCCGAATTTGGATCATCGCTTTTACTCATTTTTCCACTTCCATTTAATGAAGGTACCGTCACAAAATCATCGCTGTATGAATAGGCTAATGCCTCTTTAAATATTTCTTTTTTATAAACTCGATTTAATCGATTACTAAATGTTCGAATCATTTCAATATGCTGCGCTTGGTCTTTGCCTACAGGAACTTTAGTGCCTTTATGAATTAAAACATCAGCTGCCATCAAAACAGGATAGGTCAGCAAACCGGCATTAATATTATTTGGATTAGCAGCAATTTTTTCTTTAAATGTTGCGGTCCGTTCTAATTCGCCAAGATGAGCAAACATATTAAGATATAGATACAACTCACTGATCGCAGGTACATCAGACTGTAAATAAATTGTTGATTTATTGGGGTCAAGACCACAACCTAAATACGTTGCTAAAGTCTTTCGAACCGAATCTTTTAGCAAAGCGGCATCTTGATGTGTTGTTAATGCATGCCAATCCGCGATAAAAAAGAAAGATGGATTTTCAAAATCATCAATCATTTTAGCAAAATTGCGAATAGCTCCAAAATAATTTCCTATATGAATAACCCCAGTGCTTCGTGCACCTGAAACGATAATGTCATCCTTTGTAATTGTTTTAGAAATTGTAGTCATTAAATAACAGAATAATTTATATTAGGACAAAAGTAATTTTTTTTTTTTAAACGATATTAAGTTTGTCATAATACATTGTATATTTTTTTTGCAACAAATTTTACAATTTTACAAATTTAAACATTTCGGCTATTTGTTTTTAAATTTTGTTGCAAATCAATTCGTATAAAAAAGAAAAGTTAAAAAAAAATATAATGTTAAAAAAAAGTAAATATCTTTGCTCTCAGTAAAAGTAAACACCATACTTCACAAATTAATAATGATAAAATTAATCTAAATTCATAATATGAAAAGAAATTTATTATTGAGTTTATTACTCACATTAGCTGTTTTAACTGGTTTTGAATACTCAAAAGGAAATTATAATAAATTATATTTTCCGGCGTACAAAAAGAAATCAAAGCCACCTAAAGAACAAAGAGCCGAAGGACAAGCTGAAGAAAGAAGTCGAATGTTGTTCAATTATGAATTGGGTCGATTAGATTCTAAAGATTGGTATGAAGCTTTAGCTAAAGTGATTCAAAAAAATAAAAATATTACTTCAAGAGCAGGAGATCTTGATTGGGAAAAATTAGGTCCATTAGATATTGGAGGTAGATCAAGAGGTTTTGTATTTGATAATCAAAATCCAAAAAGATGTTATACTTCTGGAGTATCTGGAGGTCTTTTTGTTTCCGATGATTTAGGACTAAATTGGAGAGAAGTACCAGGTTTGGATAAATTTCCTGTACTTCCAATTGGTTGTATGATGCAGTCTAAAAATGGAGATATATATGCGGGTACGGGTGAATTATGGGGTAACACTCCTGGTGGAGATTATGGCTCTCAATTTTATGGTGCAGGTATTTATAAAAAAGCAGCGAATAGCGAAAATTTTGAAATGCTTTCTTCTACATTTACATCTAATCTTTCAAGTATTGCTTCTAATTCTTCTATTCCTTTTAAAAGAGTAGTTGAAATTGGTTGTGATCCTGAAAACAATGATAAAGTATTAGCAGCTACGGATAATGGTCTTTATGTTTCAACAAATGCGGGTTCCACATG